>NZ_UQRQ01000009.1 GCF_900543425.1 uncultured Sanguibacteroides sp. | reverse complement strand
GAAGTTAAGCCCGTTAGCGCCGATGGTACTGCCGCCAGGTGGGAGAGTAGGTCGATGCCGAATTTCCAAAAATCGTTCTAATAAGTTAGAGCGATTTTTCTGGCGAGGTAGCTCAGCTGGTTAGAGCGCATGATTCATAATCATGAGGTCTCCGGTTCAATCCCGGATCTCGCTACAAGCTAAAAAGGAAGTAAAAGCCACGAGAGATCGTGGCTTTTTTTATTGTAAATTAGGCTCACGAGCGGAATCGTCAATCTACAATTTACAATCGATAGTGATAGTGGATAGTGTTTCAAAAAGCGTGTCAATCCCCATTTGATTGCTTTGATAAATGAAAAATAATTCCAATTTAAAGAAAATTTACATAGAATTAAATTATTGAAAATTATAAGGTAAATAATTGATGTTTTTTCTTTTATTATAAATACATTTGGAGATTATTTTAGTGATGTATCAAACGATAGCTATGTAGATGGAATTTAAATCTGTTTAGAGGGCTTTTGTGTTATACGGATGACTTATATATAAGATCATGGGCATATTCTCTAACATATTTATTTCTCGTAATAAAAAATCTACCGGATCTTTTTCACAAGAATTGATAGGTAATAAATCGGAAGTATGGAGTGATAAATGGATCTCGTTGATTCCGGATATGATGTTTATTCATGATGAAAGGTTGAATATCCTGAAGGTATTAAATGCTGATGACTCTCTTTTGCCTTTTCCTTCGCGGGATATGGAGGGAATGAATGTGCGGGAGATCATTCAGGATAAAGAGATGGCAGAGACTTATATGTTTTATTTGAGAGAATCTTTGAAAACCCGCCAGCCAAAACGTTTTGAATTTAATTTACCGTTACATGACAGGCTTGTCTATTTTGAAGTCTGTACGGCCTATTTGGATGAGAATCGAGTGGTTACTTTTCTTCGAGATATAACGGAAAATACATTACATCGAATCGAAGCAGAGAAATTGCGTACATTTTTAAGCCGGGCTCTTGAAAGTATAGCTATTCCTACTTCCATTAAAGATATGGAAACAGAGAAGTATATATTTTGGAGTAACCAGTCGATTATTTTTGGATTGCCGGCGGAAAAAGTGATAGGACGTTCGGAGGAGTTGTTTATGAGTGAAAAGGATACCAAGGAACGTCAGGAATTTGATCGTAAGTTGGCAGATGAAAATGGTCATTATCAAGGTGTTGAAAAAATGATATTGGCCGATGGTATGGAACATTCTTTAATGGTAACCAAAAATATATTTTTGTATGGGAAATCCAAATGGTTAGTATGTAGCGCATTGGATATCACGGATATGCAAAAACAACAAATGCAGATAGAATCTGTTACCCAGAGATTAATGCTTGCTTTACACATCGCTAAGTTAATGCTTTGGTTTTTTGATATGAAGAGACAGGTCTTTGTTATGGATTCTAAACATTTGGAAGGAATTTATGGAGAGGCATCGGATAAGGATATCGAACTTCCGTTTCAAGTTTTTTTTGATATGATCCATCCGGAAGATCGAATAAATATTCAGGAAGATTTTAAACGCTTGTCTGAAGGTAAAATGCATAACGTGCAAGAAACCGTGAGAGCTGATTTTCGGAGAACCGGATCTTATATATGGGTGGAGATACATGCTTCTGTTGAAAAATGTGATTCATCCGGAATGCCTATCCAATTAATAGGTACGATAGCTTCGGTCGATCAGCATAAAAAAATGGAAGTTTCATTAATGGAGGCAAAAGAAGAACTGGAAATAACCAATTCTATTTTATCTTCCGTGTTGAGTCTTTCCAATGTTTTGCCTTGGGATTGTGATGTTCCTTCCCAGATCTTTTCTTGTGATTATTTTATTTATCATCATGAAAGTCAATCGAAACCGATTAACGGGAAGTATTATTGCTCGGTAGAGAAATATATCAATTCCATTCATCCGGAGTTCAGAGAACATATGATGTCTGTTTTTACTGATTTATTGAATGGGAAGCGGAAGGATTTTCATGAGATTTATCAAGTGCATTGGTACAACGATAGAGAGTATGAATGGATCGAAAAACAGGGGGCGGTTTACGAGTATGATTTGTCAGGAAAACCCAAGACTATTATTGGTTCAAGCGTAGTTATTACCGGACGGAAGCGAATGGAACAAAACTTATTATTGGCCAAGGAACAGGCTGAAGAGAGTAATCGATTGAAATCAGCTTTTTTGGCGAATATGAGTCACGAGATCCGGACTCCTTTGAATGCAATTGTCGGTTTCTCGAACGTCTTGGCTCAAACAGATAACGAAGAGGAAAAACAAGAGTACTTAAGTATTATTGAACACAATAATACTTTATTATTGCAACTTATCGGAGATATCTTGGATTTATCGAAAATTGAGGCCGGGACCCTGGAGTTTATTTATTCCGATGTAGATATAAATCAGTTGCTTGAAGGTGTAGAACAGATGACTAAATTAAGGGTGAATAGCGGTTTGGTTTCTGTTGTCTTTACCGAGCGGATGCCGTTGTGTATCGTTCGAACGGAAAAAAATCGTCTACTTCAAGTTATTAATAATTTTATTACGAATGCGATTAAATTTACGGAGCAAGGAGAGATTCGTTTGGGGTATCGTTTGCAGGAAGATGGGTATTTATATTTTTATGTAGCAGATACCGGTTGTGGTATTCCGACAGATAAGTTGGAGCAGGTTTTCGGACGCTTTGTGAAATTGAATAATTTTGCACAAGGAACCGGCTTAGGATTGGCAATTAGCGAAACCATAGTGAAACGTTTGGGTGGAGATATCGGAGTGGAGTCTGCCGAAGGTAAAGGATCCGTATTTTGGTTTACCATTCCGTATGTTCCGGTAGAATCGACAACCTCTATTAAATCTCCGGAGGTGTCTGATTTTTGTTTATCAGACATTTCGGTTGATCAGAAGCCAACCATTCTCATCGCGGAAGATAATTCGGATAATTATAAATTATATGAAACCGTATTACAGAGAGATTATAATCTTCTTCATGCGTTTAACGGTAAGGAGGCTGTTCAATTGTATAAAGAATATCTTCCGTCTTTGATATTAATGGATTTAAAAATGCCGGAGATGGGAGGTTACGAGGCCGCAGGAGAGATACGTAAGTTATCCGATAGTGTCGTTATCGTTGCCGTGACGGCCTTTGCTTTTGCCGAAGATGAGCAACGGGTTTATCATAGTGGTTTTAATGATTACATCACGAAACCTATCCGGGTTGGTGTATTAAAAGAGAAGGTGCAAGAATTCTTGAATTTTGTATGATTTTTATTATGGGTATTGTAAGCATGAATTGGTTTGCAAGAAAAAGTATAATCGTATTGTACTTTTTTCTCCAAATAGCAGGGGGTATATCGACAGTTGCTGCCAAAGATGTATTTGCTAAAGAGGATTATGTATTAATTATTAATACTTATACGGAGAGTGATCCTTGGAGTGGTGTTATTATTCAGAGGTTGGCGGCTTCTCTTGTCCTGCACGATTTGCCAAGGGTATATACGGAACATATGAATATGTTACTGATTGAAACGGAAGAGGAGCTAACGGATTATAAAAATCATTTGTTTGACCAATATAAAGAAAAAGTTCCTTCAGCTATAGTATTGCTTGGTAATACTGCTTGGGGGGTATTTAAAGATGATATTTATGCACATTGGAAGGATGTTCCGGTTTTGCTTTGTGCTGAATATGAGTTTGTCGGTCCTGTGACGAATTATTTGGAAAAAAAAGCCGTTGCTGATCACGATAAGATCCCGTTGGCAGAAGACGTGAAAGGACGTAATGTAACCGTTGTTTATTATCCTCGTTACGTGAAGGAGACGATTTCGATGATGCAACATTTGTTGCCGGATATGGAGGAGTTATTGTTTATTTCGGATCAGCGGTATATTGGGGCAGAAACAAGAAAAGAGGTAGAGCAGCTTGTTAAAAATGATTTTCCTGATTTGAAGCTTCGATTTTTGACAGAAGGTAAAGTAAGTACGGATTCTTTACTTGTGACTTTAAAAGATATAGACTCTCATACAGGAGTTTTATTTTTGTTTTGGTTTGTTCATTCAGAACGGCTGGGGGAGCATTTTATTTCTGTTAGTTTGAACTTGACGTTAGAAAGTTTTACCTCTCAGCCTATTTTTACTTTGTATGATGTAGGAGATGGATTTACATTGACCGGAGGATATGTCTTACCTTTAAATATTGTTCCGGATAAATTGGGACAAGAAATGAGGGCAATATTAACAGGACAACGAGTAAAACGAATTGAGAATCAGGATATGTATAAGCCACGGCCTGTTCTTAATTATCATAATCTGCAGGTAAAAGGGATTACAGAATCGTTGTATCCTAAGAATGCATTTTATTATCATAAGGCGGAGAGTATATGGGAAAGATATAAATATGGAATACTGATTATAGGCCTTTGCGTACTGTGTGTCTTACTTGTATTGCTGGTGCGGATGCGAGGTAAAACGATAGAGATAAATTTACTCTCTAAATACCAGGATTTATTTGAAGGAATGCCTATTGCTTTTTTACAGTTTCAATTATTGAGGGATGATAAGGGAACTACATATGACGGGGTGGTAATAGATGTAAATCCTCGATTTGAAAAAGAGTTCAAAGGTAAGGGATCTGTTGTCGGGAAAAGGGTAAGCGGGTATGGAAACTTTTCTTGTAAAGAATTTATTGAGATTTGTGATTATGTTTTAAAAAAGAACAGTAGTTTGATTTATCCCCATTATTATGTAGAGTCAGATAAATATTATGATACCTTGGTTGCCCCTTCCAAACAGAAGGATATTTTGAATATTTTTATGATTGATAATACGAAATTGAATAAGACGCAACAGCAATTGCGTACGACCAATCATAAACTTTCCGTCGCGTTAGAGGTTGCTAATGTCATTCCTTGGAAATGGGATTTGGAAAAAGGAACTATCCTATGTGATATTAATCGGGCTACTGCCCCGGGAGGTGCAGATGTGGAACAAGAAAATATATCAGTACCTTATACAGAATATTTTTCTAAGATATGCAAGGAGGATAGGGATAAAGTCTGGAGTGCTTTTCAGGATCTGATAAAAGGTAAATCGGATAAGGTGGTAGAGGAGTATCGTATTCTGGAACATCAGGATCATCATTCAAAATACGAGTGGGTAGAGGCAAAAGCTACGGTAGATTCCTGGAATGAGGATGGATTACCTAAAACATTGGTAGGCTCTTCTTTGGTGATTACCCGAAGAAAAGAGATGGAATTGGATTTGCTTACGGCTAAGGAAAAGGCAGAGGAGTCTAACCGTTTAAAATCGGCTTTTTTGGCGAATATGAGCCATGAAATCAGAACACCTTTGAATGCGATTGTCGGTTTCTCGAATATATTGTCTTTTACGGAGAACGAAAATGAGAAACGAGAATACGTCAATATTATTGAAAGTAATAATGCTTTATTGTTGCAATTAATAGGTGATATCTTGGATTTATCGAAGATTGAGGCGGGATCATTGGAATTTGTTTATTCCGATATTAATTTGAATGAGTTGTTGAAAGAGATCGAAACCTCTTCCCAATTGAAGGCGAATTCCAAAAATCTAACGGTTTGTTTCACGGAACATCTGCCCCAATGTCATGTAAATACAGTTAAGAGTCGATTAAGCCAGGTTTTGACAAATTTGATTACGAATGCGATAAAATTCACGGAAGTGGGGGGAGTACAGTTCGGTTATCGGCTCTTGTCGGATGATTTTCTCTATTTCTTTGTCACGGATACCGGATGTGGGATTGCTGAGGAGAAGCAAAAAAGCGTATTTAAGCGTTTTGTGAAATTGAATCATTTTGAGCAAGGCTCCGGATTGGGATTAAGTATATGTGAAATGATCGTTAAAACGATGGGTGGAGATATCGGGGTAAGTTCTGAAGAGGGTAAAGGAGCTACTTTCTGGTTTACCATTCCTTATCGGATCGTGGAAAAGTTTGTCGATATAAAAGGAAAAGAGTATCACATGATACCGGTGGAGGATGATAAGTTGACTTTACTGATAGCAGAAGACAATGCCAGTAATTATAAGTTGTTCGAATCTATACTGAAAAAAGATTATCGTATCATACATGCTTGGAATGGGCAGGAAGCCGTGGAATTGTTTAAGAGTGATAAACCTCATATGGTACTTATGGATATTAATATGCCTGTTATGGATGGTTATGAGGCGACGGCGGAGATTCGGAAGATTTCAGAAGATATTCCCATTATGGCGATTACCGCATATGCTTATGCTTCTGATGAGCAACGTGTTATGGAAAGTGGTTTTGATGCTTATGCCTCTAAACCTATTAATGCACAAAATCTTCGGCAAAAAATTGTAGAATTAGTAAAAGCCCGGATGCTATTTGCATTTTGAAATAGTAAAAAGAGCAACTCTGATGGTGAGTTGCTCTTTTATTTTTATTTATTATCGAGGTCTTCCAGTAAGGCTTTTACGGTAGCCTCGACCTGAAGGTCTCTTCCCTTTATTGCGCTTGCCGGGTCGTTATTGACTTTTATATCCGGTTCCAATTGAAGGTTTTCCAAATAGCGTCCCTGGTTATCTTTCATGCCCACCTGGGGAATACCGAATACAAGAGTCGGATCTTGTTGAAGTTCCCACCATACGGCAGTCATGGTTCCGGGAACCGGCATTCCGACTAATTTACCGAGTTTCATCTCTTTATAAGCCCACGGGAAGCCGTGTGCATTGCTGTAATTGTCCTCACTCATAATAACGGCAGAAGGTTTTGCCCATTGAAATAGAGGATCCCGTCCGATGTATTGCCCTCTGGGGACAAATTGAGCGTATATGCTACCGCTTAATAGCGTGAGCAGGTCTTCGTGAAGCCAGCCTCCTCCGTTAGAACGTGTATCGATAATGATGGCTTCCCGGTTGCGGTAACGTCCGAGCAGTTCGGAAAAAACCTCCCGGAAGCTTTGGCTGTCCATGGCTTTGACATGGATATAGCCGATTCTGCCCTGAGATAATTTGTCTACCAGAGCTTTGCGTTGTTTTACCCAACGTCCGTACAATAGAGCACTTTCTTGACGCGAAGAAATCGGTTTCACGTATTCTTCCCAGCGTGTTTTGGTTGTCGGATCATAAAGAGAAAGGAGAACCCTTTTCCCTGCTAAATTTTGTAATAGTTGAAAATAATCTTTTCCTGCTTCGATTTCTTGCTGGTTGATCTTTTCGATGACGGTTCCTGCTTTAATTTTGGTGTCGGCAGAGACAAGCGGGCCCTTCTCGATAATTTCTTCGATTTTTAAGCCGTTCCCTTTGTACTTGGAGTCATAAAAGGCCCCCAGGGAGGCTGTTTGAATTTTACTGTATGATCCGAAATATCTTGCACCCGTGTGAGAGGCATTTAGTTCGCCTAATAATTCACTGAGTAGGTCCGCGAAGTCGTAATTGTTATTGATGTGCGGTAAAAAGCGCTCATAGGCTTTTTTATAAAAATTCCAATCCAACTGATGAAGGTCCGGATCGTAGAATTTATCTTTTACTTGCCTCCAGGCGTGTTCGTATATGTATTGGCGTTCGGCTGCTCTTTGAAGTTCCAATTCGGCATTGAATTGCAATGGAGTTACTTTTCCGGAATTGACATCAATCTTGCTGAGGCGTCCGCCTGACAACATATAAATGTTTTTACCCTCTTTATCCATTTCCATGCTGGCATACCGACTGTTTAATTTGGATAGAATACGGGTACTGCCTTCTTTGAGATCTCTTACCCATAGGTCGTAGCCTCCTTCGAAGCGGCTCATGTAAAAGAGCTTATTCGCATCGTTCGTCAGGATAGCATCGCCTAAATTGGAAGAGTTGATCGTGAGACGTGCTATACGATCTTCCAGATTCGTAAAGTCGATATTCAGTTCTGGGAGTTTATCTTTTTTCTCCGTTGACTTTTCTTCTTTTTGTTTTTTGTCGTTTTGGGCGATCTCTTTGGCTAAGACAGATTCTTCCTTGTCTCTTTTGAACTCATCCCAAGCTTCCGTATCCAGGAATAGGGCATAAACATCGTATTGGGAACCCCAGCTCCCGTGACTACGGTAACCTTGTCTGTCTGTGGACCAGATGATCACTTTACCGTTCATCATCCATTTAGGGTTACTGTCATTATAACCGCTATTGGTCAGGTTATGAATTTCTCCGCTACCATCGGCTTTCACAAGAGCGATGTCCGTGTATTGCCAACCTCCTTTTTCGAAATATTGAGCCAATATCCATTTCCCGTCCGGTGACCATTGATACCATTGATCGCCATCTGAGTACGAGTAATTGTATTTCCCGTCCAGTACGGTTCTTGTTTTTTTGTTTTTAAGCTGGATCACTTTGATTTCAGTTCTGTTTTCCAGGTAAGCGATCTCTTTTCCGTCTGGAGAAAAAGCCGGTTGAAAACAGGCATTTTTACTGTTCGTGATTTGAGATTCTTTGATCTCTCTCGCGTATGTGAACTGGTGATCCGTACTATCGACCAGGGAGGAGACATAGATGTTCCATCCTCCGTTTCGTTCTCCGGCGTACACTAAGGATCGTCCGTCCGGGGAGAAACTCACGGAACGTTCTTGGGTCGGAGTATTGGTGATCCGTCTCGTTGTTCCGAATTCTACTGAACTGACAAAAATATCTCCTCTGAGAATGAAGGCAACTTCTTTTGCATTGGGAGATAATGCCATTTCTGTTGCTCCGTGGGTTAAATTTTGTAGAATTGAATGGGGTTCTACTTGATCGGTTATGATTTGGATCGTTAGTTTTTGAGGTTGTTCTCCTTCTTTACAGGTATAAATCTCTCCGTTGTAAAAATAACACAGGGTACCGTTATCGGACATGGAAAGAAAACGTACCGGATGTTTACGATGTTTGGTCAATTGTTTTACTTGCGAAGGATTTTCGAATGATAATTTGCATACATTGAAGTCCCCGAAGCGTTCGCTCAGGAAATAGATACTTTTTTCATCATTCGTGAAAATAGGATTTCGGTCTTCCACCTCTTTGTTCGTAATATTGGTGAATTTACCTGTTTTCAGATCGTGTAACCAGATGTCTCGAGTAACGGAAGAGGTATGGTGTTTGCGCCAATTGTCTTCATAACCTTTTCGATCATGGTAAACGATCTGGTCTCCTTTTTTATTAAAATGGATATCGTTAGCTTCAAAAGTCAGAAATTGTTCCGGTCTTCCGCCTGTTACGGGAACACGATACATTTGTGCACTATTGGGAAACTGTGTGTAATGAACGTCAGGTAAAATTGCTGCTCTGTAAATAATGCTTTTACCGTCTGGTGTAAAACATACCGGTGTTTCGGCATTGGAATGAAATGTAAGTCTGGTAGGAGAACCTCCTGTTGCCGGTATAATATAAACATCCAGCCCTCCTTCCCGATCTGACGCAAATGCGATGCTTTTTCCGTCCGGGGACCATATCGGTTGAGTGTCGTGGGCCGGATTCGTCGTGAGTTGCGTAGCTTTTCCTCCCTTACTGTCTACCGTAAACAGGTCTCCTTTATAACAGAATACGATGGTTTTCCCGTCTGGGGAGATAGCGGGATAACGCATCCATAATGCCTCTTGTTGCGCAGATGCATTTGAAATACTCAACATAGAGGTAATAAAAATGAAAAATAGGAATAGTTTCATGTTTAATTGTTTAAATAATTTGTTTGGTGTAAAAATAATAAAATATTGCATACGATTATCTCCCACGATATATTTTGAATATATTGCGTTTAAAACAATGGGATTAAATTTATGATCCAATCCATTGGAACGAAATGGGCTTGTGTTATATGTTGGACGAATGGGTGTCGGTTACCGTCACTTCGATTCCTCTTTCTTGCAAAGCGTTTAAAATTTTAGAGGGAATATTATTATCCGTGATAATATGATCAATGGCATCCAGGTCACAGATTTTACTAAAACCCCGTCGACCGAATTTAGAAGAATCTGCCAATACGATTGTTTTCTGTGAAGCTTTCATCATCACTCGGTTTAAATTGGCTTCCATCATATTGGTGGTAGTCAATCCGTACTCCAGATCAATTCCGTCGACGCCCATGAATAATTTGCTGCATGAAAAATATTCAAGCATATTCTCGGCATAATTCCCTACAACAGAGAGTGCGCTGTTTCGAACGAAACCTCCTAATTGAATGATATCGATGTTCGGATTACGAGCCAGTATATTGGTTACGTTTATTGCTGCGGTTATCACGGTGAGATGCCCTTGTGCCTGAATTTGTCTGGCGAGGGCATGCATGGTCGTTCCTGATGCAATTAAGATAGAATCATTAGGGGTAATCAGTTGGGCGGCACTTATTCCTATCAAACGTTTTTCTTCCGTGTAGAATTTTTCTTTTTCGCTAACATGCCGGTCGTTAATATACGGGTTGATAAGGATGGCACTACCGTGAGTACGGTACAGCATCTTTTTTTCCTCTAATAATGTTAAATCTTTTCGTATGGTGACGGAAGAGACCTTTAATTGATTGGCCAAGTCTACAACGGAAATGGAGCCTTGTTGACGTAAAGCTTCCAGAATATAATTATGCCTTTCCTTTACGGATAATGTTTTCATCCCTTTTTAGTTATAAATGTCGTCTATTGTAATGATATATACACCTGAGACTTATAAATTAAGTTGGACGAAGTTAATAATTTATTTTGAAGGCCGGATGAAGCTCCTTTAAAAAAAGAGAACTTTTATTATATTATTTCGTATGTTAACTTAGATGTCCGTGGTTTATTGACGAGCATCACATGGTATGGATATAAATTATAAACAGATGAAACGTAATGATTTAATCGGGGAAATTACAGATACATCTAAGACCTGGGATGTTGTAGTCATAGGGGGTGGAGCAACAGGACTTGGGGTTGCTGTCGATGCGGTACTTAGAGGATTTAGTGTCGCTTTATTTGAATATGATGATTTTGCGAAATGTACCTCCAGCAGGAGTACGAAGTTAGTTCACGGTGGTGTACGGTATTTGGCTCAAGGGGATGTAGGGCTTGTGCTGGAAGCTCTTTATGAACGCGGGCTATTGAAGAAGAATGCACCGCATTTGGTGAAGAATCAATCTTTTTTGATTCCTAATTATAGGTATTGGGATAATATTCTGTATACGGTCGGTTTGACCTTGTACGATCTTTTAGCAGGACGTTTGGGATTAGGGCGTTCTTTGTATGTATCCAAATCAAAATCTTTAAAACATATTCCTGTACTCCGTGAAAAGGGATTAAAGGGAGGTGTTATATATCACGACGGACAATTTGATGATTCCCGTCTGGCTGTTAATTTAGTACAGTCTTGTATAGATAACGGAGGATGTCCCATAAATCATATGAAGGTTACGGGGTTGATCCATAGTACGGAAGGGAAAGTGAAAGGTGTTGAAGTGATGGATATGGAAACCGAAAAGTCTTATAAGGTGCAAGCGAAAGTTGTTATTAATGCGGCAGGTGTATTTGTGGATGATATTATGCAAATGGATACTCCCACGGGAGAGCATATGGTGCGTCCCAGTCAGGGAGTTCATTTGGTTTTGGATAAATCGTTTCTGCAAAGCGATTACGCGATTATGATTCCGAAAACGGATGACGGTCGGGTACTTTTTGCCGTACCGTGGCACGATAAGGTTGTTGTCGGGACAACGGATACATTGCGGGAAAAACCGGAATTTGAACCCAAGCCTTTGGAGAAAGAGATTGAATTCATATTGAATACCGCGGGGAAGTATATGACACGTAAGCCTACCCGTAAGGATGTGTTATCCGCTTTTGCGGGTTTACGTCCTTTAGCTGCTCCTAAAAAAGAGGGGAAGAGTACGAAAGAGATTTCGCGTAGCCATAAAATTATCGTTTCTCCGAATAATCTGATTACTATTACGGGAGGAAAATGGACGACTTATCGGCGAATGGCAGAAGATACCGTAGATCAGGCTATAAAAATGCAACTACTGGAGGATCGGAAATGCATGACAAAAACGTATCATATTCACGGTTATCATTTGAAACCGGATCTTTCGGATCATTTATATGTCTATGGGTCTGATGTGGATGCGATAAAGGAATTGATGGATAGCGATCCGGCAATGAAAGAGAAGTTAAGCCCTAAATACGATTATACGGTAGCGGAAGTGGTATGGGCTGTCAGGGAAGAGATGGCCAGAAATGTGGAGGATGTTCTGGCCAGAAGGGTTCGGTTGTTGTTTCTCGATGCCCGGGTTGCGGTTGCGGTAGCCCCGAAAGTCGCTGAAATTGTCGCAAAGGAGTTGGGATATGATAAGGCTTGGGAAAAATCACAAATAGAGCAATTTGAAAAAACAGCTGCGAATTATATTTTGGTTTAAACAGGGGGCTGGATACATCGAATATTCCTAAAAGAAAAAGATCTTTGTACCGTAAATAAATCTGCTTTGGGAATGACATCTTGTTGTGATTAGAAACATTTATTTTGATTTATTGTTTCGTTTTGTTTCGAATTAAGTGAAAATAATTGCGTTTTTGTTTTGAATTATTTCGTTTTGTTTGTTTCTTTGTAACAAAACTAAAAATTTCTGTATATGAAACAGGATACTACAAAGCCATTTGATGTCATTATTATCGGTGGGGGAGCTACCGGAGCAGGGACGGCAAGGGATTGTTCCCGGAGGGGATTGCGGGTGTTGTTGGTTGAGCGGTTCGATATCTCAACGGGAGCTACGGGTAGGAATCATGGATTATTGCATAGTGGGGCTCGTTATGCCGTGACGGATAAAGAGTCGGCGGAAGAGTGTATTAAGGAAAATATGATTCTGCGCAAAATAGCCAGTCATTGTGTAGAGGAGACGGATGGTCTGTTCCTTAGTTTGCCGGAGGATGATATCGCCTATCAGGCCAAGTTCGTAGAGGCTTGTCGCCAAGCCGGAATTCGGGCGGATGTTATTGATCCGAAAGAAGCTTTGCGGTTGGAACCGGCGGCTAATCCGGATATTATCGGAGCTGTTCGTGTTCCGGATGGTGCCGTAGATCCGTTCCGTTTGACTGCTTCCAATATAATGGATGCAAAAAATCACGGGGCTAAGGTGTTGACATATCACGAGGTGACGGAACTTTTACGGGAACAGGACCGTATTGTCGGGGTAAAGGTGTTGGATCACAAGACGAAAGAGGAGAGGAAGTATTATGCTTCGGTGGTTGTTAACGCGGGAGGAATTTGGGGACATAATATTGCCCGGTTGGCGGGAATTAATATTAATATGTTGCCTTCAAAAGGCGCTTTGTTGATTTTCGGGCACCGGGTGAACAATATCGTTTTGAATAGATGCCGGAAACCGGCGGATGCGGATATTCTTGTGCCGGGGGACACTATTTGTCTGATTGGAACGACCTCGAGCAAGGTGCCTTTCGAAGAGATCGATCATATGTGTGTTACGTCGGGAGAAGTCGATTTATTGCTGAGAGAAGGGGAGAAGTTGTCGCCTATCCTGGCCCAGACCCGAATTCTTCGGGCTTACGCGGGGGTTCGTCCCTTGGTAGCGTCGGATAATGATCCCAGCGGACGGAGTGTAAGCCGGGGTATCGTGTTATTGGACCATGCCGTCCGGGATGGATTGGAAGGATTTATCACGATTACGGGAGGTAAATTGATGACCTATCGATTGATGGCTGAATGGACGAGTGATTTGGTTTGTAAAAAATTGAATGTTTCGGCTGTTTGTACCACGGCCACGGAAAAATTGCCCGGTTCCCGGGAGAATATAGAAGAAATTAGTAAAAAGATTCTTTCCATACCCCTGACTCAGCGGAATGCTACGATTTCCCGGCATGGTGATATGGCCGGGAAGTTTTCCGAGAATACCTTTTTGGATAACAGTTTGGTCTGTGAATGTGAGGAGGTTTCTGTGGGTGAGGTAAAGTACGCGTTGAATGAGTTGGATGTGAATAACTTGATCGATTTAAGACGGAGAACGCGTGTCGGCATGGGTACTTGTCAGGGAGAACTTTGTGCTTGTCGTGCCGCTGGACTGATGAGTGATCTGCATAAATCTTGTACGAAGAGAGCAAAAGAAGATCTCTCTTCTTTCCTGAATGAGAGATGGAAAGGGATGGCGCCGATTGCCTGGGGAGATACTTTGCGCGAAAGTGAGTACACGTCTTGGGTTTATGAAAGTGTATGTGGTTTAACAGGGTCTCAAAAATAAGAAGAGTAATATGAAATTTGATACGATTATTATCGGTGGCGGCTTGTCCGGATTGATCTGCGGTATTTATTTGTCAAAAAAAGGACAACGTTGCGTTATTATATCTTCGGGCCAAAGTGCCCTGCATTTTTCTTCCGGTTCTTTTGATTTGCTGAATGCTTTGCCCGATGGAACCGGGGTGAATCATCCTTTGGAGGCGGTAAAGGAGTTGATTGTGCAAGCTCCGGATCATCCTTATGCAAAATTGGGGGCTGAAAAATTTTCAACCTTGACGGTAGAGGCCAAATCATTTCTTGAAGATGCCGGCGTGCCGGTTTTCGGAAGTGAACGGGAGAACCATTACCGGATCACTCCTATGGGCACGATGAAACCCACTTGGCTTACTTTAAAAGAGCAATTGATATCAACGGAAAGAGATCGGCTGCCCTGGAAAAAAATAGCTATTTTTAATATTACCGGATTCTTGGATTTTTACACGCAATTCATTGTGGATGAATTTCGTGAGATGGGGACGGAGTGTAGTGTTCATCTCGTTCATTTTCCCGCTCTGGAGAATTTGCGGAAGAATCCGACGGAGATGCGTTCCGTGAATATTGCCCGCGTATTTGACCATTCGGAAAATTTGAACGAATTGATTCGTATACTTCGGGAAAAGAGTGCCGATAGCGAAGCGGTTGTTTTACCGGCAATTCTTGGTTTAGGGCGAGATCATGTACTGGAATACGTGCAAAATGAAATAAAAAAGCCTGTTCGTTTGATATCCACGCTTCCGCCTTCCGTACCTGGGATTCGGGCACAACAGCAGTTGTGTCGAAGTTTTCACCAGGCGGGGGGAGTTTATATGCTGGGAGATACGGTGTTGGGGGCGGATAGGGAAGGAAACCGGATCACTCGTCTCTACTCTTCCAATCATGGAGATATTCCCTTCGCGGGGCAGCAGGTAGTATTGGCGACGGGGAGTTATTTCAGCCAGGGGCTGATCGCAGAGCCGGACCGGATATATGAACCTATTTTCGATTTGGATGTCTCCTATGTGCAAGATCGGGAGCAGTGGTATCGTCGTAATGTATTCGAGGTGCAACCTTATCAATCTTTTGGCGTAAAAACGAATACCGAACTCCAGGGTATGTATCGAGGAGAGCCTTTGGATAATCTATATGTAGCGGGGGCGGTATTGGAAGGTTATAATGCGATGAAGGAAGGGTGTGGTGCCGGAGTCTCTATTTTGAGCTCGTTGTATGTAGCAGAGCGAATTTTAAGCAAATAAAATGGATGTCATGAATCTTCAACAACATAATGTAAGTGATAATAATTTTGAACAATGTATCAAATGCACGATTTGTACGGTATATTGTCCTGTCGCAGCGGTAAATCCGGATTTTCCCGGCCCGAAGCAGGCCGGTCCCGACGAGGAACGATTGCGTTTGAAAAAGTTTAATTTTTATGATGAAGCACTGAAATATTGCATCAATTGCAAAAGATGTGAGGTGGCTTGCCCTTCTAATGTGAAAATAGGGGATATTATTCAAGCAGCCCGTATCAAATATAGCGAGAAAAAACCGAAACTTCGTGACTTTATATTAGCTAATACGGATTTAATCGGTAGTTTGTCGACTCCTCTGGCTCCGATTGTGAATGTGACATTGGGAATGAAACCTGTAAAAGCGGTTTTGGACGGTGTCATGAAAATCGATCATAGGCGTTCATTCCCCAAGTACGCTTTTGGTACTTTTGAAAGTTGGTATAAGAAGCAAGCGGAAAAACAAGCAGCTTATCCGGAACAAGTAAGTTATTTTCACGGTTGTTACGTGAATTATAATAATCCGCAGTTGGGAAAGGATTTGATTAAGGTCATGAATGCTTTTGGAATTGGCGTACAATTATTGAAAAAAGAAAAATGTTGTGGTGTTGCTTTGATCTCCAATGGTTTTATTAAACAAGCCCAAAAGCAGGCGAAAACAAATATCAAGTCCATACGTGAGTCTGTGATAGAGAAAAAAATGCCGGTAATTGCTACTTCTTCAACCTGTACATTTACTATTCGTGATGAATATCCGCATTTGCTGGATATCGAGAATTCGGATGTTCGGGATCAAGTGGAATTGGCAACGCGTTATATATATCGATTGTTAAGTCAACGGGAAGTTAAGTTGAATTTTAAAAAAGGAGAGAAATTAAGGGTTGCTTATCATACGCCTTGTCATATGGAAAAGTTAGGTTGGTCTTATTATTCGATCGAACTATTGAAATTGATCCCCAATATAGAGTTAATCGTATTGGATTCACAGTGTTGCGGTATTGCAGGAACTTATGGTTTCAAAAAAGAAAATTATAAAACATCACAAGATATTGGTAATTCGTTATTTAGGCAAATAGAGTCTTGCGATATCGATTACGTTGTTACCGATTGTGAAACATGTAAATGGCAGATTGAAATGTCTACAACGAAACGTTGTGAGCATCCAATATCAATATTGGCAAGCGTTCTGGAATAGCACGCTTGTCGTATTTTTGAAAGAGGAAATGTTTTATTTCGTAAATATAAAATGTTAAAACGAAATTTTAATCTAAATTTTGTTGAATTTTATTTTGATTTAAAAATGTTATTCTCTATTTTTGGTGCGAATTGAAATTAAATTGTTTCGAATTTGCAAGCAAACGATTTCGTATGAGTTCATTCTGAAATTGAATTTATCTGTTATTGTAAATATAAACACGAGAGTTATGAACCGAGAAAGCAGGAGGGATGGATTTTCGTTTTACGTTGAATTAGGAACTGTGTTTGCAGGACAATTTTTTCTACCGGTTTCGGAAATAAACGGGGATCGGTATACAATAAATCATACGATATCAGATGATTCGTTCGAAGATTGGAAGAAACAGATGAATTTTTACTCTCTGGGACGGAGTAGAATGACAGGTAGAAATAAATTAATTGTAAATAATTAAAATCTAATCACATGTGGAGTTTTTTGAAACCGGAGCCTCATAAGCCCTTGCTTCCAAAGGAAGAAATAGCTCCGACGTACAATCGATTACGTTGGCAGGTTTTCATTGGTATCTTTATCGGATACGCTGGTTATTATCTTGTTAGAAAGAATTTTGCACTTGCAATGCCATATCTTGTGGAGATGGGATTCGACAAAGGACTTTTGGGCGTTGCCATTTCGGCCAATGCTATCGCGTATGGTCTTTCCAAGTTTTTAATGGGGGGTGTTTCCGATCGTAGCAGCGCCCGGAAATTTTTGCCGTTGGGGTTACTCCTTTCAGCTTTGGTGACAATTATTTTGGGAACGGGTTTAGGAATTTCTTCCATCGTGTCGATGTTTATATTGCAATTCCTGATCGGATGGTTCCAGGGAATGGGATGGCCTCCCAGCGGACGAGTGATGACCCATTGGTTTTCTCAGAACGAGCGGGGAACTAAAATGTCTATCTGGAACTGTGCCCATAACGTGGGTGGAGCTGCAATCGGTCCTATGGCTGCTGTCGGTATGGTTTGGTTCGGTTCTTGGCAAGCCGGTACTTTTTGGTTTCCGGCGGTCGTTGCTCTTTTTGTTGTCGTGATCAGCTTCCTGTTGATCCGGGATACTCCGCAGTCCTGCGGTTTACCTCCTATAGAAGAGTATCGGAACGACTATCCGAAGAATTACAGTGCCAAATCGGAGGAGGAGTTGACAACGAAGGAGATCTTTTTCAAATATGTATTGAATAACAAAACGTTGTGGTTTATCGCCATTGCTAATGCTTTTATTTATTTGGTACGTTATGGTGTCTTGGATTGGGCTCCGACCTATTTGAAAGAGGCCCGGGATTTTAATATAGAGAGTATCGGGTGGGCTTATTTTGCTTATGAGTTTGCAGCTATTCCCGGTACGATTGTTTGCGGTTGGTTGAGTGACCGGGTGTTTAAAGGACGTCGTGCTTTGACCACTATGATTTATATGGCATTGGTGGCTGTGTTCATCTTTGTTTATTGGCAATTTGCCAGAACTCCGATGGCTATCAGTATTTGTTTGATTGCCATAGGATTCTTGATCTATGGTCCTGTCATGCTTATTGGGGTGCACGCGTTGGATCTGGCACCTAAAAAGGCTGCCGGAACATCGGCCGGGTTAACCGGATTTTTCGGTTACTTCTTCGGAACGGCCTTATTGGCTAATATCGGTTTAGGATATGTCGTTCAACATTTCGGTTGGAATTGGAACTTCATTGTCTTACTCTTGGCTTGTGCATTAGCATTCCTGTTTATCGGATTTACATATAAAGAGGAACAATATCTTGTTAAAAATAATCATTAACATTCCTAAAAATCGAAATTATGATTAAAAGACTATTTCATGTCGCATGGGCATGCGGGTTAGTAGCCTCCGTGATGTCGTGTGAAGATCAAAAATTTAATGATGTGACAGTTGATGTCGACCGCGTACACGTGGCGACTTTGTCTGAAGAGATGCAAAAAGTTCGGGATTACGTTCCGGAATATGCCGTGATGGCTCACAGAGGTTCTACGTTTTGGACACCGGAAGAGACGGAAGCTGCTTATCGTTGGGCGAGGGAGATTGGAGCCGATTATTTGGAATGCGACATGCAGGTATCGAAAGATGGTGTGGTATTGGCTTTGCACGATACGGATTTAAAGCGTACCACTAATATCGCGGATGTTTTCGGAGAAACACTTCCCACGGCACTAAGGAAGGAGTACTACGAGAAATTGGGATATACTGCCGAGCAAATCGATAGTTTACTGCTTGTGGACACGAAAAATTTTGTTCCCAATTATCCTTCTTCTTATACCTATTACGAGTTGATGCATTTGGATGCCGGAAGATGGTTTAACGAGAGCAGTTTGGAGCAAGCTCGTGCCGGATTCGTGGAACAGCATCAGTATATTTCTACTTTGGAAGATTTGGTGATGTATTCAAAAGGATATCGCTTGAAAAGATATAAAGCAGGAGAGACGGATCCTTTTGGACTTTGGAAGAATCCGGAAGGAGAACGTGTCGTAACCGGAATGACGGCCACGAACAAGACTATTACCAATCCCATTAACTTTGTTACGGTCGATAAGATTGTTAAATATGATTTTGAGTATGTGATAGATACAAAAGCTGACGGAAGTGCACTTAGCGGAAATATTCCGGGTATCTATATCGAATTTAAGGAGCCGTGGTTGAATCCGGCTGGATTTGAACAAATGGTATATGACGAGTTATCGGAATTGCATATGAATATTATTACCGAGCCTGCAAACGAAAACGAGCCTTTTTACAAGGATCATAAAGTGAATGTAGGTAATACAAACGGTAAGGTGGTTCTTCAAACTTTCTCTTTGCAAAGTTTGGTACAGGTAAGTAAAGTATTTGAAGGAAAAGTTCCGATGTGTTTCTTGTTGTGGTTGGGAAGTGGCGCTACGGATTTGACTTATGACGATCCTACTGGATACGCTTCGTTCATTAATTTGGGTGTACAATATAAGGCTCATTTCATCGGACCGTGTATCGGCGGAGCTCCCAATGATTATCCGGAATTGAACAAACCTTGGCAGAATCATTTGATTCACCGGGCAAAAATGAAAAACCATCCGTATACTTTTGATACTTACGACCAGATGGCTAAATATTTTGGCCAGTATAATTACGGTGTAGAGGGTGGAGCCATGTTTAAAGCTCCTTATCTGGATGCATTGTTCACCAACCACTCGGATATGTCTCTTCAATACATGATTAATTTTAATTGGAGAAGTAAAGATGCTCCTCAAACTGTACCGGATGCACGTCAATTACTGGAAGAGTTGGGTTACGAAAAATAATCACATTTAATTGCATATACAAATGAAGAAATATATATTATTCCCTCTTGTGTTAGTAGCTGCCATGCTGTCTTCTAACGTGATAAAAGCTCAGGATCAGGATGTAGAGCCTTTGTTGAAATATATTAATAAGGAAAATGGGCTTAAACTTACGGCTGGAGGTCGTCTTTTTGCTGATTTCGCTTATTACCATACGGAATTTACTCCTATGAAATCGGGAGCTGCAATTACCGATGCCCGTATTCGTACCTCTTTGACGTGGAAAAATCTCTATTTCTATGCTGATTTCGATTTCTCCAAGGGAACTTTTAAACAGAAAAATATTTTTGTGAGGTATAACTTTAAAGAGTCTGTGAATGGTATTCACAGCGTGAAAGCCGGTTATTATAATGAACCTTCCACGATGAGTTTGAATACCAGTTTGTATAATTATCACTTTATTTCTCGTCCTGCCGGAGTAAATGCGTTGTCTCCAGGACGTGCCTTGGGGGTTACTTACAAGTATTTTGATAAAAGCTTTTTTGCCGATCAAGGTTTTTTTGCTGAAAACAAATACAACGATCAGATTGCCGGATTCCAAGGATTCAGTTTGAGTGGCCGTTGGTTATACAAACCGATCAATAATAGCGATATGACCTTGCAATTCGGTATCGGTATGCGCTACGGAAGGATCAACAGCGGTGAAGTCATTAATGATAACGTGTTTAAGACTAACCTGGAAATCGAGGCTAATATGCAGACCTATGTGGATGCTACCACCCGTTTCCTGAATGCTGATGTTGCTTGGGCAAAGAACACGTTGAATGTAAATCCTGAATTATTGTTCAGAACAGATCGTTTCTTCTTCCGCGGAGAATATATTTTCAAAAAAATCTGGAAAGACCGGGATGATTTGACGTTATTCGAAAATCAATTGGGTGGTCAGCAAAGCTGGCAAACGCTGGAATCTTGGCAGAATGGAAACCCGATTCGTGCTTCCAAGTTTGATGCTGCTTATGTTGAGTTAGGTTATTTGTTGTGCGGTAAGGCTTATACCTACGATGACGAATACGCTTTGTTGGGAGGAATGAACGATAAAGGCGGACTTGAAGTGGTTGCTCGTTATAGCTACACGAATTTGAATGATATCAATAAAGGCGATGTATTCTTGATCGGTAATCATAAGTTCTATCCGAATGGAGAGATAAAAGATTATCCGGTGGTTTCAACCAGTATCGGTGGAGGTAGAATGCATGCCGTTACTTTGGGGTTGAATTACTCATTCAATCAATATGTTAAAGTGATGGGAGAGTACCAATATGCTAATTTGGATAATGTTTATTTTCCCAATGATAAAAATTTCCACCAGCTGCAATTGCGGTTAATGGTTTCTTTCTAATGATAGGTAGGTTTGTAAGAAAGGAGGATGACTCAAGTCATCCTCTTTTTTTTGAGAAAACAGAACGGGTTAATTTTATATATTTTCTATATTTTTTGAGCACAAGAGTTTTTATTAACAATTGTTTTTTTTATTTTTGACATCGAAATGTCAATTATAAACTATATCAATTACTGAAATATGAAAATAGTCGGCTTAATTTTATTGTTCTTTTGGGTTGCAACTAAAGGATCTTTCGGTCAGGTTGATGTGCGTGAAGTAAACAAACCTATCGAATTATTGAATGAGGCGAATGCGGATATTAAGGATGGTAAATATAAAGAAGCTGTTCCCAAATTATTGGCAGCAGCCAGATTGAACCCGAAATTGAGAGATATTTACATTTCATTGAACCAGGCTTGCCCTCAAACCAATCAAATCTCAGTATTAAAGGAGTACCTGAAAAAAGCAAAAACTATTTTTATTGAAGATGATGAAATTTGTTATTATTTGGGGAATGTCTATCAAAACGAGAATAATTTCGTTGAGGCGATAAAAGAGTATACTTTAGCTATCAAATACGCTAAAATAAATGGCGAAGAGTTTGATCTGACGTATGCTTATTATTTGAATCGCGGAAATTGTTATTTAAAGCGAAATGAATTTCAGAAAGCCATTCAGGATTATACTTACTCTTTGTCATTGAACGATAAAAGCGGAGCATTATATGCCAATCGGGGGATTGCTTATTTTAAAACCGGGAAAAAGACAGAAGCTTGCCGTGATTGGAAAAAAGCCAAAACCCTCGGGGTGACGAGTGTCGGACAGTATTTGAGCCGGTATTGTAAATAGATAATAAATTACATTTGAAGGAGATACACGGTTGTTTTCTTCCAATTGTTTTATTATGGATTTAAAGTCTCGATCAATGAGGTCAGGTTACTGGTAAATAATTTTACGGAAATTGCCAGCAGGATGATTCCGAAGAATTTCCTCAGGATGTATACTCCGCCTTTTCCGAATATTTTTTCTACTAATGAAACGTTCTTTAAAACCAAATAGACAACAATAATATTCAGAATCAAGGCGATAATAATATTAACAGTGTGGTATTCCGCTTTTAGAGCCAATAGGGTAGTTAGAGTGCCCGCTCCGGCAATGAGAGGAAAAACCAAAGGTACGATCGTGGCCGTATCGGCGGGACCGTCGTTCTTAAAGATCTCTATACCGAAGATCATTTCGACAGCTAACACGAAGATGACCAAAGCCCCCGCGACGGCGAAAGAGGAGATGTCTACGCTGAACAGACCTAATAGAGCGTCTCCGACAAAGAGAAAACTGAAAAGGATAAGGAATGAAAATAAAGCTGCTTTTGCCGCGTTTATTTTATGATGTTTATTTTGAATATCTATGATAATGGGAACGGATCCCGTGATATCGATTACTGCAAATAAGACCATAAAGGCACTAACAATTTCCTGTATGCTGAGTATTGAAATATCCATATTTTAAATCATTTATCCACTTGAAATTATAAATCATATCTTTTTATGATCTCTTCTCTTTTTGTCAGAAAAGGATGAATTAAATACCAAATAAAAGTATTATTTTTGCCTGAATCCTATCCATATTGATGATATGGATACGTAAAAATCCGGGCAAAGATACTGAATCATAGGATTCTTTCAAAAAATATAAATGATAAAGAAAAGATATTTATGGAATATACGAAGTTAATTGTCGAAAAACAGGAGAATATTTGTCTTGTAAAAATCAATCATCCGGAGGCATTGAATGCTTTGAATTCTGTTGTGTTGAAGGAGTTGGATGCTGTTTTTACTGCTTTGGGTGAAGATGAGGCTACGGATGTTGTCATTTTGACGGGGGAAGGACGTTCTTTTGTTGCCGGTGCCGATATTTCGGAGATGAGCGGTTTGAACGCCGTTGAAGGCAAAGCATTCGGAGAGTTGGGAGCTGCTGTTTTCAGAAAAATCGAATTGTTAAATAAGGTGGTTATAGCTGCCGTGAATGGATTTGCTCTGGGAGGAGGGTGTGAACTGGCGATGGCCTGTGATATTCGGATCGCTTCTTCGAAGGCGAAATTCGGACAACCGGAAGTCGGCTTGGGAATTACTCCCGGATTTTCGGGAACACAACGATTAGCCAGAATTGTAGGGATCGGAAAGGCGAAAGAGTTAATTTATACGGCCGATGTTATTCATGCCGAAGAGGCTTACCGGATCGGATTGGTGAATAAGCTGGTTGAGCCTGAAAGGTTATTGGAGGAGAGTTTGAGTATGGCTAAGAAGATTGCTTCAAAAGCTCCTTTGGCGGTACGATACTCGAAGGAGGCAATAAACCGGGGAATAGAATCGGATATAGAGACCGGTATTGCTATTGAAAACGATCTGTTTGGACTTTGTTTTTCCACGGAAGACCAGAAGGAGGGGATGAGAGCTTTTATAGAAAAACGGGGAGCGACTTTTCAAAAGAAATAATAATATATTAATAAAAGAATTGGAGGTTTAATATGAAAATTTGTGTCGTAGGTACAGGTACAATGGGTAATGGTATTGCCCAGACATTTGCGCAGGCTGGTCACGATGTATTGTTAAAGGGGAGGTCAGAGGCTTCTTTGGCAAAAGCACATAAGGCCATTGATAAGAGTCTTTCCAAAATGGTGGAAAAAGGCAAGATGGAAGCTGCTCAGAAAGAGGCAATCATTGCCAAGATTAAAGATACCATGGTTTATGAAGATTGTAAGGAGGCCGATTTGGTGATTGAGGTTGTGGCTGAAGATATGAATACCAAGAATGAGATATTTAAAACGTTGGATGCAGTTTGTAAACCTGAGGCCATATTGGCAACCAATACCTCTTCTCTTTCGATTACCGAAATTGCGGCGATGACCAATCGTCCGGAAAAGGTTATCGGGATGCATTTTTTCAATCCCGTTCCCATGATGAAATTAGTTGAAGTAATCAAGGGACAGTTGACTTCTCAAGAAGTACATGATAAAATCATGACGATTGCCGCAGAAATCGGTAAAACTCCCGTGAGTGTGAATGAAGCTCCCGGATTTGTCGTAAACCGGATTTTGATCCCGATGGTTAACGAAGGTATCGGCATTTATGCCGATGGCGTTGCTTCCAAAGAGGAGATCGATGAAGCGATGAAGTTGGGAGCAAATCATCCGATGGGACCTTTGGCATTAGGAGATCTGATCGGTTTGGATGTTTGTCTGGCTATTATGGAAGTATTGTATCATGAATTCGGAGACTCCAAATATCGGCCGCATCCCTTGTTGCGTAAGATGGTTCGGGCTAATTTGCTGGGTCGGAAAACCGGAATCGGTTTCTATGACTATCGTAAATGATAAGGATAAAAAAACCGGGAAAATTTCCCGGTTTTTTTTTATTCTGATTTTTTCAATCGTTCGGTAAGTAGGGGAACGATTTTCCGTACATCTCCTACAATACCCAAGTCTGCTACATTGAAAATAGGCGCATACTTGTCTTTGTTGATTGCAATGATATATTCTGCTTCTTCCATTCCTGCCAAGTGTTGGATAGCTCCGGAGATTCCCATGGCAAAATAAACATCCGGGCGAACCGTTTTACCGGTTTGTCCTACTTGACGTTCATGTCCGAGAACTCCGGCATCCACCATAGCACGGGAAGCCGATACTTCTGCACCTATGGTACCGGCCATGGCCCGCAAAAGGTCGAATCCTTCCGTGTTTCCGACTCCTCGTCCTCCGGATACCAAGATATGAGCCTCCGTGATGTCGATCAGGTTCTTCTGCTCTTTTACGGTTTCGATTACTCGTACGCGGAATTTGGATTTGTCAAAATGGATCGTAACATCCTCGATTGTTCCTTGACGATTTGTATCCCGGTGACCGATCCGCATTACTCCCGGACGAACGGTGGACATTTGAGGACGATGGTCTTTACAGATAATGGTAGCCATCAGGTTTCCTCCGAATGCCGGACGAGTCATCAATAAATCTCTCTCTTCTGAAATTTCCAATCCGGTACAGTCTGCCGTCAAACCGGTTTCTATACGGGCTGACAGACGCGGACCCAGATCCCGTCCGATGGTGGTAGCACCGATTAAAACGATACTGGGTTTGTTGTCTCTTACAATTTGATAGATCGCTTGAGCATAGGGTTCTGTTACATAGGTCTCTAATTCGGGAACGTCTACGCGTAAAACCGTATCGGCTCCGTAAGCGATACACTCTTGGGCCTGAGTAGATAAGTTATGCCCTAATAATATGGCATATACTTTTTCATTTAAAGCATCTGCCAATTCTCTGGCTTTACCTAATAACTCCAGACCCACATTTTGGATTACGCCTTCTCTTTGTTCAACAAAGACGTAAACATTTTTGTATTGTGATTTATCCATCTGACTTTTTAATTTTGAATTTGGAGAAAGACTCTAAATTCTTATTAGATAATAAATTTCTCTTTTAATTTATTGATAATAATATCGGCAGCTTCCATTGGCTCTACCTCGTAGATTTGTCCGGCAGCTTTCACTCCCTTTGTGAATGATTTGTACACCCGGGTAGGAGATCCGTTTAATCCGATTTTCTTTTCATCTACGGTGATGTTCGTGTAATTCCATAATTCGATTTCACGGTCGTAGGCTTCCACTATACCTCTCACGGACATATAGCGGGGTTTTACACCTGATGCCAATGCCGTTAATACGCAGGGAGCATCTACTTCTACGATTTGATGACCTTCCTCCGTAGATTTTTTTATGGTAAAAGTTTTCTTTCCGTCAAATTTCAGGTCTTCAACGTAGGTTACCTGAGGTAAGTCCAAGTGCTCTGCGATTTGTGGTCCTACTTGTGCCGTGTCTCCGTCTATAGCCTGACGTCCGGTAATTACCAAATCGTAATCCAAGGCCCTCAGGGCTCCGGCTATGGTATTGGAGGTCGCTAACGTATCGGCACCGGCAAATTTACGGTCGCTTAATAAAATGGCCCGATCGACGCCCATGGCAAAAGCCTCTCTTAGGATTGCTTCGGCTTGTGGCGGTCCCATCGTGATAACGGTTACATGGGCTCCATATTGATCTTTTAATTGAAGGGCAAATTCAAGACCTCCCTTATCATCGGGATTCATGATACTGGGAACCCCGTCTCTAATCAGGGTTCCGGTTACCGGATCAAGTTTAATTTCCGTGGTATCCGGAACTTGTTTAATGCAAACAACTATTTTCATGTTGACTTTTTTTTACTTTAATAAATTAGCTGCAATGACCATTCTCTGAACTTCTGAAGTTCCTTCATATATTTCAGTGATTTTGGCGTCTCTCATCATTCTTTCAACCGGATATTCGCGGGTATAACCGTATCCTCCATGGAATTGTACCGCTTTAGTCGTTACTTCCATAGCTGTTTCAGCAGCAAACAGTTTTGCCATTGCGGCATCTGCGGAATAGTTCTCTTTCCGGTCTTTTTTGAAAGCAGCCTTTCTAACCAATAGACGTGCAGCATGAATCTTTGTTTCAAGATCTGCCAACTGGAATTGGGTATTCTGGAATTGTCCGAGAGCTTTACCGAATTGCTTACGCTCTTTCACGTATTTTACCGTTTCATCCATAGCTCCCTGTGCAATACCAAGAGCTTGAGAAGCAATACCGATACGTCCTCCGTCCAATGTCTTCATGGCAATGCCGAATCCTTTACCTTCTTGTCCCAGTAGATTTTCTGCCGGAACAATACAGTTCTCGAAAATCAGTTCGCAGGTAGCCGATCCGCGAATACCCATTTTTTTCTCTTTTTTACCGATAGAAAAACCGGGGAAATCTTTTTCCACGATAAAGGCAGTAATTCCTCTTGTCCCTTTGGACTTGTCGGTCATAGCCATAACTATATACACGTGTGCGTATCCGGCATTCGTGATGAAAATCTTAGATCCGTTCAGTACGTAATGATCTCCCTCTTTCACGGCCATTGTTTGTTGTGCAGAGGCATCCGTACCGGCATTAGGCTCGGTTAACCCGAATGCTCCGATCCATTCGCCGGAAGCTAACTTGGGAAGATATTTGGCCTTTTGTTCGGGAGTTCCGAACTCCATGATCGGGGCACCGCATAAAGAGGTGTGAGCCGAGACGATAACTCCTGTTGTCGCACATACACGGGATAGTTCTTCTACAGCCATCGTGTAAAGAACATTATTTCCACCAGCTCCGCCGTATTCAACGGGGAAGGGAATACCCATAATACCTAACTTAGCCATTTTTTCTACGGTTTCCATAGGGAATCTTTCTGATTCGTCTACTTCTGCCGCAAGAGGTTTTACCTCTTTTTCCGCAAATTCTCTGATCATTTGCAGAAATAATTCTTCTTGCTTGGTTAATGAAAAATCCATTTTATAATTTTAGATTTAATGATTTTAAATTGAATGAGTCATTGTATTCATACCGGATCATCCAACAAATGATCCGGTATGAATATTTATAACTATCTTATTGAGCCATAGGCTTTAGATCATCGGAGATAATGAGTTGAGCCTCTGTGGCAGCTTGAACTTGTTCTACCGTAAATTCAGGATGGATTTCACGTAAAACCAATCCTTTGGGGGTTACTTCAATTACTCCCATCTCCGTTATAATCAGGTTTACCTGTCCGGCAGCTGTCAGCGGCAAGGTGCATTTTTTCAGGATTTTAGGAGCTCCTTTTGCCGTATGTTCCATGGCTAAAATTACTTTTTTAGCTCCTACTAATAAATCCATAGCTCCTCCCATGCCCGGAGCTTTTTTCCCGGGAATGATCCAGTTGGCCAAATCTCCTTTTTCATCTACTTGTAAAGCTCCTAATATGGTTACATCGACATGGCCTCCCCGGATGATACCAAATGAGGTCGCACTATCGAAACTGCAAGCCCCTTCGATGGCCGTGATGAAACCGCCTCCTGCATCCGTTAGTTCCGGATTTTCTTTACCTGCTTCAGGTTTAGGGCCCATACCCAATAAACCGTTTTCCGATTGTAAGATAACGTGTACGTCTTTCTTTAAATAGTTTGGTACTAGAGTCGGCAATCCGATTCCTAAATTTACCACGTCTCCGTCTTTTAATTCGAGAGCAACCCGTTTGGCAATGACTTCTCTGATTTGATCTTTATCCATAGCTATATTGATTTTGGATTTATTTGTTGTTCATTCTTTTATCCAGTTCCTGCGCTATAAAAGAGGCCACATCGTCGGCATAAGTATTCATGCCGAAACCGGCATCGTAGCCTAATTCCTTTGCTAATTCATGTGATATGCGAGGGCCTCCGCAAGCTAAAATTACTTTGTCCCGGAGCCCTTCGGCTTCCAGCATTTCCACTAATTCCGTCAAATTCTTAACATGGACGTCTTTCTGGGTTACGGTTTGTGACACCAGTAAGGCATCCGCGTGGAGTTCGATAGCCTTGGCGATAAACTCTTCATTGGGCACCTGACTCCCCAAATTGTGTGCCTCTATCATATCGTAACGCTCCAGACCGTAGTGTCCGGCGAAACCCTTCATATTCATGATCGCATCGATACCTACCGTATGAGCATCGGTTCCGGTACTGGCCCCGACAACGACGATCGGCCGTCCGATGTGTTCACGGATAAACTCGTCTGTCTCGTGCATTTCCCATTTTGTAGATTCGACTTTAGGAACATGAATTGCCGTAAAATCAACCGTGTGTGTGCAACTTCCGTAACAATTAAAGAAGGTATAACCTTCGGTTAATTCCTTACTGAATACAATCTGGGGGTTTTCAAACCCCATTCTCTTCAGTAGTTGTTTTGCGGCCTCGATGGCCTCTTCTCCGGCAGGAACGGGTAAGGTAAAACTTAATTGTGTTTTACCGTCGTTCATTGTATCGCCATATGGTTTTATTTTTTTCAGATCTAAGGTCTGATCAAAATCATTTTTTTCCGTTGAATATAATCCACCACTCATACGAATTGAAAATTGAAAATGAAAAATTGAACTGGTTCAATAGATCATTTGTTGTTATTATTTAATTTACACGTTCATTGAAACTTTGGGATTTGAAATAATATCTGGTCCTCGAATTTCAATTTTTTTTGAGCATCAGCTCAATGAACGGATTGTAATAGTTTTTGCCTTTTTCTACCACTCCATCCAATCCTTTTCCTCCGTTCTTCGGACGTTTGATATCCGCAAAAATTCCCTTTTCCAGAGCGGTAAATAGCCCCTCTTTCTCGATACTTTCCACGAGAGCGGTAGCTTTATCCAAGACCTCTTTTGCCCGGCTTTGAATAATTCCGTCCGTCTTAAATTCTACCTCATCTCCGATATTTTTCATATTACCGAAAATGTATTTTGCATTTTCAATAGAGAGGTAACGGTCCGACATGAAAGGAGTATGGATAGCTTCTGTCGGCATTCCTAATAACTGAATGCCCTGTGACGTCCAGATACCGATCATGTTAAATAGAGCGTCCTGAATATGGCCGCGGAAAATATTACCAGTCATGAATTTGGTCGGAGGCATGTATTTTAGCGGGGCGTTCGGGAAAATTTCGCGGGTCATCTGGGCTTGTGCCAACTCGAACAAGAAACCGTTTTCCTGCATCGGATCCATTTCGAAAGCGTGTCCCAAGCCCATTTGTTCTTCCGGAAGTCCGGCAATGAGTGCTAGTTGCTCATTGATCAAGTCGGAAGCTAATACCGTATGAGCTTGTTCAATCGCATCTGCGGTAGTTAAATAGTTGTCTTCTCCCGTGTTGATGATAACACCGGCAAAACCGTTAATAACGCGTGACATGAATTGATCGACCAGGGTACGTTGCATATTGATGTCACGGAAAAGAATACCGTAAAGGGCATCGTTTAACATCACGTCCAGTCCTTCCAGTGCTCCCATGGCTGCAATCTCGGGCATACACAATCCGGAGCAGTAGTTACATAACCGGATATACCGGCCTACTTCTTCGCCTACCTCATCCAGAGCTTTCCGCATGATCCGAAAGTTCTCCTGAGTGGCAAAAGTTCCTCCGAAGCCTTCTGTCGTTGCCCCGTAAGGAACGTAGTCCAAAAGACTTTGTCCGGTCGTACGGATAACGGCGATGATATCGGCTCCCTGACGTGCGGCTGCTTGGGCTTGTACTACGTCTTCATAAATGTTTCCGGTCGCAACAATAACATAAAGGTAAGGTTTCGGACCTTCACCTATCGTTTTTAGATAGTGCTCTTTCTTTGCACGACGATCACTGATGCGTTTGATACTGGCTTCTACATAAGGCTTTAAGGCCAAGTGAATCTCTTCGTTCGCATGGACGGGAAGTTTTGTCATATCCAATTGACCATCAGCTACCTTCTCTGCAATTTCCTGGGGCGTCATGCCTGTTTCGACAATCGAATTACCGAGGAAGAAAAGAATACCTTGATTCAATACCCCTTGTTCCTTGAGCTCGTCTACCAAAACATTGGGAAGGGGGACGGTGTTTGCATCCACACCATCGATACCTAATAGACGGCAGAGAGTCCGTTCTACGGCAACAGTGGAGTAATGTTCCACGAATTTTTGTACGTCTTCGGCTATTTTCTTGGACACTTTTTTCGCGTGTGCCACTTTGTTAAAATCCAGCCCTAATTTACTGTTCTGCATAGTCTTTTTGTTATAATTTCATGTCCGTTTTCCGGGAGAGAGGAAAAAAGACTCTCTTGCCTTGATCTTGATTTCTTCTCTTTATTTCCCCGTATTCGAACTTTATTTTAATTTAATATTTTCTTTTCTATTCCCGGTGCAGATAACTTTCTGCCCGATCCAGCAAATTCTCGTCTACTCCTAATATACGAGCTATACGCATCGCTTCCTGCGGAACGGATGTGTCGTTATCTTCTATCAAGGAGTAATCAATGTATTCGTTTATATTATTTATGGTTAATGTTCCTTTTACTTTCTCTTTAATAAATCCTTTTACCCTTAATTTCCGGCAAGAAGCTTGGATACCACTATAATGAGTGGTAATCAGGGAACGGACTTTATTTTCCGTGAGAAAATCGAGTACGGCATTCACTATCGCTTTTCCCTCCGTGGGATTAGTCGTACGTGCCAGTTCGTCGATGAGAATAAGGGCGTTTTTACCTGCTTTTATATCTTGGATGATTCGGTTGATCCGGAGCATCTCGGAAGCAAACGAGGATAATCCGTTGAGTTCACATTGTTCGTCTCCGATACATAGTAGAACTTCATCGACCGGAGCGATCCCGGCTTGAACAGCCGGTACGAAAAATCCGAATTGAAAAAGGGTTTGGGCCAAAGCAACGGTTTTAAGAATGACGCTTTTTCCGGCCATATTGGCTCCTGTGATCAGACAGGCTCCTTTTTCCATTTCGATATCAATCGGTTGATATGTTTTTTGTTCACTTTCCAAAACTTTCTTGACTTGGGGATTAAAAATGCCCCGGTAACAAGTGGTATATTCTGAAAGTTCAGGCTTACAGAGATGCATACTGATGGACTGTTTGGCTTTGGCGATAAGGATATCCAACGTTGCAATACCCGTTAGAGCCTCCGCAACAGAGAGAACAAAGCTCTGTAATTGTCCGGAAAGTTTTTCCCGTATTTCATCCTCCAGCGAGACACTTTGGAAATATATTTTTTCTATTTGTTTCTCATCTGCTTTCCCCGATTGTTTCAGTTTTTTTATTTCATTTCGTAAACCAGCCAGCTCGGGAGAGTAAGTGTCGTATATATAAAAGTAAGGAATACGCATCTTATCCGGATCAAGGATATCAATGACGGGTTCGAGATCAGGAATACGAATGATATCGATTTTCGCCGCCTCTAATAAGGAACGGATATCCGTAGCCAGCAAGGAGAAGTTTTTTAGTTCGAATAGTTCTATATCATCCAGTCCCTGGTGTTCTTCCAGCCGGGAAACCGTACCCCGAATGTCTTTTATTTGCATCAGTTTTATGCCGATCTTGGAAAAGCTGTCAGCATACTGGGTGTCCCGAAGGTAAAAGCACATCCGTTCTACCCGGTTTAGTTCACTAATAATTTCCTCCGGGTGTTGCCGATAGGGAGTTGCATAGAGAACCCGTTTCGCCAGACCGGATTGTATTTCCAGCTGGTCGATCATAAACCTGAATCCGTTCACTTCTTCTATGGCATTCCTTAATAAAAACATATTCGTTTCAAATTCTTTTTACATTATATACCGGTATTTGCAGACTTTCCTGCATAGCAAGCCTTAACTCCTCCGGATCTAAACAATAACCATCGGGAGATAGGGGATTGATACATACGGCAAGTAACTTACTTTTCTGCAATACTTTCAATTGTCCTCCTCTTTTCACGAAGGCGTAATAAGATTCCATGGATGCAAATACCCGAGTGAAATCTTTAATAATCAGCGTTATATCTTTAATTTGCTTTTGTATTCTCAGAAACTGTAATAATTTATCACTAATTGCTCCGGCAACGAAAAGAGTGTTTCCGTGACGGAAAATATCTTCTTTATGTTGTTCCAACATAAAAACAGAGGGAATATTCAAATCGTGAATGATTCCCGCTTCATCTATGGACCAGACTCCGTTTTCAATGTCTGCCAATTGACGTGCAGTCGTTGCATTTACAGTATCCAGACAGATGAGGTCGTACACGTACTTTGTTTTCCTGACCAATTGAGGAATATTACAAGAAAGAGCGGCTCCCGTTGCCAATATCATGGCCTCCGTTACAGCCGGAGAGCTGAGACTGAGACGCGATAAAGCTCCGTCCACGATCGTCGTATCCACGTTAAAGCGTTTCATCCCTTCGATGAGGTGTCGTAAGGAAGCCGTATCCGGAGGACCGGATAACAATACTTTTCCCTGTGAAACAGCTTTGGCTGTGATCAGGCGGCCTAAAGAGGTCTGACGATTGCTTACATCCATGATTTCAGCTATCAGCCTCTTTTCCCTGTAGTGTTTTTCAGAGGTGATAAAGAGCATGCCTTCATACAATTCGATCTCCGGTTTGGGAGTTTGACAAACCTGATCCCGGTCTTCTCCGTCAATGCCTATGGAAGTTAGGGCAAATCGCTTTCCTGTATTCTTAACTCGATTAAGAATATAGTTTAAGCATTCCGTCTTTCCGGCATTTTTTGCCAACCCGACGATAGAAATACTGTTATATTTTAATATCTCTTCAATAAAAGGCAAGGCGATTATTATTATTATCGACGATGATGAAGAATATTCTTCATCATCGTCGATTTAAATAGTATTAGTGTTTATTTCTTTCGTGACGAGCCAGAACTTTCGGTTCAATAGAGAGTTGATCTCCATGCAAAAGAGCCGCAATACCTTCTCTGCGAGCTTTTTCACATTCCGGACAATGACACTCTTCTTGATAATCTGTCGGTTCCGTATAGGTCGTGATAACGCCTTCATAATTTCTTAATACTACCCGCTTCGGAGATTGAGAAAGAACATAATTAGGCATTACCGGAGTTTTACCTCCTCCACCGGGAGCGTCCACAACAAAGGTCGGAACAGCATAACCGGAGGTATGACCGCGTAAATTTTCTATGATTTCAATACCTTTGGATACCGGGGTACGGAAATGTTCAATACCCGTGGAGAGGTCGCATTGATAGATATAGTAAGGACGAACACGCATTTTCACCAGACCATGCATTAGTTTTTTCATCACGTAAGTACAGTCGTTTATGCCTCTTAATAATACGGTTTGGTTTCCTAATGGAATTCCGGCGTCAGCCAAACGAGCGCATGCTGCTGCTGATTCCTGCGTAATCTCATTGGGATGATTGAAGTGAGTATTCAGCCAAACCGGATGGTATTTTTTTAACATATTTACCAATTCCGGAGTAATACGTTGAGGGCAAACGACCGGAGTACGGCTACCGATACGGATAATTTCCACGTGCGGAATGGCTCTTAGTTTACTAATAATGTATTCCAAACGATCATCGCTTACCAGGAGAGCATCTCCTCCCGACAATAGGACGTCTCTTACTTGTGGTGTTCTGGCGATATAGTCGATACACTTGTCTATTCTTTCAGTCGGAGAAGCGCAGTCGTGCTGACCGGCAAAACGTCTGCGGGTACAGTGACGGCAATACATGGAGCATTGGTCGGTGATCAGGAATAATACCCGGTCCGGGTAACGATGGGTCAGTCCGGGAACGGGAGAATCACTATCCTCGTGTAAGGGATCTTCCAGATCCGCAGCAGCCTTGTGTAGTTCCAGAACAGAAGGTACGGATTGTTTACGGATCGGACAATAAGGATCGTTCTTGTCGATTAGGCTCAAATAATAAGGAGTAATCGCCATTCTTAACGTCTTTAATGATTCACGAATGCCCTCTTCTTCCTCCGGGGTTAATTCGAGATATTTTTTCAATTGATCGACAGTCTCGATTCTGTTTTTCACTTGCCATTTCCAGTCATTCCATTGCTCATCGGTAACTTCCGGAAAAAATTCTTTTCGTCTGCTTTCTGACATCACTTTTTTATTTTAGTTTTAGTTTGATTCTATATAATGGATTGAAAAATTCGCTCCTAAAATTATTTCACGTACAGTTTTTCAAATAACTCCCGGATGCATGCTGACTCCCGAACGATATTCAGGGTTAGTTCCGCATGTCCTTTTGCATAACCGTTTCCCACGATTAAGCTTATATCTTTGCCCACTCCCTCGGCTCCCAAAGCTGCTTTGGTAAAACTGGTTGCCATAGAGAAGAAGTAAACGCATCCTTGTCCTTTGGTGATTAGGATAGAGGTCATTTCGGTTGAGGGAACATTGACATTGTTGATGGTTACCTCGCATCCTCTCTCTCCGGCAATTTCCGTCACCTTTTTATATACGTCCATCACTTTTGTCGCATCGGCGACAATCACGTGAGTGGCTAAATTCATCTCTTTTATCCGTCGTGCATTTTCTTCAGAGAATTCCACGACAATGACCTTTCCGTAAGGTCCCACGTTTTTCATGGCCTGGTAACAGCACAGAATACCGGATTTACCACCGCCTCCGATGATACAAACCGTATCTCCTTCTTTTACAAGGCGGGCCACTTGTGCCGGAGCTCCGGCAACATCCAGAAGGGCTAATGCCAATTTCTCCGGGATGTCATGGGGTAGTATGGCATACAACCCGCTTTCAAACAAAATAGCTTCCGCATCGACGTCCACTTGGTCGGATGCCGGATCTAATTTTTTTATGCGATGAATCTTTAAAGGAGTTAAAGATAAGGAGACAAGAGTAGCAATTTTATCGCCTACCTTCAGGCTTTTGTCCGGAAAGTTTGGCCCTATCTCTTTCACGGTACCGATAAGCATCCCTCCGGAGCCCGTCACCGGGTTTTGCATTTTTCCTCTCTCCTTTACGATCGAGAGGATCATCTCCTCCATCCGGGAAGCCTCTCCGTTACATACTTGTTTGATTTGTGTGTAACTGGCGGAATCGATATTTAAAGTTTGTACGTCAATGAGGACTTCATTGTCGTATATCTCCATCGTGTTGTCCAATTTTAAGGCCGGTTGGGGTAGAGTCCCTTCCGGGGTAATTACCCTATGTGTCCCGTATCTACATCCTTTTTTCATCGAGTCTTTGATTATAGTAAAAGTACTGTGATCTGCAATGGAAAAAACCTTGCAGACCACAGTTTCATTATTTTTAAGCGTAAAGTTCAGTAAAGATTTTTCTTAGAGCTTCACACTCTCTTAACTCTTGAAGAGTAATTTCGGCATGTCCTTTGGTATATCCGTTTCCGACGATCATGGTTACATCGCTACCAACACCTTCTGCTCCCAAGGCTGCTTTCGTGAAGCTGGTAGCCATAGAGAAGAAGTATACGATACCGGTATTTTTCGTACAAAGAATACTGGTCATTTCGGTATCGGTGATGTTTACGTTGTTGATGGTAACATCACACATTTCTCCGTTAGTCAACTCGCTGATTTTTTCCATTACCGGAACCGGTTGTGTGGCGTCGGCAGAGAATACGTAGTCACAGAATCCGAGTTTCTGTAAACGTTCCGTACTTTTGGGGCTGTGGCAAAGACCGATTACCTTACCGGTTACTCCTGCACGCTTTTTAGCCTCGTAGCAGCACAGCATTCCTGATTTACCACCGGCTCCGATGATCAATACCGTATCTCCCGGTTTTACCAATTTAGCCGTTTGTGCCGGAGCTCCGGCAACATCCAAGGCAGAAAGTGCTAAGTTCTCGGGAAGGTCAGCCGGAATTTTAGCATAGATGCCACTTTCGAACAGGATAGCTTTACCGTCGATGTCTACTTGATCGATATCCGGACGAATATCTTTGATCTTGTCAATGCGAAGCGGAGTTAAAGAAAGAGAAACCAAGGTTGCGATTTTATCTCCCTCTTTCAAATCGATTTTGCCTTTTAAAGCATCGCCGATTTTCTCTACAGTTCCAAGTAACATTCCGCCTGAACCGGTTACCGGATTCCGATGTTTTCCTTGTTTTTCAACAATACCCATCATGATTTCGGCAATTTTCTTTTTGTCGCCACCGGCTTGTTCTTCGATTTGAGTGAAGCTGGCAGAATCGATATTTAAAGTTTGAACATCGATTAAAATCTCGTTGTCGTAGATTTCATCCATGTTGTTGTCGATTTTGTTGGCCGGTTGTGGCAGAACCCCTTTCGGTTCGATCACGCGGTGTGTTCCGTATTTATTTCCTTTTTTCTGCATAAAACTTTTATTTTAATGGTTTTAAATTTAAAATTCTTCTTGCTTCTTCCGAGGTTGCAACCTCTCTGCCTAATTCTTTCGCCAGACGAACGACTTTAGCTACTAATTCGCCGTTGGATTTGGCAAGTACGCCTCTTTCCAGGTAGAGATTGTCTTCAAAACCGACTCTCACGTTACCACCCATGACAATAGCAGGAGCAGCAAGGGTGAACGCATGGCGGCCAATACCGGTTGCTGTCCAGGTAGAACCAGCGGGGATTGCGTTTACAAGCCAACAAAGATTCGGTACCGTGGCAGGGGTACATCCGGGAACGCCGAGAACGAAATTGAACTGCATGGGAGCACCGGGAACCTGACCTTTCTTGGCCATGTTTAGTACCGTGTCTAAATGTCCCATTTCAAAACATTCGTATTCCGGTTTGATATTGTTTTCTAACATCCTTTTCCCGAAATCTCTCATCATGGGCATCGTGTTTTCAAATACATCGTCTCCAAAGTTACAAGTACCACAATCGAGGGTCGCCATTTCAGGGAATAGCTCTGTCGGCTGAAGACGCTCTTCTGCAGTCATTCCCACGGCTCCACCGGTAGAGGGGATAATAATTACATCGGGACATACCTTGTAAATAGCATCAATACACTCTTTGAAACGTGCTTTGCTCTGGGTCGGAGTACCGTCGTCTTCACGGACATGAAGGTGAACAATAGCCGCACCTGCATCTACAGCAGATTTAGCTTCTCTGACGATTTCTTCTACTGTATAAGGAACAGCGGGGTTTTGTTCTTTGGTTACTTCTGCCCCGCAAATGGCTGCTGTGATAATTAATTTCTCCATGTGATTATTGATTTTTTCGTTGATCTTCTTTTTTCACCACGCAGGTTCCGCTTGCACGACAAACCACGATCGGTTCCGCTAACACGTCTGCTGCCGAAGCAGAAATATCAGGTCTGGCAGCGACGACTTTCTTTGCCTCGAAAACCATCTTCCGGGAAGAGTTTCCTACTTTCACGATCTCTCCGGTAGCCTCGATATAATCTCCGGCGTAAACAGGAGCAAGGAACTCTACGTTGTCATAAGCCACGAACAGTCCTTCGTCACCGTCATGCATGATCAATAATTCCGTAGCCACGTCGCCGAACAAATGTACCATATGAGCTCCATCTACTAAATTTCCACCGTAATGAGCGTCTTTGGCACTCATTCTTAAACGTATCATTGTTTTTTCCATATCTTTTTTATTAATTTGTTAGAGTTAAGGTATGTATGCTTTGTTTTATTTTATCATAAAATCGACCATGATGGCCGGGGTCTTTATGTTCTCTGCTGCAATTTTACCTACTTCAACTAACTCTGCAACTTCTGCAATGACCAAGTCGGCGGCAGCAGCCATTAATGGGTTGAAGTTTTGGGAAGTACCTCTGTAAACCAAGTTGCCGGATTTGTCTCCTAAACTCGCTCCAATCAAAGCCACGTCGGCACGTAAAGGTTTTTCCAACAAATACTCTTTCCCGTCTACCCGAATGATCTCTTTTCCTTCTGCTACGATCGTTCCTAAGCCTGTCTGGGTTAAAATACCTCCCAGTCCGTTACCTCCGGCACGAACTCTTTCGGCGAGACTTCCCTGGGGACAGAACTCTATTTTCAGCTCTCCGCTATTCATTTGTTCGCTGGTACACGGGTTCGTCCCGATGTGAGAAACGTACAATTTACTTACTTGTTTATTGGCAATTAACTGACCTACTCCTTTATCCGGGTATGCCGTGTCGTTGCAAATCAACGTCAAATTTTTAACTCCTGATTTCGCCAATGCATCAACAATTTTGTTGGGGGTTCCGTTGGCCAAAAAACCACCTACCATGATGGTCATACCGTCTTTTACTTTAGATACGGCTTCTTCGATTGAAATGAATTTATCCATAGGAAGCATTTTATATTGTTTTGTTAAATATTTAACACATTCGCATTGATTTGTCAAATTTATATCGTTTTAAGGTATAAATGAAATATTTCCAACAAAATCTTTTGCGAATCTCATTATACAGAATGATTATATTTAATTAAAGATATTTTTCTGCTATTCTTTCTGCTCGTCGGCCTTAAAGTTAATAAATTTATAAACCAGAGGATTGATTTTTGTTGAATTATTTTGAAGGTTTGTGTTTTAGAAGTAGAAAAAAACAGGGTTGGCTGTTAGTAACTTGAAAATACTCTGTTGAGAAGTGGGCAAAGTTATTTGAAAGTTTTGTCGACTCCTCGTGTATAGTCTCTTTGAGGGCTTTTTTCATTATTGAAATGCTAAATTTAGCACTTTAGCCCCGTCCCCAAGTGCTATATGCCAAGAAGCCGAGTGCGGTTAACGTATTCCACAACATGTGGAGTGCGATAACGTAACCGAATCCCAAACGGGTTCTTGTATATCCGAATAGTAAAGCTACGGCAAAAAAGGCAAACAAAAACCGGGTTGGCATATTGAAATGGTAAATAGCAAAAAGAATTGCCGATAAATAAAAAATGACGGTATAATACTTATCCCATTTGCTTTCGAATAAGGCGAGTTGCTTGTTCAATAGACTCATGGTAAAGAAAAGAATGGTTGCGATTGAAAGAATAGTGCCGTATAGAGCAAGAAAATGGCAGATATAACTTGATCCACAAAGCTCTCTGAATTTATACACGTATAGAAAATAAGAGATATAAAACGAGATGATCAGGCTTAACGAGATTTTAATTTTAGTGAGATTAAATCGACCGAGCGCATAGTGGTAACTAAATTCTTCTATGATAGGACCCAATAGGACCATTTGGAATAGATATAGTCCATTGTCCGGGTAAATTTGATAGAGGGCTGTGTTAGGTATCATAGGATGATTAAAAATAAAGGACTCTAATATGGCTGCCAGTAGATTTGCCACATACACAATCAATAATAACCATAAAAATATGACGAAGAATAGTTTTATTTTATTCCATGATTTATCCTGAGTGGCTTCAAAATCAGGTCTTTTTAGAAATTGAATAATGTCGATGATCGTTTTCATAGTTTTATTCTTTATAATATATTGTACTTCTGATGTATCAATTGCGAAAATTAGTGCCTGAAAAAAAATCGTGGGAACTTATTCTTGTCTTTAATAAAGTAACATCTACCAATTCAACGGTTTCTCGGTTTCCCTGTAAACTAAAATTCTTCTCGGTGTTTTGTGTAAATATAAGATTTTATTCTAATAATGCAATATAAATAGCAAATATTGTAGTGGAGATTGATGAATTGGTTTTATTCCTCCGACGGGTTCAGGTATATCAAGAAGAATTTTTTGTTAGTTTTGTCTTATGTTTTTTTTCATGAAAGGCGGTTTTTAGGACGTAAATGAATAATGAAAGAGGTAATGGTACAATATTTACAGCGAAGGCTGTTGGAGTGGTTCGATCGGAATCGACGTTCGTTTCCCTGGCGGGAGCCGGGTGCGACGAAATACCAACAGATACTCTCGGAGATATTGTTACAGCGAACGAAGGCCGAGACGGTTGCCGCCTACTACGATACGTTCTTTTCCAAATACCCGGATTGGGAGGCTTTGTCGAATGCGACTCTGGAAGAGTTGGAGGAGATCATGCATCCTTTAGGCTTGTATCATCACCGGGCGAAACGTTTGTATAAATTGGGACAGGATCTCAAGCAAAAACAAGGAAAGTTGCCGGAGGATTCCAACCAGTTGGCTGATTCCGGTTTTATCGGATTGTACGTGACAAATGCCTATGAACTGTTCGTTTTGTCTAATCGAAAGCCTCTCTTGGACGTAAATATGTCCCGTTTGTTGAAACGTTATTTTAAACCGGGAGAGTTTATAGATGTTCGTTTTGATAAAGAGATTCAGGAATTGGCGAATGATATTATAGAGGTCAGACGTTGTAAGGAATTAAATTGGGCTATATTGGATTATGCCGCCTTTGTTTGTCGAAAAAAGAACCCGTTCTGTGACGAATGTGTTTTAAACCGATATTGTACTTTTTATCAGCAAAAAAAGGGAGGGAGTTGATAAAATAAAAGGCCTGATTGTTTTATAAATAAAATATATAAATAAATTTGTAGAAAAATGTGTTATGAAAAAATATTCCTTTCTGATTTTATGTCTTTTTCTCTCTTTACATGGAAAAGCGATTCATTTCTTTGACGGAACTTACGAGGCCGCTTTGCAAAAGGCTAAAGCTGAAAATAAAAATCTTTTTGTATGTTTTTCGGCAAGTTGGTGCGGACCTTGCCAGTTGATGGAAAAGATTGTTTTCCCGAAGGAGAAGGTGATAAAATACGTGGATGAACACTACGTGGCTGTTCATTTGGATATAGATTTTCGAGAGAATTCATTATTGTATGCAAGGATTCGTGGAAATAATTCAGGAGTTGTTCCTTACATGTGTATATTGACTCCGGAGGAAAAGGTACTGAAAGAAAAAAGCGGGGCGCTTTCATTTAATGGGATGATGAAGTTTTTGGCTCTCGATCCGAACGTAAAACCGATTCGGGCTCTTCTTCCCATAGAGAAGGAGAATGAAGAAGCGATTAAGGCGCAATTGTTTCGGGATCGGACGGATTATACCCGGATTGTAGCTCAAGCTAAACAGGAGAATAAACCTATGCTTCTGTATTTTTCTTCGGATAATTGTGGCCCTTGTCATCAGATGGCACAAACGACTTTTCAGCATCCTCGGGTTATCGAGTTTGTTCGGGAGAATTTTGTAATAGGTTATTTCAACGTAGATAATGCTCAGGATCGTTTGCTTTGCATGCGCTATTATAATCGAAATAGCGTAATCCCTTATTTCGTAATCGTCACGCCGCAGGAGGTCATCGTGAATAAAAAGGCCGGATATATGGATTCTCTGGCTTTTATGGCATTTTTGCATACGGATACCGTGCAATCCTCGGGCTTGGCGATTATGCCTGAAAAAGATGTTACTTTTAAAGTTCGGGAGGTCGATCGTTTGCTCTATAAGCAACACGTTGCCCTGTGGAAATTAAATATAAATAGCGGAATAAACGTGATGACCCTAAAGACTTCAGGTGCTTTGTCGGGAGTTGACTTCGGTTATCGGGTCGGCTACGAACTCGGGCTTGCGTTGGCTTATGAAACGCGTCGTTTCTATTTTGCCCCGGGACTTCTATTTGTTTCCCGAGGAGGAGATCATAAGGATATCACCTTGAGGCAGAATTACCTGGAATTGCCGGTTAAGGCGGGTTGGATATTCTGGCAACCCATGAATAATTGGTTCGCTTCATTGAATTTAATTCCTTACGGAGCCATACGTGTCGGAGAGAAATTGAAAAACGGGAAGAAGCTTTATCCGGACGAATGGTTTAAGACGAGCAAATGGGATTATGGAACCAAATTGTCGGTAAACTTGCAATTGTCTTCTTTCGGATTTGAAATCGGATATAATTGGGGGTTACATAATATTTCCGACTATTCGGGAGGAAAAATGTATAATCGCGGTTTCCTGTTTAATGTCTCCATGTCTTTGGGGCGATGATATAGGTTTGGGGGCCTTTATTCTAAAATAGAAACGGATGAATACAGTTTGGCTTGTAGTTTTTATGAATGTAAATTGATTTTACATCGAAAATTGTGTTGGCTTTTGGCGTGATTAGGGATATTACTGTTTTTCAGTAGAACTATAAGGAAATGGATGAGTATTTTGGTAAATAAAGAGCTATACCTTGTAACATTCCTTTTCAATGTCGGTGTTGTATTGGAAAATGAACAAAATATCAATTTTAAAAAAATCTCTCTTAGCCACACAGGGTAAGAGAGATTTTTTTATGGCAAGTGTTTTATTTAATCACGTTTAGTTTTTTACCGATTTTGATAAAGGCAGCCAAAGCGCGATCCAATTGTTCGCGCGTGTGAGCGGCGGAGAGTTGGATGCGAATACGAGCTTGTCCTTTCGGTACAACCGGATAATAGAAACCGGTAACGTAGATGTTTTCTTTTTGTAATTCGGCAGCAAATTCCTGCGAGAGAACTGCGTCGTAAAGCATCAAGGCGCAAATGGCGGATTCGGATGGTTTCAGGTCAAATCCGGCTTCCGTCAGTTTCGCCCGGAAATAGTTCGCGTTATCCATCACCCGGTCTCTTAATTCGGTACTCTTGCTCAGCATATCGAATACGGCGATGGAAGCACCGCAGATTGCCGGAGACAAAGAGTTGGAGAACAGGTAAGGTCTGGAACGTTGACGCAGCATTTCGATCACCTCTTTTTTACCGGTGGTATATCCTCCCATAGCTCCTCCCAAGGCTTTACCGAGGGTTCCGGTGAAGATGTCTACCCGGTCCATGCAATGGTGATGTTCGGCAGAACCGCGACCTGTTTTGCCGATAAATCCGGCAGCGTGGCTGTCGTCAACCATAACCAGAGCGTTATATTTTTCAGCTAAATCGCAGATTTCGTTCATTTTAGCGATATCTCCGTCCATGGAGAACACTCCGTCGGTAACGACGATGCGGTAACGTTGAGCCTGGGAGATCTTCAATTGCTCTTCCAGATCGGCCATGTTGGCGTGTTTGTATCTGTAACGAACGGCTTTACACAGACGAACACCGTCAATGATAGAAGCATGGTTCAGTTCGTCGGAGATGATGGCATCTTCTTGTCCAAACAGGGGTTCGAATACACCTCCGTTTGCGTCAAAGCAAGCCGCGTAAAGAATGGTGTCTTCGGTTCCAAAGAATTTGGAGATTTTGGCTTCCAACTCTTTGTGAATATCTTGAGTTCCGCAGATAAAACGAACAGATGACATCCCGTAACCGTGACTGTCTAAAGCCTTTTTCGCTCCTTCGATTACGGCAGGATGAGAAGAGAGACCCAAATAGTTGTTTGCGCAAAAGTTTAATACTGTCTCACCCGTGGCAAGTTTGATTTCTGCACCTTGCGGTGTAACGATAATTCTTTCGCTTTTGTATAAGCCGGCATCTTTTATTGACTGGATTTCAGTCTTTAAAAAGTCTTGAAATTTTCCGTACATATAGCTAAATTTTTTGTTTGTTTTAATGACCCCAAAAGTAATTAATTTTTGATTATTATCCACTTAAAAATAAATAATCGTGTTTTTAATCCAGACACCCTTTTTTTAATGCTATTTTCTTTATAAGCCTATTATAAATGTGTGATTATCTTTCATATAAGAAATGTGATATTTTGAATCGTTTCTTTAAAAAAGACTAAATATCGTGATGGCGTAAGTTTTTATTTCTTTCGTGGAAAAAGATGAATATTTATATGAGGTAATATTAGATTTAAGTTTTAAATTATTTTTTATTAATGCTTACAAGAAGAGATTATTTTAAATAAAAGCTATATCTTTATCTCAAATTTCAGTTAAAATTCATTGTAAAGTGAAGAAAATAGCTTATTTAGGGAAAGAATGGGGGATACTGTTAGTGTGGATGATGATTGGTATTGTTTCAGTTAAAGCGGAAACGGGGGTATTCCCTATGGCAGATTCGGTGAAACAGGTTTTGTTTATCAGTTCCTATCATGAAGAACAAATATGGACGAGAAATATCATTAGAGCGGTAAAACGGCAATTGAAGGATGCCGGATTGAAGGTTGACCTGAGAATTATTCATTTGGATTCTAAAAGGACAAAAGATAAAGATAAGCAAGGCGAAATCCTACATCGGACGTTGAGTGAGATTCGGGGAAGGCAGGATTTGATTATTGTTTCGGATAAGGAGGCCAATCAAATCTTTTTTTCATTGGATATTCCGATGATAAAAAAGATTCCGGTTGTCTTTTGTGCAGTAGCTGTATCTGATTATAGAAAGCAGGAGGGGTGGGAAAACGTGACGGGAGTGGTTAGTATATTGGATTATGAAAAAATCTTTTTAGTCGGGCTAAGATTGTTTCCGGAGGCACATAAGGTATATGTGATATCGGATAGTACGGAACCTGGAAGAATGCATAAAATGTTGGCTCAAAAACAGTTGTCGAAGTATGAAGCTGATATTTCGATAGAATATGTAGGAGAACACGAGGCGACGGTAGATGATTTAATAAAAAGGATGGAAGATTTTGATCCTCTCTCTTTTATTATTCTTTCGACTTGGCAACGAGATCAACGGGGAATGTATCGGTCTGCTGAAATCTATTATCCCGTTTTCTCAAAAGAGGCTCCCGCCCCTATATTGTCTTCGCTGGATTTTGCCATGGGAAACGGTATTTTAGGTGGGTATTTGCTTCGAGCAGAAGATCAGGGGACACGGACTGGGAAATTAGCCGTAAGGGTGTTGAAAGGAGAAGATGTCCGGACCATACCCGTTGATACGGCAAGGGGTGTTTTTATGTTCGATGATGTACAATTGAAACGCAGACGGGTAGAGCGGGAGAGTTTGCCATCAGGGAGTATTATTATGAATGAACCGGAGTCCGTGTTTGTGACTTACCGGAATTATATATTCTCTTTCCTTGTTTTCCTTGTTCTTCTCGTGACGTTGTTGGTATTATTTCTTTTTTTCTATTTACGTTACCGAAAAATGTTCCACCGGAGTCAAAAGCTGGAAGCGGCGGCTAAAGGAATGGCAAAAAATCTGGAACGGAAAACGGAAGTCCTGTCCCATACTCTCTCTTCGATGGAGGAGGGTATTGTGGTCGTGAATCGGGAGATGGAAGTGTTGGAAATGAATTGTATTGCCTGTAAAAATCTGGGATGCCGACAAGATGAAATCGGGAAACGTTTGAATGAGGTATGTACTATTTGTGCGGATGGGGATGAAAAATATATGCAACGTGTTATACGGAAAGTCATGGAGAAAGGAGAGAGACAGGTGTTGAATACGGATGCATTATTGATTCCTACACAAGGGGAAGTAAAGCATGTGACGGGAAGCATATCTCCTTTGTTCGATAGTTTGCATGGTGTTGTCGGGGCTGTGTTGATTTTCAGAGATATGACCGACGAGTTACAACAACAGCGATTCCTGAAAATTTCGATAGGGGTATTGCGTTTTTATACCTGGGTATTTAATATCGATAAACAAGTTTTTGAATACGGAGAGGGATTCGGGGAGACGGGAGCTCAAAAAGAGCCTTTTGATACATTGGAGAAATTTGTTCTCTATGTTCATCCTGAGGATCGTGCCGGGTTTAGTGAGTTCTTCGAAAGGGTACAGAAACAGGATAGCGGCGAATTTACGGCGGCTTACCGTGTGGATTACAAGGGAAACGGTCAATACAGTTGGTGGGAATGCCGGGGTGTTGTCCAAACGATCGATTTAGGTAGAGATAAGAAAATAAAGTATTTATACGGATTAGATATCAATATAGAACAGCATAAGCGAATAGAGGAGGAATTGAAACATGCCATGAAGAAAGCCGAAGAATCCGATCGTTTGAAGTCGGCCTTTTTGGCGAATATCTCTCATGAAATACGGACCCCTCTCAATGGAATTGTCGGTTTTGCAAACCTGATATGTGAAAAGGATTATTCCGACGAAGAAAAACAGACCTTCTGTGCTGCTATTAATAAAAATAGTAAGTTGCTTTTGTCCTTGCTGGATGATATATTAAATCTTTCCCGTATTGAGTCCAATTCGGTCGGATGTCAGGTAGAAGAGTGCGATGTGAATGAAATGGTTAATTCTGTTTTTGAAACTCATCGGTTTATGATGCCTGAACAGATTGTTTTGCTAAAAGGGGAGACTCCGGTAGGTTTACGGGTAAAAACAGATAGGGTGAAACTTACACAGGTCTTTGCGAATCTTATTAATAACGCAAAGAAGTTTACTTTACAAGGGAAAATTACTTTGGGAGCCCGGATATCGGAAGATCGGGAGTGGTTGGAGTTTTCTGTTGCGGATACGGGAGAAGGAATTCCGGAAGAGAGTTTGCCCTATATTTTCGATAGATTTTATAGAGTGAATGAATTTAAGCCGGGGACGGGCTTGGGATTGTCTATTTGTAAAGCTATTATGAATTTGTTGGGAGGAGATATTCGTGTCGAATCGGAATGGGGGAAAGGTACGACTTTTTATTTTCGTATACCTGTCTATTCGGATAAAGAGAAGGGACATTTTGTTTTTGGAATCTCTAATGAGCCGGAAGAGTTGTCTGTCGTAGTAAATGATGATAAGAAGCATATTTTAATAGCCGAAGATACGGATAGCAACTATCTGTTGTTAAAAGCATTGTTGAAAAAAGATTATATGTTAGATCGGGCCCGGGATGGAATAGAGGCCGTGGAAATGTTTAAGAAGAATAAGTACGATGCTATCTTGATGGATTTGAAAATGCCTCGTATGGATGGTTTGGAAGCGATGATAGAGATTCGTAAATTTTCTGAGATCCCTATTATTGTTCAAACGGCTTACGCTTTCGATGTAGATCGGGAAAAATGTTGGGAGGCAGGATGTACGGATTTTATAAGTAAACCCATAAAATCGGTGACGATACACTCTATTTTGAAGAAACATCTCTCTTGACGATAGGATCCGAAAGAGGATTAATACCCGGAAAAGGGTAATAAAAAAAAGCCTTACAAACTTTGTAAGGCTTTTTTAGAGCTCCTCAGGTAGGACTTGAACCTACGACCTACGGATTAACAGTCCGCCGCTCTAACCAACTGAGCTACTAAGGAATTTTCTCAAAAGCGATGCAAATATATGGATTTGTTTGGTTCTTGCAAAATATTTTGGAAGAAATAATTTGAAAAAATCAACAGGAGCGGGAGTTTCAAAAGGATTATTTTTATAATCAGGTGAATGAAATAAATGAAATCCTATTGAAATGTTGTAGATTTGTGGCACAAATAAAAAAGAATAGCTATGGATTATATGAAAGAGTTAAACGTGGCTGTCACGGTATGTGATAAAGACGGAAACATCTTAATGATGAATGATAAATCTCAAAAAACAAATCATGGGGATCTGGTTGGACAAAACGTGTTGGATTGTCATCCGGAGCCGGCCAGAACGAAATTGCTCGGTTTAATGGAGAATCGTTCTACAAATGCTTATACAATTGAAAAAAATGGGGTTAAGAAATTGATCTACCAGACTCCTTGGTATGAAAACGGAGAATACCGGGGATTGGTAGAATTTTCCTTAGAGATACCTTTTGAAATGCCGCATTATGTTCGAAAACCCCAAAATGTTTGATGGATGGGTAATAACATAATAAAAGATGGGTAGTTTTAAAAGGCTACCCTATTTTTTTCGATTGGATTCCGTCAATGAAAATTCCTTAAAATGTTCTTTTATAAAGCTTTTGGGTAGCTTTAGAATAACTTCCCGGTAGGAGTGTTCGATCAGTTCCTCGATCAATTTGTCCGATAACGAACCGTGCATATATATGGTGTTCCAGTGTTTCTTGTTGAAATGATATCCCGGGACAATTTCGTTATATTCTTCCCTTAAAATAATCGCTTTTTCTGGATGGCACTTTAAAGCGATCCATTCAAAAGGTAGAATGTCGGTACAGGCGAACATTTTGTTAAATACCTTAAACACCAGAGTGGTTTCATCAAATGGAAACTCTTCTGTCGTGTGGGGAAAGGAGAGGCAAACTTCTCGGAATTCTTCGATGTTCATAAATTCTTGTTTCCTGCTTTTTAATATTATATTTATTACAAAGTTATAAAATAATCATTTCGAATAAAAAACACTCAACTCTATTTTCACAAAAGAGGAATTGAGTGTTTTTTGTAGGTAATCAATGTTTTTGTGGAGCAGCAGGGAAGCTGCGAAAGATGAACAATTGATTGATTATTATCTATTTATAGGGCTGGGCAATTTGTCCATAATGATCATTTTAATATTTAATAATTTTCTTCATTTCACCTATCCAACGGCATCTGCACATTCTACATCTTCTTCCGGAGGGACAGACGTTTTTTTGCCTATTAGTTCTAACATTTTTATTTTTTCCTCCAATAGAATTATGCGCGCATCCTTTTCTTTGACAAGTTCTTTTAAAAGTTGCTCCCTGTCAGAAGTGGAATTAGGTATTGTATTATTTTCGCTATTGTCATAGAAATAGGATACAGGAACATTTAATTTTTGAGCAATGATAGGTAACGTGTCCACATCAATTTTCGAGGTCCCTTTAAACCAATTCGCAACTGTTGGACGAGTAAACCCTACCATGTCGGCGAGTTCATTATATGTAACTTTTTTTGTCTTAAGTAACTCTTTTATTTTCACATATATAGAAGAAATATTGCAATTTTCTGACTTTTTCATGTAAAATATTTGCCTTTTTAAAAGTTATATATTTATATTTGTGGTATAAATATACGTAGAATATATGGAAGAAAAAACGGTAAAAAGTATGAATTTGGCATTTATGCAATCGACGGAAAGATTGTATGTGTTGATCTCTAAGCAGATGAAAGAAGAAATAAAGAAGAGAGCTAAAAAGGATAATATGAAAGAATCGGTTGTTGTCCGTTTGGCTCTTGCTGAGTATCTAACAAAATAAGTTAAACAAAAGATCCCGCTTCAGGTCTGGAAAACTTACAGCGGGATCCTAATCTTTACGATTATGGGAACAAATGTAGTTATTGATGAAGGAAATAACAAATTTCCTGCTGGCTTATTTACGGGGACGGAAGTCTTTGTGAAAGGTTATGAAATTTATGCAATGCATCAGGGGCAATGTTTACTTTTTCAAAATTTACCAAGTATGGAAAAAAGACTGTTTGTAGATCAATATATCATGGATAAAGAGGGACAGCGTTTTATCCGTGATATATTAGGTATAACGGGTTTTGAAAGTGGTTTTAAAAGATGGTTGTTTTGTAAGTTCGGATCGCTCGATGGAGATCCCGATTGTATTGACGGAAGAATTACTCCGGATCAATATAATTCTGCTTGTTTAAAAATAAACTGTCCTGGGCGTGGCATTTTTTGTGGACAATCTTCCGGATTAAAGAGTCGTGATGTGGAAACTTTACATGAGTTTGTTGCTGGTTATCCAGTTAAACAAATTGCAGATCATCTTAGTTTGTCTAAAGCGGCCGTAAAAAGTAGAGTGGAGAGACTAAAAGAAAAACTTTCAGCATCGAATGGAGCTGCTTTAGCGGCAAAAGCTGTCGTTTTGGGTATTCAGCCATTACATAAATGCCGGGAAGAATAAAGCCCGGTACTGGAGAGGATCTGATCGGTTTAAGTAAAATGTGAGAGCGAGGTCATGCCGGTACGTGCTAACAGAAGTCGCTCATGCGGGTTCGAATCCCGTTCTCTCCGCACCCCAACTTAAAAATAAGAGAGTATGAAAAAAGATGAAAAACAATTAGAGAAGCCCATTGTACATGCAATGCATCGGGTTCATGAGTATGAGGAGGCATCATTGAAAACAAAAGAACGAGGTTTTAAATGTTTGTTTTCAGAGTTTAGGTATCAAGCAAAATCGTTATTCGTGGATAGAGTAAGTGGAATAGTTGAAACAGAATGTTTTAGGATTTTTGTTACTTGGGATTGTATTGGACGAGCTTTCGTTCAAGGATCTCGTGCGAAGGATTTTGATTTAATATTAACAATTTGAATATGAAAGTAATAAATGATTCTCTTTTTAAAGCAATCTCCGAATTTGTTGTAACAAAGCAAAGCGCAAGGACGGCAGGTATTCAAATAAAATTCCGAATCGGCTTCTCGATTTAATGGAAGAATGCGGTATTGTTGGACCGAGAGCAGGTGTAAATGCTCGACCTGTTTTAATTTCAGACGTATCGGCTTTGAATGATGTTTTGAATAATTTGGAATTGTGTGCGCAAGAAGTTTTTAATTGATAGTTTAAATAATTTGAAGTATGGCAAAAATATATGTAGCAAGTAGTTGGAGGAATCAATATCATCGGGATATGATTTATTTCCTTCGTGAAAATGGACATGAAGTATATGACTTTAAAAATCCTCCTCACGGGAATGGCGGGTTTCAATGGTCGAGTATTGATGAAAATTGGCAACAATGGAAAACTTCTGAATTTAAGAATGCTTTAAAACATCCGATTGCAGAGGCTGGTTTTAAGTCTGATTTTGATGCGATGAAATGGGCAGACGTTTGCATATTGCTTCTACCCTGTGGACGTTCTGCACATTCAGAAGCAGGATGGATGAAGGGAGCTGGTAAAAAAGTCTATGTTTATCAGGTTTGGGGGGGGAACCGGAATTGATGTATAAGTTATATGATGGTATTATGACATGTGGAACAGAATTAATTGAAAAGTTAAATGATTAATTGAAAACGATTTAAAGTATGGAAAATGACTACAAAATAGGTGATGTAGTTCCTTATCGAAACGCAAAAGGCAATATAAAACTTGCAAAAATAACATCGTTTCAAACGGTAGAAAAAGGAAAGATTTGGTTTAATGGCATTGACACAGTTACAAAAGCTAAAGTTTGGTACCCAGTACATATATCTAAAACATTAAAAGTTAATTAGAAAACAATAAGAATATGAAAAAGAAAACTGTGACAATATTGGCGTTAGCTTATGCAAAGAGAATATGCGATTCGCAGCCTAATTGCATTGACCGCATGGATGTTCTTAAACTGGTAACTAATGCATATAGAGCTGGGCATAACAGAGCGAACGAGGAAGTAAAAGATAAAGCATCCAAGGCGTTTTGTGATAAAATGAACAAGGAAAGCGTCATGTGCAAATTATCAAGGCAGTATGATATGGTTTGCCGGGGCACGTGTCCGGATTACGAAAGTTTTATGGATAAATTAAGTTGAAAACGATTTGAACTATGAAAAAAATTACAATTACAGTAAAACGAGAACAAACCTACACGATTGAGCTTGACGAAAATAAAATAGATAATAAGTTTATAAAAGCTTGGTCTAAACACATGAACGACATTACAGGGGAGCCTGATGAGCTTTGTTTAGAGGAACTTGATCGTATCGATGAAAATAATTACCCGTATTTGAACCTTGCAAAAGAAGTAGCTTACAATGTGATGGTTAACGAATGCGATTATGTTGAAGGATTACAATTCCAGCGTATAGTAAATAATGACGTCCTAACAATTGCCCCGGATCGTGAGAATTATGCTGTGTGGTACGAGCAGGTGGGATATCCTGATACTGAGTATGAATTTGATTTAGACAATACAAAACTTTAACTATTGAGATATGAACAAAAAAAATTGTAAGAAAATTCAATATGCGGCTGCTATACAGACGCAACTGTCTGAAATGCTACAAGATGAAGAATGTATGAACCATCTGGAAGACTGGGAAGAGCATGTAACCGAATTTTTTACAGCTATAAATATGGCCACCTGTAACATGTACAATCAAATAACAGGCGATAAAAAAACACTATTAGAATTTAGTTACATCGTTAATCAACTTACAGTTCAACATGTTATAGAACAAAGAGAGGACAAATAAATAAAAACTAATCGAAAACAATTTGAAGCATGGAAGAACAACAATTAAAAATTAAGGTACATTGTTTAACTCGTAAACCGGGTGATCAAACCTATTTTTTTACAAAGGATGAAAAACATTGCTTATGCGTCGATTACAATTCTGAATGGGATTTTGGGAATGGTTCTCCGTCGGGATCTCGCTTGTCTGAGATAGAAATTCATACAAATAATGCTTTCTGTTTTAAGTATATACCAGAGATACAATTATCTGAGGTCCCCGAATGTATTATTGAATTACTAACTTATTTGAAATAACTGAAAGAAAACAACTTGGAGCATGGATGCAAAGAAATACAAGCGAAAAAGTAATATCCTATACCGTTTACGAAAAAATGGTATACGATGCATAACTAGGGAACGGACTATCTTTTATCCGTTCGGAAAAAATCCATATGAGATACTCCAGATTAGACAACTTCTAACGGAGTTTAATTTTGTCGTGCAGACTTATATTCAGTAAATTAATAGTATGGATATTATTACGGTAAAACATAGTATCCCAAAACATTCTTGTTTTGCGATTGTTCTGCCGGCACGAGGTAATTATGCGATTCGATGTCGGTTGGTTAATGGACGGGAAGGAGAACTTTACAAGTTGGCAAATGACGGGGAGAATGAGATTTATGCTGAGTTGTTAGATATGTTCGTGTATACATTAAAGGAACTTCCGGAAAGTAATTGTTATTGGGCTTACGGGATGAGTAAAGAGAGGTTGATTCAGGCTTTGATGAACAAATTTCCTTGTTTGCGGGAAGATTCAGAAATAGAATTATTACTGTTACGTAAATGTAAAGTAAAATGAATGATAGGGTAATAATAAAAAAAGTAAAACTTAGAGGACCGAATCGTCCCAAGCCGGGCTTGATTTCCCCACTTTTTTTTCGTGTATTTGTTACGGCTGCCGTTGGAGGTGGAGAGGTTGTCTTAACCAGAAAGTTTTATGGATCGATTGGAATAAAGCAGAAGAGATGGGGATTATTGATGAAAGGAGAGTTGTCTCCGGATATCGATGAAATACAACGCGTTGCCCGGTACTTTAACAAAAAATTATTTTTAAGGACAGGCTTTGTGCATGTAGATCTTTTCTCCCAGGATGAAAAGGTTTTAACGATAGAATTATGAGTGAAAATAGAATCGAACTTGAAGAATTGTGGTTGGCTACTGACGGCGGTCGAGTTGTGATCGAGCAGCTGTACCCGGAATCAAAAATTGGATTTGAGAAAAAACGAAACTTTCGGATCCGTCCGGAATCAGAAGATAAATCTCCTTCGTGCTCGGTTTTTAAGCATAAAAGTGGAAAATATTGGTTGCTCCAGGACAAGGGAGGGACCGACACGACAGCTAAAAATGCGGTACAGCTTGTAATCACTGAATACCAACTTGATTTTGTTTCTGCAATTCGATGGATCGCTGAAAGATTTGCCTCGGAGCTGATAAAAGAAAGTTCAGAAAAAAAGAATTTAAGGCAGCCGGAAATCTCGAAGGCTCCACAATCGTCAGAAGAGATTCAGATCGGACTTCGGAAAGGAGGTAAATTCACCGATGTTGAGCTACGTTGTTTAGGGTATAAGATCACACAAGAAGATTGTGATAACATGGGATTGTGTCCGCTTGATTATTATATCACGGCTAGAAATGACAAGGGGGAATCCTGGATTATTTCGGCGACCGAAAATTATCCTATTTTCTTTTGGGATTACAAGGATTGGGGAAAGATTTACCAGCCGTTCGGTGATGTTCGTTTCATGTATTATAAACAGAAACCGGAAGATTTTGTTTTTGCGGATCGGAAGGTTGAAAAGTTAATCTTGAATGCCAGGTCCGGGAAATATCCGGAGGTGGATGAAGATCGGGGAATTGATGAGAGAATACAGGATCTAGTGATCTGTTCCGGAGGATCTGATGCGTTGAATGTTTACGCTTCCGGGTTTGCTGTTTGTTGGCTAAATTCGGAAACGGAGCCGTTAAATTTATCCACGTACAGGATATTGTCGAAGATTGCAAAAAATCTATACATTCTTTACGATCAAGATTACACGGGTTTGCAAGCCATGTATAGAATTGCACTTCGTTATTTGGATATTTACGTGATAGCATTGCCGGAGGATCTTGCAAGATTTAGAACTTCTAAAGGTAAGCCAAGTAAAGATGTTAAGGATTTCTTCATGTTTTATCGCAATGGTGAGGTGCGTGATCCCAGAAAGGCGTTCAAAAATATCGTGAAGATATCTCAACCGCTAAGATTTTGGAACAAAAAGTTCGATAAGAAAGGTAATTTCACGGGTTTTGATATTAATAACGAGTGTCTTTACGGCTTTCTCCAGGCGAACGGATTTTATTGTCTTGATATGCCTTCCGGACGGAGAAAAATAACGTACATCCAGATACAGGATAATATCGTGCGAATTATCGCGGAGGATGATTTCGTGAAGTACGTGAATGATTTCTTGATTCGTTGGGTGAAAAAGAATCCGGACTATTATGATATAAATCTCCTGAATGCCATTCACCGGAGTAACCAGGTGAAGCTGTCTAGTCTTGATCGAATCAAGGTCATTAATCTTGATTTTAAAACTTACGGGCCAGACTTCGATTTTTTGTTTTTTCAGAACACGGCCGTGCGGGTTACAAGGGAGGGATTCGAGAAAGTGGCTCTGGAGAAGATTGGCAAATACGTGCTGGATCAGAAAATAATAGAGCATAATTTCATTCTTGAGAGTCCATCGTTTGATGTCGAGTATTCTGACAAGTACCAGAATCTGCAAAAGAAGCTCGCTAAGTGCCCCCCTGCTTCCCCCGTGTACAAGGAATTGAAAGAACAAATTGACGGTCTTCCGGAGGCTGAAAAATATAGCTTGACAATTCACGATCGGGATTTTTCCATGCTGAAGTATTTTTATAATACCGGCCGAGTGTATTGGAAAAAAGAAGAAGCCGGAAAGCCGCTTTCGGAGGATGAACGACAGGAGCAGGATCTGCATTTTATTTCAAAGGTTGCGGCGTTAGGGTATTTGATGTTTCGATACAAGGAAGAAGGTAAGGCGTACATGGTTTATTGTATGGAAACGGAGATCAGTCAGGAGGGGAAGCATCTTGGAGGTACGGGAAAATCTTTGTCCATGAAGACGCTGGGGAAGGTGCGAGCGCAGTATGTCCGAGATGGTCAGAGCAAGGCCATGGACGACGTTGAAAAACTTTTTGACGGTGTACAGAAAGGGAGAACGGAACAGGTGTACATCGATGACGTGAAGGAGACGGTAGATCTGCACCGGTTCATGCCGAAAGTCACAGGAGATTTCGAGGTCCGTTCGTTGTATAGTGACACGCAGATCATACCGTTTGATGAAGCCCCGAAGCTTAGTTTTACGTCTAACCACGGAATTAAGAAGTTTGATAGCTCCCTCCGGAGACGCACCTGGTTCAGTGCGTTTTCGGACTATTATCATCCGGAGGACCGCACCATGGGGATAATGGAGCGTAGTCCGTATACGGAATTTGGAAAGAACTTATTGACGGATTACACTACAGACGAAATGAATAAGTTCTATAATTTTATGGCGCAATGTCTCCACGTGTATTTGAAATTTCGTTGTCGAATCAATCCGCCCATGGAATCGATAGAGAAGAGAACTATCCAAAGAGAGATCACGGACGAGTTCATCTGGTGGGCCGAAGAATGGTTCACTCCGGAGCGATTGAATTGTAACCAGGACAAACAGGTTGCTTATGATGCCTATCAGCAAACAATGCCGGAGAAATTCCGCGGTAGTTTGAAGATGAATACATTTAAAGAACGTTTGCGCTTGTATTGTCGATTTGCATCTAATAAAGAGAAGGAATACATTTTTAATCCTGTGGATCTATTTAAGACCGAAACGGAAAGAAAGCGAGACGATATACGCGAGTACCGGGACGGGAAGGATGTTTATTGTTTCCATGTCCGTCTTGTTAAACGAAATTCCCCACACCCCCAAAAAAACGATAAAAAAGAGCAAAAAATTGACGGTTCACGGATTGAAATTGAAGAACCGGATACGCCGTTTTGATACAGCTTTTTTTTTGCGCCTTCCATATACTATTTATTTATGATATTATTTTTTCATTTTATTTGACGGAGTTGACGGAGTAAATAATAAATAAAAGATAATCAGGTTGTTAATCTCCGTCAAATGCTCCGTCAAAATTCCGTCAATATATTTGCTTTGACGGATTGAGTTTTAGTAGTCTTATATTCTGACGGAGTAAAAAAATGATTCAATTATTTGATTTATAATTATTTGTAGTTCTGTTTTTTTTGCTCCGTTAGATTTGTAAATTCGTGTATTTGAACTTTGACGGAGTTTGACGGAGATTTACAGTGTTGGTAAACAGATAATTAAGTGTGTTTGAATACTTATTCCGTCAAATTTTCTTGTTCTTTGTTGAAAAATCAATCAAATGAATTAATAATATAACTTTTAAATGTGAATAATTTGACTTTCATGTCAAAAAGTATATTTTTGAGAAAAAGTTGGGATATGAAAAGAGAAACAATTTTGATCGTGAATTTGCCTGCTCATTTATCTGACTATTGTCGGCACGAGTTGGGCTGTGATAAGCAAGGACGTGTAATTTTGAAACGGGGGCACGATATCGGAAAGCACATTTATTCTCACATGTTAGTTTCTGACTTGCCGGTTAGATCGAATAGCATGGCAAATGCCGTGGCATTCGTTATCCCGGTGACAGCGGCAAATCGTTATACGCTCGTTTCGAGATTTTTGTATGTTTCTCGATGGGGAGAAGAGAAAATTAAGGATTATATTGAGACGGAGTTTAACCAGAGGATGCGATTATTGTTTGAGGCGGGGTACCGGAAAAAATACACGCAAAAGGAGATCATTGAAGCTATTCTGGATGCTTATAATATTAAGAATACGGCTGTAAGTTATGAAGCAGTGAAAAAATCCGACTACCGTTACAAGAAAAAAACAAGAAAAATCATATTTGATGATATTAAAATTGTTGATTGATATGGAGTTATGATTAATTTCAGCTTTTGGGAAAGAAATAATGAATTTCGAATTGTTTTATAGTAACTAAAAGACAAATAATTTACAATGTTAAGGCAAATAATTGGGATTTCAGTAGTCGCTTTTCGGGCAATAAATTTGTTCCAAGTCAGTGGATCCTCGGTATGGATCGAATTGCTACCGGATGAGTCGTTTTATGAGTTGAAGCCGACTTTAAAAACAATTAAATTTTCAGAGAAATCGGAAAATAGTGAATCCGGAACAAGTTACGAGCAGAAATTGTCTTGTAATGTAACCGTTCAAGAGTCTAATAATAAATTGATTAATAACCTTGAATGCTCTCGTTTGATCGTGAAGATAGAGTATTCTACCGGGGAAATTGAGATCATGGGAACATCGGTGTTTCCCGTATTCCTTACTGCAAACATAAATATTGATAATAGTTCGGTTTATAAATTCGAATTTGTCTGTAAAACAATACACCGATTATTGAAATTAGTCGAAAAATAATGTCAAATTATTTTGGAAAGGTAACGAAAATAGTTACCTTTGTGATGTGTGATAAACTTAGTTCTATGAAAAGATTGTTTACGATCAGGGAGGTGATTAAAATCCTGACCTCTTTAGGTTGGTACCTCGCCAGACAAAACGGTACTAGCCATAGGCAGTTTAAACATCCGACTATTAGGAGGACTGTTACTGTCGATGGTAAATTATCGGAAGATGTTTCCATGAATAATTTAAAAAGCATGGAAAAACAAGCTGGGATCAAGTTTAAAGATTACGCGGAGTAAAATCCGCGTAATCGCACGCACACACTATAAATTAAATTTGGTATTATGAAAGTATTGGACGTAATAGTATGTAAGAATGAAAAATCTGTATCGGCTCATTTGCGGGATGTGGATGGTTTTGTGATTTCTCGCCCTTCTTTCGATAAACTTAAAAGGGATTTGCGTTCCGGTTTAGAGTTTCATTTTGAGGGATTGTACGAAGAGGAACGTCAGGACTGGATGAGTGAGGAGTATTCATTTAATTTTATTTTTGAGGATATTTCCGCTTTGATTGATAGTTTTAACGGTACTTTGAATCAAAGTCTTTTGGCTCGAATTGCAGGAATTAATGAAAGTTTGATGCGGCAATATGTTGCCGGTATAAAAAAGCCGGGTAGAAAAGTAAAAGAGAGAATCGAAAACGGATTGAAAGAATTTGCAGTAGAATTGAGTAATATACGCTTTACCGGAATGTAAAGCAAGTTTATCACACGTGAAAAGCCCTGGAATAGTTACCGGGGCTTTTTTATTGATGTTTTTTTTGAATTGTTAGCAAATCGTTGTATGTTTGGAAAGGTTATCTATGTTTAATTAAAAGATGAGAGTTGTGATGAAAGTCTTATTTATGATTATGATTATATGGTTGGGATGTATGTTTGTAGCGTGTGAAAATAAAGTTAAAACACAATCAAAAGAAAGCATTGTAAGTGAATCTAAAGCGGAAGTTAGTATTAATGGAATTACTTGTAGTATTTATAAGCGATCAGAAAAATATGTAAGAATATTGACTTCTGATACTTTGAATAGAAGGTATTTACAATTGGTTGCAGATTCATTAAAAATAGACAAAAAGGTTGTTTATTTTCATATACCTAATTATATTGAACATGGAGAAGAATATGGTGTAATTATGTTTGGTACCGTGGCTACATATAAGCCTCGTCATGAAAAACAATATATTAAAACAGTAATTAGTAAGTCCAAGAAGATTGAAGGACAAATGAGAACAAGAGTTTCAATCATTGCAGAGAATTTTGTAAAAAGACAATTGAAATCACCTAAAACGGCTGATTTTTGTAGTGATTGCGTTGTGGAGGAAGTGGAGCCGAACGTCTATACTGCATTGTCGTATGTGGATGCTCAGAATTCATTAGGGGCTACAATACGTACTCATTATAAACTTAAATTGGAGTGGAACGGGAAAGAATGGAATGATATAAATAATTGGAAGTTGTTGGATAGTAAATTTGAATAGTGGTAAAACGGGAGTTTTCCCGCTTTTATTTTGTTTTCTCGGAATAAATTCTCATCTTCGCAGTGTTCAAAGTTATTATGCAAGGTGGAGATAGACCACCCTTGGATTCACAAGAGTGGATTTTTTATATCTATCAGTGAAGAAAATATAAAGATATGCGGTGTATACCCCCGTGCCAATATCGTAATTGTATTGGCGAGCCTTGTGTAAGACTTTGAACAACGGGACAGGTACACCGTTTTTGTATTTTGTACCTATATGTTCAAAAATTACACATATGAAAAAGAAAGAAACACCCTCGAAAGAGGAAATCATGTCCGCTATTCAGTCGGATAAAAAATTTGTCAACGATTTACTCGTTGATAACGTGAAGATCCGTTTGTTTTTGAAAGAATGTTTTGACGAAAGTATTCTCCCGGAGATTGATGAAGAGATGGATCGGGAAGTATACGAGTTATCGCAACATCTGGAGGAAACTTATTCCTCGCTTACCGGTTTGTATGGTCATTTGATAGAAATGGAGGTACATTATGGAAGAGAATAGTAATTACGTGGTTGTTTATTTGTTTAAGAATATCTCCAGGGAGAATCTTGATAAGCTTGTGAAAGAGATAGAGGAAAATGTAGGTATAACTCCAATAAAAGTGGATAAATCAAGCTGATAGATAGGGTGGGATCGATAATGGTTCCGCTTTTTTTTCGTCCTTTTGAAATGGTGATCTTGGTCATATCTTGGCATAAAAAACAAGATGTATCCACATTTACTATCTCAAATACTTCGCGGAAATTGGTTCCTCCGTCCGGAAGACATCATGGCAGGTCACGTGCTTGTGCATAAACTTTTGGATGGAGGTTTTAGCAATGAAAAGTATTCCAAAATCTTATCCGAGTCGAAACCTATTACACAGTCTGTTTATGGGTTGGATTCAGATAAGTACGATAAAGCCCCCAGGGGAAGTACCGCAATAATTCCTATTCATGGTACTATGATCAAGTATGGCACCTGGTGCAGTTACGGTGCGGATGAAATTGCTGCAATTATCCGGCAGGCGAGTAATTGCGAGAATATTTCTTCTATTGTTCTGAGTATTGATTCCGGTGGAGGTGCTTGTGATTCCGTTGCGGTTCTTGTGCAAGCGATCGAGGATACCAGAGGAACGGGTAAGCCTGTCGTTGCATCGTGTGATATGGCGGCAAGCGCAGCATATTGGATCGCGACGGCTTGTGATCGAATTATTGCCGATAATAATATCAGTAGTAGTTTCGGATCGATCGGGGTGATGTGTAGTTTCGCCGATGTGCGTCCTGTTTATGAAAAAATGGGTTATGTTTTCCACGAGATTTATGCGGATCCGTCGGGTGATAAAAACGAAGCTTTTAACCTTGCATTGAAGGGCGAGTATGACAAGATTCGGAAAGAGAGTCTGAATCCCTTGGCAATACAGTTTCAGGAAACGGTAAAAGCGAATAGACCGGGGGTAAACGCTGAGATTCCGGGTATTTTATCGGGTAAAATGTTTTACGCCAAACAAGCTTTGGAGTATGGTCTTATCGATGATATCGGTACTTTGTCTAAAGCTGTCTCCATGGCGAAAAAGCTTGAAGCAGAGAATACAATTAATAATTATATAAATTCTTAGCCTATGAATTTTAAAAATGTTTTATCGGCCGTGTATTCAATACTCGGTATTTCCGCTTTAGAGAAAAAGGACGGAAAATCTACGCTAACGGAGGAACAGCGTGCGACTCTGACAGGAAAGTACGGGGAGAAATTCGTTGAGCAATTTGTGAAAGATCTCGAAACTTTCGAGAAAGGGGGAGGCGATGCCTCCGGGGAAGATGTTGCTAATTTGAGAGCGACGCTGGAGGGACAACAACAGAAGTACAATGATTTGAAAACAAAGTTTGAGGAGTACAAAGCTTCTGCGGAGGAGAAAGAAAAAAATCTTAACGGTTTGATTGAAACGTTGAGCGGATCAGCGGAAGATGATCGGGGTGCCGAGAGTTTATCTTCCGGAGGAAGTAAGCCGAAATTTTCTTTGAACATGGGGTTTCTTCATAACAAAGTTTTGGATAATGTTGCAAACGGGGACGGTCTGCAAGCTATGGCTGCCGATACTATTGTGACGGATGAATTGAAAACGGAGTTCGGGAAATATGTTTCCGATATGCGTTACGAGATCATCACGTTGCTTTTTGGGAAATTGCAAGCAACGCAATACATGACCACTAAAATGACAGAAAAGACGGAGTGGCAGGCGATTCAATCGCATATTACAAATTTGATGCAAAAGTTTACCCCGTATTGGACTCCCTCCGGACAGGTTAAGTTTACCCCGATCGTTATCAAAAATCGGAAACACAAGATTAATTTACCGGTGAAACCGGCAGAGATCATGGAGGACGTTATCGGTTATCTGTACGATGAAGGATTACAGCCGAAAGATATGCCAATTGTTCGCTACATTATAGACGTGTTACTGAAGCCGAAAGTGGAGGAAGAACGTGACGAGCAAATCGCTATCGGCGTGTACGACGAAACGAAAAACAAGAATAAAAAAGATGGAGACGAGGGCGATGAAGGCGGCTCCATGGATGGGTATGTTACGGTTTTGAAGAGTCTGCATGGTAATGCGGCGTGTAAGATGGTCCGCCTGTTGAAGGATGTGAAGTTGACCAGGGCAAATATCTACAATCAGTTCGATGAGATCTATAAACAAATCCCGAAAAAGTACCGGACAAAGAAATTGTCGTTTTTCATAGATCCGGATTTGTTGAACACGTATGATCTCGCTCGTGATGATAAATTTCCGAACTCGAAAAACGAGGACGAGGGGAAACGTCGTTTGCAACACACGAATTTCGAGTTTATTCCTTTGGATGGGATGGTTGGTACCGGTTGTTTTTTCATTACCCCGAAAGATAATTTTATTCACTTGCTTTCTAAAAATAAGGGAACGACGAAAATTTGGATGCAGGGAGAAAACTATGACGTGAAGATTTTTGCGGAATGGTGGGAAGCGACTGGTTTTGCAATTGCAGAGTTATTATTTGGATACGTGCCTCCTGTTGACGTGGTTGGTTCCGGATCCGGGTCAGAAGAAGGTGTTTAATTTTTAATATTGAGTTATATGGCAAATGAAGAGGTATATTCCCCAGTATCGATTCCAAAAGAATCGAACGGTGGACGGACGAAAGTAAAGGATCCGCGAATTTTGATCGGTAGGATTCGAGATGTGGTAACTTTTCCGGTTCCGGATAAAAAGGGTATTATTATCTCGCAACCGATTGGAATGGTTGCGGGTAAATCAATGGTGGCTATCGAGGTGACGGCTGCGAGTATAAGTATTTCTCAGCCGACGGAAGGTGATCCGGATAACAAAGGTTCAATTCCCGCGATTGAGGTTTCTCGCCCGGGCAGCTTGGAGCCGGAATTTGAGGCTTTTGTCGAGAATAATCTGAATGAAGACCTTTTTGCGATCGTGCAGTACCCGGAACAGAACGTGAAAAAGCTATTCGGTAGCAGGTATAATCCTCTCCAAATGGCGGTCGAAACGACTGACAATAACGAGGGTGATGTTAATAAATTAACTTTAACGCAATCACTGAGAGGTCGGCGAGCTTGTTTTTACGAGGCAGCTTTACCTCCGGTGCAAGGTGAAGCGGTAGTCGGATCCGGTGGAGAAGGTGTGTAGTATGGCTTGTTAAAGTGGAAGTCGGTCGTTTGGCCGACTTTTTTTGTCCTTGAATAATACTTGATGAATGTTGATTTTTATTGATTATAATCAAGTAAGAATATGACAATAAAGAAAACAAAGAATGAAATTATCCGGGAGGATCCCGTGGTAATAGCTAAACAAACTTCCGAAAAAGAAATTAAAGAGTTGAAAGCGGAAAATAAAAAGCTTCTGGAGGATTTTAAAGTTGCCGTGGAACTCCGGGATGAATACAAGGCGATGTTGAACGAAGTGGCACAGCCTTTGCTCGTTGTGATTCCTTATCGCAAAGAGGAAGTTCAGGGAAACGAATTGGAGTTGGCCGTGAAAGGCTGGAAAAAACACTTTAAGGAAGATTTCCAGATCGTTGTTGTAGGGGATAACGAGGAGTATTTGCCGAAAGATGTTATTCATGTACCGCACGAGTGCATAATTGATAATCCTCCATTGGATATCGTGTCGAAACTACGTGAGGTTATACTACATTTTCCCCAGGTTGAAAGTATTATTTTGACAAATGATGATATTTATCCGGTGAATGATTTTACTTTAACGGAGGTGGAACTACTCCGGGTGGATGGTTTGTTGACAGATAGGAAAAATACGGATAGACTTTATTCCACGAATAGAGAACGCACGGTTGATTTGCTCAAAAAAGAAGAAAAATCTTTGTATGATTATGGAACTCATACACCTGTATTCCTCGAAATAGAAAAATTGCTTGCGCTATTCGAGAAGTACAATATGGATACCGAGGCGTATTTGATTACCTCGTTGTATTTTAATACTTATTTCCCCGGTCGTGTTCCTCTTGTTCATCACCTGGAGTATGATAATTTTAAGGTGGGAGTATGTCGTCCGGATGCAAATTTACGGAGATTGAAAGAATTAATTCCTCGCAAGATTTGGGTGTATAACTCGGTAATGGGTTGGAGTGAAGATTTACAGAAAATTATTGAAGATAGGTTGAAATGACTCGCGAGGAAGAGATACTTGAATGGTTTAAAGGGGCGTGCAACATCGAGCAAGGTGTTGCACTCTATTTAAAGCATGGTGAAAACCGTCGTTTTAAAGCGTTGTTATCTCTTCATCCGGTTATATATCAACGACGCTTGAAATTGCTTTTGGCTCGTTTCGCCGAAGTTGAAATCTCGGATTATTCCGGGACGGGACGAGAAAAAGAGGGGGATAAATTCAGAAAGATGTACCCCTTTCTGGCTGATCGAGATTGTCCGGCAGAACTTAAAATCCTTGCGAGTGATAAAATTACGACTTACTGGACGTGCGTGGAACTGCATGAGAAATTATTTTCCTGCCACAAAAACGAGGAATGTCTTTTGGTTGTTCGGGAACTGGTAAATGCGTTTATTGAAGATCAAACGATAAAACGTGAACTTGATTACTACAAGCAGCACAAGGGAATACTCGGAGAACATCGGATTTTTGAACGGTTGAAGGCTATCGAGAGGGTTCGCTCCATGGGCGTGAAGGAGTTGTTCCGGAAAGAACGGCAACTTCGTGAAAATATATGGCGGATCAAAGCGGAAATTGCAAAAGGCGATAAGCCGCATTTACTCTCTTATCGGGAGCAACGTTTGCAAGAAAAACTGGACGAACTGGCAATGGTTGAAAAAAGATTGAATGAGTAATTTATTTTCATTATCGGAACTGGAGAAAGCGAAAGATCCTACACCGATCGATAAAAGTCGAGCGAAAAGTATTCGTTTCGAGGAAGCTCATTTGCGGCGAATAGAGAATATTAAAAACTTGTGCGGGGAATTGCCCTCCGGGAATGAGATATTCTTTTTATGGGCTTGTAAAAGCTTTAATACCTTTACTTTTATCCCCTACGTGATAAAGTATTCCGGGTTGATAGAGGAATTATGCTTTTCAACTTATTCAATTAATTCCAGGATAGTCGAGGCACTTATCCGGTGGTATGATAAGGGGGTCATTCTGTCGGTTACGATCTACATAGCCGACTCGATAAAATATCGAATGCCGGACGTGGTAACTTTACTTGAAGAACAAGCAAAGCAACGGCAAATCGAGATAATTTACGCGTGGAATCATTCCAAGGTGCAGTTATTAAAAAGCGGGGTTAATTATTTCGTGGTCGAGGGATCCGGGAACTTCTCGGAGAATGCGGCGAATGAACAATATATATTTTTAAATAGCAGAAAGGTTTATGAGTTTAGACGCGATTGTTTTGACGGAGGAAAAGCTTGAGGAACTTGAACGCCTGGCGGCTTTGGGGTACGGTGAATCGGAAATGGCGATGTATTTTGATGTGAATATCGAACGATTTATTGAAATCGCTGCAGATCCTGCGTCAAAAATAAATTATCATATCCGGAGGGGAATTCTGATTAACCAAGCACGTGAACAAATGGGAGTAATGAGTAGTGCAGAGGGGGGGAACGTGCAAGCGATACAGGCTCTAAGTAAGATCCGGTACCGAAAAGATTTTAATGCGGCACGTAAAGATATATTGTTGAATGACGAGATTGACGAGGGGTTGTATCATCGTCTGGAAGCTTACGTGGAAAAAGGTTCACTTTCTAATCTGCATCCGGACGAGGCACTTTATATCGAGTTGTTGGCGTTGATGAACGGTATGCGCCGGAAATACGGACGAGTGAAAACAATAAAATTTTTCTGTAAGTCTCCTTTTAGTTTAAATTATAGCCAGGCAAGGGCTATGTATGAACACTCGATAAATCTCTTTTACGTGGATTCTAAGGTCGAGAAGAAAGCTATGCGGGAGCTGAAAGCGCAACAATTGGAAGATGCGGCCGATATGGTTCTCCGGGTAGCAAAAGAACCTTCGGATTACGAGGTATATGCGAAATTAATAAAATTATCCGCAGATATTCGACAATTACATCTTCCGGATCCGGTGGAGGTACCCAAGGGAACTTATGACCGTCCTTACCAAGTTTATACCCTTGAACCGGAAAAGATCGGGATTGATCGTCCGGATCGTCTTGTCCTAGCCCGGCAGATTGATAGTATAAAAGGGGTGACTGAAGCCGAGAAAGAAAAAGCAAAGCGGGAGGCTAACATTGAGGATATTATACCATTTGAAGAAATGCTATATGGCAACGAAGAAGAAGCTTGATATAAAAAGTAAGCGGGTTGGAATATTGTACTCAAACTGGTTAGCACAGTTAGTTGCGCTAATCAAACCGAGGAATTTGTTTTTGATTGCTGGTCGTGGATCCGGGAAAACGAATGATTTTTTTACAGAGCGTCTGATTGATATGATTTACGAGTTGCCTGGTGCCCCGGTAGCTCTGGTGTCAGACACGTATAATAATCTGACAAAAAACATTCTTCCGATACTCTTGGATGGCTTGGATCGGAAGGGGTTTAGAGAGGGTGTTCATTACGTCGTCGAGCAGGAGCCTCCGGAGGTTACCCCCGAAATGCTCAAGGCGTGTCCGGAGCATCTTCGGGAGCAATTTTGGAAACCGTATAACAGAATATTGTCATGGAAGCACAGGATGATTTTCTTCACTGGTTTAAATATAACTTTTATAAGCTTGGATCGTCCTTCTGCCGCTGCCGGAAACTCGTTTGTACACGTGTTCGGTGACGAATCAAAGTATTTCCAGGAAGCGAAGATCGCAAAGCTCACTAAGGCTTTACGCGGATATTACGTGAAGTATGGAAAAAGCGTCTATTACCGGGGACAGACCTTTATTACGGATATGCCGAACCCAAATAACGCCTACGAGTACGACTGGATATTAAAGCAAGCCAAGCGAATGGATAAAAAGCAGGTAATGGATATCCTTCGGGTGGCGTTTGTGATGAACGAGGTGACAGAAGAACTAATTATAGCAAAGGAGTCCGGGGATGAAAAAGAGATTCGGAACAAACAACGGCTTTATGATCGTTGGAAAGAGAGATATAATGCCATCCGGCAGAAATCAACTTTTTTCTACGTGGCGTCCTCTTACATTAATGCGGCAATCCTTCGCCCCGAATATTTCGAGGACGAATTCGAGGGCGATCTTGAAGACGTGTTGACAGCTATACTTTCGACGAAACCCCGCCTTAGCCAGGGTAATAAATTTTATCCGGCGATAAAATCGGAAAACTATTACTCTGACGGATCTACGGAGAAATACAGTGCTGAATTTGGTGTGCGTGACCGGGAGGATTGCAGGATATTGAAATATCTCCGGATGGATGAACCCATTGAAGCAGGGATGGACTTTGGAAACATGATATCCATGACGTTTGGGCAGGAGCAAGGTAAAGATTATCGTGTTTTGAAGTGTTTGCATACTTTACCCCCGGAGTGGATCCGTGAATTGGCTGATAACTTCTTGGCTTATTTTAAGCTTCACGAGAAAAAAGAATTGCGTTTGTATTACGATCGTGCCGGTAATCAATACGAGAAAGTAAAACAGGATCTGGCGGCTAAAGTAAAGCAAGCGATCGAGAAAGACCGGAACGATAAATCGACGGGGTGGACTGTGATTTTGGAGAGCCGTAACCAAGGGACAATCTACACTTGGGACGAGTATGACTTTATGATGGAACTATTCTCCGGGAATAACCCGAATCTACCTCGTGTGTTGATTGATATGTATCATGCGAAACCGCTAAAATGTTCTCTGGAAATCGCTCCTGTGAAAATTGTAGAATACAAGGGTAAGAAACGGATTAGTAAAGACAAACGATCGGAGGGATTGCCTGTTAGCCGTTTGCTGTATGAATCAACAAACTTCTCTGATTCCTTTAAATATTTGGTGATGAGAAAAAAATGGCTGAAGTACACGAAGGTGCGGCAAGGTGGTTCCGTGGTGGGAGCCGGATGATTTTTTTATGCAGGGTTAGAAGCTTAGTTTTTGCTACTTTTTGTTATGGCATCTGAATAATAAAAAGTAGCACGGACACACGAATACCCCGCCTTCGCAGGGTGTGCGTGTTATAGTTCTAAAAATTCGACTTCTTTGACATTATTTTCGGGTTCTTTTTCTTCCTTGGGAGATTTATCTAACTTGTGCACTTGCTTGTCTGAAAACAAATAACAGACGGGAAAAAACATAAATTCACCTTCGTCATTTTCTTTTCCCTGTTCCTTTTCTTGTTGTTTCTTTTTTTCTTGTTCTTGTTTGTTGAGAGGTTGCCCCCAAACCTTGTATGATGTCATACCTTTAATCACCGTGTAGCCTTTTTTTTGCCACTGGTTGAATGTATTAAATTCTATTGCTCCGTCCGTGTCGTAAATGATTTCTAATAATATTTGATTAATAGTCATTTCTAACTCTCTTTCGTTTCTTATTTTCTGCGCTAAGCGTGAAGCTTCAATTAGTTTTTTTCTTGTTTCAAGAAATTGTTTACCTTTGCTCATGACTTAATTATTTAAGTTAAAACTCTGTAAGGGGGGATGGTGACTTCATCCCCCTTTTTTATTATAAAGCGATTGCAGCTTTTAAAGTTTCTTGTTTTTCCTCGATACGGCTCAAAACGAATTTAATCACGTCACCGATAATCACAGGATTATTCATTTTGAAAACGTCTTCGTCGTTGCGGTAAGCGTTTGGTTTCGCTACACTTAAAATGTACTCGCGACATGTAAATTCATCCTCTGTCGTAAGCCCTTGAATTTCATCTAAATGCTCGGTTAATTTCAAATGCGTAGTGTCTAATTTGCTTAACTGGTAAATTTTTTCCTTTTTGTCAAGAAAATATTCGATTTTTTCTTCAAAGTTCTGCGGTTCATTACTTGCTTTCTTTTTTAACGCTTCGTTTTCGGCAATAATTTTTTTAATCTCCTCAGTTGTAAATTCCTTTTTCGGGGTTTCTGCCTTTTGGTTTTCAACTTTTACAACAGCTAAATTTTTAGCTTCTTCCTTTTTTTCATTTTTCTTTTCCATGACTTAAATTTTTAATATTAAAACTCTGTTAGTGAGTGACTTTCACTATACAAATATACGAAAAAATGATATTCTAAGCAAGTGATTTATGATGATAATGAATTGATATTTAGTGAATTGCGTGTAAATGTGGGCGAAAATATACCAAAGACCGTGATAAAATGCTTAATAAATTTTTTTACTCTTTTTTGTTATTTCGGGTGTATTGAGTTTCTCTAAAGGCAAATAATGAAGCCGTTATTTAGAATGTGTGTAAATTATGTATTGAAAATCAATATTTTGCGTTTTTTTGAAGAAACAAAACGCAAATAACACAAAGAAGACCCCGACCGCCCTCAACTTAATTTGCGATCGCAAATGCCTATATGAAAGTTGATATATGACAGCCCCCGATGGGGGCGGTGCGGCAAAATAAAACATTGGTTTACCGCTTTTCCGGGAGTGGGGTGATTTTTCTAACCAGACAGCCGACTTTTTGTCGGATACCTTTTCGTGTGTAGCCGTGAGATTATCTTTTGTCCTTTCCATGGGATAGGATAAAAAGTATTATTGTGTATGAAACTATACGAAGCAATAGCGAGGATGAGAAAGCAGACAGCCCAGGGGCGGGCGTTTAGTTTCTCCTTTATGAGTTACAATAGCAGCACGAACACGACGGAGGGAGTCGTGTTCGTGCATAAAGCTGTATTGCGAAAGAAAGCGGACGCTAAATCCTACCGTAATGCAGATGTGTTAATACCTTATTATGACTATGATATTTGCAAGGCGAGACAGTTCTATTTGCCTTGTTTGCTGAATTTTAACGGTGAAAAAATAACGATGAGATGAGTGGTGTTTCTATTGAAAGAGTGGGTAAGTCGAGGTTAGTCGGTATTCCTGGAGTGGGTACCGGTATGTATGTTGGAATGTCTTCTTGGGGGGCTTCGGGTGTTCCTGATGCGAAAGTATGGGAGGCTGATCCGCAAATCGTGTGCGGTAAAGAGGTTGTGCCGTATGGGGTGGGGAATAACCTGCCGGTGGAGATCCGGAATATAATGGACGAAAATAATCTTGCCCCTGGTATTCTGGAACGTGAGAAGGGGTTGTTATACGGGCAGGGACCTGAATTGTACCGGAAGAAATACGAAGGTGGGGATGTAACACGGGAATGGGGCTACGATCGGGAGATATGGAATTGGCTTAACTCTTGGGATGTATTACGATATATCGAAATGGCGATGGTCGAGTACAAGTATTTGCACGGGTATTTTGATAAGATATTTTTAACCAAGGGGGCACGGATCGGGAGGGCTGCTCGTATTGCTAAACTTGAAATCGTACCGGGAATTGATGCCCGTTTGGGGTGGGTAGAATCCCGTAAATTGGAGGATGTTAGACAGATACATGTAGGAGATTTCGAGAACGAGTGCGTGAAAGGGATTACTTCTTATTCCGTGTTCAATGTGCGTGCCCCATTCCGGTACCCGGTATCAATGGCATATCATAATAGCTACTCGTACGCAAGGAATCTTTATTCAATACCCTCGTTTTATGGCTCGTTGAACTGGATCCGGCGCAGCTCTGACGTGCCGGTAATACTGAAACATATTACTGATAATTCGATCAATGTAGCGTTTCATATCGAGTCTCCGCAGCAATATTGGGACACGTGGGAGGAGAGACTGAAAGAGAAATGCACGAGGGAGAATGTCGAGTACCATTCCGATATGTTGGAAGATCACAAAGACGAGGTTATGCGAAAGTTGGCAGAGGCTTTGTCCGGGAAGCGGAATGTCGGGAAGTTTTTTCACACGATCACAATGCGGGATGATGACGGGAAAGCGTGGGAGTGGAAAGTTACTCCGATCGACCAAAAAATCCGGGATTATATAGAGGCACAGTTGAAGGTGAGCGAGAAGGCGGATAGCGCAACAACTTCGGGGATCGGGTTGCATCCGGCTCTTAGTAATATTATGGTGGATGGAAAGCTTTCGTCCGGATCTGAAATGTTGTATGCACTGAAGCTTTATCTGGCTTCGGACACGTCGATTCCGGAAGAGATTATTTTGCAGTCGATAAATCAAGCGATTAAGATTAATTTTCCGGAGACGGAATGGCGGATAGGCTTTTACCATAAAGTGGTTCTCCGGGAGGAAGAAGTTGCACCGGGTAAGCGAACGATAAATAATATTTAGTATGGATATTTTGTTTAAGAGTACAGGGGAACTTAGAAAACACGTTAGTTTTCTTTATGCCACGGCAGATTTTAATAACTTGTTGTCTGATGTCGAAATTGCAACCGAGGAGTTGATCGAGATCGTGGGAGATGAAATTTATAAAAAAGTTAGTAAAGCTTACGTGGATGGAGAAAGCGAGGGCGTGTATGTGGGGTTAATTCCGTTTTTTCAGCGTGCGATCGGGCTTTTAGCCTATCTATCGTATGCGGAAAATACGGATGTGAGCCATGAGGAGTCCGGTCGGAAGGTGAAACTCGACAAGGATTCCGAGAGCCTGCCGTGGGAATGGCAAATAGCGAGAGATGATGCTGCCCTCCGGAAGAAAGCAAACAAAGCGATAGATCGTTTGATTTCTTACCTGGATAAACAGATTGATAGTGTTCCGGAATGGAAAGATAGCGAGCAGAGGAAGGATATAAATTCCTTGTTCGTGAAAAACGCAAAGGAGTTTAACGAGGTTGTGCCGATTGATAATAGCCGGGTATTTTACTTGCGTGTGTTGCCCATGGTGAAGCTGGAGGATCGGAACTTGATATCTTACCTTGGAAATGATCGGTATAAATCTATAAAGGAAAGTATAATACAAGGGGAGCCGGAGGCGGATGATCGGAAGATCGTGGAGCTTTGCCGGCAGATAATTCCTTTAAGAGTTATGGCGAAGGCTGTGAAGCGTTTTCCCGTGCAGGTGTTGCCGGATGGCGTGGTGACGAAATTCACGTCCGAAAGGCAGACGTTGAAAGCGAGTACCCCGGCAACGATGGAAATGATTAGGTTTGTATCGATGTCTTACGAGGCAGACGCCGAGGCGTTGGCTGTCGATTTGCAGGGGTATATCGCATCTCGGAATCCAGCATCGAGTTACAAGAAGAAGGATACGGATTATCGCCGGGAAAAATTCTTTTCGATATGAACACGATCGAGATCCCGGAGATAAGAAAAAAGGTGGCGTATCCGGCGTCATGGGACGAGTGTAACCGGGAGCAGATCCGTTTTATTTTTAGGCAAGTCCTCCGGCTAATAGGGGGTAATATTGGTATGACCGAATTTAAGATTCGGGTGTTGTATTTTCTAACCGGGATAAAGCGTAAAAAGAGGCATGAGAGAAAGGAAAGAATGTTGACGGAGGAGCAACTTGCGCAAAAGTATTTGAATGTGGTTATGGCGGCAGACACGATAAATTTCATGTTTCAGGAACAGAGTGGACAGCAGCTTTTTGAGTATAACAGGATAGGAAACGTGATACCGGTAATCCGGAGGGGCATGAAGCGAGTGTACGGTCCATCGGAAGCCTTGTTTAATATTACATTCGGGGAGTACATTGTGGCGTTCGATTTCTTCCGGCGTTACGTGGAACACAAGGACGAGAATGATTTGAATAAGTTGTGTGCTGTGCTTTACAGGGCGAGGCGAAAGGGAAAAATGGATAACGATATCCGAGTAGAATTTAATGCAAATGAATGTGTCCGGAGGGCAAGATGGTGGAGACGGGTTGCGTTAGTGGATAGATTTATTATTTATTCATGGTTTGCGGCGTGTGATAACTTTTTTAAAACCGGGGATATTGAGGTGGACGGTAATCGGATCTCGTTCCGGGGACTTTTTAAACAGTCTGGAGGTGATGAATTGGGGGAGAAGGATCTTGGTTTGACCGGAGTATTGATGAGCGTTGCGGAGTCTGGGACGTTCGGGACGTTGGAGGACGTGAATCGGACAAACTTATACACGGTTTTGTTAAAGCTCTATCATTGGCATTTGGAACATAAACGAATGGAGCAAAAGAATAATAGAAATGGTAAAACTGAATGATTTTAAGCGGTATTTCGAGGTGTTGGCAGACGAAATGGGATTGTGTTTCTTAATGGTGGTAATGGAAGAACATCTCAGAAAAAAATTGCAAGGTAAAGCAGGTACAATTATGGCTTTGGTTTACCCTTCTGCCATGGGTACAGGATCGGCAGATAACACGGTGGATGAGAATATTTGTTTGCTTTACGTGTTGGAAAATGGGACGAAATCCGGAATGACGGAGAAAATGGAGTTTAAAATGTACGAGCGTTTGCTGGAGGTAATTGATGGTATTAAATCGAAACTGATCGCTGATGCTGACGAAAATCATCCATTGCTCCGAGAATTGGAAAGAGGAAGTTTGGAGGTTGAACCGGAATGGAATATTGCGGGGGGGTATAATGGTTATTCATTGGTATTTAGCTTCAAAAAATAATAATGAATTGGATTTTATTATTTGGCAATGTGAAATTAAGAATATGGAACTTCGTAAAGCTCGTTTCGATACTTTACTCAAACAAATAATACAGATTTGACCGAGGTGGAACTGAAGCGATTGGTGGGAGTGATCCTTAGAGCTGGATATCGTACCGCCACGAGTTGAAAAAGAGGAAAAATAGTTGTATATTTGTTGAAAATCAAAGTATGTTTTTTATCGGAGTTGCCATATTAGTTTTTATCATCGTGATATTCTTCCGTTCAAAGGATAATGGAACCGGAAAGATTAATTATGACAAGTATGATAAGGAGTTTGAACAAACGATCCGTGATGCCGTGAAAGATAATTACAAGAATCCGGTGGATCTGGAACGTTACATCGAAACGACGATGAGAATCCGGAGAGAAGTCCGGGAAGACAAACAGAAAAAAGGTTTTTTATAGGTAGATTTATGTGACTATATAGGGCGTAACTGTGGGGTTGCGCCTTTTTTTGTCCTTTCCTTTTGTCCATTGCCATGGTAATTTCAAACCATGGATTTAATTAAAAAGAAATTTGTCGGTAAGGTTCTTCATGAGGAAGGAGAGCGACTGATCCGGAACCAAGGAACGATCTTGTACAAGCGTTTGACGTTCCGGGAGGGAGTTCTGCGTAATAGCCGGGGTATTTCCGTGCGGGATGGAGATACCATGGATGGGGAGTTGACATTTAAACATGTTGACTATGAACGATTCCTTGATATGAAACGCAAGGTCAAGAATAAACGAGGGGAAGATAGAACAAGAAAAGGGTACAATATTCACAATCGTTTTACTTACGGGACTTATCATGCGATTGCCATGAGGCTAATGAATGACCTTACCGATGAATTAAGGGAGGGCATTAGGAACGAATTAAATACGGAAGGACATGGCTAAAAGGATCGTGGACGAGGATATGGTCCTCAATATTATTATCAACGGTGATAAGGGTAAATCGGAACTGCTGAAACTGGAACGTTCAATAAAGGATTTAAACGTTGCCAACGAGGGATTGGCTAATAAAATGGCGAGTGTAAAGCAGAAGATGGATGATTTGCAACGTGCTGGCAAGGGTAATAGTGTCGAGTATAAGGATTTGCGAGTGGAATTAAATCAGTTGCAAAATTCATTTGATAGTAATTCGAGGGCGATCGATACGGCAAAGCAACGTATGGAAAATATCCGGAAGGGAATGGATATAACGAAAATGAGTGTAACCGATTTGAGGAGGGAGATAACCCGTTTGACAAGATTGAGGAATACTGCCGGTCCCGGAACGGAGCAGTGGAAAAATTTTGATGCCCAACTCGTGAAAGTGCAGAAGCGATTGGCAGAAGTGACTCGGCAGGGGAAGAGTACGCAAAGCATTCTATGCCGGATGGCTGATGGTATAAATAAATATTGGAATTTCGTGGTATCCGGTTTGGCTTCTCTGACCGGTGTGTTTCTGGGAATAAAAAGTGCGATAAACAAGTACGTAGAGTTTACCGATGTATTGGCAGATGTGCGAAAAACAACCGGTTTGACGGAAACGGGGGTGTTGCAGTTGAATGATGCTCTCCGGAAGATTGACACGAGATCGAGTCAGGAGGAGTTAATGGGGCTTGCCCGGATTGGGGGAAAGTTGGGAATTGAAGGTAAGGAGAACCTTGAAGGATTCGTGAGGGCTGCCGATAAAATTAATATCGCATTGAAAGAGGATCTCGGTGGTGACGTGGAGGAATCTATCCGGCAGGTGGGTAAACTTGTGGATATTTTTAAATTGAAAGATGATTTCGGTATAGAGCAGGCATTGTTGAAGGTTGGTAGCGTGATAAACGAGTTAGGGGCGGCGAGTACGGCGAACGAGGGATACCTTGTCGAGTTCACGAAACGAGTAGCGGGAGTTGCCCCGTCAATCGGGATATCGGTAGATCAGGTAATGGGATTAGCTGCGACGTTGGATCAGTTGGGACAGACTGCGGAGGTGAGCAGTACCGTTTTCTCGAAGTTAGTATCCGGGATGTTTAAGAACACGGCAGAGTATGCGAAAGTAGCCGGTATGTCCGTGACGGATTTTTCCAATTTGATGAAAATGGATGCGAATGAGGCTCTGATACGTTTGTTTGATGGCCTGAAAGGTAACAATTCGGAGATGCAGAAGTTGGTCGCAAACATGGGTAATATCGGGATGGACAACGTGAGGGCTGTGTCGGTCATGGGAGCGTTGGCGAATAATACGAAATTACTCCGGGAGCAACAAGCATTGGCTAATAAGTCTTTTGTTGAAGGGATATCGTTGACTGAAGAGTTTAATATTAAAAATAATAACCTGGCAGCGATAAGAGAGAAAGCGAAGAATCAGTTGAACGAGAGAATAAAACTCCTTGGAGAGAAATTGCAACCGTTGATGATTAGCGGGATGAATGCGATGAGTATTTTGGTGAAAGTGTTGGGAGCCTTGTTGTCGTTCTTCTCGAAATATGGCTCAACGCTTGTGAAATTAACTGTGATTTATCTTTCTTATTTAGCGGTTCAAAAGTTGTCTGTAAAGTGGACGAAGGCGGAGGGTACGGCGATATCGGCGAAGATTATTCTTGATGAGTTATCCGTTTTTTGGACGAAAGCAAAGACAGCTGCAACGTATTTGCTCATTGCGGCACAGGCGTTACTTATCGGGAAAGTACAAAGGGCAATGATAGCCTGGAAAGCCTTTAACCGGGTAATTGGGACGAATCCTTATGCTTTACTTATTGCCGGAATCGTGGCTTTGGGATTCGCTATTGCTACTTTAGTGAAGAGAAAGACGGAGTGGCAAAAGTCTATGGAGAGGATTATCGCTATAGAGAAGGAGTTTAACAAGGAAGTTGCAATGGAACAGAGGACGCTGGATGATTTGTTTGGAAATCTCCAGAATGCGAAAGAGGGAACAAAAGAGTGGGAACGTGCCCGGAGGGAAATAACGGATAAATACGGGGGATATCTGGAAAATCTGAATTTAGAAATAAGTACATTGGATGATGCAGAGAAAGCTTATAGGGCATTGTCGAAGTCGATAAAGGATGCGGCAATGGATAAGGCTTTGTCTCAAGCGAGGGAAAAAGCAGTGGAATCTCTTATTGATACAGAATTGAAAAATCTTGAGAAGATTAAAAGGGCTTTATCGCATCAGGCTAGATACTTGAATCCGGAGGGGGCTTTTGAAGAATTACGTAAACAATTGGATAGTGGTGGCGAATTTTCTGAGCATATGAAACTTGTGATTAAAACTGCCGGGTTAGAGGATGGTATAAAGGAGATTCGGGACGCTAGAAAAATTTACGAGCAGGAGATGGCTCGAATAAAAGAACTTTTTACTTCCCCTGTTGATAAAAGTGGTGGGAAAGGCGGTGGAAATACTAAAGAAGTAAAGCCTCGGAATCTTGATGAAGAGATTGTGTTGCTGAAAGAAAAATATGCGAAGCAGTTGATTGATAAAAAAGCATACGAGGAGCAGCTTGATAAATTAGAGTTGGAGCATCTTCGCTACCGGTTGGCAAACGAGGCTCAAACGGAAGCAGATCGGGTAAAACTTCGGGGACAGATTGCAGATAAAATGGTAGAGATTGCGACAAAACAGAAAAAAGTAGAAACGAGTACTCAAAAAGAATACGTGGATACGGTACTTGCTTCCGCTGAATCTGCCGTGTTTAAAGAGAATAAAGCTTTCAATAACCGGTTACGTCAGGCCGGGATATACGGGAAGAATAGGGAAAAACTAACCGATAAGGAGTTGAAGGCTCTTGAGATCATGGAGAAGGAACATCAGGAAAATTTGAAAAAAATCGACAAGGATACACGAAAGAAGCGATCTGATGATTACATGAAGGAGGTTAATATCAAAATAAAGAATCTTGAGACAGCACATTCGATCGAGATGGCACAGTTGAAGGTGCAGCAAAACGAGGAACTGTCGAATTTTTCCGGAACCTTATTTCAAAGAAAAGAGTTGCAAAAACGGTATCAACTTGAAGCGATTGCTCTAACTGAAAGTCAGGTGAATGAGATGATGGACCTCGTGTCCGGTATTTTTGTTGATTTAGGAGAAAAAGAATTTGATCTTGGTAAAAAAATACTTACCGATGAAGAGAAATTGCAGCTTCAAAGACGTATAGATACGCTGAAAGCTACTTTGGCAGAAATGGGTGTCGAGGTTAAAGACTTGACGGCTTCGGGGCGAACGGATTTTGATTTGCTTGGTATGACTTCAAGTAAATGGGAAGAGTTTTTTTCTAACTTAGAAAAAGGCAAGATAGGAATAAATGATTTGGAGTTTGCCGCAAATGCTCTTTCTAATGCTTGGGACACTTACAATAAACTCCGGAATGAGCAGGGAAAGAAGGAACTGAAACAATACGAGACGAAAACAAAAAAAGAAAAGGCTGCTCTTAATGCCCAGTTGGATTCGGGACAGATTTCACAGGAACAATACAATGCTCGAGTGTCTCAGTTGGATGCGGATTTAGATACCAAGAGGGAGGAATTACAACAAAAGCAGGCAGAAAGGGAGAGGAAACAAGCACTTTTTTCTACAATTTTAAGTACGGCAGTTGGTATTGCAAAAGCGTGGGAGTTAGGTCCGATTGTCGGTCCTATTATGGCCGCTTTGGTTGCTGCAATGGGTGCGGTTCAGATTGCGACAATTCAGGCAGCACAGTATGCGAAAGGTAAATACCCGGTTGTCGGTGATGATGATGGGAGGTTGTACCAGGCAGAATATGCCGGGGACAATTTGAAAACCGGGGTGTACGAGAAAGCGACATTAGGATTGTTTTCGGAAAAGGAACCGGAAATGGTGGTGGATGGAGCCACAACACGAAAACTTATTTTTGATTACCCGCTGATATACAAGAGTATTATGGATATATCTCACGGCCGGGTCCCGCAATATGATGATGGGAAATATCCGACAGCAACGTCTTCGGTTTCTTCTGATATCATGGTGGTCGGTTCGGATCCGGAGATTAGACAACTTCTTCAAGAGAATATCCGGATGATGAAAATTCTCGCGAACAAAGAGATCGTTTTTAAATGGTATGGGTCCGGGGGATTTAAAGAAAAGTTAGATAAATCGAATATGTACGATAAAAATACAAGTATAGGAAGATGAATTTGCGTGTTGTCATTTCGGGTTTGGATGTTGCGTTGCCTCTCGATGTAGAATTGGTTTTAAAATTCCAAAATAGCTTATTGGAAGATAAAAACGATGATGTAACGTACCCGTTCACGATCCCGTTAAAGGTAAATAGAAATATATTCGGGGATATTGATCGGATCGTGCAGAATTCTTTTAATCCCGAGTTCCCCTCTGTCGTGTTATTCGGTCCTTACGAGCTTCTTAGAGGATTCGCAACAATAACAGATATAACATCGAAGGAGGTCGAATTGTATATCAGTACCGCTAAGATGTCGTTTTGGCGAAAAGCGACTAACATAATGGTCCGTGATTGTAATATAGGTTCCGAGGATTTCGCGAACGAGACCGAGGCGGTAATGGCTATGAACAGATCCCTGCAGGGAGAGAAAAATTACGTTACCTGCCCGCTTTTTGATGAAAACTTTACTGAAACGACGTTATTGCCGCCTGCCGAGGCTTTATTTCAGAAGGTATTTAATCCATATAATATAAATACAAAACAATTTTCCTTTGTACTTGATGGTAAAACATGCGTGTATCTCCCGTTTATGCGACTAAAATTTGTTATAGAAGAACTAATAAAGTGGTTCGGTTATCGTGTTGGAAAGAATTGTTTAAATTATATAGAAGGTTTTCAAGATATACTTATAGTAAACAGATCAGGCATGAACCCGAAACCCAGACTGTTTAATTTTAGACATTGTTTACCTTACATTTCCGTGAAGGACTTTTTCGCCGATATTGAAAAAAAGTTTAATCTCGTCTTCTGGGTAGATGTAAACCGGAAAGAGATATCGATAGAGAATTTTAATAGCATCTTAACAGGCGAACCTTTTTCTATTCTTGTCGAGGATGGTGTTGATAAAAAATTCGATGATGATAATAAAACGGGTTACAGGTTTAAAGATAAAGACATTTCGGATTCGACACTCGATAGTATTAAAAGTTCGCTTGAATGGGAGGTGGGGGAAGGAGATTTTAAACAAATTGATTGCATTTCTACTCCTGTTAATACCATTCATGATGGAATTAATCGAGGAGCGAACCAGAACAATATCGCGATTATAAATTATAGTAACGTGAACGTCTACCCGCTTTTTGATAAAAGTGTTGTTTCGGAATTCCGTCTCGCGGTATATCGAGGTTATTATAAAAGAAATGGTTTGCCGGCAAGCACGGAGCCGTACATGTCACCCGAGCCGGAGTGGGATGAATCTACTCCTATTAATTTAACTTGGGTGCGTGGTCTTTCGACGCTACATAGAGACAAAGTTAACTTTCTTGTTAAAAGTCGGATTTTGCACGAAATTAAGGTACAAAGGAAAATCGAGTACATAAGAAGCGTTAAGGATCTACTGTGTCGTGCAGTCGTGATATCGGGGCAAAAATATGTAACGAAAGAGGTCGAGATAAAACTCGGCAAAGATAATGTCGTGGAGTTCGTGTATCGTGGTTATCCGTTATAGTTTGTCCTTTATAATCGTGTACTCGTCTATTACTTTTCGGAAAAATTGAACTATGGAGATTATACAGCAGCCGGAATCATTAAGCCTATCTGGAAACGTTAAAAATTTTATTCTTTCGGGATTAACTGAAAGCGTTGAATTTGTTTTAACGTGCGATGCTGTCGAGATTTTAAGAGAAAACTATGAACCTATTGGCGGAAAAGTAGAAATACCGGTGAAATTGGTAATTGATGAATTGTTGAAGATTTCCATACCGAATTTTGATATTGTCACTTATGAGCAAACGAATGCGGTTAAAACATTTTCCGCTCTGGTTGATACACAAACAATAACTTTTACCGTCATAAAGGGGGGATTTTCTGCCTTAGAATCTTCTCCTGTTTTTCTTAAGAGTAACTTTTTGACATGGCAGCCACAACAAAAATTTTTGACTTCCACTCTGCCCGAGTTTTTGTCTTACTATACTCAATCGTCCGGTAATTTAAAGATAAAAGGTTATTTTTCTGACAAAACATCCGATATTCATACAATTGTTCTGGAGGGTTCTAAATTTTACACCTTTAATCTCAATTGGGGTATCGTAAATGGTTATTTTTCTAAACAAGTTCTATACTACGATGTTTGGGTGGAAGATCCGGCCGGAAACCGGTTAAGCTATATACAACGTTACGTGCTGTCTCCTAAACAAGATAATCAGCAAATTTATTTATTTCAGAACTCAGTCGGGGGAATTGATACGGTTTTGTTTTCCGGGTTATTTTCTGCCATTTTAAAAACGGAAGGTAATCTAAGCACGATAAAAGACGAGACGACGGATAGCGATATAGATATGTCTTGCGTCTATATGCAAAACACGGGATTTTTGCCTTCTAAAGATTACGCCGAGTGGCTACGTGATTTTTTTGTTTCTCCGCAACGTTTCCACGTGGCGGATTCAGCCCGAAGAATTTTTATAGAAGAATCGGAAAATAAATTTGAAACGGATAATCTTAACGCTTACGAGTTCGAGTTCCGGTACGCTAAAGAGACAAAATATAATAATATTATACGGAACCGGGAACCTCTTCCTGAACTGTTAGAATTCCCCGTTGCTGACGAACTTTTTTTTTTAGCCCCCCGGCTGAACGAGTTTCCTCTTGCCGCGATAGCTGACGATCTTGTATTACCAGTTCAGTATGCCTTCGAAAATACTTGGCGTCGAATTTCCGTCGATGCAATAACTCGGTATGTTTTAGGGTATGCTATTGATAATATAGAGACGGTAATCGACCTAACAAACTACTGGAAAAAAACAGAACTCGTACGTGAAGATTTATATTTAAAATTTCTTGATAAAAAAATCTCTGCCGGTTACGCTGATAAAGCAGAGGACTCGGTTTTGTGGAATGGCAAAAGATTTACAGATTATATAGATCAGCCACTTAGAACCGGGGATGATGTTAGTTTTAATATTGTAAGGGTTAAAGAAGATTTATACACGCCATCGATATCTTCTCCAGACTTTTCATCCGGGTTGTTAGGATCTGGATTTAAGTTCGAAAATGGTTATGGCGAACTAACCGGTTTACGCCTTAGGGAATATCTCTACACGCCTGAAATTATTAAAAATAAAATCCTTATAATGTCGGACGAATTTTGGTTCTCGGCAGGCGGGGTAATAGATAGTGTAGAATCTGTTTCCGGTAATCTTTTCCGGGTAACGCTTAAACAAGAAAAGGATATTATCGAAGTTCCTTTTCGAGCCGGGGACGTGCTACGGGGAAATTTCGATACCGCAAACGGGTTCGATTCGGTATTCTTCGAGGTCGAGAGTATCGATGCCGGGAACGTGTATTTAAGATCGATCTATGCTGGAGAATCGGAAGCTAGTTTGGCGGATCCGGAGGGAAATTTATACGTGACGGAGAATGGCGATTACTTGCTCGTTAATGTTCCGGGCGGCCCCAAAAGATTTATGACCCTTGCACGGCAAGGTAACACGACCGACACGACACGTCAGGGATCAATCTATGCTGACGGAATTAACAAGTATATCCGGGTGCTCGATAATGTAACTGGAAAAGATATCGCTTTCGAAAATATCCGGGTGCAAATGGGCGATTTAAGCGGTCTTATCTCTCCCGTTGTAGGAAGAATGTCCGGGGCCGGTTTATACGGGGAAAATGTCTATTTGGTCGGGGACTTTTATCTTCGTAATGGCAAAAACGTTAAAAGCGAGATCGACGGAATTAGTGTTTCCCTTGTAGAGATTTCCACGAGGGTTACAGAAGCGGAAGCAGCGGTAAATTTAACTGTTTCGAGGGGTGAATACGATGTTTTTAACAAAAAGATATCCGAGAGTGTTGCTTCTATCTCACAGCGGGTATCGAATGCCGAGAGTGTGTTAAACCTTACCGTTTCGCAAACAGATTTTAATTCTTTCTCTCAGATCGCTTCTGAAAGTATTTCTTCTATAATTCAACGAGTTTCGAATACTGAAGCAAGCTTAAGATTAACTGTCTCTAAAACAGAATACGATGCTTTCTCGGATAGTGTCACGGTGTCGATATCGTCCATTTCGCAACGAGTAACGAATGCAACTGCCGAACTGGATTTAACTGTAAAAAAAGACAATATAATTGCCTCCATTAATGCCTCGGCAGAAACCCTTAACGGCTCGAAACTTCGTCTCGATGCCGATCGAATCGAGATAAACGGGAACACTATAATTCGTAATAAAGCCGGAATGCAGGTCGATTTTTTTGGTACCGTCGGGGAGGTTTTCAATATTAATAACGGAAAATTCTTGGTCGATATCGATGGCAGAATGGTTGCCGAGGATGGGTCATTTCGGGGGAGCATAGACGCTCTTTCCGGAACGATTGGAATCCTCGAAATACAGGAAGGAATATTAAAAATAAAGAATCCCGCGGGGTCCTCTTCTATAATAAGCGAGTGCGGTATCAAACCTAATTGTATCAAGATATTTTCAAACAATCCGGAACAAGTTGTTTCTGCAGATGCTTGTATCACTTCTCCCGTGTACGGAACAATTATAGGGGAAGCACTTTTCACGGGACGGACAACAGACGTGGCTGGCATTGTTGGAATCGGGGGATCCTGCTTTAATATAGACGAAAGTAGACATTTCGGAATGCGCGCGATCGGGGGGCTTAAAACGGATATCCTCTCGCTTGGCTATTCTGCGATAATAAATGATAGTCGGCCAATACCAAAGGATGTTTCCGTGGTTTATTTTCAACTTGGATTGGGAGATTCGGGATCAAGAAACTATTACGTTCCTAACGCTGGAGTAAAAGAAGGACACGTTTATTTCTTCTCGAATCTTGACTCGAGTAACCCGGTAGTTTATGCTGGAAGTAGTGCTTATGAACTAACAAATGCCGATTCATTTTTAATTATACAACATGTCGGTAATAACCAGTATAGAAAAATATTTTACAAAAAATAAAAAATGAATATCATGGAAAAATTAAAATTGAACGTGATGGAGAGAATTAATCTCTTAAAAATTTTAGAAGTTGGAGAATCTGGATTGCAGGAACGTAAAGTTTTAGATAATCTTCTCCCTAAAATCGAATTTTCCAATCTGGAAATACAACAGGCAGATATTTACAAAAAAGGAAAACTTTATAACAAGGAAAAAGATTTCGAGAAAGAAATCGAGCTTGTTGACATCGAATCGACGACATTAAAGAATGTTGTTATACGTTTCGCGGACGAGCAAAAATGCGTAACCGGGTTAAATAAAAGTCTTTTTTATAAAATTGATAATTTATGCCAGAAATAAGAATTCCAGATTTACCGGTATCATCTTCTCCCGTAACAGGAGAAGAAAAGGTTTTAGCGGTTATAAACGGTAAAACATATATTGTCCCCATGTCGGTTTGGAAAACGTACGTTGAAAATAACGTTAACGATCGAATCCCTGCGTTAGAACAATATGTAACGAACGAAACAGAAAAATTAAAAGGGACGATAAAGAATCTCGTCGCCGCCGAGGTGCAAGATGCTATAACGAATCCTCTCGTTATTTCTACTAAAGAAAAACGAATCGGGCGTCTGGGATACTCGAACGAGGCCGGGATTATCGATTCCCAAATTTTTCAACGGACCGCAAAAATTTCGAGTTTACCAAAAAATACCGGGGCCACAAAAGAGTTTATTCTGTCTACCGAACCTCTCGGTAACAACATGTATTTAAATATCTCGGCCTTTGTAGTAAGCACTAACACGAAGATCGATTCGGAATTCTTTTACAATCTATACGATGTTGTTAAAGTATTTGTCGCCCCTGATTTCTCGACAAGGATTGTTATAAAATGCAAGGAGACAACTACTCTGGACTTAAACGCCACGGTATTAATAGAGTACGTTAAATACTTCGGGGAACGAGTTTCGGTAGATATTGAACTTGCCGGGGGCGTGGATCCTAACGCGGTTCAGGTCGAATTTCCAAAGTTGAAATATAACAAAAGCATGCTTGTCTCATTGATCACGGACGACGCGAATGCAAGTTCTTACTGTGCCACTTTTGCGGCTATAAACGATTTACCCGTCTGCACGGAAGACTTCTACCATGCAGCCCAAGCAGCTGCAAACGATTTTCCTCAATCCGCTCTACCCCGGACGGGAAAAACGTTAGGCTACACGGACGGAGCCGGAAACGAGCGAAGGTTCGCCCATGCTATTGCTATTTGGCCAAACGTGGGAAAAAACGGGGTTCCGAACATGGACACGAAAATTGTTGTAGACCAGGGAAACACGACCAACAAATATCGTTTCATGCAGCCCGCAATGGTTTGGGATGATATCAAGCCGATGCTAAAGTTTGGTTGTAGTGTTGGACAACATAACATAAATGCCGACAAGTGGGATATAAATTCGATTAGCAACATTATGAGTGGCTACGAGGAAGACGAAACGACATGTATAAATCGTTTAGCAAATCGGGGGATGAAAATTATGTATAGGCCTGACGGGAATGATAATTATGTCGAGGCGGCAAAACGATTTGATCCTTTTTTACTTGTACTTTCGGAAGGTGGAAATGCCGACAATCAATTTTTTCCGGCTACTTTCGCGGGAAGTCTATACAAGAAAAATATACATCGCTTGTTCCCGGCTGACATACCGACTTTAAAAACTTACGTTACAGGGATTCGTAATGCCGCTTTAGAGGCTCGTAAGTGGTGTACCGTTGGAGCACATAGAACAAATACGGATTGGGTCGAATGGTTAAAATGGATGAACGACATGTACGGTAAAGACGGGGACGATTCCGTTTGGTTTTGCACCCCGGACGAATTTTACGAGTACTATTACATTCGAACAAATTCCGTTATACGAAAATCTGTAACGGGCAGCACGTTACATTTAGACATGTATATTCCCTCCGGACAGTATTTTTATTACCCGGATTTCAGTCTATTATTGTCCGGAATAACAAATGTTTCTAATATCGTGAATATCGTTGTTAATGATGTTGTAAAGGGTGTTTCTCACGCTATCAACGCCGGGAAATTATTGTTAAATCTTAACTGTAATTCTAACCTACTTCAATATGCCGAAGAATTTACGGCCAAATTTGAAGGAAGCCAGGACAACTGGGATAAAACAAACGCCCTGTATTTCGTTAATCAGCTTAAGCCGGAATTAAAGGAATCGTTTTTAAACCGGATAAATAAACAACCGGATCCGGTTGCTCTAACATCTGCCATGATTAACGCCGGAAATCCCACGACAATGAATCAGAACGTTACGATGACATTAGCTTTAACAGGAACACCATCGCATTACAGGATAGGCGAAATGGCGGATTTGTCAACGGCAAACTGGATAACGTATACCGGGAACATTTCCTACTCTCTTTCATCCGGATTCGGGATTAAAACTGTATATGTCCAGGTTAAAAATTCCATCGGGGAAAGTTCTATCGTGTCCGATACAATCGAGTACATAGAAACTCCTGCAGGTGAAGTTCCAGTGACGGCTCTAAACATAACCGGAAATGCAAACGTGAAGACAGGGGAAGACTTGCAACTGTCTGTAGCCTACACCCCCACCGACACGACCCAGAGAGAAATAGTTTGGAGTTCTTCTAATATCGCATTCGCAACGATAGATAACACGGGACTCGTTCGAGGTGTCGCGGAAGGAAATGTAACCATAACGGCTCGTTCTCTTGCGAACTCTGCCGTTGTCGCCACAAAATCCGTTCAGGTTAAACCAGCTGGTTCGGTTATAGGGAGTGTTGAAATTCTCATCGCTATGCGAAACACGTTAGTTGGAGGCGGAACATGCGAAGCGGATTCCGTTACAGGAAAAACGATTAACGCCGGTAACGTGAACGGGGTCACCGTGGGAGGACAAACAGAATTGTACGATTCAGGAGGGAATCTTCTTACCGATTTTTCAATCATGACAAAAGAGGAGAGGGCCGCCGCTACCGGGGAAGCGTACCAAAATTTTACTCAAAATTTCGGGCCTGATCTGACAGGAGTTACCGGTTTACCGTACGATATAGAGTATTTTAAATTCTATCAACACGCTTACAAGTATAACGGAACAACTTATCCCGTGTATGGGCTTAAAGTTCCTAACGGAACTTATCGAATTAAAATTTTATCTTCTACTTCAAGGGACGAATCGAGCGCGAACGGTCATGTCGCGATAAACGGCGTGGAGCAAACCCTGCCGACTCCGGCTTTCTCGCTAACGAACAACTCGGTGAATTGGTTTGAATTTACAAATATTGCCGTGACTGATGGTAAGTTGTTAATCAAAATCTGGTCCGAGAAGTCGAAATATTTTGGTATAAACTTTATTGAACTTTTAAAATTATAAAGATATGAAAGTGTTTTACAACAATTGGTTGGCTAAAAATATTTTAGTTTCGAGATGTAATCGTATTATGCTATTGGGTTTTTGTTTTACAAAGGAGGATTATTTAAACACGGAAGAAATTTATCATGAACGGATTCATGTTCGGCAATGGATCGAGTGTATAATCTTGGGTATTGTTGTGTGTCTGTTATTGCATGTAACTGATTATTTCTCGTGGTGGTTCCTGTTTTTTGTTCCTATTCTTTATTATATCCTATATGGAATAGAATTTATTATGCGCTTAATTATCTCTCGTGATGCCAAAATCGCTTATGAAAACATAAGTTTCGAGAAGGAAGCGTATAGGAATGAAAATAACCTTCTTTATCTTAATTCACGAAGATTCCTTGCATTCTTAAAGTATCGCGGTAAAGTATAAATTTAAGATAAGGAGGTGCAAAATGGAAAATTTTAAAGCGTTAGTTGTTTGTGTTTTCACGGGGCTTATGGCATATTTAAACCCAATATCGGGAGATTTGATTTCTATGTTAGTAATTTTTTTGTTGAACTTTTGTTTTGGTTTGTTAGCCGCAATAATTGTGAATGACGAGGAATTTAAATTTAAAAAAGCCTTTCGCTGTGTTTCCGAGGCGACGATATTCTTTTTGCTTGTTTGTGCTATCTTTTTTATTGGTAAGCAGAAAGGTAATATAGATGGAGCTTTGCAATGTGTTAGTTTCGTGAGTTATTCCGTGTTTTATTTTTACGGGGTGAACATGCTTCGTAATTTGAAATTATTATTTCCGAATAGTAGAGCAATAGCTTTCCTGTATGATGTTTTGAGTATCGAATTCGCAAAAAAAATTCCGGGTTTGAATAATTATTTGGGAAAGGAGGTTTCGGATGAATCGAAGTGATATAATTAATGAACTAAAACGGTTCTTTGATATCCGGGAGCTTGTTTGCCCACATACTTATAGAAAATTTGTAGAAAATAGTTGGCAATTCTTAGATACCGAATTGCTCCTTACTCTTCTAATTGTCCGGAGAGATATTCTTAAAGTTCCAGTATATGTGAATAACTGGGATTCGGGAGGGTCGTCTTCGCAACGAGGATTAAGGTGTAATATCTGTAAACTGGTTAAAGATAAAACAGAAAGAGGAGAGATATATCTATCTGCGCATTGTAATGGAGCCGGAGTTGATTTTGAAGTAAAAGGAATGACAGCCGAGGAGGTACGAACAAAAATAGCTGCAAATATGTGTTTGTTGCCTTATCCAATACGCATAGAGCGTGGCGTGAGTTGGGTACATCTGGATATTTATGACTATTTGAACGGTAAAAAGATAAATTATTTTGGATAGGATTATGAAAAATTACTTGTTATTATTCTGCATTTGTTTACTCTTTGTTGCCTGCGGTCGGGTAAAATATATCCCGGTTGAGAATAACGTTATAACAAGAGATTCGGTTATAAAGAGGGATTCCGTTGTAATAAAAGAAAAAGCGAGCATTAAGGATTCGATCGTTTTGAAAGATTCTACTGTTATAATCGTTGATGATAAAGGTAACGTGTTGCGTACTGAACTTTACCGGTATCGTGATTCTTACAAAGAACTTACAAGGGATTATTCATGTTTAAAAGCTAAATACGATTCGCTGCTAAAATTTAAACAAAAAGAAATACAAGTTCCTTACCCGGTAGAAGTTATTAAAAATAGAATACCTGATATAATGTGGTGGATCGTACTTGTTTTGGCGGCGTGTTCAGCCCCATCCTTTTGGAAAATTGTTCGTAGATTTTTGTAGTTATAGTATATTTTGGATTTAGGTGCGTTTAAACGCTCCTCTTTTTTTAGATTGAAAATGGATCCGGAAAATGATTTCTTATTTTTTCGTTAGTATTTCCCTTATATTTTCTGATGTAATGGTATGTGCTTTCGATGTCGTGATGCCGAAGATGGTCCATTAGGTCCTTAAATGTCACTCCAGAATCAAGTAGAAGTCCCGCTCCGGTGTGTTTAAAGCTGTAAAATTTATATTCTTTGCTTAGTTTTAGTTTATCACGAAATTTATTGAACCGATTGCGCAATGTGTTTTTCCCGAGTTCTTCATATCCCGGTATGCCTTTACGTCCAAAAATGAAGAATTCTTTATTAAAATTTTGTAGCTGATATACCGTTGTTATTAGTTCGTGTAATTGTCGTGGAATTTGGATAACATCTTGTCGTGGAGCTTTACTATCGATTATGTTTATTGTTATTTTTCCAGAATAAAAATCGATGTGTTTGATTTTTAGTAATCTTAACTCAGTGCCGGGGCGAATTGCGCAGTAGTACTGCATCATGCAAGCGAGATATAATTGAGGATCATCTTTTTGTATACAAACGAGTAGTTTTTTTAAATCATCTGGAGTGATGGGTTTTGGAGCTGCATCCACTTTTTTTCTTGCTGCTGGAATATCGTAAACGGGATTATTATTAATATACTTTTTTCTGATTAAGAAATCGAAGAAAGCTTTAATTTTTATTTTGTATGTTGTTACTGTTACTTTATCAAGATTTCGTGTATTTATAATGTAATCGAAGAAGTTCAATATAATTTTATTATTAATTGCCGTTATGTCATATTTACCAAAACCGTTTTTTTCTAACCATAAAGTGAAAATTCGCATTTTGCTTTGATACGAAGAATATGTTTTTTCTTTTAAGGCACCCTGTTTGTATAAAAGGAACTCTGAAGATAATTTCCGGGTACAGTTATTACTTCTTTTTAAATATCCAAAAATTTCCGATTCATTCTTGTATTGGATCTGATCCTCATAAATTTTATCAGAATCAGACCAGGGAGTCCAGCCGTTTTTCAGTAATTCTGAATATTGATTGATTAATTTCTGTCCATGTTCTCTTTTTTGGGCATAGGTTTTCAATTCGTTAAAACCTCTTCGAATCTTTTGCCTTTCCATGCGCCCGGTTCGCGGATTACGAACAGAAAAGTAAACGTACCATTCCTTACCTTCGCATAATTTGGGTATTGTTGCAATAACTTCTCGTTGTTTCATTTTGTCTGTTTTAAATTCCCCAACTTAAAAATCAGAGTAGTATGAAATCAACTGTCCATTTTGTCCGCAACTTGTCCGTTGAAAATCTTCGTAACGTGTTTGCTTTTAACTCGTAACGTTAAATGAACTCGACAACGGACATTTTAATAAATTAAGTGTCCGTTGTAAGTTGTTGATTTTCAATAATTTTAAAGAACTTCGTGGAGCAGCAGGGAATCGAACCCTGGTCCAAACACGGAATCAATATGCTTTCTACATGCTTAGCTTTTTATTGGTTTTCGAATGCAGCCCGGAAAAAAGCACCCAAACTGCACCTTAGCTTCTGAATTTCACCTACGCCTCGAAGCGTGACATCGGCTAACCTTGTATTGCCTGCACCCCGAATGCCGGTTGGAACAAGGTGGATCCTCCGGCGGGATGTCTTGTCTCCACTATCCTTGAGCGGAGATTAAGCCTCAATCTACTGTGATTCGATTAGGCAGCAAGAGCGTAATTTCTTTCGCCAATTAAAATTTTGCGTCCGGGATTAACGGGCCGGCTTCACTACGCCCGACATGCTTACATACCTATTCATCATGCTGTCAAATCCAGGTCTGCCCCATAGATATGTGGTTACAAAGATAAAGAAATATGCGGTATATTGAAAGGTATAGAGAAAATTATTCGGAGCAATGTTCGATAAGAATCTTTGTCCCTATGGCAATCAGGATGATTCCCCCGAGTAATTCCACGTTGATTCCTTTTATTTTGCCGAAGCGATAACCGAAACAAACTCCGGCAAGGGATAAAATGAATGTTGTGAAACCGATAATAAACGAGGGGAGATATATACTGACTTTTAAAAAGGCCATACTTATTCCGACGGCAAGTGCATCGATACTGGTTGCCACTCCTAAGGTTAATAATGTTTTATTCGACAAAGAGGCGAAAGAACTGGTCTCTTCCTGAAAAGATTCGTAAATCATTTTGCCTCCCAAAAAAGACAATAAAATAAAAGCGACCCAATGGTCGTATGCTGTAATGTATGAACTGAAACTGACCCCCAGGGCCCAACCTAATAGGGTCATTCCTCCTTGAAAGATCCCCATGGTTAAGGCTAACTTCATGGTTTGTTTCAGGCAAAACGGCTTCATAAAAATCCCTCCGCTGATGCTTACGGCGAGACTATCCATCGCAAGACCAACGGCAATCATAAACATGGTGATGATTCCCATACGTAGATATTTTGTACAAAAATATAAAATAGATGGAGATTGTCGGTACAAAAAAAGTAAATCTTCCGTATTTTTGTAGGAAAGCTAAAAGAGTTTAAAATTAAAACAAACGGATATGAATTTACAGACGAAGGTGAATATTACCCCTCCCGATTTTTTGATTGACTACCGTTCTAAACTGATGCTGTTGGGATCTTGCTTTGCCGAGAATATGGGCAATAAGTTTACATATTATAAATTTGATGTGGATGTGAATCCTTGTGGTATCGTGTATAATCCCTATTCGGTGGCCAATGTACTTCACCTGATGTTAGATAAGAAAAAATTTCAAGAAAAGGATTTGTTACAAGAGAATGGGAAATGGATAAGCCTTTGTCATCATAGTTGTTTTTCGGATAAAGAACTTCAGACGCTTCTGGACCGGATAAACGGAAGGCTCGAACAAGCTTGTGAGAACTTGAGAAGAACGGATTTATTAGTCATAACATGGGGTACGTCTTGGGTCTATAAATATATAAAAACAGGGACGGTAGTGTCGAATTGTCATAAAATTCCCGCCAAGGAGTTCGAGCGTTACCGACTGGGTATCGGGGATATCGTGAACGAGTATGTTTCGTTGATCCACCAGTTACGGGAGGTGAATCCCGATTTGCGGGTGATGTTTACCGTTAGTCCTATCCGTCATTGGAAAGATGGAGCCGACGGCAATCAGTTGAGTAAAGCGACGTTATTGCTGGCTATTGATCAGATACGGGAAGCCGTGGATCAGGTTTATTATTTCCCCGCTTACGAGATTGTATTAGATGAGTTGCGGGATTATCGTTTTTACGCGGAAGATATGCTTCATTTAACGCCGTTTACCGTCGATTATATTTGGGAGCGTTTGTTGTTTAGCTATATTAGTCCGGATGTTTTGGGCGTGATGAATACGATAGGACGAATAAATAAAGGAATGGCTCACCGTCCGTTCGATGTGGCTTCCGACGATTACCAAACCATGGTGCGAAAATTATTGGCTACCATTCGAGAGGTAAGCCGGATTCATCCTACTATAAATTTTGCAAGCGAAATAAAACAACTTGAAGCTTTGCTTACCGTTTAAACGGCAGCAAAGGATCAGGAGCGGAAATCGTATCTTGTTCTTGTACCCGATTCAATTCTTTTAAATAGATGTCCGTTTTTACAGGATAACTGTTGGGGTATTTTTTGCGGATACGTTTTAGCGCGGGGATTGCTTCCAGACGGGAATGGAAGTTGCCGACTCTGATTTTGAAATCAGGATCAAAATATTGTAAATAAGCCGGAATATCGGGAAAAAGCTTTTCGAAATTTTCCGTGTATTTTTTTAAACTATCGACGTTCGAATTGGAGGAGCTTGTAGATAGAATCTGAATTCGATAGCCTTTGAACGAATATCCTTTTTTATTATTGGTTATATTCAACCTGACTAATTTTTCGATCCTGGGATCGCCGGAAATTCGAATGTTTACTCCACCCAAGCGATTGGGTTCCAGTAATTCACGTATGAAATCAAACTCTTTTTCGACAGAAGGGATCGTGTCGTTTTGCCCCCAGCCGTAATTCGCTATAAATAATAATACTGTGACTAAAAGTGCTCTCATTTTTATAAGATGTATTTAATCGTTCGTGTTGTAACAACATGATACCATGATCTTTCATGGAGTGAACAAAGATAGCATAAATTGTATTGAAATGATAGAAAAATAGATAAATAACATTATTTTTGTACGGATAGGGGGAATCGTTTGAAGTTCACGTGTAAAAATTATATGGAATGACTCAAGTATCAAATAATCAAATTGTTGACATATTAAGAAAAGAAGCTAAAGCTGCCTTAGGATGTACGGAACCCGTGGCTTGTGCTCTTGCTTGTGCTAAATGTAAAGAGGTTTTAGGGGATATTCCCGAGTATCTGGAGGTGCAAGTAAGTGGGAATATTTACAAGAACGGAATGGGCGTTGGAATTCCGGGTACGGGAATGGTTGGTTTGTCGATAGCTGCCGCTTTAGGTGCCGTCTGTGGTAAAAGTAGGTATGGATTAGAGGTACTGAAAGAAGTGAACGAAGGAGATAATTTGCAAGTTGCAAAGGAGTTGGTATCGAATGTAATTGTTTCCATGAAAGAAGATGCTCCCGATAAGTTATACGCGGAAGTGGATGCCCGGAAAGGGGATGATACGGTAAAAGTGATTATCGTAAATGACCACACGAACATCGTGTATGTGGAGAAAAACGGGGAGGTCATTTTTGAAAAAGAGTATCGGGTGGATGCTTCAAAACTGTCAAAAGAGAGTTGTCCTGAGTTGAGTGTCAGAAGAATATGGGATTTTGTCCATGAGGTGGAGTTGAAAGATATCGAATTTGTATTGGAAGGTGCCGAGATGAATAAGGAGATTGCCTCGGAGGGATTGAGAAAAGAGTACGGACTGCAAATTGGTAAAACTTTGCAGGAAAATATCGATAGGGGGCTATTAGAAAATGATTTGTTGAATAATGCCTTGATTCAGGCGACAGCAGCTTCCGATGCTCGTATGGACGGGTGTCCGAAACCCGTGATGACTAATTCCGGCAGCGGAAATCAGGGGATCACGGTATATATGCCGGTCATTGTTGCGGCTGAAAAATTCGGGTCTTCCAGAGATCAGTTGGTGCGGGCTTTGGCTATGAGTAATTTGATTGCAGCCCATATTCACTCCTATATGGGGCATTTATCGGCTCTTTGCGGTATTTTAATTGCCGGGACCGGGGCGGCATCAGCCATAACCTATCTGATGGGAGGAAATTACGATCAGGTAGTGAACGCTATAAAAACGATGTGTTCCAATTTGACGGGAATGATGTGTGACGGGGCAAAGCAAGGATGCGCTTTAAAAGTGTATTCCGGAGTTTCGGCAGCCGTACAGGCTGCTTTGTTGGCTATGCGGGGAATCCGAACCAATGACGATGGAATCATAGAAGATGATATAGAAAAGACGATTCGAAATGTCGGGTTGATCGGAACGGCCGGAATGGAAGAGACGGATAAGACGATATTGAATATTATGTGTCATAAGGGGACAAAGTAGTCTCCCTTTTTCATATCTTTGTGTAAAGGAGTTTGTCTTGCAAGCAAAGAAAAATGATTTCCTGTGTAAATATACATACGCATTGCGGAGGAGGCGGGGTCAATATATTGGACGTCGGAGAGTGTTATGCCGATTTGAAAGCCGAACTGGAGAAAAGCCGTTCGGAGGGAACCGAGTTTTTCTATTCTGCGGGCTGGCATCCGATGAAAGAACTCACGAGAAAGCGGGAGGAAATTTTGGAGGAGTTGAAGCGGATGATTGCGTTAAAAGAGGTGGTTGCGATGGGAGAGTGTGGCTTGGATCGGAGGTCTACCGTGTTATTTTCGGAACAAATTCCGCTGTTGTTGGGACAGGTCGAGTTGGCGGAATGTGTACAAAAACCTTTAATTATTCATTGCGTTAAGGCTTATTCCGATTTGATCAGAATACATAAAGGGGTGAAGACAACGATTCCTTGGATTATTCATGGTTTTAATAATAATGAACAGATTCTTAATCAATTATTAGAACATGGTTTTTATATTTCGGCGGGTCCCCAGGTTTTGAATCCTTATTCTAACATATTTCGTTTGTTAAGGAAGATTCCGTTATATGCGCTTTTTTTGGAGAGTGATGATCGGGAGATACGGATAGAGACCATATACGAAGCTGCGGCTTCTGTATTAGGAATCGGGGAGGAAGAGTTAAAACGAGTTATTTGGGATAATTATCAAAGAGTGATTAAGATATAAGGTATGATGACAGAGTGGTTAAGCCGGACGGAATTGTTAGTCGGAAAAGAGGCGTTAAAAAGATTACAGGAAGCTCACGTCTTGGTCGCGGGGTTAGGAGGTGTAGGTGCCTATGCGGCGGAGCAGTTATGTCGTGCGGGAATAGGGGAGATGACTATTATTGATGGAGATTGTGTGGAAGAGACCAACAAGAATCGTCAATTACCCGCTTTAGATTGTAATATGGGTAAGCCTAAGGCCGAAGTTATGGCAGCTCGTTTTCGGGATATAAACCCGGATATACGATTACATGTTATTAATGATTATATTCGGGACGACCGGATGATAGAGGTGTTGAAGATGGCTCCCTATGATTATATTGTGGATGCAATAGACACGTTAGCACCCAAAATTTTCTTGATATATCATAGTTTGCAGAACGGTTATTCTATCGTGAGTTCGATGGGAGCCGGGGGAAAATTTGATCCTGCGCAAATACGAATTGCGGATATTTCTAAATCCTATAATTGTAATCTGGCGAGGATGTTGAGAAAGAGATTACATAAATTAGGCGTATATAAAGGAGTGAAGGTCGTGTTTTCCCCGGAGGAGGTCGATCCAGAAGCGGTGGTTCTAAGCGAGGGTGAAAATAAAAAATCTAATGTAGGAACGATCTCTTATATGCCGCCTGCTTTCGGTTGTTTTTGTGCCTCGGTGGTGATCCGTGATCTGATAGGAAGGTAAAAAAACGGTCAATGACCGTTTTTTTATGATTAAGCCCGAAGTTTCTGGGCGCTTAATTTTTGTAACCTGCTTTCGGCATACTCCTTGGTGATCGTGATGGTTTCACATTTCTGCGAAGGAATCTCGAACATTAAGTCTGTCATAATCGCTTCACAAATGGAACGGAGTCCGCGGGCTCCTAATTTGAATTCGATCGCTTTATCGACAATGTATTCAAATACCTCTTCATCGAAATTCAATTGTATATGATCCAGATCGAATAATTTCACGTATTGGCGGATAATGGCATTCTTGGGTTCCGTGAGGATATTCCTTAGAGCTTGTCTGTCTAACGGTTCCAAATAAGTTAATACCGGTAGACGCCCGATGATTTCCGGAATAAGTCCGAATGATTTTAAATCTTGAGGGGCAATGTATTGAAGCATATTGTCCCGGTCGATGGTTTCCGTCTCTTTGCTGGCAGTAAAGCCTACCACCTGGGTGTTCATCCGTTGGGCAATTTTTTTCTCAATACCATCGAATGCCCCACCGCAGATAAATAGAATATTTTTCGTATTTACCGGTATCAATTTTTGTTCCGGGTGTTTGCGTCCTCCTTGGGGCGGGACATTTACGATCGAGCCTTCCAGTAGTTTTAACAGCCCTTGTTGTACTCCCTCTCCGCTAACATCCCGGGTGATGGAAGGATTATCTCCCTTACGGGCAATTTTATCGATCTCGTCAATAAACACGATCCCTTTTTCGGCGGCTTCCACGTCGTAATCGGCAGCTTGCAACAGTCGGGTCAGGATAGATTCGATATCTTCTCCCACGTAACCGGCTTCCGTCAGAACCGTGGCATCCACGATGGTGAAAGGCACGTGTAGCATTTTAGCGATGGTGCGTGCTAACAGGGTTTTTCCCGTTCCTGTCCTGCCGACCATAATGATGTTCGACTTTTCGATTTCGACGTCATCCTGGTTCTCTTTTTGGGCCAGACGTTTGTAATGATTATATACGGCTACTGCCAGGTGCTTTTTAGCTTCATCCTGGCCGATCACGTATTGATCCATAAATTCTTTGATCTCGATCGGCTTTTTTACCTCGATCTGATCCAGATTTAACGAGGATGGATGGCTTTTTTGTTCTTCCTGTACGATATCATACGCTTGCGTCGCACACATATCACAGATAAAACCGTCCACACCTGATATAAGAAGATCCACTTCATCCCTGGATCTTCCGCAAAAAGAACATTTGTCCTGTATCATTTATTTTTCTCTGGTTAATACTACATCGATCATACCGTAGTTTTTAGCTTCTTCGGCGGTCATCCAGTAATCCCGATCGGAATCTTTTTCCACTTTTTTAAACGGATTTCCGGAATGGTCGGCAATAATCGTGTAGAGTTCTTTTTTCAACTTAATAATTTCGCGTGCTGTAATTTCGATGTCGGATGCCTGTCCTGAGGCTCCTCCCATGGGTTGATGGATCATCACTCGCGAGTGTTGTAATGCAGAACGTTTCCCTTTTGTTCCGGCTGTCAAAAGAACCGCTCCCATGGAAGCGGCCATACCGGTACAAATGGTAGCCACGTCACATTTTATATATTGCATGGTGTCGTATATTCCCAAACCGGCATACACGGAACCTCCCGGTGTATTGAAATAGATCTGGATGTCTTTTCCGGGATCCGTGGATTCCAGAAAAAGAAGTTGAGCCATAATGATATTAGCCACATCGTCATCGATAGGTGTACCTAAAAAGATAATCCGGTCCATCATCAAACGGGAAAAAACGTCCATCGTGGCGATATTTAATTGACGCTCTTCGATGATGGTCGGAGATATATAGCTTGCCGTGGCAGATTCGAACCGTTCCAGATTCAAACTGCTGATGCCTTTATGTTTCGTGGCATATTTTCTAAATTCATCTTTTGGGAACATATTATTTTAATTTAATCCGCCGCTAAGTTACGAAAAAACGAAGCGAAAGTCAAGTATGTAACAAAGATTAAAGATTAACCGGACAGGATAGAAGGGATGGCCTTGTCGTAGTTGTTATTTTTTTCTTCTTCTATAAAAATTCTTTCTTCCGAAACCGGAAATAAGTTTGTTTCGTTTATAGAGACAGACGGGTTATTTATTTGTAATTTAAAGATTTTGATTATGACAGAGCCATTACAATCTACGATTCACAAGAATGAGCGGAAGAAAATTGTGTTTTTAATTATTTTCATTGTTATTGCTATCGTTGTCGTTTTGCTCTGGTGGCTTAACTACCGTAAATATATCAGTACCGACGATGCGAATCTGGATACCTATCGGGTAAATGTATCCACGCAGGTATCGGGAGAGATTCGTCAGCTTTATGTGATGGAAGGGGATACCGTAAAGGCGGGAATGCTTTTGGCTTTGTTGGACGATAGTATTGCGGAGGCCCGTTTGCAACAAACGATAGCCCAGCGGGAACAACAGCTTGCTCAATTGGAGGCTGATCGGATAAATTTAGCAACGGCGGAGAAACAAGAGGAGGTTGCAAGCCTTACGGAGCAATGGAATACCGAAAATTATAATCGGGCAAAATTGCAGTATGAGAACCGGGTAATTCCGTTGGAAAAATTTCAGGAGGTAGAGCAGAATTGGAAAACAGCACATTTACAAACCGAGATCGCACAGAATCGTCTTGCCGGAATAAAGGCGGATATAAAGGCGGTGGAGTCGGCGATCCGGGCTACGGATGCTGCTCTGCGGTCGGCCCGGGTTGAGTTAGGATATTATCGGATCGTAGCTCCAGCCGATGGGGTTATCGGGAAAAGGTGGAGCCTGCCCGGAGATATGATAGAGGCGGGACAGACTATTTTTACCTTGAACCGGGGAAACGAGATATGGGTGGCCGTTTACCTGGAAGAGACCAAGTTTAAACAGATTCGTGTGGGACAATCGGCAATTTTTACGTTGGATGCATACGATGGGTTGACTTTTGAGGGAAAGATTTATTACATCGGTGACAATACCGCTTCTGAATTCGCTTTGGTTCCACCCAACAATGCTTCCGGTAATTTTACGAAAGTGACACAACGTATTCCTTTGAAAATCTCTATAGATAAGATAAAAGGGGATGAGGCTCAGAAAAAACAGATAAAATTGGTATCCGGCATGTCTGCCACGGTAAAAATCATAAAAGAGTAGATGTATGGATACGGATCGGGTGGCGGATGCTTCGGGGTATAAATGGCTTGTGTTGTTCAACGTGATGTTGACTACATTTATGGCTGTTTTGGACTCTACGGTGGTAAATACCGGTTTGCCTGTTATTATGGGAACTTTAGGAGCTTCCATGAATTCGGCCGAATGGATATTAACCGGATATATGCTTTCGATGGCGACGATTTTGCCGGCTGCCGGTTGGTTATCCGATCGGTTCGGGTATAAAAATATTTTTATTTTTTCATTGATCGTATTTACTCTCGGGTCTTTTATGTGCGGAAACTCTTCTGCAATAGAAGAGTTGGTTTTCTGGCGGGTATTTCAGGGAATAGGCGGGGGATTGCTTATGCCGGCGGGCATGGCGATCGTAACGACGGCTTTTCCCGTGAATCAACGGGGCATGGCCCTGGGATTCTGGGCGATAGCATCGGCGGCATCCGTGTCTTTCGGACCTCTGATCGGAGGATATCTTGTGGATAATTTGAATTGGAATTATATTTTTTACGTGAATGTTCCGATCGGAATATTCAGTATTATATTCACTCTTATCGTGCAAAAACCGAGTAACACCGTAGCGCATGAGAAATTCGATTTTTGGGGTTTCCTGACCTCGGCAATTTTTCTGCCCGTATTTCTTTACGGACTTTCTCAAGTCACATCGAGTACCAATACGAAGGGCTGGTCGAGTCCCGTGGTCCTGGGTTGTATGTGGACCGCGGTCGTAAGTTTTATCCTTTTTCTTTACGTGGAATTGACCGTAAAACATCCCTTGGTTAACTTACGGATATTTCGGGATCACAATTTTTCATTTGCGAATCTGATTATTTTTATTTTTGGCATAGGGATGTTCGGGAGTACTTTTTTAATACCTCTTTATATGCAGAATTCCTTAGGCTATTCTGCTTATCAAACCGGAATGTTTTTCATGCCCGTCGGCTTTCTTCAGGCGGTAGCCTCTCCGAGTGCCGGGGCCCTGAGTCGTCGGTTTAACCCGAAAATTATTATTGTGTTGGGGCTTCTTCTGCTGTGTGCCAGTTTTTACATGAATTACTCTTTCTCTTTTTTAACGGATAAATGGTATATTATGAGTAGCCTTTATCTTCGGGGTGTCGGTTTAGGAATATTATATCCTCCTCTATTGAATCTTTCCCTAAAGATGATGCGAAACGAACAGATGGCACAGGCATCGAGTATTACGAATATTATCCGGCAGATCGGAGGAAGTTTTGGGGTAGCCATGTTCAGCCATTTGTTGAGCCAACGCCAGACCTACCATACGGAGCGCTATCATGAAGCAATTGCTTACACGGGACAATTGTACACGGATGTCATCGACGGGTTAACTCGTTTTTTTTCTTCTGCCGGAGGTTTGAACCATTCGAATGCCGTTTCGTACGCCAAACAGTATTTATTGGAACATATAGATATGGAAGCTTATATTAGCGGGATCAACGATGTTTTTTATATCGCCTTCGTTATTACTCTATTGGCGATTATCCCCGTGTTTCTTCTTAAAGTGAAAAATTAAAAATCTGGATCATATGAAATGCTTATTCTCTCTTCTTATTTTTTGGGCAGGCGTATTGTCCTTGAAAGCACAGCCAAACGATACATTGCAATTGACTCTTGTCGTACAAAGAGTGTTGGCTTCTTATCCGACAACGGAACAGGCTTGGGAGGTATTAAAGAGTACAAGAGTGAAGGTGGAACAAGCCCGTTCCGTATTTTTGCCTCAGGTTTCCGGTTCGGCTTCGTATCTTTGGACAGCACCGGTTTCAAAGATGAAATTTGACGGCCATGAGGTTGATTTGGATATGAAAAATAGTTATCAGGCCGGTCTCTCCTTTTCTCAGGTCTTGTATGATTTTGGAAAGAATCGTCCTAAAATCGAGTCAGCTCGTTTGCAGGAAGAGCTTGCCCGTTTGCAGTTGGACGGATTGTATCAAGCTTTGGCATTACAGACCATTCAGGCCTATTACCTGACAGGCTATGCTCGAAAAGCAATTCAGATAAAGCAGGATGAACTTTCCGATATTCTCCGTCTTTTGAATGAGACAAAAGTAAAAAAAGCTTCCGGAGCCGTAACGGATTTTGATGTATTAAATACTCAGGTGAAATACTCTTCAACGGAATCGGAGTTAGCTACATTGCGGGCTAATAAATACACACAAAATATGAATCTCTCTCTATTGGCGGACACGCTGATTGATGACCGGGTCGTGCTGGAAGAGGTGAAAATTTCTCCATTTCCCCCGGAGTCTTTGGATGAATTGATCTCAACAGGGCTGGAAAATCGACCGGAAATCAGAGAGGCTCGAAAACGGTATGAGATCGCTTTTCAGGAAGAAAAAATCAGTAGCAGGGTTACAAATCCGTCTTTAGACTTGAAAGCTACGGCCGGAGGAAAAAACGGTTTTCATCCTCATTTGGATCGTTTAAAATTAAATTATTCTGTTGGGGCTACGTTAAGCATTCCGATTTATGAAGGAGGCAACCGAAAACGAGAAAAGGCTTTGAGTCATTCTCGTTTGGTGCAGGAAGAGGCTGCGATCCGTCTGATGGAGATCGAAATTAAAAATCAGATTACTACATTCTACCACACATTAAAGGCTTCCCTCTCCAGAATGGAGCTGGCCCGATTGCAAATACAAGTAGCCCGGGAGGCCTTTTTGCAGGCTGAAACCAATTATATTGCCGGGGCAATTACAAATCTGGAGTTATTGACCAGTGCGACCAATCTTTCAGCCATTCAATTGCAATTCGAACAGGAAAAGATGAATTATCAAGTGACCTATTATCAATTGATGCAGGCTATCGGGCGGAATATTCAGGAGTATAGCCTGTATTGAGGTTGCCTGTAAAAAAGCTTTCGGATAGAAAATAAATAAAGATTTTTATAGTAATAAAAAATTCTTATTTTTGAATACAATAAAATTATGTTTATTCTCCGTTGGAGAATAGAGTGATTCCAGGCACGAGCGCAATAAATGAGAGATCCTAAATACTTGTTTGTTAGGATTAAATATTTGTTCGCTCCAATAAGGCTTTTGGAGTAGATTTAGGATAATAAGCATGAATTTTTGTGTACAGAATATCAAAAAAAGAGTAATATGGATTTGTTTGAAAGAATAAAAGCGGGCGATCGTGTGGCGTTTAAGACTCTTTTTGATCTGTATTATCGGGATTTATTGCGAGTAGCTGTCTACTACGTGCGTGATCTTGAGGTCGCTAAGGATATTGTACAGGAGCTTTATACTAAATTGTGGGAAAATCGGAAAGCCTTGCAGAAAGTGGAGAATGAGCAGGGATATTTAAGAAATAGTACGCGAAATCGTTGTCTGAATTACCGGGAACATAGTTTGGTCGTGGATAAATACCAGCGTTCATACGTGGAAGAAGAGAGTGAAGAAGAGTCGGAGGAGCTGATTCAAAACGTAAAACGCTTATTGGAACGTTTGCCTGAAAAAAGACGGAAAATTCTGGAATTGAGTATTGTCGAGTCTAAATCTTACGCGGAGATTGCTCAAGAACAAGGAGTTATGGTGAATACGGTTAAAGATCATATTCGTAAAGCTTATGCTTTTATTAGGGAAAATACCTCAGGAGAAAAATTGAAATCCATATTATTTTTCTTACTTCAAAAAAAAATAAAATTTTAACATTTTAGAGCCCCTCCATATGGAGAGATTCCTGTCATCTATATAAAAATGTGAAACAGATTTATAGAAGATGACAACCAAAAAGGAAATAGAAGAAATTATTTACGATAAGTTGTGTGGCGAACTTCTTTCCGTGGAAGAGGAGAATTTGTTCGTGGAGTGGTATGCCTTACCCGGACATCAGAAACAATATCATGAATTGGAACGAATAAAATCCGCCATATATGCCGTGGGGAGCGAACGAAAAATTGTTCTGGCGAAAGAGTGGAAAAAGATTCATCAAAAAATAGGCAAAAAGCAAACTGTTTCGTTAGGATTGCGATACGTTGCCGTGTTTATTCTTCTGTTCGGGGTGGGGATCTTATGGTGGAATCATCAGGAAAGAAGGGAGCTGGCTTCGGATAATACGGTAGTCGTACCCGGTAAGAAACAGGCTGTTTTGACGTTGTCCAACGGTAAAAAGATAGTACTTGGCGACTCTTTAATTATGCCTGTTACGGAAGAGAAAGGGGTGGTTATTCGGGGACTTTCCGGGAATATGTTGGCGTATGATATTGTAGAAGGGGAGGCGAAACGAACCTATAATCGGATTACGGTACCCCGAGGAGGCGAATACGTGCTGACCTTATCCGATGGTTCCGTCGTGTGGTTGAATTCGGAGAGTTCGCTTTATTATCCGATCGTTTTTACGGGAGATACGCGTGAAGTCACTTTGACGGGGGAGGGCTTTTTCGATGTAAAAAAAGCAGACGGAAAGCCTTTTATCGTGAATTCGGAAAAGATGAACGTTCGGGTATTGGGGACTCAATTCAATATGAGGGTGTATCCTGAAGAGAATCAACATACCACTCTGGTGAAGGGTTCCGTTGAAGTTAAGGACGATAAACAGACGGTGAGGCTGGCTCCCGGGCAACAAGTCTCTTGGGAGAAAGATTCTATGATCATCCGGGAAGTGGATCCAATGGATTATGCTGCCTGGCGGTACGGGGAATTTAACTTTAAGCAATGTCGACTGGCGGAGTTGTTCGAAGAGTTAGCCAGATGGTACGATCTCAACTTGTTCTTTGTAAATCCGGAAGTGAAGGAGTATGTTTTCACGGCTTCTTTTAAACGCAGTACTCCGGTAAACGAAGTCATATCTATTTTAGAAAAAACAAAAAATATAAAAGTCGAACTAAAAGGAAAAACACTAAAAATTACGAAAAATTGTCAAAATTGAAAAATCGGGAGATACGTCAATATCTCCCGATCGGTAAAATTCCTCAGACAAGGAATTTTAAAGTCTAATCATTAACAACAAAACTATGAAAAATCTAAGAGAAAAACTCATTTGGATTATGATTAAATTTAAATTGTTTTGCCTCGTCATGGCTTTGGGCATTTCGGGAGTGAATGCAAAAGTCTGGTCACAGCAGGAAAAATTGAGTTTAACGATGAATGGGGATCTTGTTCAATTATTTGAAAAGATTCAGAAACAGACCAGTTTCAGATTTGTTTTTAACCATGCTGATGTAAAAGGATATCAATTGAAGGGAGAGGTCAAGGAAAAAACCGTTTCTGAGATTCTGGATTGGGCATTAGCGAATAAGCCGTTAAAGTACGAAATCGTTAATGAACATGTAATTATTTATTACGAGCCTGCCAAGCCTGCACAGGATTCGGTAAAGATGGTGAATATAAAGGGAACGGTGCGCGATGAAGGCGGTTTGCTTTTACCTGGGGTTTCGGTTATGATAAAGGGTACATTGGTCGGTGTTGCCACGAGCAACGACGGTAAGTTTACCTTAAATATTCCGGTGAGAGACACGGTAATACTTGTTTTCTCGTTCGTGGGGATGAAGACCGTAGAGGTAAAATTCGATCCGAATAAAACGGAGTACAACGTGGTAATGAAGGACGATCAGGTGGCATTGGACGATGTGGTTATTACCGGATTTCGACAAACGACAAGACAAAAGGCTACAGGCTCTGTGGCTGTTTTAACCAGAGAGAGTTTTGCCAATAAGGCCCAGCCGACGGTAGATAATTTGCTTCAGGGACAGATTGCGGGCGTGAGCGTGCAGGCCATATCCGGACGTCCGGGAGAGTCGGCCAGGATACGGATACGGGGAACCAGTACCTTTAGCGGGGATGCCGATCCGTTATGGGTTATAGACGGAGTACCGTTGCAGCAAACCTTTCCTAATATTTCGACAACCCAAATTAAATCCGGTGATTTCAGTACACTTTTTTTGAACGGAATCGGGGGAGTAAACCCGAATGATATAGAGAATGTGACGGTGTTGAAAGATGCTGCGGCTGCAGCTATTTACGGTTCTCGTGCTGCTGGAGGTGTTATTGTCGTGACTACCAAAAAAGGGAAAGCCGGAAAAATGCGGGTTAATTACGCGGGTAATGTTACCATTGTGGGAAAACCGCAACGGGATGGGAATTTAATGAATTCATCCGAAAAACTGGCTTGGGAACAGGAGTTGTGGGATGAGTTCTCTGCAGAAAAGTACAATGAGGGCCTTCGTTATCCGGTCGTGGGTATTGTCGGTATGTTACGTTCCGGTCGGTTGGGAAAGGACGGAAAGTTCAAAGGAGATGACGGTTACGAGCCTATGAGTGCGGAAGAACAGGATGCTTATATCCGGGAGTTGGGCGGGCATACGACGAATTGGTTTGACGAGTTGTTCCGTACCACCGTTTCGACCAGTCATCACCTATCTCTTTCCGGAGGTGCTGAGCGTTCTACTTATTATATTGCATTAGGATATTCAAAAGATAATGGGGTGTTGAAAAAGACAGATTATGACCGATATAATTTCAATGCTAAGGTTAATCTGATGCCGATAGACCAATTGAAGTTGGATTTTGGTTTTGATCTGGCCCAGCAAAAATCCGGAGGTTCTTCTTTGAATGTGGATCCGTTTAAATATGCTTATTTTGCTAATCCTTATGAGCGTCCCTATAATGAGGACGGCAGCTACCGTGCGGATATGACCTACTATTCGTTACCTAAAATGAATGATGCTTCCAGTACGACCTTGTTACCGCCCAACGGATTTAATATTATGCGGGAGATCGATGAAACTTCCAGTAAGGTAAATAATTTTTCAACAACCTTGAGAATGGGAGTAGAGTATCGTTTTATCGAAAAATTGAAATTTGCAGGCTTGGCTTCATACACTTTTACTAATAATAAAACGGATAATATCAATGGGATCAATACCTATGCCGCTTATGCCGACCGGTTTAGTTTCGATCGTAAAAATCCGGATAGGGTATACGGTTCGATCACACAGACTTCCGGGAACAATAGTAGTTATTTCCTGAGAGGACATTTCATGTATGACGACCTGTACGGGGAAATTCATCGTTTGTCCGTATTGGCCGGAGCCGAAATTCGGGGGACGAAGGCTAAGAGTATATATGCCAAACGGTATGGATACGATCCGGTAACGGGTAATTCATCTATCCCCATCCCTTCTAAACCGGCAAGCGGAGATAATATCAGTTATTCCGATCTGGAATCTTTTGCGGCAATCGTGGATCAGCTTTCGGGAGAAAATGTAATAGAAAATCGTTTTGCCTCTTTCTATGCTTCGTTAGACTACTATCTGATGGAGCGTTATATCCTTAGTTTTTCGTTCAGGACAGACGGCTCGAATCATTTCGGTAGTGATGAACAATTCAATCCGACCTGGTCATTGGGAGCCGTATGGCATTTAGGCGACGAGAGCTTTATGGCCTCCTTGAAGCCGGTATTAAACCGGGTGGCCATACGGGCTGCTTTCGGTTACACGGGTAACGTGAATACTTCTTATAGTCCGGAATTGATTATGAACTACGATAAGGTAAATCGTAAATTCGGTAATGGTTTGCGGATGGCTACCATTTACAATGCCCCTAATCCGAATTTAAGATGGGAGAAAACAAAAGATATGAAACTGGCGTTGGATTTCGGTTTATGGAACGACCGGATTTCCGGTTTGGTAGAATGGTATTATCGATTGAGTTCCGATGTGGCAACCGATGTAAAAGTATTGACGACAACCGGATTTAATCATCAGGGATATAATACTTCCGAGATCGAGAACAAGGGTGTCGAAGGGACATTGAATGTAAAGGTGCTGGACGGAAAAGATTTTAAATTGAAAGTTTCGGCAAATGTGGCCTGGAACCAAAATAAGCTGAAAAAATATAATCCTCCGGCCTCAACTTATTACTCTTACGAGGGATTCCCTCTGAACGGAATATTCGGCGGAAGGGTAACGGGTATTGATCCGCAAAACGGAATGTATTTGTTCGAATTGCGTCCGGATGCTGAAATCAATCAGGCCACGGATTTGCATAAAGGCGATAACTACCGTTTTTATTTGGGAACTAATGTTGCTCCCGTTACCGGAGGATTTAATGTGAATTTTTCTTATAAAAATATCAGTTTGAATGTAGGTGGATCTTATTCGTCCGGGGCGAAGGTGATAAACAATCTTGCCTCTCCGGCCAGTTATAGTCGGGTAGGTTCTTCTTCCGGAGATTATGAGCCTGTTCAGTCAGATTATAACGATTTGTATACCAATCATCTGAACGTGCAGCGTGACCGTACGAACCGGTGGACACCGACTCGCACGACGGGCGTGAAGTACGGACGTATTATCGATAGTTTCGGCGACCGGTTGTATTTGGATTATTATAATCCGACAGAAACGGTGATTACGCGGGGAGTTATGCTGGAAAATGTCTCTTACCTGCGTATCCAGAATATCTCGATTGCTTATAATTTGGGAACAGAGACATTGAATAAATTGAAGTTGTCTTCTATGGGGTTCATGTTGACGATGAATAATTTCTTTACCATCACGAATTATTCGGGGCTTGATCCGGAAACACCGGGAGCTACCTATCCGAAAACCCGCTCTGTGACTTTAGGTGTAACCATTGGATTCTAAAAATGACAGGATATGAAAAATTTGAAATTATATATAATATTGGTATTTAGCCTTTGTTGCTCTTGTAACGATTATTTGGATGTAAAAGAGCAGGGTGTTGCTATTCCCAAAAGTGCCGAAGAGTTTTCGGCTATCCTTCACGCCCGATTGAATGATATGGATTACGGGAGCGAGGAGGTTGTTCTGGGAAACGCGAGGACCATTCTGAACTATGAATGTTATGGAGATAATCAGAATACTAATTTATCAACGGCAGGAATTTCATTACCTATTTATGTCGGTTCAAAAATCAATGATTTCCAGTCGGATTACGAGGAGTTATATGCTGTAATCCGGGATTGCAACCTGATTTTGGATAACATGGAACAACGGGAGTCTGAATTGGGAAAGAATGTTTTAGGAACAGCTTATGCTTTGAGAGCCGTTTGTTATTATAACCTGATGCGTAATTTTTGCGAACCTTATGACCCGCAAACAGCTGAAGATAGGTTAGGTTTACCGATTGTCAGTACCTTCGATATGGAGGCAAAACCCATACGTTCCGATTTGAAAACTACGGCTAAATTTATCGAAGAGGATTTGAAAAAGGCGATAGCCTATAATGTACGGGAAGAGATGTACCGTTTTACGGCAGATGTAGCGAAGGCTTATTTAGCCCGGCTTTATTTCTGGTGTCAGGATTGGGGAAATGCTATTCCGGTAGCGAAAGAGATTCTGGAAAAATATCCTTTGTTATCAGGGCAAGAGTATACGGATATGATTCAGAGCCAGAATACCCGGAAAGGAAATATTTTGTTAAGATCTTATGTGATTTCCGGGGATTTTTATTCCGATTCGGATTACGCGGACGCGAAGAGAGATGCCAAATATCGTCCGGTAAGAAAAGAGCTTGTGGATCTGTTTGTCGAGAAAGGGAAAGACGTGCGTTATGCTATTTCTTTTGATGATAAAAGGTTGAATATGAAAAATATTTTTTCCGGAGTACGTAGTGCGGAGATGTGCTTGATACTGGCCGAATCCTACGCTCACCAAAGTAATGGGGCATCGGAGGCCTTATCGTATTTGAACCAGTTACGGGAAAAACGGATTAGTGATTATGTACCTTATACCCTTGAAACTTTACCGGAAGTAAATCCGAATGCCCGAATCAGGGTGGATGCTACCGGGACTTCTTTGACTAAATTGATGTCAGCCATTTTCGACGAACGCCGGAAAGAGTTGTATATGGAAGGAGACCGTTGGTTTGAGCTAAAACGTAACGGACGACCGGAATTCTGGGTCGCAAGAAACGGTCTGAAGTACGAGACAAGTGCTTATTTGTACACGGCCCCTCTGCCTAAAAATGATATAGCCTTGTTGCCGGGATTGGTTCAAAATAAAGGATATGAATAAGAGTGTCAAACGAAACAAAACAGATGAAATTATGAAAAAGCTAATATATATTTTGGTTATGGGTGGGATGTTCTCTTTTGTCGGTTGTGGCGATGTCGGGGATTATCCTAAAAAGTCCGATGATTATAAAAATGTGGATCCTTATGTGTTGCCTAAAGCAAAAGTGTTGACCCAGGAGGAGCGGGATGCGATTCAGGCGGAACGGGACGAGTATGCCGCGGCTACGGAAGTGGAGTAGTTCGAATAATCTTCTAATAATTAAAATGAAAGCATATGAAAAATATATTGTTTCTACTCGCTCTGTTCACTTTCGGTTGTTTGGTGGCAGGGTGTAATGATGATGATGATAAAGATTCGACCCTATCTTTTGACCGGGCCGTGTATATTTTGCAAGCGGAAGCCCCGTTAGAGGTTACCCTTTTAGCGTCGGTTCCGGCGAACGAGGCTTTTTCTGTTCCTTTTGATATTGCGGGAACTGCCGTGTTGGATGACGATTACACGATCTCAGCCAATCAATTTGAATTTAAACCGGGGGAGTCGAGTGCGAAAATAGTGATTACACCTAAAGACAATCTCAACGAAGGGCGTGAGATCAAATTGACCTTGAAACCGGTATCCGGATACCGGCTGTGGAATAACAAAATTGCCATGATCCCGATAGAATTGAAGGAGCGGTTTAGTTGTTCTTTTATGAAAGCAAAGGCCGAATTGACGCAAAAATTAGATGTGGAGGTACAAATTAGTGGAGAATTGAATAGCAGTAGTGTGCCTTCCGTGGACTTACATTTGCCGTTTACATTTACCGAAGCGACAACAGCCGAGTTGGGAAAACATTTTTCTATTGAAGGAGGTGCGAATGAATTTGTTATTCCTGCAGGTCAGAAGAAAGCTAAAATCAGCATTGAGTTTTTGGCTTTGGAAGCCGGAAAAGATGTCATTGAACTGGAGCTGGACCCGGATGCCCGCTTTTTTGTCGGAGACTATAATAAATTGACGATTAAAATCGTAGGTCCTTCTTTCTATGAGCGGATGTTGGGAAAATGGGCTTTCAAGGAGTTTGCCAGCTACGAGTTTATCGTCGGATGGTGTGAATATCCGAACGATTTGGATAATATGCCGTTGGATAACCGTCCGGATGATATCCTGGAATTTATATCCGGAGAGAAAGACGAGTTAAAAGTACATATGACCGGAGATCTGCGGAAGTATTTCCGGGATAGTGAGGTGACCTTCCTCGGGGAGATAGAGGATGAGGTAAGTGATTTGGAAGAGACCATTTTATTACCTTACATGGAATTGAGCAACGTAAATGTTACTTTCTCCGATAATCAGACGGACATACGTCCTGCCAGAGTCGGTTTCCGCGTGCTCGATAACGGTAAAACGCTCGAAGTACATATCGTGGATTTCGAACCCGTTGATTTTATGCAGGATACTTATGCCGACTGGGGAGAGGATATCGCCTATTTCTATCGAATGAGGTATCTTTTCACGAAGGTGGAAGAGTAGAAAGAGTTTTTTACGAGGGATATAACCTTTCGTGGGTGTTTTAAGGAAAAATCGTGATATTTTTATGTATCACGATTTTTTTACGATAATAATCTCCTGTATACAAGCGATTTTTCTTGACTTGGAGTATTCGTAAATATAACGAAAGTAGAAACGCATATCTTTCAGATCATTATGTTTCTGTATTTAAAACAGAAATAATCAATATTTAAGAAATAAAACACAAATGAAACCGTATCGTGCCGTGATCGCATTTTTTCCGATTGCGTTATTCTTGTTACTCGCTGATAGAGTGCTTTATGGTATGTTCGATCGTTTGTTGTTAAAATCAACACGAAGGGATATATGAAGGAAAGATAAGAAAAGTCTATGTTATTGGTAGAGCCATCTTTTTTATTTAGTTTTGCAGCTGTGGTTGAATATGGAATATAATGATTGATAATTCTCAATTTCTGGACGGCGTGAATCGTAAAGAAGATACGGCTTGGGAGGAGTTGTATAGGTATTATTATGCCCCATTATGTTCTTATGCGGCGAGGATTACAAAGGATCAGGATGCAGCAGAGGATATCGTTCAGAACGGTTTCGTCCGGTTGTGGAATTCTTCTTCTCGATTCACAAATATGAGGGCTATTACGACGTATATGTATCGGTTTGCTTATAACGGAGCCCTGAATTTTATCCGGGATAAAAAATCTTCTCGTGCGATTCATCAGGTATGGACCGCTCATCAGCAGATGAACGAGGAGAGAGGAGTGGAGATGGCTTTGGAAGAAGAAACGATAGCTCGTTTTTATGATATCATGTCGGAGTTATCCGCTCAACAGCGGGAAATCCTTTTGAGTTGTTTGGAGGGGGCGACCGTGAAGGAGATTGCTGAAAAGTTGTCTATTAGTGAAAATACGGTAAAAACACAAAAGAAAAGGGCTTATCAGATGATGAGGGAGCGTTTGGATGGGCTATTCAAATTTATACTATTCTTACTTTTCACGAGGGAGTGAAATAATTTATAATTTTTTTTGAAAAATTTGTCACCCGTTTTTGAGATCGGTGGGTTTGTTTGTACATTTTAAGCCGATCAAGATGAAATGGGAAAATTTACATGACGATTCAAGACGAATTATTCGTTATTGGGTGTGTTCGTTACAAGAAGATAAAGCCAAGGAGGATATCATATCCAAAACGAGAGTTCGAGAACGTTTGGAAGAGGAACGACAAGTTCGGGAACGTTATGATTACTTAACGGCTTATCAAAAGCTGAAAAAACGTGCCAAAAGGAGGAATCTTATACGGAGGACGATGGTCGCGTGTGCCGCAGCCTGTTTATTCGTCACGGGTATTATATTGTTTTATCCGAACAAGGAAAAACAATCTTTACGGGTGGTGCAACAAAAGTCTTTTTCAATAAAACCGGGAGAGAGAAAAGCCGTGTTGACACTGGATGGGGGGATTGATATTCCATTGGGTGGAAAATTGTATCAGTTACATGAAAAAAATGGAGCGGGGATAGCTATTGATTCCATGGGAATCGTTTATGAAACAAGCGATACTGTTTCTTCCAATGATACCGTTATTTATAATACCTTATCGGTACCTCGGGGGGGAGAGTATTTTCTTGTATTAGCAGACGGAACTCAGGTATGGATGAATGCGGATTCCCGTCTTCGTTACCCCGTGAATTTTATTGGCCCCAAACGGGAAGTGGAGTTGACGGGAGAGGCTTATTTTGACGTGACAGCCAACCGGGAACGTCCGTTCGTCGTGAAAACAGGGTTAGGTGACGTGCGGGTTTACGGGACGCAGTTTAATGTGAAATGTTATTCGGGAGACGGGGAGATAGCGACTACCTTGGTGGAGGGAAATGTTGCTTTTGTAAATGATTGGGTCGGAGAGACATCGTTGATTCCTGATCAGCAGTTGGTATATAGAGAGGGGGAGCAAAAGGTGAAGGTGGAAAAGGTGAAAGTGCGGAACTATGTTTCCTGGAGGAAAAATATTTTATCGTTTGAGAACGAATCTTTGGAGAATATTATGAAAGTATTGTCCCGTTGGTATGATGTAGAGGTTGTATTTGAAGATACGGATTTAAAGAAGTTGTCGTTTACGGGTAATTTGGATAAGTACAGTCATATCGAAAAGTTCTTTCGGGTTTTTGAGGCGGGGATTGACGTGAGGTTCGAATTGGACGGGAATATCATAAAAATCGGGTGGAAATAAATAAAGGATGCGATACAAGGTTGGTAGCTCTGGTTCGCATCCTCTTTTATACATATCTAAAAAAACATGTAATATGATGGACAAATTTATGAAAAAAAAATTACCGGACCGGAGATTGTGGTCGGTAAAGTGGAAAAAAACTTTTCTGGTGATGAAACTAAGTATTGTTTTAACGTTGTGGATGACTTTTTCGGTATCGGCATCCGTTTATTCGCAAGATGCAAGAGTGACACTGGAGGTGGAATCGTCCACTTTAGCAGAAGTGCTGGCTCTGATTAAGGATCAGACGGGAGTAAGGCTCCTTTACAATGTGGATGGATTACGTGGAGTAATTTGTAAGAACATTGATTTGAAATCCGTGTCGGTAGAGGAAGCATTGCAACGGGTGTTGAGAGGAACCGTCTTCGTGTATACGAAGATAGAAGGAGTGTATGTAATTAAAGAGAATCAGAAAACAGGGAAGCAAACCATTACGATTAGGGGATGGGTACAGGACGAAAGAAAACTTCCTTTACCGGGAGTAACGGTTCTGGTGAAAGGTGTTAATTTGGGTACGGCCACGGATAAAGAAGGAAAATATGAATTGGTTTTTCCGAAAATTGAAAGTCCTGTCATCACATTCTCTTTTATCGGCATGAAGACCGTGGAGGTAAAGTATGTGGGGAAAGATACGATTAATGTGGTGATGAAGGAAGATGTGAAGGCTGTGGAAGAGGTCATTGTAACCGGTTACGGTAATGTGACAAGGGGGAATTACACGGGGGCCGCAACGACGATAAAGGCCGAGGATATTATGATGGCGGGAGTATCTTCTATTGACCAGATGTTACAGGGTGTAGTACCGGGAATGTTGGTGATGAATAAGACCGGTTTAGTAGGTGCTTCTCCTAAAATACGCGTACGGGGGACTTCCACGCTTTTGGGAAGTCAGGAGCCCGTTTGGGTAGTCGATGGGGTAATCCAGCAGGATCCGCAGCCTTTTAATTCGGAGGATAATACTAAATTCTCGATGGATGCGGATGATATCAAGCAATTGGCTGGAAATGCCATCTCTTGGTTAAATCCCCATGATATAGAATCAATAACCGTTCTGAAGGATGCTTCCGCCACGGCTATTTACGGTTCAAAAGCAGCGAATGGTGTTATTGTGATTACGACAAAAAAAGCTAAATCCGGTCAACTGGCCGTAAATTATAGCGGCGATTTTTCTATCGGTCAGCGTCCTCGCTATGGCTTGTACGATCAGATGAACTCACAGGAGTTGATGACATTGTCTAAGGATATTTATGACGAACGGGTGAGTTATCCTGACGATGCGATTCTGATGGGGTACTCGGAATTAGTTCGGCAAATGATTAATAAAGAGATCACGCTGGACGAAATGAACCGGGAATACAAGCGAATGTCAGAACTGAATACGGATTGGTTTAAGTTATTATTTAGAAATTCTTTCAATCACTCTCATAATCTAAGTATCAGTGGCGGTTCCGACAAGATACAGAATCGGACCTCTTTCGGATTTACGCAGGAAAATGGAGAAGCAAAAGGAAATAGTTCGACATCGTTCACAGCGACTTCGAACACAACGGTGAATTTTTCTCCTCAATTGACCGTCAATATGTTACTGAAAGGATCTGTCCGGAATGTGAAAGGTTTTGCGTATGGAGTGGATCCGTTTAATTACGCTTACAATACCTCCAGGGCTATTCCGGCCTATAATGAAGACGGATCTTATTATTACAACAGGAAATTAGGAGAGATGAATCCCGATACTTACGTGGAAAGTATATGTAATTACAATATCTTAAATGAACTGGAGAATACGGGTAGTAATAATAATACAAGAACATGGGGGTCTACTTTCGATGTGAAATGGCGTTTACTGCCCGGTTTAGAGTATCAGGGGATGTTTTCTTATACGTCCTCTTCTTCCGATTCGAAGGAATATGCCACGGAGCATTCGTTTTATATTACGCAATTTCGCGGTTACGAGTATGGTAGTGTCACTGCAGACAGCAAAGAGGCGGCTTCAACCCCTTTGCCAAATGGTGGTGTGCTTGAAACCGATTTAACGAATACATCGACGATCGTGGTTCGAAATAGTTTGGTCTATGATCGATTGTTTGCTAAAAAGCATAGGTTGACTTTGCAATTGGGAATCGAAACGAATTCTATAAAAACAAAAGGAGAAACTCTTTGTCAGTACGGGTATTTACGTGAACGGGGAGAAACTTTTGCGACACCTCCGATGACTTACAGTAATGGTACGTGGAATATAGATAACGCCTATGCCAGGGGAAATGTTTCCGTGGTGAACTGTACGGATAATAAATTAAGCGAGTATGCTACTGCCGTGTATATTTACGATGACCGTTACGTGTTGAATTTCAGCGGTCGATATGATGCTTCGAATCGTTTCGGGCAGGATAAAAACAAACGTTTTGAACCGACCTGGTCGGTGGGGGGAAAATGGCGGGTTTCTAACGAACATTTTGCTCAAAATACATGGTGGTTAAACAATCTGGACCTGTACGCTTCTTACGGTTATCAGGGAAATGCGGTGACTTCAGTCTCTCCTTACCTGATAGCCCGGGATGGGGGGGTAGATGATGATTTTCGTGCCTACGTGTTACACATTCAATCGTTACCTTATTCGGATTTGGGATGGGAAAAGACAAAAACATATAATTGGGGTGTCGATGCGGCCTTTTTAAACGGGCGATTGAACTTCACGTTCAATTATTTTAACAAAATAAGCGATGTACTTTCTTCCAGAGATATTCCATACGAGAACGGAATGGCGAATGCTGTGGTGAGCGGTTCCACGATAAAAAATCACGGTTATGATTTTGTCGTGAATGTGATTCCGGTACGGACAAAAGATTTTACGTGGCAACTCTCGGTAAATACTTCTGTTACCCGTAACGAGGTGACGAAAAATAACCGTCTTAACACGCTGGGGGAATATTTGAATGGTAGTGCCGTGGTGGACGGACGTCCTTATTCGACTTTCTACTCTTATGAGTTTGGAGGTCTCAATCCGGATGACGGGAGTCCTGAATTTAAAAAGATGGATTTGGAGGGAGCAAAAGATGTCATTGAATTTTTGAAAGAGTCCGGTAAATTTACTCCTGATTTCTCCGGAGGATTAAGTATGATGTTTAAGTATAGAGCTTTTACGTTGTATGCTTTGTTTGCCGTACAGTGGGGAGGACATGATCGTTTACCGAAATTGTATCCTAATGCGGTTACGTATGCCTGGGCCGGTCTTCCTACTCCGGAGACGAATGTTTCCAGAAAATGGGCCAACCGATGGCGGAAATCCGGAGATGAAAAGCATACGAATATTCCTTCTTTGCCGGGAAGAGGGAAAACATCCGTGACATTACCGTATGTAAACGAGAAATACCAGGGCCGTGAATATACTTATGTTATGTATGATCAGTCCGATCTGCGTGTGGCGAATACCGATTTTATCCGTTGTCGTTCTTTATCATTAGCGTATGAATTCGGGGACGAGTTGTTAAAGTCTCTATTTGTGAAGAGAGTACAATTAAAATTGAGTATGACGAATCCGTTTATGTGGGTATCAGATAAGAAATGGGACGGTTTAGATCCGGAGACGGGAAATTGGCCAGCCCGTCGCGTAACCTCCTTGTCTTTACAAGTGGCGTTTTAAGCGAGAAAAATTGAAAATAAGAAATTTAATTTAATGATGAGTTATGAAAAGAATTAAATTAATAATAATAGTCGGTTTGCTTGTTACAGGTGCGTGTTCCGATTACTTGGAAGAAGAATCACAGGACGAGGTGATCGTTCGGACCGTGACGGATTTTAGCGAACTGTTGTTAGGATCGGGTTATCCTAAAAGTTATAGTTACATGGCCAGCGAATTGTATTTGCTGGATGATGACGTGGAGATTAATGAAAGTGTATTCAGGGGAGAAACTGAGAATACCTCTATCGTGAAACGTTTCGGGCACTTCACGTGGCAACCGGATATGTGGGAGAGAACTTCGTTATTAACGGAAACCTATTCGAAAATGTACGCCTATCTGATGGGTATAAATGCAACGCTGGATTATATTGACGATGCGATCGGGGACGCGGAGGAAAGAGATCAGGTGAAAGCCGAAGCTTTAGGTTTAAGGGGTTACCTGTATTATATGTTGGTGAATTTGTACGGAGAGCCGTATAATTATAATAAGAAAGCTTTGGGAGTCCCGTTGAAACTCGTTTCCGACCTGAAGGAAAACGGTCTGAAGCGTAATACGGTGGAAGAGGTTTACAATCAGATCGTAACGGATCTAAGAGCTTCGTCGGAACTGTTCGAGAAGTATCCCAAACGAAGGGGAAATTATCGGATAAACGGTCCGGCGGTAAACATCCTTTTGTCCCGGGTTTATCTGTACATGGAACAATGGGATAGTGCGATCGTGCGATCGGATAGAGCCATTGCATATGCCGAAGGATTAACGGACTATACTAAAATTACAGATGATTTCGCTTATTTGAGCTATGGAAATCAGGAGGTGGAGTGGTTATACGGTGCCGGACGTGCTAATTATGCCGCTACAATTCAGAACGAGTGTCGTCCTTCCACGGATTTAATCTCTAAATTTCATGAAAGGGATGTGCGTTTGGAAATGTGGTTTGCGGCGGATAAAATAGGAATATATAAGAAAAATCAGATCGGCCCTGGTCCTGTCAACACGATTCGAATTTCAGAGGCCTATCTGAATCGGGCGGAAGCTTATATTCAAAAAGGAGAACATGAAAAAGCTTTGGCTGATTTAAATGAATTACGCCGGCACCGGATCAGAGGGTATCAAGGTGTAAATATTTCGAATCAGGCTCTTTTGTTGGATGAAGTGCGTCTGGAACGGCGTTTGGAATTATGTTTTGACGAGCAACGTTGGTTTGACTTACGACGGTATGGGATGCCTTCCATATCCCATCTTTATAAATCTCGCAAGAGTGACCCGTGGCTGAAATACACTCTAACGGAAAAGGATCCCCTTTATACCATACCGCTTCCGAGAACAGTATTCGTGCGAAACGGGAAACTCGAACAAAATGCCTCGGCTCTGGAGCCGATTCGACAAGGGTATAGAGTAAATTAATCATTTAATACAGTTAACTATGAAAATATATTTGATATTGATAAGTCTCTTGCTTTTGGTCTCTTGTAGCAAGGATAAAGAGATCACGGATATTGTTCCGATATCTACCGATTACAAATTACCGCAAGGAAAATCATCGGCAGACGACCGTATCGTGGCATTGTATAATCAATATAGTTCTTATTTTTTATACGAGTTTACGGAAAGGGATTTCGTTTGGACATTGACATCGGACGGCTCGACGAAAGAAGCGTATAGTTACACGGAAGGTGACCCGCAATATGTGGGTGATATGTTAGACTTGTTGGATGAGATCTGGTTCGGTTTTTACTCGAAAGAGTTTCATCAGCGTTATATGCCTTACCGGGTATTTTTAACGAGCGTGCTAATCAATAACAAAGACGGAAAGGAGTGCTACTTGCGCCAGATATCCAATCAGATTGCAGTCGGTTACTGTTCGAAAGCCTTGCTTGCAATGACGGGAAAGATGAAGTTGGAATATAAGAATGATTTACAAATCAGCTTGTGGAAAGATTGGGTGGACCGAGGGGTGTTCGATATTCCGAGGGAGTTTTATACCGTAAGCGATTATTCGAAAGAAGCGGACTTGTATGATCCTTCTTCTCCGGATTATGCAAGGGTAAGAGGATTTGTTGCCAATAGCGATGGAGGTGAATGGTGCGGATGGGTGAATTGGCAAACCAAAGTATTGGAGAAAACGGATGACTTGAGGGCGTTCTTGACAAGTATGGTATCGAAAAGTTCGGAACAGTGGGAGTCCGATCTTCAGTATCCTTTAGTGAAAAAGAAATACAATATATTACGGGACTATTTTTTGAAGGAGTATGATTTCGATATACAGAAGATCGGTGATGCGATGTACGAATAAGTGGTTTTAACAGTGTAAAAAAGAAGCAGGTTACGGTTTATCGGACCTGCTTTCTTTTATTTGTAACATGCCGGTGTTGTGGTTTATGGTGTTCTGTGAATTTTAATTAATTGAATATCTGCTTAATAATGATAACAAAAACATAAAATAAAAATTTGTTGTAAGAGGTGTATTGCCTGTCAGGCTTTTTTTATAGGCAGAACTAAATTTGAGGTCAGTATGTTAATTCGTGAGGAAATTAAGATTTATTATTTTTTTGTTGCTCTCTTTTAATTACTTTTGTTGTAAATAGAAGGTGATTTAATATTCGTAGCGTGAGTGTGTGTCGTTATGCAAGATTCTGATAATGATATATGTCTATTACTGAAAAACCGGGATGTAAAGGGAATGGAACTTCTTTTCAAGGAATATTACAGGCCTTTGGTTTTATGGGCTGACACCTTTCTGAATAACATGAGTCAGGCAGAAGATTTAATACAGGATTTCTTCATTAAATTGTGGGAACGAAAAGTGGAGAGTAAGTTGTATCCTCGTACTTTGAAATCTTATCTTTTTACGGCAGTAAAAAATCTATCGTTAAATGTGTTAGAAAAGATCGATCCTCTAAAGGGGGTTTATGATGTTTCTAAAATAGATGTTCCGAGTCTGGAATATAATGACCTGAATGAAAAGATGCTTTGTAAGATCGAACAGGAGATTGAGAATTTGCCTCCGCGAAGTCGAAATGTGGTTAAATGTATTTATTTAAAAGGGATGCGTTATAAGGAGACGGCAGAAGAATTGAATATATCTGTTGCTACGGTTAAGACATTGCTGGTTAATTCATTAAAAAGACTGAGAGAGAATACATCGGAAATCGATCTTGAGGTATTGTTACTTTTTATTCAAAAATCTTTGGATAGGTACGATCGTTTTTGATCTTTTCTTGCTTGTTTTCTCGGGTCGGGAGTTCTGTCGATGATTAAAAATAAACAGTTTGTTTGTTCGGATTAAAATTTAAAATAAAAATATATCTTTGTTTGCAGTAGTATAGTGATTTTAGTGTCAATGGTTGAACTTGCCCGTGTATATTTAGGAAACTCTCAAAATTTTAAGACGCAGTATGAGATTCATTTTACCGCGTTAAAGTTTTTCGCTATGCGCTACGTGGGAGACGAGGAGGTGGCCTGTGATTTGATTCAGGACATGTTTGTGAAATTATGGGAGAGAAAAGAGAGTTTCGAGAACGATCAGGTATTGAAAACCTATTTGTACAGAGCGGTAAGGAATAATTGCCTGACCTATATACGCGACAAAAGACGTATGGAGAAACGACTGGAAGGTCACCAGGAAGAAGATACGGAAGAGTCTTTTGTCACTAAAGTGATGGAAGCGGAGGTTTACGCTTTGATAAATGAAATATTTGAGGAGTTGCCCGACGCCTGTAAAAAAGTATATTCCCGTAGCCTGGAAGGTAAGAGTCACCAGGAAATTTCCGAAGAGTTACATATTGCTATTAATACGATCAAACGTCATAAAAATAATGCAAATCACTATTTAAGAGAACGTTTGGAGAAAATATTGAGTCTCGTTTTAAGCCTTTCCTGATTTTTTTGTCAAAAAGATGATTTTTTTATGACACCTGGAATGTATTCTGGTGTCTATATAATACTGTTTATAAAATGGAGATTTGTAAACGAAATAGAACCTTATGGGGTGAAAACGGTGGCGTGCCGAATTTAATGAACGGATGTTATGGATATTATACATATAAAAAGGATAAGAAAAATAATCGTAAAACAGTTGATCGGGGAGATCAGCGAACCCGAGAAACGCTTGTTGGACGAGTGGTTGCTTCGGTCGGAGGAAAATAGAAAACTTTTTGAAAGGGTGACTTCCGGGGAGTTTGTCGGCCATGCGATTACGGATGATCATACGGTCGATAGGCAGAAGGTATGGCGGAAAATAGAACGTCAAACGGTTTGTCGGCGATGGAGTGGAAAATATCGTAATCTTATCCGGGTTGCTGCTGTCGTTTTGGTACTTATAGGTGTAGGCTTGTATTATATGGTGGCCGATAAAAAGGAATGTCCGGGTACCGTATTGGTAAAAGACAAAATAGTTTCGGGTAAATCCAAGGCTATACTCGAGTTGGCTAATGGAAATAAGATTGTTTTGGAGAACGATACGACATTCCGATTCGGGGAGGAGGGGCTTGTTATGGTTAATCGGAGCGATACATTGGATATGGCGGAAGGGGGAGAGAATAAGACCTCCGGCGAATATCACACGATACGGATTCCCCGGGGTGGTGAATATGTAGCCCGACTGAGCGAGGGTACGGTCGTCTGTTTGAACGCGGAGTCGGAACTTCGGGTTCCGGTTGTTTTCGATACAAATACAAGGGAAGTGTATTTCAATGGAGAGGGGTATTTCTCTGTGGCGAAAGATGCGGGTAGACCTTTTATTATTCATACGGGTGGTTTGAGTATTAAAGTGTTGGGGACGGAATTTGTGCTTCGTTCTTATCGGAATGAGGAGGAGATTATCACCACCTTGGTAAAGGGAGCGGTAGAAGTGACCGACGGCCGGGATAGTTGCCGGTTGCTACCCAATCATCAGGCCCGGGTGAATAGGGATGGACAGATGTCGGTAAAAGAGGTTGACGTGTATCGCTATATGGCTTGGACGACAGGTCGTATGGTTTTTGAAAACGAACGCCTTGAAACGATTATGGATGAGTTGAGCCGTTGGTATGATGTGGACGTGTTTTATAGCAGTCAGGACTTAAAGAATTTGCGATTTACAATGGATGTAAAGAAATATAGCGATCTGGATAAGTTTACGGCTTTGATGGAAAAAACGGATAAGGTTTCTTTCCGGATTAAAGATAGAACTGTGGTCGTGAGCAAACAATAAAAAGAAGAGGATAGTACCGCAAATACTATCCTCGATTAGCCGTAACGGGCTAAGTAAAAACTAAAAAACAAAGTTATGGAAAAAGATCAACAAATGAAAATCCTTTGAAACAAATGAAATTCTGTCTCTGCCGCAAACAGAGGTAATGGTGCTAATGTAAAAACTAAAAACAAATGTTATGAGAAAAACAAATGTCTGTTTCAGGCCGTTGGGCCTGAGGCTTCTCCCAATTTTACGAATTATGAAGATTATATGCTTATTCTTATTGTTGTTTGTCGGTCAATTGAATGCAGGTACGTTTGCTCAAAATGTGCGGTTGGATATTGATGTGAAGAATGCATCGCTTCGGGACGTGTTTGAGCAGATCAAACAAAAATCCGGTATTAGTTTTATGTTTAGTAATGACGATGTAAAACATGTGGGGCGTAAGAGTATTCAAATGAAGAATGCGGATGTTGAGGCTATTTTGAATAAGTGTCTGGAGGGTACGGGACTGACTTATGAATTAATGGATAATGTGGCTATTATTCGTAAAATAAAATCTTTTGAAAAAGATAGCGTAAAAGATTTAATATTAAAAGGTGTCGTGAAGGATGAAGCCGGTTCTCCTTTACCCGGGGTAACGATTAGAATAAAAGGTACAACAATCGGGGTAACCACGGATCAGAACGGAGTTTATAAATTATTGCTTCCCAAGGATACGGCTACGGTTGTTTTCACGTTTATAGGCATGCAGACCGTGGAACGAAAGTACACGGGACAAAAAGAGATCAATGTGGTATTGAAGGAGAGAGCCACGGAGATGGATGAGGTGGTCGTGGTAACGGGATATGAAACTATTAAGAAAAAGAGATTGACGAGTGCCATCACGAGTATTAAGGCCGAAGATATTATTGTTTCGGGCTTGTCTTCCATAGATCAAATGCTGGAAGGACATATTCCGGATATGATGTTTATGGTGAATTCCGGAGAGGTCGGGGTTGTGCCTAAGATCAGGATCCGTGGGACCTCTACCTTGATCGGTAACCGCGAACCCTTGTGGGTGGTGGACGGTGTTGTGGTGAAAGATCCTGTTCCGGTGAGTCCCGATGAACTGAACGATCCTGACTATGTAAATCGTATCGGTAACGCTATTGCCGGGCTGAATCCTCAGGATATTGAAAACATAAACGTGTTGAAGGATGCTTCGGCAACTGCTCTATATGGGGCCAAAGCCGCTAACGGGGTTATCCTGATCACGACCAAGAAAGGGCATGAGGGTAAAATGTTGGTGAGTTACAATATGACTACGACCATGAAACGCCGTCCCCGGTATTCCGACAATAAAATCAACGTGATGAATTCGAAAGAGCGGATGGATTTTTCGCGGGATTTGTTTAACTCTCGTTATAAATATAGTAACAATATGACGGAGGTCGGTTTTGAAGGATTAGCAAAACGGCTATACGACCGGGAGATCGGTTATAAACAGTTCAAGGAGGGAGTAGACCAGTTAGAGACGGAGAATACGGATTGGTTCGATTTGTTGACGGAAGACTCCTTTTCGCATCAGCATACCCTGAGTTTGACGGGAGGAACGAAGGATTTGCGTTACTACTCTTCCGTGGGATATGCCAGGGATAATGACGTGATAAAGGGAAACCGGAACGAACGTTACACCGTGGTGTTGAATATGGATGCCAATTTAACGAAGTACTTGGCGGCTTCCTTCAGTATAAAAGGAAATGTAGGGGAACGGAAGTATAATCAATCTTCGCTGGCTCCGATGGATTATGCTTATAACACGAGTAGGACTATACCTGCTTATGCCGGGGACGGCAGTTACTTCTTTTATGGTAAATACAACGGGGTGGTTCCGTATAAATTTAATATACTGAATGAATTGGAACATAGCGGTTATAAACAGAATAATTCGAATATAATGTTTGATGCCCGCTTGAACTTTACGTTTACGAACTACCTGAATGCCCAAGTGTTGTTCTCTTATTCCACGTCGAATACGGAGATCGAGGGGTATTATGACGAACAAACCAATTACGTGGCGAATTTACGTAAGTCGGAATATGGCGTCGAACCGGTTAAGGCAACATCGGAATTGCCGTTTGGAGGAGAGTTAAACAAGGATTATACTCGTAATAATGATTATACATTGCGATTGCAACTTAACTTTAATAAGTATTTCGGTAGTGAAGACCAGCATAATTTGAATGCGGTTCTCGGTTATGAGATGAATTCTTCAAAATACAACGGATACATGAGCACCACGAGAGGATATTATCCGGATCGGGGAAAACAATTTGCACAAGGAACCTCTTTGGAAGAGTATTCTGCTTATAGAAGTTGGCTGGAAAACAATGCTTATCCGGTGCTGACAGATAATATTACGAATCTGCTTGCCGGTTTCCTGACGGTATCTTATAGTTATTTTACCTATTTCACGTTAAATGCCAATGCCCGTATCGACGGATCAAATAAATTCGGGGATCAGAGTAATGACAAGTTGCTGCCTGTTTGGTCGGTCTCCGGGGTGTATAATATTTCGGAACATTGGCAAGGCGAGTCGGATATTGTCAATAATTTATCATTGAAATTGTCTTACGGTTACCAAGGAAATATGCTCGAGGGGCAATCTCCCGTGATGACTATCAATAAGAAACCGACCGATCCTTATTACAATGAGTTGGTTTCTAAGGTGGTCAATTATCCCAATCCGAAGTTAAAATGGGAAAAAACAAGTTCGTTTAATGCCGGTTTGGAGTTTTCTTTGTTTCGGAATCGTTTGATGATGAGCGTGGATTATTACTATAAGCGTACGGTAGATGCTTTCTTGTCGAAACCGATATCTTCGGTGAACGGATTGAATCAATACGTGGTTAATTCCGGTAACGTGGAGAATCAGGGGTATAGTATCGCGGTAACTCTCTCTCCGGTCAAAACGTCGGATTTCAAATGGACGTTGTCCACCTATTTTTCCGATTCTTTCAATAAGTTGAAAACCAAACCCGGAGCGGAGCAATACGAACTTTCCAATTTCTTGAATGGTACGGCTTTAGTAAAAGGGAAATCCGTGGGAACATTCTATTCTTATAAATTCATCGGCTTGAATCCTATAGACGGGGGGCCCGTGTTCGATGATATGCAGGAGCATAGTGAAGATTTGAAAAATTTGAGTAAATACGATACTTATACTCAGGTGTTGACGGCTTCCGGTTCACGCGAACCGACCATGTCCGGCGGTATTACCAATACATTGAAATATAAAAACATGCGTTTGAGTTGTAATTTAGCTTATAGCTTGGGGGCTAAAGTTCGTTTGTTCAAATTATACAATAACACGACAACCTGGGATCCGGAAAAAAACGTGAACCGGGAGTTCAGTAGACGTTGGCGACAGCCCGGAGACGAGGCTCATACTAATATTCCAGCTATTATCAATACGACTTCAGCCGCGTATACTTATTATAATGATCATTGGTCGGCTAAAGACGGCTACGAGGGACAATTGATTGCCCGTAATTATTGGGACATGTATAATTATGGCAACCAACGGGTCGTAAGTGCCAATTATTTGAAATGTACGAATCTGAGTTTTACGTATGCTATTGCAGACCACTTGTTACAAAAGTGGGGCTTGAGTCGTCTCGAGGTTACGTTGGCTACGACTAATTTGTTTACGATTTGTTCTTCCGAATTAAAAGGGCAGACTCCGACACAAAGCGGTTTTGCTGAAATTCAGTTATCAGACCGTCCGACTTATTCTTTGGGTATTAATGTTTCATTTTAAAGCTTAAACGATGAAAGTACGATATATAATTGGGATATTGCTGTTAATCACAACTTCATGTTCTGATTTTTTGGAAGAGTATTCACAGGATACGGCGTATGTCCGGGGATACGAGGATTTGGATCAACTGCTCTTGGGTGATGGCTATATGGAGGTTGTCGCTTCCAGCCAGTTAGGAGACGAGAGAGTAAATAGTTTTTATTATCCGTATATTCATTTCATGTCGGATGAGACACAGGAGTGTATTTGGGCGACTTTAGACTACGGCAGGACCAGTCGCGAGGCTATTTTCGGGTATTATACCTGGCAACGGAGGGTCGGAATGAATGTGGAAGGAACGGCCCGAAATGCGGAGGACCGGGATTGGGATCGCCTCTACAAGCATATTAATATCGCAAATATGGTCATTAAGGCGATAGATAAAGAAGGGGCAGACTCCGATGCGGGGCGTCAGGCGATACAGCGTATAAAGGGAGAAGCCCATTTTCTGAGGGCTGCCTATTACTTCACCCTGGTGAATCTGTACGGGAAACCTTATTCTAAATCGACGGCATCCTCAGACCCGGGAGTTCCCTTAAAGTTGACAGATTACGTGGAGGATGTAAAATTTAATCAAAGAAATAGCGTTGAAAGTGTATATCGCCAAGTCATTGCCGATTTGGAAATAGCAGAAACCTGTTTGGAAGGGATTCCGACAAAAAGTATTTACAGGGCAGATATCTCCGCTACAAATTTGTTGCAAAGTCGGGTATACTTGTATATGCAAGACTATAAGAATGCTAAAATCTATGCTCAAAAAGTGATAGACCGGAAAAGTGACCTGGTGAATTTAAATACGTTTAATTCGACGGATAATTACTTCCTCTCTTCGAAATCGGTAGAAACCATATTTTCTATGGGATCGAATGTTATTCCGAATACGGTAACCGGTTATACCCGGGATTTTATTATCTCGGAAGAATTGTATAAGGAGTTTGAACCTTATAAAGAGAATGAAGACCTGAGACAAACGGTATTTTTGGAACGAAAAGGTGGTAATTATATTAGCAGAAAAGTAAAACCCGGAAGAACGGACAGGATAGATGTTTCGGATAATTTCCTTTTCAGAACTTCAGAAGCTTATCTGAACCTTGCAGAAGCGGCAGCTTGTGGGGGAGATGAAGCGACCGCATTGACCGCATTAAATACGTTACGGGAGAAGCGGATGAAAAGAGAGGGATACGTGAAAATTGCGTTGAGTGGAAACGAACTGATTACCTTTATTCGAAATGAACGTTTTCGGGAGTTGTGTTTCGAAGGACATCGGTGGTTCGACTTGCGTCGTTACACGGTAAACGAGAAATTACCCTATACGAAAACCATTCGTCACACGTTTACCTATTTTGAAGAGGATTGGGACGGAACAGTTCCGATTAGAAGCACGGTATACGAGTTGAAGGAGAATGACTCCGCTTACACATTGCCTATTCCGACCGAAGTTGTCGAATTCGACGGAGTAAAGGACAATCCGCGGGAAGACCGGACGGTTGTTGAGGTAATCAATTATTAAATTTTAATTTTTAGATTATGGATTATATACATACAATATTTGGCACACTCGTTTTAGGGTTGTTGTGTTTGTCTTGTGGATCGGAGGATCATCTGTTACCCAGCGGGCTGGATAAGAATTATTTTGAAGCACCTGGGGATGCAACCGATGCGGAATCGGTTTTGAGAAGGGAGTTTTTCACGAAGAACGGTTCTTATTTGATTTTTAACGATACTCTTCATCGGGAATTAAAGGGGACGGATGAAGAAGGAAATCCGCTTTATACCTATGAACTTTTGGATATCGGTTACGGGATGACAAGTATCTCTTCCAATCGTTATGCCTATGACTACCTGAAAACGATAGATGAGAAAAAAATAGCAGTAACATTTCTTGAAAATCGGATTATGCCGGTTATCACGGAAGCTCTTCGTCCTTACTCCGTATTGGTAACCCAATTGGTAAAAGAATCGGTACAAAAGTATGGAGAGTGGACTACCAGTAATATCGATTTTTATTGGGGGATGAGGACTTTGGCAATTGCTTTATCCGGAATTGAAAATATGACGGAAAAACAACAAGCTGTGCTTGCCGATAGAATCGTGGAGGGTATTGTTCGCCAAAAAGTGAACGCTCTCGGTAATAATTATCTGACAGAATTTTATAAGCCCGGTGAGAATTATTATGAGGTTTCCAGAAGTAAATTCCCGAGTATCTCGGACGTGAAAACAATCGGCTTCCTGAGTTCGCCGACATATACATTTCCTAAGAAGTCCGTGGATCTGGAGGCTTACTTGAATGCCTTTTTTTCCCAAACAGAGGAGGAATTTATGCTTGAAAATAAAGATTACCCGGTAGTGCAGGAAAAATATAGGGCTTTGAAAGAGGCTATAAAGAAAATAGGTTTTAATGTTGTACGGTAAAATAAAACGAATATGATGCGAATAAAGACCTTTATGATAAGTATTGTATTTCTCACGCTACTGTTTGCTTGTGAGAAAGATGAGAAAGAACTTACCGTGAAACCGAAGGCGGAAGGTGTCTTCGTGGATAATAGAACCGGGATCGAGTATAGTTGGGTCCGTATCGGTAATTTGGACTGGATGGTACAGAACCTGAGCGGAACTTTTGATGATATTGAATTAGGTTTCGTGGAGCCTTATTACAATACGGACGAGTCGGATGATAAACAGTTGGAGGATATTATGGGGAATATGGAAAAATACGGTTTTCTGTATACTTACGAAAAAGCATTGGCCGCAGCTCCCGAAGGATGGCGCGTAGCGACCGACGAGGATTGGCAACAATTGGAAAAAGCATTGGGAATGAAAGATAATGAGTTGGATCAATTGGGATTTCGTGGAAGTATTCAAGGTGAGTTAATGCAACAAGGAGCGGATGGGACCGGATTACATATGCAATTGGGTGGTTATTACGGGTGGTTTAGCGAATCTCGTGGGAAGTGCGATTATTTAGGAGTATACGGTTTCTTTTGGGCTGCCTCTGCCGACGAAAATTCGGAAAAAGCTGTTTATCGGAAAATTGTTTATAATTCGCCTCAGGTTTACAGGGGGACGACATTAAAAATAAAAAGAATGAGTGTCAGGTGTGTGCGGGATGCGCAAGATAAATAGAGTAAACAGGAGTAAATAAGACCTGTGTAATGGGTTACGGGTAGGACATTTTGTTCTACCCGTATTTTATATATAGAGGTAGAGAGTCTGCCTTTGATATACAACGATATTTCGATATGGTGAAAAGTCTGATTTTTTAATAAATATTTTGGGGAGAAAAATCGCTTTCTATTTAAACTTTTCTTCGTTTTTCTTAAAAAAAATAATTTTCTTATAACACCAAAATAACTTTTTGGCGTCTCTAATATAGTATGCTTATTAAATGAACGTTTATTTATATTAAAAATACTTTCCCCTTTAGCGAGCTATTTTTGCTCATTATCAATATGTTGATAAAAACATTTTTCTTAAAATATGCTGACGTTTGGTTTCTCAATAAACGTTGGTATTATGAGAGTTTGCAAGATAGATAAGATAAAGAAAATCATTGTAAAACAGATCATCGGGAGTATCAGTGAGGTAGAAAAACAGGAGTTGGATACTTGGCTGCTTCAATCGGAGGAACATGAAAAGCTTTTTGAAAAAATAACGTTTGGAGAATTTATTAATCAGGCTATTACGGATGATAATGTGACGATAAAACGTGATGTTTGGCGGAAAATAGATCGTCAAATTTCAAAAAAAAGAAGCATCTTAATGTATCGTCATCTTATTCGCGTTGCGGCTGTTGTCTTAATATTTCTTGGTGTCGGTTTCTATTACATGATGCGGAAGGACATCTCCAAACAAGCTCCTTTATTAACGGAAGAAAAGATATTGCCCGGTAAATCCATGGCCATTCTCGAACTGGCCGGAGGGCGTAAGATCGTTTTAAATAACGATACTGTTTTTCGTTTGGAGGCGGCTGGTTCCGTTATGGTTAACCGGAGGGATACCTTGGATATATCCGGGGAATCTGTACAGAATAGCATTATCGAGTATCATACCATTCGGATTCCCCGCGGAGGGGAGTATGTGGCAAAGCTGAGTGAAGGTACCGTAGTCTGTCTGAATGCGGAATCGGAACTTCGTGTTCCGTCTGTTTTTGATGCAGACTCGAGAGAAGTCTATTTTAGTGGAGAAGGTTATTTCTCGGTAGCTCAGGATTCGAACAGACCTTTTATTGTTCATGTGAATGGATTGGATATTAGGGTGTTAGGTACGGAGTTCGTGCTCCGTTCATATCGTTATGAAAAGGAAATGGTTACGACATTGGTGAAAGGTGTTGTTGATGTTATCGGGGTTCATGATAGTTGTCGGTTATTTCCCGATTATCAGGCTCGAATAAGTAAAGATGGGAAAATAGGGGTAAGGCAGGTGGACGTGTATCGATATCTGGCTTGGAAGGAAGGGCGAATGGTTTTTGAAAATGAGCGGCTTGAAACGATTATGGATGAGTTAAGTCGTTGGTATGATGTAAATGTCTCTTATTGCAGTCCGGATTTAAAGGATTTACGGTTTACAATGGACATAAAGAAATACAGTAATCTGGATGAGTTTATATCGTTAATGGAAAAGATGAATAAGATTTTCTTCCGGATAAAAAACAAAACAATAGTTGTTGAAAAACTGTGATACAGGAGAAGGAATCTATCCTTGATTAGTCGATAAATAAAAGTATAACATGATGAAAAAGATCAATCTATGAAAATGTTTCGAAACAGATGAGATTTTGTCTTTGCCGCAAACAAAGATAAGTAGTGCTAATGTAAAAACTAAAAACAAATGTTATGAGAAAAAAAAGAGTCTGTTTCAGGTTTATAGACCTGAGATTTTATCCAATTCTACGAATTATGAAGATTACATGTTTATTCTTGTTTCTCGTAGTCAGTCAGTTGAGTGCGAGTACGTTCGCCCAGAATGTGAAGTTGGATATCGATTTGAAAAAAGCATCCCTTCGGGAGGTGTTTGAACAGATCAAACAAAAATCCGGTATCAGCTTTATGTTTAGTAACGATGATGTGAAAAATGTAGAAAGGAAAGATATCCGAATGAAAAATGCGGATGTCGTGGCTATTTTGAATAAATGTTTGGAAGGAACCGGTTTGACTTACGAGCTGAGTAATAATGTAGTGATCGTTCGTAAGATGAGAGCTCCGGCACAGGATAGTGTCAAGAGTGTTATTATAAAAGGCTCCGTGAAAGATGAGGCGGGGTTACCCCTCCCTGGCGTAACGGTTCGTATAAAAGGTTCGACCTTAGGGGTATCAACAGATAATGACGGACGATTCAAGCTTAGTTTGTCTAAAAAGGATTCGACCCTAATACTCGTGTTCACCTTTATCGGGATGGAGTCTCAGGAAATTGCGTTGAAAAATCGGGAAGAGATACATGTGGTCATGAAAGAGGAGAAGGTAAAATTGGAAGATGTTGTTATCACGGGTTACGCCAATATCTCCAGGCAATCTTTTACGGGAAATGCCCGTACGATGACAGCAGCGGAATTGAAAAAGATTTCCCCGACAAATATTCTGAAATCTATTCAAGTATTAGATCCTTCTTTTCGTATAGCGGTGAACAATGACATGGGATCTAATCCGAACGTTTTACCGGAAATCAGTATTCGGGGAGCTTCGGGCATTGGTATTACGGAATTGGATGAGGCGAATGTCTCTAAGACGGCATTACAGAATAATCCGAACTTGCCGACCTTTATTATGGATGGGTTTGAGGTGAATGTAAGTAAGGTTTACGATATGGATATTAACCGAATTGAATCCATTACCTTGCTGAAAGATGCTGCCGCTACGGCTATTTACGGTTCTCGGGCCGCTAACGGAGTTGTCGTGATCACTACCGTTGCTCCCCGGGAGGGACAGGTTTTGTTTACTTATAATTATGACCTGAACATACAAACTCCGGATTTGAGGGATTATAATTTAATGAACGCGAGAGAAAAGGTACAAGCGGAGAAGGCGGCAGGACTTTTTGATCAGAATTTTTGGGAGGAGGCTTATTATCAGTACAAACTCAGGCTGATAGAAAAGGGAATCGAGACGGATTGGTTGTTTCAGCCTTTACGCAACACGACAAGTAGCAAACACTACTTAAGAATGGAGGGAGGAACGAAAGAATTACGTTATGGTATCGATGTAAATTATCAGGGGAATAACGGGGTAATGAAAGGTTCTGAAAGAAAAAGGTTTGGAATTAGTTTTGAGGTACAGTATAATACCGGTAAATTGATGTTTAAAAATATGGCAGGTTACACCGCTGTGAATTCGGAAGAATCTCCTTTCGGGGCCTTTTCCCAATACACCGGAATGAATCCTTATTACCCTTATTTAGATGAAGACGGAACTATTTCCAAGGTGATCAGGGAACGGAATGGCGGAACCATTGTTAATCCTTTATATGATGCCTATAACGGGAGTTATGATAAGACCAAAACGAAAGAGTTTTTGGATAATTTTTCGATCCAATACTATTTGACCAATAAGATTCATTTTAAGGGAAACATTGCCCTAACCTATACCACGGGAACCTCCGATGCCTATACCTCTCCGGAGTCCGGAAAATACGTCTCTAAAAGTTATAAGGGTGAGATAACGTTGGGAAATACTTCCGCCACGACGATTGACGGTGGGGTTTTCGGGTATTACAATGATATGATCGGATTTCATAATATTAATCTGGTTGCCGGAATAAATGTCAAAGAGAGTTCGGATGAAAGTCGTAGTGTTTATTTAAGAGATATTCCGACAGGTGGTTTTTCCAATCCGCAATTTGCCCGTGAGTTTCCGAATGCTCCTACTGTTTATCAGCAGAAAACCAGACTTTTCGGAGCCATGGTTTCGATGAACTATACCTATAATAATATTTATTTGGCAGATGCGACTTGGCGTTTGGATGGAAATTCGGCTTTTGGAAGTGAAACACGTTTCGCTCCTTTTTGGTCCGGAGGATTGGGATTGAATATTCACAACTATTCTTTTATGAAAGGTGTGGATTGGCTATCTGAACTAAAGATCCGCGGTTCGTATGGCGTGACCGGAAAGGCAAATTTCCCGGCCAATACGGCCAGAACCGTTTATAAGATCAATGGAGAATACGTCTATCCCACGGGAGCCGGCGGTAACATTACAGCCATGGGAAATAAAAATTTAAAGTGGGAAAAAACGAAAATTACCGATTTGGGGGGAACAATTAATTTGTTCGACGGAACGATTGTTTTCACGGGAACTTACTATTTTAGAAAAACGGTAGATTTGATTGCCGATATGTATATTCCTTCTTCTTCGGGTTTTTTATCCTATAAAGAGAATATCGGGGAGATCACCAACAACGGGTACGAGTTGAGTCTGCGAGTGAAAGCTTTAGGAAAGAAAAATGCACAACTCTATTTTTCCGGTAATATGGCATCCAATAAAAACGAGATAAAGAAAATATCGGAATCTTTAAAGTCCTACAATCAAAAAATAGAGGAGAAATACCAGGACCGTGTAAATTATAGCGAAGCGAAGAAGCCTCTTTTGAAATACGTGGAAGGAGCTTCTACAACATCCATTTATGCCATGCAGTCATTGGGGATCGATCCTCAGACGGGTGAAGAGATGTTTCGCTATAAAGACGGGAGCACGGGAACGGCTTGGATTGCGGCTGAAAATGTGGCTTGTGGTAATACGGAACCTAAGCTCAACGGAACTTTCTCGTCCAATCTTTTTCTTTATGGTTTTACGCTCGATCTGTACTTTACCTATACTTATGGAGGGCAACAGTATAATCAGACGTTACAGACAAAAATTGAAAACGCAAATATCGCCAATAATGTGGATAAACGGGTGTTTACCGATCGGTGGAAGGAAGAGGGGGATGTTGCGGGTTTCAAGAGTTTAAAAGATTGGAATGTTCCGACTAATCCTACCAGTCGTTTTGTGCAGGATGACAATACGTTGACCTTGCAGTCTTTGTCTTTCGGCTACGAGTTACCCGATCGGATTACCCAAAAATTCCGTTTCACTCGGGTAAGGTTTACTTTTAATATGAACGATGTATTCAGGGTGTCATCGATAAAGCAGGAAAGAGGGTTGTCGTACCCGTTTGCCAGAAATTATAGTTTTTCAATCAATGTAGGTTTCTAACAAAATATAAGAGTATGAAAAAGAGATATATACTAAGTATGATTTTACTGGCATTTGTATCCGTATCATGTGATAAATGGTTGGATGTAAAGCCGGAGTTAGATATATACGAGGAGACATTATTCGAAAAGACACAGGGCTATTACGTTGCTTTGAATGGTTTGTATATCGATATAGCGCAAGCCGAATTATACGGGCAAGAGTTGTCCTGGGGAGCGATTGAAGCTTGGGGACGTAGTTATACCTTACATGAAACAGGCCATAAAGGTTATAACCAGATTATGAAATTTGAGTACGACCAATCGGAAGCTAAATCAATCGGAGCCTCTATCTGGTTGAGTTGCTATAAGGTGATCGCTGAAGCTAATAACTTGATTCAAAACTTGGAACAGGATAAGGAGATAAAATTTAAATATGGCGATGCGACGAAAAACATGATTCTGGCTGAAGCATACGCTATCCGGGCAATGATGCATTTTGAACTGGTTCGGATTTACGCCAAGGCTCCGATCGACGATGAGGGAGGAGTCTCTTCTTTTGTTCCTTACGTGACAGAGTATCCTTCCCGTTTGAATCCCCCCATTCCGACAAAAGAGTTGTTACAGCACTTGATTGCAGATTTGGAGAAAGCCAAGGAATGGGTAAAACCATTTGATACGGATCCGGAATATCCCGGGTATATTTCTTACCAATACGGGACCTTGGGGGTAAGAATAAAATTAGACGATGGTGTGGGTTATTCTCCTCAGGCAGATGATGAATTTTTCAGGTATAGAGCCAACCGATTAAGCTATTTTCCCATTACACAATTGTTGGCCCGGGTGTGTTTGTACGCCGGAGAGAAAGATAAAGCATACGAAAATGCAAATGAGATTGTAACCATGGCGGAACGAAAAACGACCTATAATTTTGTCGCTCCGGGATATATCGGAGATCCGATGACGTTAACAACGGTGGAACCCCGGTTACAGACAGAGATGCTTTTCGGGGCTTACAATGCTAAATTGTCGGATTTGACGGAAAAGTATTTCGGGTCCAAAGCCGGGAATTATACATTGAAAGTAAACGATAAGGTGAATATTTTCAGTACGAATCCGAATGATGTCAGGTTGGCTGCAATACCTCGGGATATCATAACCAAATACTCTTTGGACGGTAAGGTGCAGGATAATATGGTCGCGGCCAAATCCTTAATTCCCGTACTGCGATTTCCCGAATGCTATTATATAGCGGCTGAAAGTATTTTTGACAAAGACAAGGCGAGAGCCATCGAGTTGTTCAATAAGGTGGTGGAAGCCCGGAATAATGCTGTTTATGACTTGGATATGAACGTGGATAAGGCCGATTTTATGGAAGCGATCGTGCGGGAGTATCGCCGGGAGTTTTTAGGGGAAGGACAAATGGTGTATGTGTACAAGAGATTGAACCTGCCTTTACGTGAGAACGGTACGACTGTTCCTCATAACGGGAAGTTAGTGATGCCTATACCGGATTCGGAAGCCGGTTTACAATAAACTGACGTGAAATACTTTAATTTTAATATTATGCGGATTATCTATTTATCAATATTATTAAGCGTATTAGGTTTGTTTGGTTGTCAAACCGAAGAGCCCGAGATGTTTACTCGGGAAAGATACATCAAATTTAAGTTCGAGAATATTCCGGGGAAGGTGTACTATGAGATCGATTATACTTTTGCTTTCGAGGGGGATAATGTGATAGATAAAATCATCAAAGTACCTGTCGAATTTCGGGGATACAATTTGACAAAAGCTTTGCATTTTGCCGTTGCCGTGGATAAAGAAAAGACGACCTTACCCGAAGATTGTTATCTGTTGGAAAGCGAACAACTTTTTCAGGCAGATTCCGGTTGTGTCGATACAATGCGTGTGCAATTGTTGCGAAAACCCGTTTTGAAAGAGGGGAGTAAAATCTTGAGATTACAATTGGTTTCCAATGAAGATTTTAAAACTTATATGCCTGATTCTCTATTTGTCGAGATTACCGTGGGAGATATTTTTATGACGCTTGAATGGTGGAATTTTAATGTGGAACAATCCTATTTGGGAAAATATTCGAAGACCAAATACGAAGAATTTGTGAAAGAGACGGGAATTCGGGATTTTGGCATATTGGACCCTTCCGAAAAAAGGTATTATGCAATTCTGTTTAAAAGAGCATTGGAGAAGAATCCCCGTCAGGACGAGGATGGTAGTATGATGAATGTGACCATTACGGGATGATCTGTGTCGGATGGGAGAATTTTTAAGTTATGCAGAAAAATCTAAGATTATGAAAAATAGAATTTTAATTATATCGGTCTTAAGTGTTTTGTCTTTCGTCGGTTGTCTGGATGATAAAACGAATTTGGATTATAAAGATATTATTTTGCCGGATTCCGTTATTGTAACGAATGTGGCTAACCAGCAAAAATTTTACTTCGACGAAGAGTCCGCAAAGACTTTTAAGGTGACTTCCGGCGAAGAGTTACAACTGGATGTAGAGGTGAAGTACCGGGGGGATGATGAGTTGACTTACGAGTGGCGATTCGACGGGAAAGTGGTATCGAGAGAACAAAACCTGCGCTATGTATGTACCGAAGAGGCACAGGCCATGTTGTTGATATACCGGAAAAGGGCCGGGAATGCTACTGTTTATCAATTTATGGTAAATATCCGGGCTCCTTTTAATACCGGGGTCGTGGTACTTGGGAAAAAGGATGGAAAAACCGAATTGGATTTCATTGAACGCTATTGGGAGAAAAAAACGGTGGAACTGGATGGAAGAGTGTATAATAATTTCTCGGTAACGGAGTATATACCTCATGAAAACGTCTACCCGTTATACAATGATAACGAAGAACTGGGAGCGAATCCTATTATGATTACCCGATACGGAAAACAATATTATGCTTTGCAGATATTGGATAAAGACTGGCGGAGTTCGGTTGCAATTAATTCGAGTGATATGAAAAAAATCGTTTCCATGAAAGACGAGTTCGTGGGAGATCCCGGTAATTTGAAACCTGTGGATTTTGTACGTGTCGGAGCTACTTCTTTGTTGTTGGATGAATCGGGGAAAATTTATACCCGGGTGAATTATGACGATGGAAATCCCAATACCGGACGTTTTATCACGGAACCGTTGGTGTTTGACGATCCTTACGATGTTCCCGATAAGGGGTCCGAGGTGATTAAAGCTCAGTATATTGAGGCCAAGGATCAATTGGCTGTTATTTATGAAAAAGAGAAAAAACGCTTTCTGGCGATGACGGCTTCCACGGGATCTTACCAAAGTATCGATTATTCTGTTATCTATGATTTGTCTCGGCCCTCCAATGCCGGGAATCTTCCGAAAGGGTATATCGATATGAATAATTTTGACAAGGAGGTGATAGCGATTCTTTTTCATGAAAGTTTTTGGAATGATAACGTTTATGTCTTGTATAAAGACGGAGGCGATTATTATATCCAGGCTGCAGGAATAAAAACCGATGTGTACGGATCCGTTCATCGGATTACTTACACGGCCGTTTCTAATGTTAAACTACCCGCGGATGCTGCCGGGTTGATCGAACAGGGCAAAGGGCTTTTGAAACTGGCTATGGATGATTCGTATAATGACTTTTTGTATGTCGGAGCCGGTAAAGCGCTCTACTCGATGAGCATGGAAGGTACATCCATAAAGCAGATCTATGCTTTTGAAGAGGAGGGAAACATGACGGATTTTGTTATTACCGCAACCTGGAGAGGAGAGGGATATAATGCCGCTCAACGCTATTTTAACGGTCAGGTATTTGCAGCTGCTTTTGATAACGGCGATTGCCGGGTCATCAAGCTGTATGCCGATCCTCAGAAACCCGGAGAAATTCAGAAAAAATATTGGTATAATAAAAGATTTGATGGTGGCGTAGTGTCTTTGTATTATTATTAGTTTGTTTTCCTCGCGAAGATGATTCTCCGGACAATAAGTGACAGGGAATCACGTGGCGGGAAAGTCTATGTTGTGGTTTATACGGGTAGGACGAAAAATCCTACCCGTAATTTGTTGCTGGGTAATGAACTCGATGGGCTTTGCGTTATATCGATATACTGCTCTACATTTTAGTTGCCTCACGGACCTCTTCGACGCCGGAACAGATCGGGGATTTTGGGAAGTTAAAGGTGGACTTCTTGTTTTATGTTAGCGATTCTGCTTAGAGTGTAGAGGAACATTTTTGTACGATATTAGTTTAATTTTATATCTTTGTTTTCAATGTTTAACTTAACGATGTGGATTATGAAAATAATGAGGTATGTAACGGGGGCATTATTGTGCCTCGTGGGGTGTACTTTGTACGCTCAGGAAAAAGATGAGCTTCGGCAAGAGTTGAAGGCGTTGAGGACGGAGAACGGGAACCTGCGTCACGAAAACGATAAGTTGATGAAAAAAATGGATGATGTTCTGTGGTATAACAAGGTGGGGGATGTAGCCTATATCGATAAGGTCTTCGTGTGTGGTCCTCCCCGTGCAAACGTACGGAATCCGACTGAGATGGGAGCTAAAAATCCGTTGAAATTTTGGGCTTATGTGTTTATACCCAAAACGATAAATACGGATAAAAAATATCCTTTAATCGTTTTTGCCCATAGTGGCGTACATTCGGATTTTTCGACCTATTATGCCCATATCATACGGGAATTAATGGCGCAGGGATATATTGTGGTTGCTGCCGAATACAGGGGAAGTACCGGGTATGGGAAACAGACCTACGATAATATCGATTACGGCGGATTAGAGAATGAAGATGTGTACGAAAGCCGGAATCATATGATTGAGAATTACAGTTTCGTGGATAAAAACCGGATCGGGATAATCGGTTGGAGTCACGGAGGGATGATTACTCTGATGAATCTGTTTCAGCATCCGGATGCTTACGTGTGTGGATTTGCAGGGGTTCCGGTCTCTGATATTGTCATGAGGATGGGGTATGCCAGTGATAGCTACCGAAAAATCTTTTCCGATAAGAACCATATCGGAAAAACGGCCAAAGAAAATTTGGAGGAATACAAGCGTCGTTCTCCCGTATGGCATGCCGAAAAATTAAAAACACCTTTGTTGATTCACACGAATACAAACGACGACGATGTGAGTGTGCTGGAAGTGGAACATATGATCCGGGCTCTGAAAGCCGAGGGAAAGAAATTCGAGTATCGAATATTCGAAGAGATTCCCGGCGGACACTCTTTTGATCGTATCGATACGAAACAATCTACTGAAATTCGGTATTCGATATACCAGTTTTTGGCGAAATATTTAAAACCGGAACACCCTTTTAAGTCTCATACGGAGATGAGAAAGGCTGCTTATCGGTTTAATTGAATCGAAAACGGGGAAAACTCCCCGTTTTTACCAAATATCATCGGTTTCTTCCTTGCTGAAACAATTTAAGGAATAAATAGTCGTGTGATGGTATTTTTCTCCCGGTCGTAAAAGAGTAGAGGGGAAAGAGGGGTGGTGCGGACTGTCCGGGAACATTTGGGCTTCCAAAGCAATACCGGAAAACGGTCCGTAATGTTTACCTTGTTTACCATTTTCGACTTGCAGAAATTTGCCCGTGTATACCTGTAAACCCGGATAATCCGAAAGAATAGTAAGTAAGATACCTGTCTGGGGAGAGCTGAGTTCCGCCATCAGTTGGATAGAACCTAAATCGGGAAATAGATAACAATCGTCTAAACCGCTTTTTTCAATAATCCCCGAGAGGCGTTTCGGAAAATGAAACGTGTGATCTGTATCTGCGGTTAGAATATTTCCCGTAGGGATGAGTTCCGGGTTGGTCTCCAGTAAGCGATTGGAGTATAATTGAAGTTCCAGTCCCGCAATGGTTTCCTGCTCCGGATTCAGGTTGAAATAGGGATGGTGGGTGATATTTACAAACGTGTCCCGGTCGGTCGTGGCATCATACGTTATTTTCAACGTGTTGTTGACCAGTATATACTGAACGGTGACCTCCAATTTACCGGGAAAACCTCCTTCTCCGTCGTTACTGGTATAACGTAGAATTAAGTGATGGTCGTCAATTTGTTCTCCCTCCCAATACTGACGGTCGAAACCCGTTGATCCGCTATGCAGGCAATTTCCATGATCGTTTTTTTCCAAAGAAAAATTTTGTCCGTTTAATGCGATTTCTCCTCTGTGGATCCGATTCGCGTAACGGCCGATTGTAGCTCCAAGGCAAGGGTAAGCATTCAGGTATCCGGGAGACCGGTATTGTTCCGGATCGTCAAATCCCAATACGATATCAACCGGCTTCCAGTCACAGTCACGGGTATATATATTTTTAATGATTCCACCGTAATTGCAGATATGAACCTCCAGACTTTCGTTCTTTAAAATATATTCTCTGATTTGCATAGCCGTTTTGTTTTGTTGTGGTAAAATTAAAGAAAATAGTTTTTTGTTGTTATGAATGGACATTTTTAATATCTTTCGTGTTATAAATAAAAAGTAGTCGTATGGATCAGAAAATGGATTATAAAATGCAGATGGACATTAAGTACAATTACCTGGAAAAGATTAATGTCCCGGAGATCGTGAAGAGTTGTACCGACAAATGGTTTAACCAATCTTTATGTAATGTAAATTCTTCCGTATTTAGATTGGGTATCTTTGAGGGGGAATTCCATATGCATAAGCATGATCACGATGATGAGTTGTTTTTTGTCATTGACGGTAGCATTGTCCTGGAAACGGAGAAGGGTAATTTTGAGCTGGGACGGTTTGAGGGGGTATGTGTGCCCAAGGGAATTATGCATCGGCCGATAGCAAAGAACAAGGCGATTGTACTGATGATAGAGAATATCGGTATCGATCCTATTGGAAACGATTGAGTATCGGATAGCCCTGTCGATGCGGAACGCAAAATTAGACATATTTATTGAACCGTTGTTTTTGCGGAATAATAAGAGATTTATTTCTTAGATTGTTAATAAAAATGAATTAGGATCTGAAAAATAGTCTATCTTTGTTAGGCTGCAACTTTTAAAATACTTGCTATGGATGTCGATTCATTGAATAGGAAATTTGAAGAGATCTACGGTCAAAAACCGGAACATGCTTATTTTGCACCGGGACGGGTGAATTTAATCGGGGAGCATATCGATTATAACGGTGGTCGTGTTTTTCCTTGTGCATTGAGTTTTGGCACTTATCTTTTAATAGCTAAACGCGAGGATCATCAGACGGAGTTTATCAGTTTGAATCAGGAATACAGGGCAGTACTGGGAGTAGATGCGTATGCAAACAAACCGGAAGAGTGGGTACGGTATCCGCTGGGGGTGATGAAGGAGTTTACCGATAAGGAGTATGATGTATGGGGATACGATCTGTTGTATTACGGTGATATCCCCGGTGGAGCAGGACTCTCTTCTTCGGCATCCATTGAAGTCGTTACGGCTATCATGCTGAATGACCGATTGAAGGCCGGATTGGACCGGGTAGCGTTGGTAAAGATGTCGCAACGGGCGGAGAATATTTTTGTAGGCATGAATTGCGGTATCATGGATCAATTTGCGTCCGGAATGGGGAAACAGGATTATGCTATTGCGTTGGACTGTGCTACATTGGATTACGAGTGGGTTCCCTTGCATATGGACGGATATAAGTTGGTCATAGCTAACACGAACAAGAAACACGGTCTGGTGGATTCAAAATATAACGAACGGCGGCAAGAGAGTGAGGAGGCGTTGAATTGTTTAAAACAAAAATTACCGATTCATCATTTATGCGAGTTAAACCGGGAGGAGTTTGAAAAATATGCCGATCTTATAAAAAATGAAAAAGTACGTCGGAGGGCTCGTCATGCGGTGACTGAAAACGAACGGGTAAATGAAGCGATCAGAGCTTTAAAGGAGGGAAATTTGCCTTATTTCGGCCGATTGATGAATGCCTCTCATCGCTCGTTAAAGGAGGATTATGAAGTGACCGGTAAAGAGTTGGATACGATGGCCGAAGAGGGACAGAAATTGGAGGGGGTGCTGGGGGCACGGATGACCGGAGGTGGTTTCGGCGGTTGCACGGTTAACTTGGTTAGTACGGAGGCTGTCGCCTCTTTTGTCGAACGATTGTCCGTAATTTATAAAAATAAAATCGGTTTGGAACCGGAATTTTATATAGTGGATATAGGAGAGGGTGCTTATCAACTGTATTGATTATCAAATTAAAAACAGGAGTCATGTTTAATGCGAGTTTCGAATTCTGGGATTATTTGGTTTTTGGCGTCTATGCCGTGATGATCGTTGCCGTCGGTTTATGGGTTTCCCGAACGAAAAAGGGAACCGAAAAGACGACGGAGGATTATTTTCTTGCCAGTAAATCCTTGCCATGGTGGGCGATAGGTGCTTCATTGATAGCGGCCAATATATCTGCGGAACAATTTATCGGGATGTCGGGTTCCGGTTTTGCCGTCGGAATAGCTATTGCTTCCTATGAATTTATGGCTGCACTGACATTGATTATTGTTGGAAAGTATTTTTTGCCGGTGTTCATTAAACAGGGGATATATACGATCCCGGAATTCGTGGAGAAACGTTTTTCTACCCATTTAAGAACCATACTGGCTGTTTTTTGGATTGCGTTATTTGTGTTCGTGAATTTGACTTCTGTTTTGTTTTTAGGAGCAAAGGCCATTGATACGATCATCGGAACCGGAACCGGCGATCTTTTTATTCCGGCGATTGTCGGTTTGGCTGTGGTTGCGGCCGCCTATTCTATATACGGAGGTTTGTCGGCTGTAGCTTGGACGGATGTGATCCAGGTTGCGTTGTTGATTGTCGGGGGAGTTATAACAACTATCATCGCTTTGGATAATGTGTTACCCGGGGGTGGCGTCATTGACGGGCTTAACCATGTTATGGAGGTAGCGGAAAGTAAATTCCATATGATTATATCGAAAGATAATCCCCAATTCATGAATTTGCCGGGTATTGCCGTGTTAATAGGAGGATTATGGGTGGCCAATCTTTATTACTGGGGCTTTAACCAATATATTATCCAACGTACGCTGGCGGCTAAATCTTTGGAAGAGTCCCAGAAGGGAATAGCCTTTGCAGCTTTTTTGAAACTGATAGTTCCGTTGATCGTGGTGATTCCGGGAATTGTCGCTTTCGTGATGTACACGGAATCTACCGATCCGGCCGTACGGGGGATGTTTGAAATGACGGGGGGAAACGATAAGGCATATCCGTGGCTGATCAGTACTTTTATTCCGACGGGATTAAAGGGATTGGTATTGGCGGCTCTGGCGGCAGCCATCGTCTCTTCGTTGGCTTCTATGCTTAACTCGACCTCGACTATATTCACGATGGATATTTATCGGCAATATGTAAACCGGGATGCTTCTTCCCGGAAACTGGTGAACGTGGGGCGTCTGACAGCCGCAATCGCTTTGGTCGTTGCGGGATGTGTGGCTCCGGCTATGGCCAGCTTCGACCAGATGTTTATTTACATACAGGAATACACCGGTTTGGTGAGTCCCGGAATATTGGCTGTATTCATGATGGGGTTGTTTTGGAAAAAAACGACGAACAAAGGGGCGATATGGGGAGCCTTGGTCTCTATTCCAGTAGCTTTGCTGCTGAAATTTTTGCCTATAGAGATGCCTTTTATGGATCAAATGTTGTATACTTTTTTGATCACCATGGTAACGATCGGCATGGTGAGTTTGAGTACGAATAAAGATGACGATGATCCGAAGGCGATAGTCCTTACGGCGGATATGTTTAAAACAGACAAGACGTTTAATGTTGCCGCTTACGTGATTTTTATTTTACTGGCGGTTATCTATACCGTATTTTGGTGATTCCTGTTGCCGTAATCGCATGATTTGATCTCTGATCCGCTAATGGAGGATAAGTCTGTTTAAGTGTTCAAATGTTTGTTTATTATTTGTACTTCTTTGTAAAAATAATATATTATAAATATATTTGTGAGCAATAGTTGTGCGTAAGGAAAGATAATGACCTGGAATATGTCTGATGTTAATATTCAATCCGAAGAATTTGTAAAAGAATTAGTCCATAGGGAACCGTCTTCTTTCCGGTGTTTGTTTGAATTTTTTCATAAACGCTTGTGTCTTTTTGCCTTGAAAATCGTGAAAGATTCCTGTGAGGCAGAAGATATCGTCCAAGATGTTTTTTTGGCTTTTTGGAAAACGGATATTGTAAAGTTTCCGAACTTAAAAACGATACGGATCTTTTTATACAATAGCGTACAGAACCGTTGTTTAAATTATCTTCGGGATAAGGAAATCCAAGAACGGAATTATAAAAAATTAGAATCGCCTGAGTCGGATGAAGATTATATCCTTTGTCAGCAAATTCGGGCCGAAGTCGTGGCTGAAATTTTCGATGCCATTAACGAATTACCGGAAAAATGCAAAGAAATCTTTACCTTGTCTTATATTAAAGAGTTGCCGGATAAGGAGATTGCCGAGTCTTTACAAATCAGCCTGAATACGATTAAGACTCAGAAACAACGGGCAAAATCTTTTCTTCGAATCCGTTTAGGAGATATTTTCACGTATGCTTCTTTATTTTTTCCGGGACTTTAATATCATGCCTTTTTATTTTGAAAATTCATTGAAAAAATTTTCTTTTGAAGTAGAAATGATCTCTTCGTGATAAATGAGTGAAAACATCTAATTTTTCGGTTATCTTTGCCGACCAATCTAAAAATATTTTGACCAATTATGCGATTCTCCAACCGGCAAATTCTGCACATTGCGGGTCCGATATTGATCAGTGTTTTAATGGAACACCTGATCGGTATGACGGATACGGCTTTTTTAGGTCGTGTCGGAGAGGTCGAGTTAGGGGCTTCCGCTTTGGCCGGAGTTTATTACTTGGCTATTTTTATGCTCGGGTTCGGGTTTAGTACGGGAGTGCAGATCCTGATCGGACGTCGAAACGGAGAGGGTAATTATGCTTCGATCGGGTCTATTTTTAATCAGGGTTTGGTATTTCAGCTATTTTGGGCGACGCTGATTTTTGGGCTTTCCAGACTTTTTTCGGCTCGGGTGCTCGATGCCATTATCGATTCTCCAAAAGTATATGAAGCTACGCTTAGTTATTTGAATTGGAGGGTTTATGGCTTTTTTTTCTCGTTTGCGGCACTCATTTTTAGAGCTTTTTATATCGGGATAGCGGACACTCGCACGCTTACGGCTAACTCTTTGGTGATGGTCGGGACCAATATTATGCTGAATTATGTTCTGATCTTCGGTAAATTCGGTTTTCCGGCATTGGGTATTGCAGGGGCTGCGATCGCTTCCGTGATTGCCGAATTGGTCTCTTTACTTTTCTTTATTATTTATACGGGGTTTAGAGTTGATAGGAATAAATATAATCTGTTTCATTTCCGGCACGTTGAAAAGAAATTGCTGGGCCGGATTCTTAATATCTCGGTTTGGACGATGATGCAGGCATTTATCTCTCTAAGTACCTGGTTTTTATTTTTTATTGCCGTCGAGCATTTGGGGGAACGTCCTTTGGCTATTACGAATGTATTACGCAATATTTCCGCTTTGTTTTTTATTATTGTCAGTGCCTTTGCCACGACAGCTTCCTCGTTGGTCAGTAATTTACTGGGATCCGGAGAACAGGGTAGAGTTATGGAAATTTTTAAGAAGGTAAGTAAACTTTGTTATATGTTTATTCTTCCTCTGATCTTGTTAATGGCTCTATTCCCGACACCGATCATGAGGATATATACGGATAATTCTTCCCTGATTGAAGCGGCGGTTCCTTCTTTTTACGTGATGATATTCGTGTATCTGTTCAGTGTCCCGGCCAATATCCTTTTCAATATGGTTTCGGGTACCGGTAATACGCGTCCGGCTTTGTATATGGAGCTGCTCTCTCTCGTATTTTATATATCGTCGGTCGTTTACATCGTTATCTATCTACGGGCGAATATCGCTGTCTGCTGGACGACGGAATATGTGTACTTACTGTCCATGGGAAGTCTGGCTTACTGGTATATAAAGAGAGGAAAGTGGAAAAATAAAAAGATTTAGATATTGGTATTACGATAGACGAATTTATGATACTTTTCTGCCTATAACCTGATAGTATATTTCTAAAGTATTGAAAAATAAATAGAAATAAAATAGCAATTATAGCGTTAGTTTAATTTATTGTATTACCTTTGGCACGTATTTGAGAAGAAATAGTTTTTGTATTCGAATTCCTGCCCGGCAGTAGATGTTATTGTTAAGTAGACTTCCTTTCAATTTTTTTTCATCCTCATTTATTTATTATTAATCTTAAAGTTTATTTTACTATGAACATTTACATTTCAAATTTAAGCTATGGCGTTAATGATGCCGATTTAAATCAATTATTCGCAGAATTCGGAACCATTTCATCTGCAAAAGTTATTATGGATCGCGATTCCGGTCGTTCAAGAGGCTTCGGTTTCGTGGAAATGAGCGACGATACGGAAGGACAAAAAGCTATCGACGAACTGAATCAGGCCGAATATGACGGTAAAGTGATTAATGTGGCCGTTGCAAAACCTCGTGTTGAAAGAAGTAATAACGGTGGCGGATATAATTCCAATCGCGGCGGTTATAACTCGAACAGGAGATATTAATCCGTATTTCGGAAAGTAGAAAACTTTCCGAGTCTGATTTTAAAATAATGTAAATGGACTGTCTAACAAGTTTTAGGCAGTCCTTTTTTTGCTTAGAAAAAGGCAGTAAAATCTTTTTCTCTCTTATATTATAAATAAATGACCGGGTAAAAAGATTCCAAGAGTATATAAAAAGTTGAGTTCTTTATTTATGAATGCAATTTATATTTTAATAAGAAATGATTATTGATTGCGTTTATGAATTTTTCAGTTTTCCTATTTTAATGGTAACTATTCCTTTTCATCTTAATTTATTTATAAATATTTTTATTTT
>NZ_UQRQ01000008.1 GCF_900543425.1 uncultured Sanguibacteroides sp. | reverse complement strand
AATAGAGTACCGTCCCGGCACCCGGACACAGATCACGCTGGAAGGTTTCTACAAGACCTACGACAAGTATCCCGTGTCGCTCGCCGACAGCATCGTGCTTGCCAACAAGGGGACGGATTACGTTGCCGTGGGTGACGAACCCGTGAAGTCGCTCGGCGAGGGACGGGCATACGGGGTGGAGCTCATGATACGCACACAAGAATTTTTCGGCATCGTGGCTTCTGCCGCCTATACCTATTTTTACTCGGAATTCAAACAGATGGATCACAACTTGCGCCCGACATCCAAGTATATCCCCAGTAGCTGGGACAACCGTCATATCTTTTCGCTCACCGCTACCCGCAAACTGGGGCTTTGGGATGTCGGCATGAAATGGAGGTACACAAACGGGGCTCCCTTCACTCCCTACGACCGAGAAACGAGTTCACTGATCGTAGCGTGGGATGCCAAGAAGCAACCTTATCTCGATTACTCTCGTTTTAATAGCGAACGGGCATCCTCGTTCCATCAACTGGATATTCGGGTTGACCGGAGCTTCTATTTCAAGAAATGGTCGCTTATCTTGTATGCCGACATACAAAATATATACAACCACAAGACGAAAAGCCCCGATCTCCTTGTCCCGGAAGAGGACGCGAACGGAAGCTACCGGGTAGACCCCGATCGTCCGGGGCACTACCTGATGCGATATATAAAAAATGACACGGGGACATTACTTCCCTCTGTTGGCATAATTGTTGATTTCTAAAGTAAAATAAAATATAAGCCGATTATGAAAAACATTATTTTTGATTTAGGAGGAGTGGTAGTCGAATGGAACGGAGAACAAGTAATCGACTCATTTAAAGGGAATCCGACGTTGATCATGAACATCAAAAACAAGGGATTCTTCAAAGACTATTGGACTCAATTCGACAAAGGAATTCTCGGGCGAGAAGAACTCGTGAACAAAGTATCCGTGCTCACCGGAATATCCGCCAAAGAATGTGATGCTTTCGTGGAACACGTGAAACGCTCGCTGGTACCGATTCCCGAAACAGAAGCGTTAATCAGGCTATTGTCCGCGCAAGGCTACAAACTGTATTGTCTATCCAATATGTCGCTCGACTTTTACGAGTATCTCAAGACGCGGGAAGTGTTCAACTATTTCGACGGGCAGATTATCTCGGCGATAGAACACATGGTTAAACCGGACAGGGAGATTTACGAGTTGATATTGAAACGATATCACTTGAAACCGGAAGAATCACTATTCATAGATGATCTTGCCGCGAATGTCAAAGCCGCACAGGCTCTCGGCATTAACACGGTACATTTCTCGGATAAACAGAAAGGGTACAAGGAAATCAGGGAGAGGTTGGGGAAAAAGGTTTCAAATTTTTCTTCCTGATAAAGTAATAAAAACGACAACAGAGCATAATGCCGGTCAGGGTGAGCCCGAGAGGATAACCCGTCCAAACCCCTTCAATACCCCAATCCAGAACGAAGCCGCAAATGTAAGAAACGGGCAAAGCGACCACGAAGTAGCCGATAAAGGAAATGACAGCCATAGAAGTCACATCCGAAACGCCTCGCAGGGCATTGGCAAAGATAATTTGCAGACTGTCACCGAATTGGTAAAAAACGAGGATCACCATCAACACGGCAACCAAGTCTACCACCTCTCCCGATGAAGTATATACCAGTCCGATATGTCCCCGTACCGACAGGAAGAATATGGAAACGGTCAAAGCCAACAAAGCTAACAAGTGGATTCCCGCCATGGTTGCCCGTTTCACGCTCGCGATATCTCCCCTACCGTAAAAGTTACTTACCCGTATCGAAACCGCAGACCCGACACCATAATACACCATAAATCCAAGGGTGGATATAGAGGCTACCACCTGATGCGCCGCCAAAGCGACCGTGCCCAGCCAACCGATCATTACCCCGCTGATGCTGAATAACGCTGTTTCCATCCCCATTTGCAAACCGACCATGATTCCCATACGATTCAGCACCCGCAAGTCTCCCGAATTATACGCTGTCCGACGATACCCCACCAAATAACGACGATAGGACAAACGCCGGAAAAACAAGACGGCGAACGCGACAAACATGAATACCCGGGATGCCAGCGTGGATATTCCCGCTCCCGTTAAGCCGAGTGCCGGAAGCCCGAAAGTCCCGTAAATCAGAATCGTGTTCCCGATAATATTCAGCACGTTGGCGGAGAGCATGATCCACATGGAAGTCTTCGTGTCCGTGATGCCGTCGGCAAATTGCTTGAAGCTGTTGAACATCATCACGAAAACCAACGAGGCTAACTGTAACAGGAAATAAGGCCGAATGAGCGGCAGTAACTCTTCCGGCTGTCCCATGCGATGAACATTCAAGAAAACCACTCCCATGATCAACGAGAGCAACACCCCGATCATCAAATTAGCCAACAGACTGTTGCGCAAAAGACCGCCTACCCGGAACTTATTCCCCCGACCGAAAAATTGCCCGATCAAAGGAGTCAACCCGTATGAGAAACCCAAGCCGAAAAGAATCGGGATATTGAACACGCTATTCACGAACGAGGAAGCCGCCAGATCAGCCGTACTGAAATGTCCCACCATAATATTATCCACCAACCCGACCACGACAACCCCTAGCTGTCCCAACACGATAGGCACGCCTATCTTAACCGTTTCCGAGTAATGCCGCCCGTATTTCCGTAACCAATTGCTCATGCTGTCCGTTTGAAAACACAAAAATAGAGATATATCCCAAAATATTCTAACTTTGCCCCGAATGATTGTTTCAATTTATAAGGCAAGACTCTGACAGGCGATTTTGAAAAAAATATTTAACCGTTGTCACCCGCGGGTGAATATTATTTGTCTCAAATGTAGGGATGGTATGTGAACAATGAAGATTAAAAAGACAAAAAGAGATGGAGGAAGAGACTAACATGCATTTATTCTCGACAGATGAACGTAGCAAACAACTGTTTACCACGTTTTATCCCGCGTTATGTCTTTTTGCCAACCGCATCTTGAATAATTTTGACGAGGCCGAGGATATCGTTCAAAATGTTTTCATTACCTTGTTACATAAAAAGGTGAAAATAAACAAAATAAACTCACTCAAAGCCTACCTTTACAGTTCGGTACATAACGCTTGTATTAATCACTTGAAGCATCAAGCATATATCACTGAAAAAATGAAAGACTTCGAGCAAGAAGTCTATGAAGAAAACAGTTACCTGCTTCAGCGAATCGAAAGCGAGATTATGGAAGAAATATTCAGTACCATCGAGAAACTTCCGGAAGAATGCCGGAAGGTCTTCAAACTAAGCTACATCGACGGTATGGAGGTTTGTAAAGTTGCCGAAACCCTTCAGATCTCAGAAAACACGGTGAAAACCCAACGCCTGAGAGCACGCAAATTCTTGAAAGAAAATTTAAAAGACTTGTTCCCCTTATTAGTCATTATTTTTCCTTGTTTTTAAAAATCTTCGAAAAAATAATACCCTCTGTCACCCGCGGGTTCAATTCTTTTGTCTTAAGGATAAGAGACGCCATAAAATGAGAAAAGAATCCGACATACAGAAAATTTCCGAACTAATCTTGAAACAGATGAGGCAGGAAATCACGGAAGAAGAAAAACTCTTTCTCGCCAATTGGTTGAAACAATCGAATAAAAACCAAGAATTATACGTTCGTATACAAAACGAAAACTATATACTGGAACAATATCGATTGAAACAAACGATTGACACGGACAAGGCATGGAAACACGTGACTTCCTTTCCCCGAAGACGCGTATCCCGCTATTTCGGGTACGCGGCAACCATTCTCCTTCTTCTCGGTACCTATTTTATTTACCGGATAGAAAGCCGCACGGAAATAAAGCCAAAAGATGTAGTTGCCATGAAACCGATTCAACCGGGAGTGGGCAAAGCCACCCTCATCGTGTCGAACCGGGAAGAGATACAATTGCACAAGAACTGCCAACTTGAATTAACGGATAATTCCGGGACAAAATACCGGAATGATTCTGCCACGTTATATTACCAAACCGGAACACCCGAGAATACAACCGCCCAAACGGATAATATCCATACCTTGGTTATCGGCAGAGGGGGAGAATACAGCGTCATGCTGGCGGACGGGACGAAAGTACATCTAAATTCCGATTCCAAACTCCGGTATCCGGTTACTTTCACGCGATCCGAACGCCGGGTGTATCTCGAGGGAGAAGCCTATTTTGAAGTCAGTCGGGATGAGCGACACCCGTTTATCGTGGAAGGAAAAGATTTTGCCGTACAGGTACTCGGTACAAGTTTCAATATATCCAACTACAAGGATGATGACGTGTCGCGGGTCGTGTTGCTGGAAGGTAGTGTACAAGTTAAAAAAGCAAACAAAAACTATAAACTGAAACCCGACGAAGCCCTCGAAATAAGCGGGGACGACATCAGCATCAAAAAAACAAACGCCAGAAACGCCATATCGTGGAAAAATGATAAATTTTATTTCTCCAACGAACGGCTGGAAGTCGTCATGATGAAATTGGCAAGGTGGTATGATGTGAACCTGTTCTACACGAATCAAACCATTAAAGATTACCACTTCACGGGTTTCATTCCCAAATATGCCGATATCACAAAAGCATTCCGCGTGTTGGAACTGACCGCTGATGTAAAATTTGAGGTAAAAGATCGAACAGTGACTATTATGAGGATATAATAATACAAATTAAATAGCTTATTATTAATTATTTATTGATTCGAAACACGAATCAATTCGGGTGTTGTGTGCATAAATCACACGTATGTAAAAACTTAAAAAAATTACCATGAAGTACAAATTGTTATTATTGCTCTGTTTTTTCACAGTAGCGTTCTTAACTGAAACAGAGGCTTCTGCCAGAAAGAAAAAGAAAGAAACGGCAAAAACTCCTGTCAAAAAAGAAAGTGCTTACGACAAGCTCTTTAAAAAAGACCACACACAAGCAAAAGGACTCATCAATTTACATCGGGTCGATAATAAATTGTATTTTGAACTTCCCCTTCAACTTTTGGGAAAAGACATGTTACTGGGATCGACCGTAACGGAAATCAGTGATAACGGGGATGCCATCGTGGGACAAAAACCCAAAGAGCCGTTGCACATACAATTTACCATGATCGATTCCACGATTCAATTAAGGCAAATTTTCAATTACTCGATCACACGCTCTGAAGATAAAAACATAGCCAATGCCATCGAGAAAGCCAACATCGGGGCTATTATCGGGGTTTACAAGGTTGAAGCCTACAATCCGGACAGCACGGCGGTGGTCTTCGATATCACCAAATTGTTCGTGGGTGATAACAAAGACCTCGAACCGATCGATGATTACGGTGCCAATACTTACGGGGGATATCTGGTCAGAAGCAGCCGCTTCCAGCAAGACAAATCTTTCCTCGGGGAAATCAAGGCATTCGAGGATAATGTCCTCGTGAGGAGCCACCTCTCTTACGAGTGTGATATCCGCGGAGGACAGAACTATTACGAATACAAAAAACCGCTTACGGTAGTAGCAACCCGGAGTATCGTACTCTTGCCGGAAATCCCAGCGAGACCCCGTATCGCGGATCCGCGAGTGGGAATATTCCCGACCATTAAAATCCAATACACGAACACCGACAACAAGGCTGTTAATGTTTTTTACGCCAACCGTTGGAGACTGGAACCATCGGACGAGATCGCCTTCAAAAAAGGACAACTCGTGGAACCGAAAAAGCCGATTGTTTTCTACATCGACGATAATTTCCCGGATATGTGGAAAAAATACATCCACATGGCAGTAGAGGACTGGAATCTGGCATTTGAAAAAATCGGTTTTAAAAAAGCTATCATCGCCAAGGATTTCCCGAAAGACGATCCGGAATTTGACCCGGACAACTTGAAATATTCTTGTATCCGCTACGTGCCGATCGAGGTTGCCAACGCCATGGGTCCCTCTTGGGTTGATCCGAGAACGGGTGAGATTATTAACGCTACCGTACTGGTGTACAATGATGTTGTTAAACTGATCAATAACTGGCGTTTCGTTCAAACGGCTCAGATCGATCCTTCTGTTCGGACGAAAAAAATGCCGAAAGAAATTATGGATGAGTCGCTTACCTATGTATTTGCTCACGAAATCGGACATACGTTAGGTTTGATGCATAATATGGCCGCTTCTAACGCCTTCCCGGTAGACTCTTTGCGTTCTGCTTCTTTCACTCAGAAATACGGAACGACTCCTTCTATCATGGATTATGCTCGTTTCAACTATGTAGCTCAACCGAATGATAAGGGTGTTAGATTGACCCCTCCTGATATGGGTGTTTATGATCTGTATGCTATCAAATGGCTGTATTCTCCGATCCCCGGAAATAAATCAGTAAAAGAAGAAGCTAAAGTATTGGAAAGCTGGGTTGACGAAAAAGCCGGCGATCCGATGTATCGTTACGGAAGACAACAAATTTACAGTCGTTACGATCCGAGTGCTTTGGAAGAAGATTTAGGAGACGACGCTATGAAAGCCGGTGATTACGGTATCAAGAACTTGAAATATATTTTGAAGAACTTGAATAACTGGATTACGGATGATCCTTCAACCGCTCATCGTCAAGATTTGTACATGAGTATTGTGAATCAATATTTCCGTTATTTGAACAATGCATTGGTGAATGTCGGTGGTATCTACTTGTCTGACGTGAAAGACGGAACTCCCGGAAAACGTTATGAAGCCGTACCGAAAGAGATTCAAAAGAAAGCCATGAATTGGGCGATCAAACAAGTTCGTAATAGCGATTGGTTGAATGATAAGGAGTTGACCTCTAAATTCCCCTTGGCTTTGAATATGTCTATTACCCTGAGAGCTGCTGTTGCCAAGAAGTTATTCGGATTGAATAAGAATGTAATGGTTTCTTCTCATGTGGCCGATAAAGCTTATTCCTTGAAAGAGTTCTATGATGATTTGTATGCCGGAATCTGGGAGCCGACGATTCAGGGCCGTAAGTTGACCGAAGGCGATAAGTTGTTGCAAAGAAATTTGGCAGCAGAGGTTGCAGCCGCTGTTAACAAAGTAGTAGGTAAGAAGAGTGGAGGATTGTTCGGGTTACAAGGAGAAAACTTGGAACTTGATGCTTATGCACCTTCTGTAGATGAGATTGTTGCTTACGGATTGGATGAGTCGGGATCTGTTGCCCGTTTCCAAAAACGTTTACGTCATATTGAAAATGAGTACGGAGCCGGATGTGTTGCCGCTCAAATGCAAAAAAATCAATTCGGTGATGTATACGGATACGGATGGCAACGTGAAATCCGGATCGACAATATCGATGAGACCGGAGCTTACAATACGGTTTTGATGGAAAAAATGATCTCTTTGTTAAAGAGTAAAATCCCGTCAGCTAATGCTGCCGATAAAGCTCATTACCAGGCTATCCTGTTATCTTTGGAAGCTGTGAAGAAATAAGATAATGGTATGTATTTCATAAAAACGTGTTGAGGAAACTCAACACGTTTTTTTTGATTTATATCAAGTCAACCTGAGAGACTGACTCTTATTTTTGCATCGTTAAAATGAATGGCGATGGAAGATCAGAAGAGCTTACGGGTGCGATTGTTTAAATTGACAGGGCCTATTTTTATCGAGACCTTGTTGATCATGTTGTTGGGTGCGATGGATACCTTTATGTTGAGTCGTTATTCCGATGATACGGTTGCGGCCGTGGGGGTGGTCAATCAATTGTTGAATCTGGTCTTTTTGGTATTCGGCGTGAGTACTGTCGGTACTTCGGTACTTTGTTCACAATATTTGGGGGCAAAGCAGCATAAGAATGTCATACAGGTTGTGGGTGTTTCCTTGCTTTTTAACACGTTGATCGGTTTGTCTATCAGTGCCGTTTTATTCTTTCGGGCAGAATCCTTGTTGAAGATGATGAATCTTGATCCGGGCTTGGTTGCCGACGGTTTGGTTTATATGCGAATCGTGGGAGGTTTTGCTTTTTTGCAAGCGATTGCTTTAACTCTATCTGCCGTGTTGAGAAGCCATAACAAGGCTTTTTATCCGATGCGTGTGACCCTGCTGATGAATGTACTGAATATATTAGGTAACTATGCCTTGATTTTCGGAAAGTTCGGGTTACCTCAAATGGGTGTGGAAGGTGCGGCTATTTCGACTTCATTTTGCAGGATGATAGCTTTGGTTTTATTGACTTTTATTTTGTTTCGTAAAGTAGTGCGGGAATTTCCAATTGCTTACTTCCGTCCGTTTCCTTTTGATAAGTTAAAGAATTTATTACATATCGGTTTACCGGCTGCAGGGGAGCAGGTTTCGTACAGTTTATCGCAGGTCGTTATTACTTACTTTACGATTATGTTGGGCACGGGAGCTTTGACGGCCAGGACTTATGCCATGAATATTGTTTTATTCTCTTATGTTTTTTCGGTGGCCTTGGGGCAGGGTGCGGCTATTTGTGTAGGGCATTTGGTGGGGGCCGATCGTCCGCGTGCGGCTTTTGTGTTGCAACGTTATTGTTTGCGTCTTTCCGTTATTGTCTCCATCAGCGTGGCAATCGTCACGGCATTATTTAGTAAGACGATATTCAGCCTGTTGACCCGTAATCCGGAAATCGTTGGGATGGGAATAGTGATACTGTGTATCGATGTCGTGTTGGAGGTGGGGCGTGCCGTAAATATTCTTTCCGTAAATGTTTTGAATGCGGTAGGGGATGTGACTTATCCTTTTGTGACCGGTGTTATCGTAATGTGGGGTGTGGCTACTGCTTTAAGCTATGTTTTCGGTATTAGCTTGGGATGGGGATTAGCCGGCATGTGGATTGCCTTTACCCTGGATGAGGGTATCCGGGCTATTGTTTTTGTACGTCGTTGGAATAGCCGAAAATGGGTCGGGAAGAGTTTTGCCCGGGTAAAATCTCTGCCCAAAGACTCTTGTTCCCATGCAGCTTAATGCTTTATAGGAGACCTGCCCGTACCCGGCTAAGGGTTTCCGGGGTCATACCGAGACGGGAAGCAATATGGACGAGAGGGGCTCTTTTTATGATCTCCGGGTGTTCGTTTGCCAGCCGATGGTAACGCTCCCTGGCGGTTTCAAAACGGCATGCATCTGCTTTTTGCTGTGATTCGATAAGCGAGTTCTCTAATAATTTGCCGTAAAAGTGTTCAATCTCATGATTCTCTTTCATCAGGGAGTGTAACTTATCGTAAGGCATGGAGTAGATAACCGTGGGTTCTAACGCTTCTATGATTAGTCGGCTCGGTGTTTGCCTGAAAAAACTCTCGAGTGAAACAAATAGTCCGTTTTCATAGGCGAAGTGTTCGGTCAAATCCCGTCCTCCCTTGATGTAGTAAAGGCGGATCATTCCTTTCTCAACTAAGCTGTAGTACCGGCATACCTCTCCTTCCCGTAAAAATACCTCCTCCTTGTCCAATTCGAAGCGGACCAGAATATCGGCTAATGCTACCTGTGAGGCCGGGGATATATAGGCCGCCTGTGCGACCAACGATCGTATGATTTTAGACGTATCTTCCATGCGGGCAAAATAATGAAAAATTTCGGAAAATATCTGTTATATTTGCTCTATAAACTCCTACTAAGATGAAATTACTTATTATTGGACTGATTGTATTCTTGTTTTTGAATAGCTGCGAACATCCGCATTTTATTTCGGATCGTGATTATCGAATAGAGGTTCGGCGTGATTTCGATCGGAAAAGAGAGATGTTGATAAAATCTTCGGAAAATGTATTGGAAATTTTCGATACTCCCATGAATTGGGAAGAACGGGAAGCGATGGAGTTTCTGTATGCTTATTCTCCTTTGGTGGATATTTCCATGCAAAGCGGAACGTTTTTCTTAAAGAATATCAAAGCTTCACTACAGGCTAAAAAAGAGATGCCTTGGGGGAAACGTATACCGGAAGAGATATTTCGTCATTTTGTTCTTCCGATAAGGGGAGGGAAAGAGGCCTTGGATTCCTCTCGTTTGGTGTTTTATAAAGAGTTGAAGGGTAGGGTAATAGATTGTAAATCTATGGAAGAAGCGGCCTTAGAGGTAAATCACTGGTGCCATGAGAAGGTTATTTACAGGCCAACGGATGCGCGTACTTTTTCTCCTTTGGCAACCGTGAGCACGGCTTACGGACGTTGCGGGGAAGAGTCGGTGTTTACATTAGCGGCTTTGCGGGCTGTGGCTATTCCTGCCCGGCAAATTTATACACCCCGTTGGGCACATTGTGATGATAACCACGCCTGGATAGAAGTATGGGTGGATGGAGAATGGAAATATTTGGGAGCCTGTGAACCCGAACCCCGGTTAAATATGGCGTGGTTTACCGTTCCGGTACAGCGGGCCGTTTACGTGGAGGCGGATGTTTTCGGACGTTATAAAGGAGATGAAGAGGTGGTATATGCCACTCGGAACAGTACCGGCATTAACGTGACGGCTCATTATACGAAGACCAGACCGACGGTCGTGCAAGTTGTTGATTCTCTTCAACGACCTGTTGCCGGAGCAAAAGTGGAATATCGGTTGTTTAATTACGGAGAGTATTATTCGGTAGCAACCTTGTATTCGGATGAAGAGGGAAAAACCCGTTTGACGTTGGGATTGGGAGATCTGATTGTTTGGGGCTCTAAGGGAGAGAAATACGGGTTTGCAAAATACGATGTAAAGGAAGGGGATACCGTTCGCATTGTCTTAAATAAAGAGGTGAACAGTCATTACGCGGAAGAATATGTTTTGGTTCCTCCGGTAGCGGAACCTGTCGATGCTATTGCCAGTAGTGAGGAACGTGCTGTTAATGACAGAAGGTTTACGCGGGAAGATTCTATCCGAAATGCTTATGTCGCTTCCTTTATGCAGGAAAAGGAGGCTGAAGAGATAGCGAAAGAGTTGGGCGTTGATCCGGAACAATTCGTTCGGTTCGTAAAAATAAGCCGGGGAAATTACAAGGAGACTGTACGTTTTATCCGGGAGGTGCTTCCGGAACAAAGAGAAACAGCGATGGAGTTGCTGAGCGTGGTTCCGGAAAAAGATTTGCAGGATACCCCGGCTCGGGTATGGACGGCTCACTTGAATTCAGCCTGGAAGTACCGGGAGGCTCCGATGTTTAAGGAATATATCTTAAATCCGAGGATTCGTAACGAGTTTTTGACGGCTTATCGTCCGCTATTGACTGATTATCTGTCGAAGAGACGTATCTCTTCCGTGGCTGACCTGTTGGAAGAGATCAATAATATTCAGGTGATAGATTCGATCTATCCGGCTAAGATCATTACTCCGCCGGAGGGCGTTTTGCGTACGGGAATTACGGATTCCCGTTCAAGAGATATCTTTTTTGTTGCCGCTTGTCGTTCTTTGGGAGTTCCGGCACGGATCGAGCCTGTTTCGGGGAAACCGGAATACTATGATAATGGAAGTTGGAGATCACTTTCGGTTGCCGTATTAGATTTCGTCGGGCCGAAAGGGAGACTGATGATACGTTATAGGGGGGATGAGGTAAAGGACCCGAATTATTTTTTGAATTTCACAATAGCTCAATTGAGAGATCAAACGGTCCGTACCATAGATTTGGGAAGTAATGCCGCGGTTGATATGGGAGCCGGAGCTTCTCTGAAAACCATATTTGCAAAGCCGGTAACTTTGGAAGAGGGAAATTATCTTTTAATCACGGGTAATCGTAGGAGTGACGGTACCGTATTGTCGAATATGACCTCATTTCGGATAGATCCTGATGAAACAACTGTTTTGGACATGCATATCGCTCCGTGTAAAGAAGTGAACCGAATATTAGGATATATCGATCCTGATTTGGCTTGTGGTTTGGAGGAGAATGGTAACCGGGAATTTTTAGAATGGCCTTTGGCGGGTTATACGGCTTTGGCTTTGATAGAAGCGGATAAGGAGCCTACTAATCATCTGTTACGGGATGTTAGTAGCATGAAAATTGATTTTGAAGAGTTAGGAATACCGATGACATTTATTTTTCGGAATAAAGAACAGTGGAAAAAATTTGATCGATCGGCTTTCCGACCCTTCCCGACCGTTTTGAGTTTCGGTTATGATATCGAGGAGGAGGTGTGGCGTGCATGGGAAAAGGCCTTGGAATTAAAAACGAAACAATTGCCCTGTGTTATCGTGGTGAATCGAAAGGGAGAGGTCGTATTTATATCCCAAGGGTATAGAGTGGGCTTAGGTTCTCAATTATTAAAAATGATGCAATTAAAATGATGGGGTGGAATTTTGTGTATTATGAATAAAGGTTAAAAAGTAAAACAGATGATTAGAATTAATGTGGCTCTCCGGGTAAAATTAGAGAACAAGGAGAAATTGATAGAGATTTTGCGGGAACTTGCTGTTAAATCGCGGCAAGAGAACGGATGTATAGGGTACGATATTTTTTCAAATATGATGGAACCGGATCGGTTGGAGATTATCGAGACGTGGGCAAATGCCGATGTGCTGGAAACCCATCGCAATACGGAACATTTTACCCGCTTGGTACCTCAAATGCTGGCGTTAAGTGAGGAAAAGCGGACCGATAAATTTGCAATTCAAGTAAAAGACGAGTAGGAGATAGGGAAAAGAGGTTGTCCTCGATACTTCTTGCTTACCGTTCGCCGCTTTGAGGAGAACGAAGGTGAGGACGTGGACAACCTCTTTTCGGTTACAGGGGTTCTACAAGCATGTAGATCCGGGGATCGTTGTTTTGAATAAACCAATATTTGCCGTTTCGTTTTACCAGCGTAAACGCTTGGTCGGCGAAAACCCGGTAAAGATCGGGTGCGATATCGGTTGCATATTCGTCAGCTTCTTCCGATTGTGATTCTATAACGTTCATGGTCATAATGTCTTTATCGTATTGGAAGTCCATGTCCCATACCAGATACCCCCATTCTTCGCTATAGAAATTCAATTCGTTCATGTCCTCGTTTTTTCCGTAGTTCACGTAGAATTCAATATCGTAGAAATCGGGATCATTTTCATATACCAGATCGATAATATTCTGCATTTCCCCGCTGTATTCGATGACGACGAATCCGCCTACTTCCTTTAAAAATTCTTCCGTGGAATTTCCGAATCGACATGGTTTCTGCTCCGTGTAATCCAGGGAACCGACTTTTGTCTGTTCGCTCCAGATTTCAAAATTATCATCGGTTTCATTATAAACCAAGCGGGTGATATTAGTATTATTAACTTGAAAAGGTTTCCTGAACTCAAATCCGTCGTCGGTTATTTTTATCGGTAAATGCTGGGTGTAGAAAACATTGTTTTCTTCCCATTCTAAATTGATTCCGCATCCCCTCCAAAGGCAAAACTTCGTATTCGCTCCCTGAATATTCATTACACGATAAAAGGGTTTATTCGGATCGGGAAGCAATCGATTGTACATGGCTAATAGTTTTTCATAGGTAAGAGTACCCGTATTGGGTTCAAACTCAATGTAACTCTCCGGTTCAAATGTACTGCTGCGGCTTTTGAAATAGAGTAAACCGTTTTCTTTCCGATCAAATTCGAAACGGAAATCACCTTTGTTCAGACTATTTACTAATGTGGCAAAAACGGAGTAGGTGTCGAAAATCAAATCTACTTGCTGGGAATAACGAATGGCATAACTGCTCTCTTCTGTTATGATTTTTCCCTTCTTTGAATAAGTGATCTCTGCCCGGTTATTCTCTTTAAAAATAATTTTAAGGTAGATGTCGTCAGCCGATTCGTTGTAAATATAGTGTGTAATCCATCCCTCTTTGGCGGTGACCAATTCGTTTTGAATTTCGCTGATGCGTTGAGCGATTCTTGCCTCCGGGGAGAGTTCAAAAAGGTCGTCTACTTCGTTGTCTCGGCAAGAGACAACGAAGGCCGTACATATCAGTAGTAAAAAAGTAATTGTTTTCATAATTATTTCTTTTTTAGATTTAGCAATAGTCTTATTTCTCATGCCCCAGACGATGTTGTAAATCATTTCGGATATTTTGCAAATCGACACCGATCCGTTGCAGGTATTTTTCCAGGGTTAGTAATTTTTTCTGAATAATTCTTCTGCCTGCATTCATTTCTACAACATCTTGTACCTGAGATGGTTTAAGGCCGCTTGTCGATTGTTCGTTAAATACATACTCCAAATCTGCATACGGGCTGACGATCCAGAAATAGAAGAGTTCCGCAAAATCCTCTTCCGGAGCAGAGCAGGCATAATTGGAGACCATACCCAGTTTTATGGCGTCTTTTAGTTTCAATGATTTCCATCCTCCTTTCGTATAACTATTAGGAGTGATGTTACGGAAATCATCTGGAAAACCGAAAGTCTGATGAAGAATATGGGCATATTCGTGAAAAGCTGTTTCCAATTGTCCCGATATCCATTTCTCTTTTTGGATGTTGTAATCATTTACTTCCGTGAAGCGGATAAGGGTTCCCCCTTCGGCTTGTCCGGTGACTCTTGTTCCGTCCATGTTATAGGCCGGCGATCCGATAAGAAGAATCATGCGCGGAAAGTTTTTTACGACAAACTCACGCGAAGATCCGGCTTCCAGCGGACCAACCCAATACTCTTTTAAAAATTCGGCCATCGGTAATACTAACTCTTCTTTGACCGGATAGATATAATACCAGTCGTCCGGGATCAGGTTTTTTATATACCGGTATTCGACGATCGTGTTATAAGGTCGGAATAGTTCATTTAATTGTTTATCCAGTTCCGTGTTTGATTTTGTTGGAAAAAGGTCTTCTTCGGAGGGGAGTAACGAATCGTTGTCGGAACATCCGGTTAGCCCCAAGCTAGCAAAGAGTAAGGTAAAAAATATTATCGTTTTCATATGTTCATTTATTTATTGGGTTCAAGACCAGCTTCGATCGCATAGCTGGGGATTTGATAATCTTTGTTCGGTGCGATCTCCGATAAACGAATGGTGGTACCGTCTTGTAACAGATGTTCTACATCCAGGTTGTAACGTTTGATGTCGAACCACCTCATACCTTTCATCAGAAATTGAACTCGTCTTTCAAAAAGAATATATCGGATCATAGATTCCTGTTCCGTATCGGCAGGGTAGGCTTTTTGTATTGTAGCTCTGCTTACTTTAGAGCTATTATAGTTGTAATAGACTTTTTTACCCAAGGCGTGTAACATATCCAAAGCTTTGTCGAAATTTTCTTCTCGGGCATACCCTTCGGCTGCATTGAGTAGGGCTTCCGACATAGGGAATAGATCGTATGCCGAATAGAGGGTGTTCTTTTTTTCCGGCACAAAAAAGTACATGGGAGTATATATATTTCCGGAAGTAAGGTATTTTGCTTTCAAACGGAGGTCGTTTTGTTTGAACGGATTTTTCAATTCCGTATCTCGAATTTCCTCTGTTAATTGATAGATAAAAGCATAATTGACCATGGTGGCTGAAATTTGTACCAGCCCCACTTCATTCTGGGTGATATCGATAGGCCCTTCTTGGTCTTTGCTGTATTCGCTCCAGGAGCGCATTACCAGTAATCCGCCGAAATGTTGAATGGCTTGGTTGGCGTACTCGATGGCCTGTTTTACATCTTTTTTGTCCCTGTTGCGGAAAGTGTAGAAACGGGAGGCATATAAGTATATCGTCGGGAACGTAAAATGGTATTTACTCGGATTAAATAGTTTGGGATGTTTTTCCAATAAGCGGATTCCTTCCTGTAAATCTTTTTCTGCCAGTTGATATACTTCTTCCACGGAAGCTCTTTTGTAACGAATCACCAATTTGTCCTCGGGTTTGACAACGTAAGGAACACCTGGATCTGTCGGGGCCGTAGCCTTATCGTAATGTTTAGCAAATAGGTTGACTAACATAAAATGACTATAGGAACGGATAATTAAGGCCTCACCCCGGATGACTTCCGCTTTGGCGGACTCTTCCGGGAGGATTTTCAATTGATCCATGGCCTCGAGGGCATGGTTGATGTTGGCTATGGAACTGTAAGTAACTGTCCAATAAGATGCTGGGGCATCCTGATGTGTCTGGTTCTGGAAATTGCGACTCCATTTATACAAATCTTCTATCGTTTCCTGTGTACGGTTTACTCCCTTTACGGCAGTCACATCGTCGGAAGACATATGGGTAAACCTGAAGCCGTATTTGTTCTGGTAGGCTCCGGTAATCATTTGATAGACCTTGTCGAGGTTATCGATTTCCATGCGCTCGTCTGGTGAAACATCCAGAAAAGCGTTACATCCCGTGAAGCAAAGAACGGCGGACAAGAACATAGTATATAGATGTAAATAATATTTTTTCATCGTTTTAAATTTTAGTTCTGTTGATTCGTTTATTGTTTTCTTACTACATTTATCGTGGACTTAGAATCCTATATTCAAGGTGAATACATATTGGCGGCTAATCGGCATAATAGTACCTCCCGACCAGGAAAATTCCGGATCTTCACCTCCCAGTTTTTCTTTATCTGCCAGCCACAATAAGCCCACGTTTGTAGCTGAAAAACCGAGATTCACATGATCTATCGAGAGTTTTTGCATCCATTTTTGAGGTAAGGAATAGGATAGGGATAAGTTTTTTAGCCGGATAAAGGAAGCATCGGCTATCCATAGATCCGACATGCCATAAAGGTTGTAGGCAGTAGAAATATCCGTTTCATTGGAACGGTTATAGTAATCTTTATCCAAAATAGCAGGGATATGAGTGATTTTTTCATCTCCTGCAACCCGCCAACGATTTTTTAATTTGGAAGGTAAAGCTTCCGAATCATAATAACCGTAGCTGTAATTTTGCATAACCCGTTTTTTATGTCCGAATTGTCCGGTAAACAGGGCCGAGAACGAGAGATTTCCAAAGGTGAAAGTATGTCGCATACCGGCATTTGTGGTCGGTTCCAGATTTCCGCTGTAAACGAAATCGCTCCAGTCGTAGCTCTGTAATTTCAGGTAGTATACCTTTTCATTATTTTTATTGAAAAACATAGGTACTCCGTGGTCATCCAATCCGGCAAACCGGGAGGAGTAAATACCTCTTACCGGCCCGTTCAATACCGGAACTCCGTATGTACTTACAGCTCTTCCCACCCAGTCCTGACTGATTAATTTCACAATTTTGCTATGATGATAGGCATAGTTGATATTAAAGTTCCATCGGAATTTTTTAGATTGTATCGGAGTATAGGTTAGTGTGAATTCTATACCGTGTGAATTCATGTCTGCAATATTTCCCAGTTTCAGACGTTCTCCGCCCACTCCTGACGAGGGATAGGCTCCTATCAGGTCGAAGGCCTTTCGGTTGTAATAATCTATGACCAGATTTAACCGATCTTCCCATAATCCTACATCTATTCCGGTGTTGAATTCATGTTGTTTTTCCCAGGTAAGATCCCGGTTTCCCAAGCTAACAATGTCGATCTCCAGTTCGGAGAACGAGGGATGGAATGGATGACTGTTCACACGTGTACGGGCTAATAGAGTGGAATTTGTCGCATTACCGAGGGAGGCGTTCAATCCATAGGTCAAGCGCAGATTCAGTAGGCTTAACCATTCTATGCGATTCATAAAATCTTCTTCCTTTACGGCCCATTTGCCACTAATATTCCAGGTGGGTAACCAACGGGCGGAGCGGGCATGTCCCAAGCGGTTGGAACCGTCATAGCGAATTGTCCCATTAAAGGTATATTTTCCCTTGTATGAATATCCGTAATTTAGGAAAAAGGCGGCAAAACGGTCAAAGCCTTTGGCTTTTCCAAAATAGGAACCACCGACTGATTCCAGGTATTCCATGTAATTGGCCGAAGGTTTGGATACATTTCCTGCATCGAAAAAATGACCAAAACCATAATTCCAGTCTTTATCCCGATTAATGTAACGAATTTCTGCCCCGAGCAGGAAGGTAAACATGTGGTTTGAACCTATCCGAGGGTTCCAGTTTACGTTTGCATTCAAATAATAATTGAGCATTTCATCATAAAAGGCTTCGTATATACCTCCTTCTGGCAGGATACTGTACTTGATTCCGGAATTGTCTCCTGGCTTCTGGAATAGTAGGCCGTTGTTTGCTTGGATCAGGCCGGAATCATCCGGCCCGGTTCCGGCCCGATAAGCTTTTGCTTCGTTGGAATTTTCGTGTACTTTTCTATCCAGCTTGGACATATAATACCGAGCCGATACTTTTCCGGATAGGGATAAACTACTCGTGATTTTGTAATTAATATCGGCTGCGAAGGACATGTCCCTGACAGTTGCTTCAATCTTATTTTTAGATAATTCGTCCACGATGTTGTAATCGGCATAATTTTTTCTAAAAAATTCCAGATTCCCGTTTTCATCCCGGCAACGGATGGCGCGGCTGGTTTGTAAAGCATAGAGGAAAGGGTTATTGTCAAAATTGCGTTCGATGCGTCCCGTGTAGCGATCCACACCATTGACGTCATCCGTACTTTGTGAAGCACCGGATAATCGTTGCTTGCGAAAAGACATATTGGTGGAGGCTGTTAGCGTCAATTGCTTCGTGATATCGAATGTCCCCTTTAATAAGGCGGTGTAGCGGTCTACCTTATCGGCAATTGTCCATCCGTTGTCATGCAGATAACTGATGGAAGTATAGAAGGTATTTTGGGAACCTCCGCCGGAAATACTTAGTGTGTGTTGTTGTTGTACTCCTGTCTGAAATAACTCTTTGAACCAGTTGGTATTTGCCGCTTCATATTTTCGTAAAAAAGCGTTGGCTTCGTCGCTGTTATCGACCCAGTTGATCTCGTTTTTGGCAATTAAATCGAACATCTTTCCATAGGGACCGTGGTCTATTGCGGATTGAGTTTGAGCTACATTAATCCAGCCTTTTTCATAGAGTTCCCGGTTTACGGACATTTGCTCTTTGGAGTTCAAAATATTGTAATCGTTATACGAGGGAATGGGTTTGATGCTGATATTGGTTGAATAGTTCACGGACATTTTACCTTGTCGTCCTTTCTTGGTTGTGACCACGATAACTCCATTCATTGCTCTTGCACCGTATAATGCCGTTGCCGATACGTCTTTCAGTATTTGTAAGGAGGCAATATCGTCCGTGTTTAATCCTGCTACTCCGGAGCTGATGATGGTCGAAATATTCCCGGAATTCAAATCATCCATGGATACATTTACCGCATCCTCCAGTATGACACCGTCAATCACCCATAACGGTTTTTGGTTCCCGTAAATAGAAGAAGCTCCGCGAATTCGTAATTTCGGTGCACTACCGAAGGTACTTGATACGTTTTGAATCGACACTCCGGCAACTTGACCTTCCAGTGCTTTGGTGATATCCGGTTCGCCCGGTAGATAAATGTCTTTCATTTCTACTTTCGAAGCGGCTCCCGTGAAGAGCTTGCGGTCGATTTTTTGATAACCGGTTATCACGACTTCCTCCATACTTTGTACATCTTCTTTTAAAACAATCGTCATCGGTTTTTCCTTGTACATGACTTCTTGGGTTTTCATTCCCACGAAGGAGAAGATCAACACGATGGAGTCCTGTTTCGGGACATTCAGCTGGAATTCTCCTTTTATATTGGTTGTACTTCCCGTGTGACTTCCTTTTAAAATAACCGATACCCCCGGCAATGGTTCTCCTGTTTCGTCTTTTACGATACCCTTGATCATGATCATGGTTATTTTTTTCTCATCTTCTCTTTTTTTTATGATGACAAGTTGGTGATTTATTTCGTATGTTAAATCGGTTTTAGCCAGACAAATAGTTAGTATCTCTTTTAGTTCGGCCTGTTTTACATTGATTTTAACAGGAGCTATTTTGTCTATATCGTCAATGGAGTAGAGAAAGGTATATTCTCCTTTCTGTTCGATGGTTTTAAAAATTTCCTCCAATGTTCCCTTTTCCAATGAAATGTCGTATTTCACGGATTGAGAATATACCCCACCGAAGCTTTGACATATATTGATCAAAAGAAGCAGGATCGTTACTTTCATTTTTACAAAATTAATAGGCATATCTCCTCTGGAGCCTGAGCCGGGTTCTCGTTTTTTTTTCATAGATTTGTAATATTAAAAGTTAAACTTGATTGTCCCTTTGCTGGAGCAAGCGGACAACGATTAAATTTTAGTCGGGGAGGTGTTGGAGCATCTCCCTGTTTTATTTGTTTTTTACTGTAATAACAGTTCCGTCGATCGAGAATTTTACTTTTCCCGTTTTTTCTATCATAGACAACGTCTCTGAGATTTTTTCGTAACGATTCATAATGCCGGAAAACAGGATATCTTTCGTACCTTCTTCATATCGGATTTTTACGTTATACCATCGGGCCATATCGTTCATGATGGATTCCAATCGTTCCCTTCTGAATACAAAATTTCCTTTTGTCCATGCCCGGTAGGCTTCTGCATCTACCTGTTTCACGGTCAACTCTTCTCCGACTAAATCGGCTTGCATGTCAGGAGTTAATACAAGATTCCGGCTTCCTACATTTACTTCCACTTTCCCGCTTATTAAGGTGACGGTCGTGCGTGCTTCTTCGGAAAAGGATTTTAGATTGAAAGAGGTTCCTAATACCTTAATCGTTGTTTCATTCATTTCTACGATGAAAGGATGGATTTCGTCCCGGAAAACCTCGAAATAACCTTCGCCTTCTAATCGGACAATTCGTGTCTTTCCGACGAAACTTACGGGATAAATCAAACGAGATTGGGCGTTTAGCCATACATTGGTTCCATCGGATAAGGTTACCTGGAATTCACAACTGTTCGGGGTTTCCAGGGTATCCCATTTTTCTTCCGATTTGTTTTTGTTCGTAGTGTAGATAAGATTGTTTTTTATTTTTTTAATGCTACCTCGAGTACTGTCTGCTGTAATAATAAGGTCGGAATTCGTTAATAGAATGTTTTCACCGTTGGCCCGGCGGAGAACGGCCTGACGCTTACCCGGTACAAATTCAGAAATTGAGTACGTGTTATTTCTGTTTTCCCGCGTTGATATAAATTGTTGAAAGTAGAATCCCGCCCCCAATAATAAAATAATGCCAGCTGCATAACCGATTTGCTTTAATCTGATGAATCGTTTTCGGGGTTTTATCTGTCGTTTCAAGTTGTGCCATATGTTTGTCGAAGAAATCTGTTTGTATTGTTTATATCTTTGTTCCCACCCGGATTCTTTTAATAATCTGTCGGAAATGGTTTGATGAAAGGTCTTTTCTTTTTCCCATTTGTCCAACTCTTTTTGTTCTTGATCGGAAATGATACCGATCTTTTGTTTGTAGATCAACTCTGCTATTTTAATGTATTTCCGAGTCATTTTTTTCTTTTATTGTTTTATTAAAACAACTGAAAAGGAAAAACGGGTAGTCAAAATTCAATTTTTTTTTAATGAGATAAGTTATAGATCGATGGTGGTGTCTCTGATGATAATTGTGTCGTTTCAGGGGATGCAGGGAATTATTTTAAACAAAGAAGAGAAGGTAAAAGTAGTCTTGTAATTTTTCCCGAAGGAGTTTGTAGGCATTTTTTTTATGAAATTTTACGGTATTCAGAGAGATGTTTAATTGATAAGCGATTTCCGAATTGTCCAATCCGTCTAAATGAAGCAAACAAATATTACGACATTGTTCGGGTAGAGAGTCTATAGCTGTAAAGATCATTCTTCGGGTCTCTTCTTCAATAACCGATCTCATATAGTAGTGCTCGGTATCTATTTCTTGTAATGATTCCAAATTGTATTCGTTTACGATTCTTTGATGCTTTAGAATATTCAGGGCTTTGTTTCTTACGGTAGAATACAAATAAGCCTTGATAGATATTTCATCTGGAAAAATGGATCGATTTTCCCATAAAGCCATAAAGGCATCTTGAGTGACGGATTCACTCTCTTCCGAATTATTCAGATGGCGTTCTGCAAAAAGAACCAATGACTTGAAATATTGATCGAATACCTTTTGAAAGTTTATTCGAGAGCCATTATTTAGTATTATATTATAATCTTGATTCACGTATTGCCCTATTTGTTAAGATATCGTGACAAATATGCATATAATTTTTATATTATAAATACTTTTCATTTGAAAAACTAAGTGTAATCATCGAATCAATTCGAGCGTGGTGAGAAATGAATAAAAGCGAGAAATTTTTCTCGCTTTTATTCATCAGGATAGCAGTACGTTAAAGGATTCTGTCATGCTGGGATGCGTGTATATGAAATCCCGGAGCACCCTGTAGTCTTGTCCGGTTTTAATAGCCAAAGCAATCGTGTTGATCATCTCGTGGGAATCTGTACAGAAAAGGGTACATCCGAGAATCTGATTTGTTTTGGCATCTATAATAGCTTTTAGTACTCCCTCTGTTTCCCCTATTGTCAGGGTGCGAGGAATGCTGGCAACAGCTAATTTTTTTACCACTATTTCGATTTTGTTCTTTCGGGCTTCCTCTTCACTTATGCCTACCCGGGAAAGGGGAGGATCAATGAATACGGAGTAGCTCACCGGATTCCGGTCTGACGTGTTTCGTTTTTGATCTCCAAACAGATCATCACTAACGATCCGCGAGTCATCCAATGAGATATAAGTGAACTGTAGACCTCCGGTCACATCTCCCATGGCATATATATGCGGTATATTGGTTCTTAAATGTTCATCCGTTACAATAGCTCCTCGTTCATTGGTTTTTATTCCGGTACTTTCCAGATTTAATCCGGCCGTATTGGGTTTACGACCTGTGGCTAAGAGAACTGCATCTGCTTTTATCTCGGTCCGGGAGGTGTTTTCTGTGGTTTGATAGCTGACGATAGCTGTCTCTCCTTTGTCTTGAATCGAGGTTACTTTTACACCCATGTAGAATCGTATGCCTTTCTTTTCCAAGACCTCTTTTACATTTGCCGCAATATCCCTGTCTTCTTTGGGAATCAATTCGTTGAATCCTTCGAGAACAGTTACTTCGGAACCGAAAGAGGCGTACATGGAGGCGAATTCCAACCCGATATAACCACCTCCCACGATAACCAGATGACGGGGAAGTTCCGGTAAATCCATGATAGAAGTGCTGGTATATACTCTTTTGTTGTTTGCTATTCCTTCTATCGGAGGGACAACCGTTTCGGCTCCCGTGTTAATGAAGATATATTTTGCTTTCAGTTGAACATTACCTTCCGGTATTTGCACGGAAACCACTTCGGGGGATACGAACGAACCCGTACCGGTATAAACGGTGATATTCTTTTCATCCGTGAGGTTATGGTAATTTTTTTTCCGAAGTAAAGCGGTTACCTCATTTTTCTTTTGGACGGCCTGACGATAAAATGCCCGTTTTTCTTCAAAAGAAGCGAAATCTTTGTATTCAGCGATTTTAGCCTGATGTACTAATGTTTTGGTCGGAATACATCCGATATTGATACAGGTTCCCCCGTACATTTGTGCCGAACGTTCGATCATGGCTACCGTCCAGTTGCGTTTGGCTAATCCTGCGGCAAGTGTTTTACCTCCTTTGCCAAAACCGATAATGATTGCATCGTACTGTTTCATAATGAATTATTTTTGCGTTGATTTTTTAATACTCTTTGTGCAGATTCTGAAAGTAAGATGATCGCTCCCGCGAGAATGGCCGTGTCCTTAATTACTAAACGTCCGGCCCCGCTAAGTAAGGGAAATCCATATTCCCCACTTCCTAAGTCGGGAACCCATACTTCGGGAGTGGTGACGAGGAAAGAGAGGGTCCCAAGGGTCATGACAATGGCCAATAGAGCTCCGATAACTCCTATTTTCGGAAAAAACATGCCTAAAAATACCAATATGCCGATACTCATGATCAGGATTCCCAGCCCGTGAGAAAATCCATAAGTGTTATTTCCCTTATGCCAATTTTGTTTTAATTCGTTTCGCTCTCCTTCTTTCATCTTGTAGTTTTTATATTCCGGAGCCTGTTTGTTATAGAAGAAACTCATGAAAGGACTGTTGGCCACAAAGGGTACGATCCCTTCCGCTTCGTAGTTCCAGAATTTTAATCCTCCTATCCAAACAAAAATAATCAGAATAGCTATACGTGTTAGGTTGATTCCAAGTTGTTGAATCGAGGAAGCAATTTGAAGAAAGGTGTAAAATAGGTTGTTTAATTTTGTTGTCATGTTATTTCCGATTTTGATAGTTAAACTTACGATACAAAAGTCGGATGTTTTATCACGGAAATAAATGGCTATTTTGCCGGATATATTGTCAATTTTTCCCGATCTCTCTTTGTCGGTAGGTAGATATACTCTCTCCTGTCATGTGCTTAAAGAAACGGCTAAAAGCGGAAAGATCTTCAAATCCCAGAATATCGGCGATCTCCTTTGCACTTTTAGAGGTGTATAGTAACAGGCGTTTTGCTTCGGCTTCTATTCTTTCGTGAATAATACGCAGGGGGGTAGGCATATGATATACTGCAAAAAGATTGGAGAGGGTTTTGGGTGAGCGGAATAAAAGTTCCGCGTAATCCTGTACTCGTTTCTTTTCTTTAAAGTGTTGGTCCACCAATACATAAAATTGCCGAATCAGATTAAAATTTTTCTCTTTTTCCGAACTTATCTCGTATTTGTTCTTTGCTATCCGCGTGCAGGTGATGATGAAGCGTTTCAGGAGAATGCGTAACATCTCCTCCTGAAGATTATCGTGTATCCCGTATTCTCCGGCAAACTTTTCGGTAATATCCCGTAAAACGGAGGATTGTTCTTTGGTTAACTGTAATTTCATGATGTTGGAAGTCCCGTTGAACAAAAAGCCGTTACACGAAACTTCATTATCGTGTCCGTGTATGCAATAAAAATTACTGTTGAACAGTAAAGTTAAATACTCTCCGTCGACCTCCTTTATTTCTATATGATGTAATGGAGTCAAAGAGATGATCTCGTTCGGTTGCAGGGTGACGGTAATATGGTCGATTTCCAGTGTTAACGTTCCGTTTTGGATCCAGATAAATTTATAGAGACTGTTGTTTTTTTGAAGGGAAGAATCGGCATGGAAAGCATGAGTTAAACTCATATTTCCGTTTAAACGGGTACTGAAATGATATTCCATGATGCTTGATCAATTTTTTGTAAATATATGAATTTTTGAATACGGATTGAGAATTAGGGTTATAATTCTTATATCTCGGATCATTTTTGGATGGAAAGTATTACTTTTACGACTTGTTTTTAATAAAAATGAGACATGCGTCAAAATAAACCGACATCTTCAGAGAAAAAAAGAAGAGGAATGTTCTCCGATGTTTCTGCTCGAAAGCGTTATTTGGCAGCCTTACTATTAATTTTGGCGATGGTTGGAATCTCTGAGTTTTGGGGTGAAAAAGAGATCATTTTCCCGGAACTGGCGGCACTTGCCATTGGTATGTGGATTGTTGATAAAAGGGTATGGCGGGTAAGCCGGGTAGGCATGGTTTTATTGATGACTTTAGGTGCTGTTTGGGGTGTATGTCTCGTGCGTTACTCCGTCTTGCCTTTCCTGGTTAACCTTGCTTTTGCCTTCACGTTTGCCGCCATCGGTTTAATGGTAACACGTTCCAGTTTAATCCCGCTGATTTCTGCTTGTATGTTACCCGTGTTGTTGAAAACGGAAAGTTGGATCTATCCCGTGGCGGTTTTTGTGATGTCGTTAACCCTTGTATTGGGACAGATTATGATGGAAAAGTGTGGACTTCGGCGGAAAATTGTTTATGTGCCTCCCATGAGAGATCGTAAAAAAGAGGTGTTTAGATGGGGGTTGCTGTTATGTACTTTGCTGATGATTGCCGTTATACCGGTATATACTTCGCGTATATATTGTATATTACCGCCTTTGGTTGTGACCTACGTGGAGTTTGCCAATTCAAAGGCCGGTTTCAGGAATCGTCCGGTTCAAATTTTTTTATTACTGGTCATTGCCGCCACTCTGGGAGCTGTATTTCAGCTTGTCGGACACCTTTATTGGGGGTGGCCGGAGTGTATTGTGGCTTGTATCCTTTTTCTTTGTTTGTTTTTCCTTTTCGAGTGGTCCGGTAAATTTTTTGCCCCCGTCGGAGCGGTTGCATTGATTCCGATGATTATTCCACCGGAAGATTTGTGGTGGTTTCCTTTACAGGTGGCTTTGGGGGCAGCTTTGTTTATAACTGTTGCCATGTTACTCTTTCTGAAATGCTATAAATGGCCGAAACCTTATCTGATCGTGTGTTTATTACCCGCGTTTATCCGCCGTTCGCATCGGCGGAAGATAAAAGTGGTGGTGAGTAAATGAACATATAATAAAGTAAAAAAGCGGGATGGTTGTTTTTGACAAAATCATTTTATAGTATTTGTTCTCGAAAAATGTTATCGGTGTGTTCACCGGAGTCTTAAAACCGTAAATATCCGATAAATAAAGTGGAGGGTAAATTCCAAATCCCTCAAGAGACAGAAATTCACCCTCGTCAAAAATTTTATAAAATCGGTCGATCATTTACTACCCGGACGTTCCGGACGGGCCCATCTTTGTATCACTTTATTTCTATCTCTTTCTTTTTTAGGGATAGGTAGCGTGTAAGCGGCATCATTTTTTTCCAACACGTAAGTTAATTTATCCGTCGGATCCAAATCGGAAGTATACGTATGAACGATTCTCGGACACCCCCAACGGCGAAGATCAAACCATCTGAATCCTTCGAAACAAAACTCCACTCTCCGTTCGTTTCGAATTGCTTCTATCGCCAATGCCTGAGTTCCCATAGGAATTTCGATTCCATCTGCCATTCGATTTTTACGAATCGTTCGAATGTCTGCGGCTGCCTCCGACAATTTATTTTTCTCGGCATAAGCTTCGGCCCGATTTAAATAAGCTTCGGATAGGCGGAATGCTTGTTGAAATAAAGTACTTCTGTAAAATTTACGTGGTACTTGATTATTATCAAACCAAAAATCCAACCGTTTATCATTTTCTCCAAACAATTTCATAAGCGAGGCGGAGCGTACGTAGAAAGCTCTGTTTGCATTTGCCCGCCCGTAACCCCTTACCAACTCGTTACCGAAAGAAAATAATACTTCTGTATTTTTAGGATCATAAAAAGAGACAGCGTTATACGTGTTCAAATCGACCATTTTTGCTTCTGTATGCTTGAATACGGAATCAGCAAATGCGATTGTTTCGTCGTACTTCTTTTGGAATAACATGATCCGGGAAGCAAGAAGATAGGCTGTAGGCAGGTTGGGTCTGAAAATTGTTTTTTTGATGCCGCTCCGTTTGAACATGGCAATGGATAAGATTATATCCGATTCCATTTGATCGTACACTTGGCGTACCGTGGCCCGTGAAGCTGTGTTATCCTCTATGCCGACTTCAAAATTCAAAGGTACGCACATATCGGTTTGGGCACGCTCTTCATCTACATAAGGTAGTCCGTATAAATTGGCTAACATGAAATACGACCAGGCCCGTAAGAAATAGGCTTCTCCCATTAAATCGATCTTTTCATTCTCATCTCCTTTCATATCCGGAATATGATCCAGAATAACGTTAGCGATCAAAGTCCGATGATAGTATTCTCCCCACTCTTTCCCTTCTGCAAAAGTATTGTCTTTTTTTATTTCCGGATCCTGTTGCCAGGTATAGTAAGCCCAAAAATCCAATCGCCAGTCTCTCGAACCGTTCGTAACGATCATTTCATCCGTATCGTCCGTCATAATATCCAAAAATTGACAAAAGGATCCACCATTGTTTAATCCTTCTCCGAACAAAAATTCTTTAAAGGCCGTTACTGTTTTCGGAACGATCAGATCTTGAGAGCTCTCTTCTAAGAAATCATTGCATGCTGATAACATGACGATTCCCCAAACTAAAAATATATTTTTTATCGTTTTCATCTATTCGTTTTTTTAGTTTTCTATTTCAATTCTTATTAAAACGACACTCGAAGCGTTAAGGCATAATTCCTTTGCGGGGGAACGGTTCCTGCTCCCATTGTTACTTGTTCAGGATCTCTACCCTTTAATGCTTTGTCTTTGATGACAAAAGGATTGGATATATCTAAACTTAGACTGGCGGAACTCATTCTCATCATTTTTAAAAATAGGGTATTGAAATCATACCGTAAGGATAATGAACGGCAGCGTAAAAAGTCTCCCGAAACAACCCGTAAATCACTTTTGTTGTACATCTCCCATTTATTATCTCCGATCTCGAATTTTCTATCGGTTAAATAGATAACTAAATTATCATCCGATAAAACAGGTATATTCGTGTGTGTTTGATCTCCGGGTTTGCGCCAGCGATGAACCAATTCACTCGATAAATTTTGTTGAGGGTAGGGTAGCGATTGGCCGCTTGATTTATACAGGTCGTTCAAACGGATTTTACTACCCATGCTAAATGAGAATAATCCGTTTAACGTGAATCCTTTATAAGATATCGAGGTGGAAAATCCACCGGAGAGATCGGGAGTTCTTTGTCCGGAATAAGTTAAAGCTCTTTCTATGGCTTCCTTTTGACTGGACACGATCATTTCTCCCTTGTCATTTGTCTCTTCCTGTCCGTTGAATGTCGGGAAGCCATTATTATCCAATTCTTTGAATTGATACGAATAAAAACTGTCTAACGCTTTTCCGTTAACAACCAAGGAACCGTTGATATAATCTTCTACCGTGGTATTTTTCTTTTCTCCGGCTCGGCTTACTTTGTTGTAGTTTTTGCTCGTGTTAAAAGAGAGGCTCCATGTCACTTCTTTTGTCCTTATTGGAACAAGCGAGAAACTCAGCTCCCATCCTTTGTTTTCAACGTCTCCGTCATTGATCGAAACATAATCTGCTCCGGTGGAAGGGGCCAATGTTTTATGCACGACTTGGTCTATCCCTTTCTTTTTGTAAAATTCAACCGTTCCGAAAAGCCGATCCCGAAACAATGAAAAATCCATCCCGAGATTGAATGCTTTTGTCTTTTCCCATTTCAATTTTTTATTGGGAAATTTATTTAACCGGGAAGCATACTCGTTTGCTCCGGACCACAATGTTCCCATTTCTACGATAAGATTCGGCGTTTGATCCGGATGCACGTTACCCTGTATACCGTAAGATGCCCTTATGGCCAGGTTATTGAGCCATTTTACGTTTGTCATGAATTTTTCGTTCTTTATGTTCCACCTGCCGGATAAAGACCAAACCGGTAAAAAACGTACGCTTTTATCCTGGCCGAATTTATTGGAACCATCCGCCCGGATGTTGAAATTAGCGATATACCGGTCATCGTATCCGTACGTGAAAGTTCCGTAAAAAGAGAGGTAATTGTTCAGGTTATCCGTGATGATATCCGGATTATCTTGAACCTTATAGGCATATTGTTTCCAGGTTTCGAAACTTGTATTCACAAACTTTTTCCCTCGATCCGGGAGATATCCCCATTGGACGGAGTTCAATCCGTTATATTTTATAGAACGGATCTCATTACCACCGAGGAATAGAAAATCGTGAGAACCGAATTGTTTGGCGACCTGAATGCTATTTCTTATCGTGTAGGCAAAATTGCGGGTATCGTTGCTTCTCAATTCGCCTCCATAGGGAAGTTCGCAAAACATTTCGGTAAACATCCAATCGTCTTCAGGTAACGGCTGTCCGTAATCGAGTTGCCTTAAGTCCGCCACGTAATAGCTCTTTTCTCCCGCCCATGAGGTTTGGTAATTATTATTCGTCGAAATGTTTATGAGCGAACTGAATCTCAACCAGGAAGTAATATCCCAATCCAACGTGAAATCCATTCCGAATGTTTGATTTTTTACTTTCGAGCCGGTATTTTCCAATTCATTGAGGATATTGTAACTCAACGGATAACCACTGGCAAGGGCATATTCCTTGAAATAGAACATATAATTTCCTTGCTTGTCATAAGCCGGAATCGCCCTGGATGTTTGGTAAGCATATTCATAAAGATCTACGGAAGAGTGAGGTCTCTGGGTTTGGGTTAATGAGCCGCTAAGCGTGAATCCTACCCGGAGTGACTCTAACAGACGAGTGTTTATTCGCATTCTCACGTTGTATTGGTTTTGCTTCTCTTTCCTTGTCACCCCTTCGTCATTTCCGAAGCCGATAGAAAAATAGTAGTCCGTATCATTATTTCCACCCGAAATGGAGAGTGTATGCTTATGGCTGACGGCCGTTCTGAATAACAAATCATACCAATCCGTATTTATGTTTTTCAATTCTTCTACGGTTGCATCAAATTGATTTTGATCAATAAGGTTGTTCTCTAAGTCTTGGACGGCCTTTTCGTATCCGATCGTCGGTCTGAAGGAGGAAAACTTCAATCCTCTTTCTCTCATCTCTTCGGATAATTCTATCCTCTCTCTCGAATTCATTCGAAACATCTTGTTATAGGATGGAGCGGAGGTAATAGACATTCCCGTACTTAAACTTACCTTGGGTTTTCCGCTTCGTCCCCGTTTTGTCGTGATCACGATTACCCCGTTGGCAGCCTTTACTCCATAAATAGCCGTGGCCGAGGCATCCTTCAGAATATCGATTCGTTCGATATCTTCCGGGTTCAGGCTTGAGATGGCATTGCCGATTAAATTTACCTTATCCAGGCTGTTTAATTCCTCTGCCGTTATGGCTACCGGATCTTCCAGTATAATACCATCGATCACCCAAACCGGCTCCCGGTTTCCCGTGATGGAAGAGGAACCTCTGATTCTGATTTTAGGAGCGGCCCCGGGAGTGGAGGTTTGATTCATTACTAAAACACCTAATAATCTTCCTTGAAGCATTTGATCAATAGATAAACCTGTTCCGACCAGTACATCGGCACCGTTTATGGACACGATGGAGCTGGATAACTTTCTTTTCTCTATCGTCTGATAACCGGTTACAACGACTTCGTTTATTTCACTCACCTCAGGTTTTAATTGGACGGTTAAAATCTTCCGGGTCTCACCCTCTTTCAGTTTTTTTATTTCGACTTCTTTCGTTTCCATTCCGATAAACGAGAATATCAAGGTAGCCGTGTCTCGGGGCAATTTAATTTTAAATAAGCCGTTGTTATCCGTTGCCACACCTAAGGCCGTTCCTTTTATTACCACGGCAACACCCGGTAGCGGTATATTATTGATGTCTTTTACAATTCCTTCTATAAATAGATTTTCGTGTTTTGATGAATCTTGTTCCATCTCGGTAATGGGTATTAAGACAATATAATCATCCACGAACTTGTATCCCAACTTGCTTCCTTTTAAGATTTGACTCAATAATACCGTTAACTCCACCTCCTTAAAATTGGCCTTTACTTGTTGGTCTGCCATTAATTTGTCATCATTATAAATGACAATGAGATTGGTCTGTTTCCGAATCTCTTCGAATACCCGCTTGATATTCGTTGTTCCTAAACTCATGCTTAATTTTTGTTGAGACATCACGTTAGCCGACAATGTCCCGAAAAAAATAAGACACATCAAAAAAGTAAGTTTCATACGTCTACAAATTTTTGATAACTCGTTTTCTGACATAATGAGCCATCGAATCTTGTTTTTTTTCATAGCTTTGTTGTTTGAATGTAACATAAATTTCCTTTTGGAAGTTTAGAAGCCGGAAAGTGCGACCAACACTTTCCGGTATTTCATAGTCTCTTCCGGATGTTAAAATTGTTTTTCCTGAACAGTAATCATATTTCCTCGTATTTCGAATTTGACTTCTGTTGTGGCTTCGATCAATGATAAAATATATCGAATATCATCGTATTTCCTGACGGCTCCTGAAAACTTCAACTCTTTCAACTTTTTGTTGTGAAATACGAATCTGACTTTATACCAACGACTCAGTTTTATAGCTAATTGCTCCAGGGGCAGCGCATCGAAGTTCAGTATCCCATCCTTCCAATCTGTATAAATATGTGCATTTACTTCCCGAACCACGGACAATAAATTTTTTTTATTCAACACGTATTGCTCGTTCGGTTTCAAAACGGTTTCCTCTTGTCCGTTGCTGACATTCACTTTACCGTGAACTAACGTGATTTCAGCTTGTTTGTCGTTTCGGTAGGCCATCACATTGAACCCGGTTCCCAGTACGTTCACCGTGAATTCATTTGTTCGGACTAAAAATGGATGTAATGAATCGGACGCTACTTCAAAATAGGCTTCTCCTTCTAAGAAAACTTCGCGCTTCTCTCCGTTGAAAATAACCGGATATCTCAATTTGGATTCGGAATTTAAATACACGATGGAATTATCGGCCAGGCGCAAACAGAACTCTCCACCGGACGGAACAAGTAATTCATTATATACTGTTTCTTCATGCATGTCCTCTCCGGGAGTTTGATAAGTAATCGTAGAGGAGTCGGTATTAATTTGAACACCGTTTTCCGTCAGTTTACCGGCGGAGTGTTGTCCCAATTTTATTTGTCCACCGGAAGAGAGTACCAGTATGGCTTTCGCTTCTCCCGGCAATATGGTGGCCATCTCCTTTCCTGCATATTGTTTTTCCTGGTTTTTTTCCCGAAATATAAAAATAGAAACTCCTGACAATAGAAGAATGGAAGCGGCTACGGAGATGCTGAGCCAACTTTTTCGCTTCCGACGTCGATGAATGATCCCTTGCTCAATCCGATCCCAGGCTTTTTGTAGGCATAAACGATCCCACTTTCCGGAATATTTTCCCAGGTACCAGGTCCGGCATATTGCCTCGTACTCTTTTTGATTCTCTTTCCCTTCGATAAGCCATTTCCGTAAAATATCCAATTCTTCTGTCCGGATATTTTTTTCCAAAAAACGATAAATAATCTCTTCTATTGCTTCCGGTAAAACCATATTATCTATTAAATTTTACCAATAAGACTAAATTGAGACTAAAATGGGTGAATTAAAAATGATATTTTTTTAAGAAAAATAAAAATAACAGCGCTTGTTCGTTTTTTATTTGCTCTCTTAACGTCTTCATGCCGTTCTTTAATAAGGTTTTAACCGTATTCACGGATATGCTTAAAAATTCTGCGGTCTCTTTGTATTTCATGTCCTGCATCAATATGCAATCTACCACCGAACGAGTTTGATTCGGCAATTTATCAATTTCCTCTTTTACCCGTGTTACGATTTCATCCCCGATCCTGCTCGCTGTTTCTGCCGCAATATCCAAATTCGTATACTCTATGTGTCTTCTTAATACATCCCGCTTATGTACATGCGTGTAGCAAGCATTTCGGATTGCAGTAAACAGATAAGAAGAGAGAACTACGGGTGAAATTTTCGATAAATAATCATCTTCCAGTAGACGCATAAAAAATTCTTGGACAATATCTTCCGCCACGGGTATATCGTCCGTAAATTGTTCCGCATAAAGTACTAACGGTTTGTAGTATCTATTAAACAGTACTTTAGCTCCGTTTTGTCGATCTTCTTTAAAGGCTTGTAAATTTCTTTATCTGCAATCTCCATTTAATATATAAATACATATTGTTGATTGTTGCAAATTTATTCATTTTCATGAACGAAAACTAAAGATTTATCAAAATTGTTAATGTGTTATTTTAATATGTTGATTACAAGTGAATTTTGATCGTTTGAATAAAAATATTGAAAAAAGTGGTTCAAAGTGGTTTAAAGTGGGAAATATTTTCATAACTTTACGTCATAAACTGGAAAAACTATATGTTGTCGTTTATAGGAGATTATACATGCAAATTGGATAACAAGGGACGAGTTGTCGTACCGTCGGCGTTTCGCAAAGGAATGGCGGCCGTGGGGGAGGGTTCTTTTGTCTTGCGTCGTAATATTTTCGAAAAATGTATTGATCTTTATCCGAAAGGGGAATGGTTGAATCTGATTGATGATTTACGAAACCGGATTAGTTTATTTGATCAAGAGGAGTCTTGCTTTAAGAGGGAATTTTTTCGGGGAGTTTTCGAAGTGGATCTGGATGGAAACGGTCGAATCTTAATCCCCAAGAAGATGTTGGATGAGATTGAGGTAGAGGGAGATATTGTAATGGTGGGACAGGATTCAAAAATAGAGATATGGGATAAAATAAACTACGAAGAAAGTGCTATGAATACGGAGGATTTTGTAAATTTGACAACTCGAGTTTTTGGAAAGCAGGAAAAATAAACGTGCCGCATGGCTTGTGATTTCTGAGCGTGGAAGTGATTGTAAATCATAAATAAAAGTTATGGAATATCATGTACCTGTATTATTGGAAGAGTCTGTGGCGGGATTAAATATTGATCCTGAAGGTGTTTATCTGGATTTGACTTTTGGAGGAGGAGGTCATTCGAGAGAGATTCTGAAGCACCTGTCCGAGGGGTGTTTGATTGGATTTGACCAGGATTCTGATGCATTGGAAAATGTTCCGAAAGATGATCGGTTTATTTTCGTAAATCATAACTTTCGTTATTTGCGTAATTTCTTGCGTTATTGTGGTTTTGACCATGCCGATGGTATATTGGCGGACTTAGGGGTCTCCTCGCATGAATTTGACGAAGCCGGAAGAGGCTTTTCTTTTCGTTTTGATGCGACCTTGGATATGCGGATGAATAGAAGAAATCAGTTAAAAGCTACCGATGTATTGAATACTTACACCGAAGAATCTTTAATACGTGTGTTTCGGAATTACGGTGAAGTGGAAAACGCTCGGCGTCTGGTCGGTTTGATTCTAAAGGCACGTGAAGAAAAGGAAATCATTCGTTCGGATGAATTTTTACAAGTTATAGCTCCTTGTGTTCCTAAATTGAAAGAGAAAAAGTATTTGGCTCAGGTCTTTCAAGCGTTGCGTATAGAGGTCAATGGAGAGTTGGAGGCATTGGAAGATATGTTGCAGCAGGCGGAGATGGCATTGCGTCCCGGAGGGCGTTTGGTGATTATTACATACCATTCGCTGGAAGATCGCATAGTGAAGAATTTTTTGAAGTCCGGAAATTTTGAGGGAAAAGTCGAAAAGGATTTTTACGGTCAGGTAAAAAAGAGTTTTGAGTTGGTGAATCGAAAAGTGATTGTGCCGACGGAGGAAGAAGTCGATCGCAACCCGAGAGCCCGGAGTGCCAAGTTAAGAATTGCAGAGAAGTTGTAGTATGAGGTGGTTTAAGAAAAAAAAATATAAAGATTTTGTTTCTCCTTCAGAAGAGAAGAAAGAGGTATTGGGAGAGTCCATGAAAGAACTTTTGGATGGGCGTATTTTGGCAGACACCGTGTTGCGGAAAAATATTCTATTCATTCTTTTTCTGACGGTTTTGGGGATATTGTATATTGCGAACGGGTATAATACGGAGAAATTGTATATGAAAAAGGTGAAGTTGGAAAAGGAGCTGAGTGAATTACGATTCGAGTCGATAACAACAGCATCGGAATTGATGAAAATCAGTACGCAATCGGAAGTGATAAAACAGATTCGTAAAGAAGGACTGAATTTGGTGGAGAGCAAGGAACCACCGACAAAGATATACGAAAATTAACGGGTGTCGATAGGGATATGTCAATAAAGCATGAGTTAGCCGGACGTTTGGGGTTTGTGTACATCTGCGTGATGGGGATAGCCGCATTAATTGTGGTAAAGGCTTTGCATGTCCAGATTTGGGAAGGAGAAAAATGGCGGAGTAAATCCAGGGATGTTTCCGTGAAAGACTTCGTTGTCGCTCCCAACCGGGGGGATATTTGTGCGGCGGACGGAAGAATATTGGCCAGTTCTATACCCTATTATTCACTGCGTTTCGATTGCAAGGCTGTTCCGGATGACATTTTTAAAAAGAAGATAGACAGTTTAGCCTTAAAGTTATCCCGTTTTTTTAAGGATGCGCCTGCTGTAGAATACAGAAGTAAGTTGTGGAAGGGGAAATACGGGGCTAAACCGAATCAGTATCTGCTGATCAATCGGAGGAAGGTCTCTTATAATGAGTTGAAAGAGTTGAAGACGTTTCCTATTTTTCGGGAAAAAGGGAGTAGAAGCGGGCTGATTCCGGAACGGGAAAATGTGCGTTTGCAACCTCATGGAAATTTGGCTGTTCGAACCATTGGTTATTTAAATGAGGGTAACGACGGGACGTTTGAAGGACGCGTCGGCTTGGAGGAGGCTTACGAGAATGAATTGAAGGGAGAATTAGGACGTAGTATACGGCAAATGATGTCCGGACGATGGGTTTCGGTAACCGTTGAAGATCCCGTGGATGGAAATGATGTGATTACTACAATAGATGTTGATTTTCAGGATATTGTGCAGAATGCGTTGGACCGGCAGATGGAGCTTTACGATGCGGATGCCGGGACTGCTATCCTGATGGAAGTAAAAACGGGAGATATTAAGGCTATTGCCAATCTGACCAAAACATCTAAAGGGTATCGGGAAATGTTGAATAATGCAATCGGGGATGCCGCAGAACCGGGTTCTGTGTTTAAGGCGGCAGTTATGATGGCCATACTGGAGGATGGGTATGTACACCCGGAGGATACAATTGATTTGGGTGACGGATGTTATACTTATTATGGAAAAACATTGCGGGAATCGAATGGTAAGCCGGTCGGCAAGATAACCGTGAAGCAGATATTTGAACGTTCCTCTAACGGAATTTCGAGGTTGGTATATGAAAATTACAAGAATCAACCCGAAAAATTTATTAACCGTCTTTACGCGATGCAATTGAATAAAAAGGTGGGGATTGAATTATTGGGAGAGGGAGAACCTTATATTAAATATCCGACGGATAAGGATTGGAGCGGCATTTCTTTGCCATGGATGAGTATCGGTTATGAAGTGAAACTGACCCCTTTACAGGTGTTGGCATTTTATAATGCCATTGCGAATGATGGAAAAAGAATGAAGCCCCGATTAGTTAAAGAGATACGTAACCGGGGAGATGTTATTAAACGGTTTGGTACGGAAGTGATGGATCGACATATTTGTAGCGATAAAACTTTGGCTGCCTTACGGGATATGATGGAGGGGGTCGTGGAAAACGGAACGGCAAAAAACTTGAGTCGTGCTCCGTATAAAATTGCGGGAAAAACTGGAACGGCAAGGGTTGCCGATCGTTCCAAAGGATATGGGGTAAGAAAATACCGGGCCAGCTTTGTCGGATACTTCCCGGCGGATAATCCTCTTTACTCCTGTATTGTAGTGGTAGAAAATCCGTCGTTAACCAAAGGATATTACGGGAATGTCGTTTCCGGAAATGTATTTCGGGAAATAGCGGATAAAGTGTATGCGAAAGCTTCTTTAGAATTTGAGGAGTCGGAGGAGTTTCCGGAGGAGTTTGTATTGCCTATCAGTAAAAACGGTTTGAGATCGGATTTTTTAAGTATATATGATGAGTTTGGTTTTCATGTAAACGATAAACCCGCGGAGGAAGCCAAATGGGTCATGACGACTCGGGATGATGAAGGATTTGTATTAAAACCCAGAAGTGTTTCCGAAACATTGGTTCCTAACGTGAAAGGTATGGGGTTAAGGGATGCTTTATATCTTCTGGAGAATAGCGGTTTGAAAGTAGGGGTGAGTGGTTCGGGAACCGTAAGTAAACAATCGTTACAGCCGGGTAGTCGGGTGCAGCGAGGTAGTTATGTCAGTATAGAACTAAAATAAAAGAGATGAAATTAGGAGATCTATTGGATGGAGTAGCCTGTTTGTCCGTGGAAGGGGATTTGAACGTAGATATTCGTTCTATTCATTTCGATTCCAGAAAAGTGGATAAGAACGATCTTTTCGTGGCCCAACGGGGAGTGAGTGTTGACGGGCATGTGTTTATTGATAAGGCCGTTACCGCTGGAGCCGTTGCTGTCGTTTGCGAGCAATTGCCCGAAAAGCTGGCAGGGCATGTGACTTATGTCGTGACGGAAGATTCTTCCGATGCATTAGGACGGATGGCTGCCAATTATTACGGTAATCCTTCGGAGAAAATGAAATTGGTGGGGGTAACCGGGACCAATGGAAAGACGACGACGGCTACCTTGTTGTATGAATTGATACGTCTTTTAGGAGGGAAGGCAGGACTCCTGTCTACTGTCTGTAATTATATCGGGGATGAAAAGGTGGCGGCTACACATACCACACCCGATGCTTTGGAAATTAACGCGTTGATGCGGAGAATGGTGGATGCCGGATGTGAGTATTGTTTTATGGAGGTGAGTTCGCATGCTATCGATCAGAAACGAATCAGCGGCTTGGATTTTGACGGGGCTATTTTTTCAAATATAACGCACGATCATTTGGATTATCACAAAACATTCAGAGCGTATATTGAAGCTAAAAAGGCGTTTTTCGACGGGTTATCTCCCCGGGCTTTTGCTTTGACTAACTTGGATGATAAGAACGGAATGGTGATGTTGCAGAATACCGTTGCTCAAAAATATACTTATTCGTGTAAAAGAATGGCCGATTTTAACGCCAAGGTTATTGAACGGCATTTGGATGGAACCTTGCTGACCTTGAATGGCCGGGAGGTATGGACTAAATTCACGGGTGATTTTAATGCTTATAATTTATTGGCTGTTTATTCTTCAGCCTGTTTGCTGGGATTGAAGAATGAAGAGGTTTTGCAGGCGATGAGCTTGTTGGTTCCGGTATCGGGACGTTTTGAAACCGTGTTGTCTTCGGCGGGAGTGATGGCGATCGTGGATTATGCCCATACGCCGGATGCTTTAGAGAATGTTTTGTCGACGATACAAAACCTGAAAGGAAAGGATAACCAGGTTATTACTGTCGTCGGAGCCGGAGGGGATCGGGATCGTACCAAGCGGCCGGAAATGGCAGAGGTCGCTTGCCGGTTGAGTGATAAGGTGATATTGACTTCGGATAATCCGCGAAGTGAGGAGCCTTCGGCCATTATTGAAGAGATGCGTGTCGGAATACCCCGGAATGAAGAGAGAAAGGTTCTGGCTATTACGGATCGGAAAGAAGCTATTCGTACGGCTTTGATGTTGGCCCAAAAAGGAGATCTGGTATTGGTAGCCGGAAAAGGACACGAGAATTATCAGGAAATAAAAGGGGTGAAGTATCATTTTGACGATAAAGAAATTATTCAAGAAATATTTAATCGATAACCATGTTTTATCACATTTTTGATTACTTAGAACAGTTAAATTTTCCGGGAGCGGGCATGTTTCATTACATTACTTTTCGCTCTGCCTGTGCGATTATCTTATCGTTGCTTATAGCCACGGTAGTAGGAAAACGTATCATTCGTATGTTACAGCGTCAGCAAGTCGGAGAAGAGATCCGGGATTTGGGGTTAGAAGGACAAATGCAGAAAAGAGGGACTCCGACGATGGGAGGAGTTATTATTCTGTTGGCCATATTGCTTCCGGTTATTCTTTTTGCCCGATTGGATAATGTCTATATTCAATTGATGATTATTTCAACGATCTGGTTGGGATTAATCGGTTTCTTGGATGACTACATCAAAGTATTCAGGAAACATAAGGAGGGACTAAAAGGGCGTTTTAAGGTAATCGGTCAGGTCGGGTTGGGATTAATCGTAGGGTTAACTCTTTATTTGAATGACGATGTCGTGATTCGTGAAAAGGTTTCTTTTTCGGAAGTCGGAGAGTTAGTGAGTACGGTAGATGAGGGGTTTTCCACTAAAGATTCGGCTAAAGCGTTGGTAAAAGATATCAAATCGACCAAAACGACTATTCCTTTCTTTAAAAATAACGAGTTTAATTACGCTTGGTTCGGGGTTTTTGCAGGTAAATATGCTGAAGAAGTGGGATGGATTGTCTTTATCATCATTACCATTTTAATTGTAACTGCCGTGTCGAACGGTGCGAATCTAACGGATGGATTGGATGGCCTGGCGACGGGCACGTCGGCCATTGTTGGGGCCACCTTGGGGATATTGGCTTACGTGTCTGGTAATATGGTGTATGCCGATTATCTGAACATCATGTATATTCCGCATTCCGGTGAGCTGGTGGTTTTCGTGGCGGCCTTTATTGGTGCTACTATCGGCTTTTTGTGGTATAACTCTTTTCCTGCTCAGGTATTTATGGGAGATACGGGTAGTTTATCATTGGGCGGGATTATTGCCGTGTTTGCCATTATCATCCATAAGGAGTTATTGATTCCTATTTTATGTGGGATTTTTTTGATGGAAAATCTTTCCGTCGTCATGCAGGTAAGTTATTTTAAATATACGAAAAAGAAATACGGGGAGGGACGTCGCATATTTTTGATGTCTCCGTTACATCATCATTTTCAGAAAAAGGGTATTCCGGAACCTAAAATTGTTACCCGGTTCTGGATCGTGGGAATAGCTTTGGCCGTATTAACTATTGTGACTTTAAAAATAAGATAACGTGGGAGTTATGGAAACAAAATTGATAATATTGGGAGGTGGCGAAAGCGGTGTGGGTGCTGCTTTGTTAGGGAAAAAATTGGGATATCGGGTTTTTCTTTCTGACAAAGGAAAACTGGCGGATAAATATAAAGATATACTGGAAAAGGAAGGGATTCCTTTTGAGGAAGGTCATCATACGGAAGAAGCGATTTTTGCGGCGGATCTGGTCGTGAAGAGTCCTGGAATTCCGGATCACCTTCCGATGATTCTGGCTCTTAGAAAAAAGGGGATTGAGGTTATATCGGAGATCGAGTTTGCCGGACGTCATAGCGATGCAAAGATGTATTGTATTACGGGAAGTAACGGAAAAACAACAACGACCTTGTTGTTGTACCATATCTTGAAACAGGCGGGAATGGATGTCGGATTGGCGGGGAATGTGGGAAATAGTTTGGCCGCACAAGTGGCAGAGAACAGACATAAAATATACGTGGTCGAGTTGTCGAGTTTTCAGTTGGACGGGATGTTCCGTTTTAAATGCGATACGGCGATATTAACGAATATTACTCCGGATCATTTGGATCGGTATGATTATAAATTCGAGAATTATGCCGATTCGAAATTTCGGATTGTAAATAATATGAAGCCGGCGGATCTGTTTATATATGGATATGATTGTGATGTTGTCCGGGAGCGAGTGGAAAAAGAGGAAATAGAGCCTGAAACGATCGGATTTACCTATACTTCCGATTCTCGTTTAAATGCTTATATGGAGGGTGATACGATTGTTGCTCGTCTGGGAAACCGGATGTTTCGAATAGAGAAACAAGCTGTTACGATTCAGGGACGCCATAATGTGTATAACGCTATGGCCGCAATTTTGGCTGCTATGAAAGCCGGTGTAAGCGATGAGGATTTAAGAGGGGGATTGACGACTTTCCCGCAGGTGGAACACCGTTTGGAGACGGTAGCCGTAATAGGAGGAGTAACTTATATCAACGACTCGAAGGCTACCAATGTGGATTCTACCTGGTATGCGTTGGATAGTATGCATGCACCGGTAGTCTGGATCGCCGGAGGAACGGATAAAGGAAATGATTACAGTGTACTGAATGATCTGGTGAAAGAAAAAGTGAAGCTGTTGATCTGTATGGGGGTAGATAATAAGAAATTGATAGATAGTTTCTCCGGTATATGTGAAGTAGTCGATACGCATTCGTTGGACGAGACGATATCCGTGGCTTCCAGAAGAGCTGTTGCCGGGGATGTGGTTTTGCTTTCTCCTTGTTGTGCCAGTTTTGATTTGTTTAAAAATTATGAGCATAGGGGAGAGTTGTTTAAAGAGAAGGTAAAAGCCCTAAAATGATATAGAACGATATGAACTGGTTTAATTTAAGGAAAAAACTCTCTTTTAAAGGTGATAAGATACTTTGGTATGTTATTATCGGTTTGATGCTTGCTTCCGTTATGGTCGTTTACTCTTCGACAGGTAGTTTGGCCTATCGTGTCCGTAGCGGTAATACCAGCTATTTCCTGATTAAACAGGTTATTTTGATGTCGGGATGCCTGGTCGTTATTTTGACCTTACAGTCTATTCATTACAAGTATTTTCTTTCTTTTGCAAAGATTGTTTTGGGTATGTCGTTCATTTTTTTGTTATGGGCTAAATTTGCCGGGACAACTTTGAATGATGCCGGTCGTTGGGTAACTATCCCGGGAATAGGTTTTACCTTCCAGCCTTCGGAAATGGCAAAACTGGGTGTTATTATGTACTGTGCCAGGGTCATTGCTTTTTATCAAAATGAACGTTGTTGTGACGATGAAGCCTTAAAGAAGATATTGTTTGTCGCGGGGCCGGTTATTTTTTTGATTTTTTTGGATAATTTCTCGACCTCTCTATTAATGGGCTTAGTTTGTCTGGCTATGCTATTTGTCGGTAGGTTGAGGTTAAAATTAATAGCTATATCGGTCGGTACTCTTGTTGCGGCAATATTGGTATTGCTGGTATTGGCTTTTACCGTACCTAAGGTGGCAGAGATCGGTCGTATCGCTACCGTGAAAAGCCGTATCGTGAATTTTTTTAACCCGGAATCGGTCAAGAGCGATGACTCTTATCAGTCGGATCAAGCAAAAATTGCCGTGGCAAAAGGGGGACTGGTCGGTTTGGGACCGGGAAATAGTGTACAGCGTAATTTCTTACCGCATCCGTATTCGGATTTTATCTTTGCTATTATTATCGAGGAATATGGTTTGTTGGGAGCGGGAGTCGTTATGCTTTTGTATCTGATTATCCTGTACCGGATCGGGGTAATCGTACGTCGGTGTACCCGGACTTTTCCCGCTATTCTGGTGACGGGTTTGGGACTTAGTATTGTTTTTCAGGCGCTTGTCAATATGGGAGTATGCGTGGGCTTGATGCCCGTTACCGGTCAACCTTTACCTTTAATGAGTATGGGGGGAACTTCTCTTATTTTTACGAGTGCGGCCTTTGGAATGATTTTAAGTGTGAGTCATACGTTCTCGGAGGAAGGGGAACGGGAAGAGAGGGAGAAACAGAAATTGAAAAGTGAGAAGCTGAGAAAAAGAGCGAAAGACATAGAGGATGATATAGAAGAGGAGTATGGGGAACAAGAGCCTGTTTATCAGGATTAATATGAAATAGAGGTTTAAATTGGATTTGAAATGGCAAAAAAAGTAATTGTGAGCGGAGGAGGAACGGGAGGACATATATTCCCGGCGCTTTCTATTGCGAATGCGTTGAAACGTTTGGATCATGAGATCGAGATCTTGTTTGTCGGAGCAGAAGGAAAGATGGAAATGGAAAAGGTTCCGGAAGCCGGGTATAAAATTGTAGGCTTGCCGGTACGCGGCTTGCAAAGACGGTTGACTCTCGAAAACGTGAAGGTTTTGCTAAATCTTTGGAAGAGTTTGCGTAAGGCTAAAAAGATATTGAAAGAGTTTAAGCCGGATGTCGTTGTCGGTGTCGGGGGATATGCAAGCGGTCCTATCGGGCGGGTTGCTGCCAATGCCGGAATCCCTTTGGTACTTCAAGAGCAAAACTCGTATGCCGGAGTTACGAATAAGATTTTGGCTAAAAAGGCGAAGAAAATATGTGTCGCTTATGAAGGAATGGAGCGTTTCTTTGAAAAAGATAAGATTATATTTACAGGAAATCCGGTACGTAAAGATTTATTAAAAGTATCGGAAGAACGGGAAGAGGGAATACATTTTTATGGCTTGGAGACTTCCAGAATAACGGTTCTTGTTACTGGTGGCAGCTTGGGAGCCGGTAGTATCAACAAAGCTATGGTGAAACACTTGGAAGAGATCTCCAATTGGGACAATGTACAGGTGCTATGGCAATGCGGCGGATATTATTACGAAACTTTGAAGAGACAATTGGAAGAAAACTTACCGGCTAACGTAAAATTGTTACCGTTTTTGAAACGGATGGATCTGGCTTATGCCTGTGCTGATCTGGTGGTGGCGCGTGCCGGGGCTGGAACGATATCCGAGTTATGTTTACTGGGGAAGGCTGCCGTATTGGTACCCTCCCCCAATGTTGCAGAAGATCACCAGACCAAGAATGCTATGGCTTTGGTAAACAAAGAGGCGGCCGTGATGATAAAGGATGCGGAAGTAGAGGATCGTCTGGGAAACATTTTATCTGGTTTGTTGAATAGGGAAGAGCAGAGAAGACAGTTGTCTTCCAATATATTGAAGTTAGCGGTAAAAGATTCGGATGAGATCATAGCGAAGGAAATTATAAAATTGTTTTAATTCAAGCGTATGAAAAACGTTTATTTTGTAGGGATCGGGGGAATTGGAATGAGTGCATTGGCCCGTTATTTTAAGACCATGGGTTACGTGGTTGCAGGTTATGATAAAACCTCTTCCCCTTTGACCCGGAAAATGAGTGAAGAGGAGGGTTTTTCCATTACCTACACGGACGATGTCCGGGAAATTGCACCTTTTTTCAAAGATAAAGAGAATACGTTGGTGGTGTATACTCCGGCGGTTCCCGGGGAGAATCAAATACTTTCCTATTTCCGAAATAACGGTTACTCTTTACATAAACGGGCAGAGGTTTTAGGTTTGATCTCGAAAGATAAAAAAGCGTTATGTATTGCCGGGACTCATGGAAAAACGACAACAACGACGATGGTAGCTTTCTTGTTAAATCATTCTCATGTGGGGTGTAATGCTTTTTTAGGAGGAATATCCGCCAATTTCGGGACGAATTTGTTGGTTGACAGAAATTCGGATTACGTGGTCATTGAAGCGGATGAGTTTGATCGTTCGTTCTTACACCTTCATCCGGAAGTCGCCGTTATCACAGCGATGGATGCCGATCATTTGGATATATACGGAACGCATGAAAATCTGTTGGAGGCTTTTGAGGCTTTTGCTCTTCAGACGAAAGGTCCTCTGTTTTTGAGGAAAGGGTTAACCTTGAAGCAAAGGGTGACCGGTTTTTATGCGGCAGGAGAGGAAACGGATTATTACGCGGATCGTTTACGGGTGGATAACGGTAGTTATTTGTTTGATTATGTGTTTCCGGAGGGAGCGATAAAAGAACTGAGGCTTTGTTTTCCGGGACGGGTGAATGTTGAAAATGCAACGGCTGCCATTACGGTGGCTTTACAGGCGGGAGTGACCCCGGAGGAGATTCGGATGGCTTTACCTCTTTTTAAAGGGGTTGCCCGGCGTTTTGACGTGCACGTCAAAAATCGGGATATGATTTATATTGATGATTACGCCCACCATCCCAGAGAGATCGAGGCTGCCTTGTCTTCTGTTCGGGAGATGTGGCCGGATAAGCGATTGACGGTTGCTTTTCAACCTCATCTCTATTCCCGTACGAACGATTTTTATCCTGACTTTGCCCGTAGCTTGAGTTTGGCGGATGAGGTGATTTTATTGGATATATATCCGGCACGGGAAGAACCGATACCCGGTGTGACTTCTGCATTAATAGCAGATCGGATAACCGTACCCGTGACGGGGGTCACCAAAGAAGAATTTCCGGAATACGTGAAAAAAAAGGTGAAAGAAGGAGTATTTATGACGATGGGTGCAGGTGATATCGATCGTTTTATACCGATTTTCACTAAAATCTTTAACGATAGGAAAGAATCGACGTATAGTGTTTAGATTATAAAGAAAAATGTAGCATGAAACGTGTTGTACCTTACATAATATTTATCATATTGCTTGCATACCTGATAATTGTGTTTACCTTTGCAGCGACAAAAATGGGGGAGGTAACATGTAGAGGGGTGCGGGTTACTGTCAAAGATACCACGGTGAATGCATTTATCGATGAAGAGGATATTTTGGGAATGATAAAGAAGGGGTACGGAAATATTCTGAATCAGGGTATTAAGACGGTAAATAAAGATAGTTTGGAAAGAATACTTGTCAGAAATCCGATGATAAAATCGGTTCAGGTTTACTACAGTTTAGATGGTTATTTTCATGTAGATATTGAACAACGTGAACCTGTTTTAAGAGTATTGACAGGTGAGGGTTATTACGTTGATGCGGACGGGAAAGTGATGCCGTTGTCTTCTAAGTTTACTTCCAGGGTTATTGTTGCTACTGGTAACATTACTAAAAAATTTGCTTGCGAAAAATTATGTCCTTTCGTGGAAAAACTGAGGGATCATTCGTTTTGGAATGCTTACATAGAACAGATTGTGGTGCTTCAAAATGAAGATATTATAATGATACCCAAGGTGGGAGATTTTAAGATTATTCTCGGAAAAGTGGATAATTGTGAGGAGAGAATGGACAAATTGCTGCTTTTTTTAAAACAAGGAATTGCTAAAAAAGGGTGGAATCGCTATAAAGAGGTGAATTTGAAATTTAAAGATCAGGTAGTTTGTGTTAGAAAATAAAATAAAAGGATATGGGATACGTAGCTTCTTTGGATATGGGATCTGAGACCATGGTGATGGCTTTGGCAGAGAGGACAGGAGATGATTGTCGTCTTGTCGGTGTTATGAGTGTTGCGTCTCAAGGCATAAAACGGGGAAAGATAACCGATAAACTCAGGGCCAAAGTTTGCATCCAACAATTGTTGGATGGATTCGAAAGCGAACATTCCGTGCATATTGATTCCTTGAATATTACGCTTTCGGGGAGCTGGGTGAAGTTGTTGGAGGATAGGGAGAGTCTGAAATATTCTAAATTGCAGGGTGTGACTCAGCACGATTTGCTGGAGTTGGAGAAGAGGTGTAAAAGTTCTTTGGAAAATGGGGATGAGGTTGTCGTGGATGTCGTTCCGATGGCTTATTTCGTGGATAAAGAGGTGGTAAGCGATCCGATCGGGTGTTCTGCCAGGCGTTTGGATGTACGTTATCAGGTTTTTGTGGTATCGAAGGAGACGCTCGAGGAGCTGAAAATATTATTCTCAAGTTTGGGTGTCGAACATTTGGAAATTTATTCGGTCGTTCGGGCGATGACGAATGCTTTGATTGCCAAACAAGGGGAGAATCAGGATTTTGCTCTTGTAGACTTAGGAGCTGAAAGTACGAAAATCCTTGTTTTCCAGAGTGGAATGGCTGTATTTTATTCGGAATTGCCATTAGGATGTCGCACGATCGAAGCGGATTTGAACGTTGCTTTTTCTATTCGGGATTTGGAAAAGGCTAAAAAATTAAAACATGAATACGGGATGGCTCTTCGGGCTGAATGTAAAAATCGGAAAGTTATTATCCCTGAAACAAAATATTGTATAGAGAGTCATAATTTGGCTTATGTGGAGCAATGCCGTTTGGAGGAGATTTTGGAAGGAGCCATATTCCAGATGCAGCAGAGCGGTTGTTACGAGAGTCTTGATGAAGGCATTTTATTGACCGGAGGTGGAAGTCGTGTTGTCGGTATAAATACCCTACTGGCAAAATTATCGGGCCATACCGTGGGACTTGCCCGGGCCGTAAACGTGTTGTCGGAGAAAGGTGCTTTATTGAAAATGCCGGAGTATTTGACGGCGTTGGGTTTATTACGGTGTGAGCGGAGAGAACAGAAAAAGTCCGGAAATCGGATGAAGAGGTGGTTCGGAGAGCTTTTTAATGATTAACGAATTAATGGTTTCAGTTATGTTTAGTGAAGGTACCTTACTGGAGTTAAATGCCCCGATACAAGAGGAGTCGATCATCAAGGTGTTCGGAGTGGGTGGTGGCGGAAGCAATGCCGTAAATCATATGTGTAGGCAAGGAATTCGAGGCGTTGAATTTGTAATTTGCAACACGGACATTCAGGCGTTACGGATTAGCCCTGTCAAAAATCGGATACAGATCGGAAAGGAGTTGACGGAAGGACGCGGAGCCGGAAGCTTACCGGAACGCGGACGTCAGTCGGCGGAGGAGAGTTTGGATTATATAAAGACGATTTTGGAACGTAATACGAAGATGATTTTTATTACGGCAGGCATGGGAGGAGGTACCGGAACGGGAGCAGCCCCCATTATTGCCAAACAGGCCAAAGAGCTGGGAATATTGACCATCGGAATCGTCACGATACCTTTTAATTTCGAAGGAAAAAGGAGAGTCGAGCAGGCCATGGCCGGAGTAGACGAACTGGTAGAATATGTAGACGCCTTGTTGATTATCTGTAATGAGAAATTGCGGGATATGTATGGTGATTTGAAGTTATCGAAGGCTTTTGAAATGGCTGATAATGTTTTAACTATTGCGGCTAAGAGTATAGCTGAGATCATCACTTTGAAAGGTTTTGTTAACGTGGATTTTGCCGATGTGGAAGTGGTCATGAGAAATAGCGGAGTGGCATTGATGGGAGCGGGGGAAGCTGAAGGTGAGAATCGGGCATTGGATGCCGTTAAAATGGCGCTGGAATCCCCTTTGTTGAATAGTAATGATATACGAGGAGCCTCCAATATATTGTTGAATATGTTATACGGGAACAAGGAGATCACGATGGATGAAATTACCTTGATAACCGATTATTTAAAAGAGTTGGTCGGATATGATGTAAATGTAATTTGGGGAGCCGGAAAGGACGATTCGTTAGGAGACGAATTACGGGTGGCCGTTATAGCCACCGGTTTCAACGGTGTTCCTGTGGATACGAAGCGTTCGCCTATCTCTTTTAAAGTAGAGGAGGTCGAAGACCTTGAGTTGAAGGTGGTAGACCCGAAGAAGTTGGAAGAGGAAGAGCGGCAGCGTAAACAGAAACAAGAGGAAAACCGAATGCGGCGTTTGCAACGGGAACGACAACGTAAGGAGATAGAAACCAGGGAGAAAGAAGAAGAGGATGATTTGGAAGAGGAGAGTCGGGAAAAACGACATCCGGATCGAGATCGGAAACGGGGAATAAACGAGGTACCTGATGTGGACAGCTGGTTTAAGCGTAAGCTCGGAACAATGTTTAGTGAAGATATGAGTAGAGATACTGAATTGTAATAGCGGATGATCATGGTAGATGGATTGATAAATTTTAACCAGAACGAAATTTCCCCCACGATTATTAAGGTAATTGGGGTAGGTGGCGGAGGCGGTAATGCCGTCGAATACATGCATAAACAAGGGATTTGTGATGTGGATTTCGTGTTGTGTAATACCGATTATCAGATATTGGAACATAGTCAGGTTCCCATAAAAATTCAGTTGGGTAAGGCTTTGACGGAAGGACGAGGGGCGGGAAATCGTCCGGAAGTGGGAGAGGCTGCCGCTAACGAAAGTTTTAAGGAGATAGAGGAGTTATTGCGGAACAACACAAAAATGGTGTTCATTACGGCAGCCATGGGTGGTGGTACCGGAACGGGAGCTGCACCGGTAATTGCTAAGATTGCCAAAGAGATGGGGATTCTTACCGTGGGGATCGTTACCATTCCTTCCCGGTTTGAAGGCCCGAAACGTCTGGAACAAGCAAGAGAAGGAGTGCGGAGGCTGAAAGGTTATGTGGATTCGTTAATCATTATCGATAATGAAAAGATTCAGCGAATATATGCTTCGCAGACCTTGTCCACGGCTTTTGCTAAGGCCAATGATGTATTGAATACGGCCGTAAAGGGGATAGCTGAAATCATCACCTTGCCGGGATATATAAATGTGGATTTTGCCGACGTGAGAACCGTCATGACGGATAGTGGTATTGCTATCATGGGGGCAGCCCAAGCCTCCGGTGAAGACCGGGCCAAAAGGGTTATTGTCGATGCTTTAAACAGCCCCTTGTTGAACAAGAGCGATATTCTGGGGGCCAGTAATATTTTATTGAATATTACTTCCGGTACAGATGAAATTACGATGGATGAGATGAGCGAGATAACCTCCTATATTATTAAAGAAGTGGGAGATAATGCCGCTGTTATCTGGGGTGTCGGTACGGATGAAACATTAGGAGAAGCCATATCCGTAACAATAATAGCTACCGGTTTCTCTACCAATGATGTGGAAAATACATTTACCGCTCCTATCAAAGGAGGAATTCCTGTAACGATGTCTGAAACGGAAGAAGATCCGGAACGGATAAAGAAAATAAAGGATGGTGTGAAAGATTACGTTCAGGTCATATTGAAAGAGTCGGATGTGACTTTGCTGCCGGACTTGCCACAAGAGAAGATAAAAGAATTGGAAACGACTCCGGCGTATACCCGGAGACAAATAAAAATAGATAGAGTATGATGCGGAAGAATAACCGTAATCTGTCATTTATGATTGGAGATTATGGACAAAAATGACAAGAGGCATCATGAATTAATTTAATTACGTTAATGGAAAAATTTAGAGAATTAGGTTTAGACGGGGAAATTCTTAAGGGAGTTGCAGATTTAGGTTTTGAGACACCGAGTCCTGTACAAGAGAAGACGATCCCTGTAATTTTGGGCGAAGAAAATGATTTAGTAGTTTTAGCCCAGACTGGAACGGGGAAAACGGCAGCGTTCGGATTACCTTTATTGCAAAAGATCGAACCGGAATGGAAAAATACTCAGGTTCTGGTTTTGAGTCCTACACGAGAATTATGCGTGCAGATCGGAAATGATTTAAAAAACTACTCCAAGTATCGTAAGGATATTCGAATCGCGTGTGTTTATGGAGGTACGGATATCCGCAGACAGATTAAGGAGATTGAACGGGGAGTTCATGTTATTGTGGCTACACCGGGACGGTTGGTAGACCTGTTAAAACGTAAGGTTGTGGATATCGAATCCGTGGTTGCCGTGGTTTTGGACGAAGCGGACGAGATGTTGAATATGGGATTTCAGGAAGACCTGAATTTTATTTTAGAGGAGACTCCTAAAGAAAAGAATACCTACCTGTTTTCAGCGACAATGCCGAAAGAGGTGGAGCGGATTGCCAGAAATTACCTGATCAATCCGAAGGAGATATCCGTGGGTAAGAAGAATCAGGGAGCTGATACCGTCTCTCATCACTATTATATGGTACGGGCGAAGGATTGTTATGAGACATTACGTCGGGTGATCGATTGTGCCCCGGATATGTATGCCATTATTTTTACGCGGACTAAAAATGATGCAAGTGAGATCGCCAAGCACTTGCAGCGGGACGGGATCGATTGCGATGCGCTTCACGGGGATCTGAGTCAGGCTCAACGTGATAATGTGATGGCCGCTTTTCGTTCCAAGAGACTGAAAGTATTGGTCGCTACGGATGTGGCAGCCAGGGGATTGGATGTGGATTGTCTGACCCATGTTATTAATTACAATTTACCTGATGATGTTGAAAGTTACACCCACCGGAGCGGTAGGACGGGACGTGCGGGAAAAGAGGGTATATCTATTGCTATTATTCACTCCAAAGAGAAGGGTAAGTTGCGTCGTATCGAAAACATGTTGAAGAAAACGTTTGTATACCAACAGGTTCCCGGGGGAGAACAGATTTGTAAGGCTCAATTGGCTTTTTATGCAGATCAGATTCTTGCGGCAGAGCAACAGGATAACCTGGAAAATTTCGAGCAGACCGTGTTTGATAAGTTTGCCGATTATACGAAAGAGGAGTTGATTCAACATTTGGTCTCTTTTGAATTCGGTAAATTGTTGAAAAAGTATAAGAATACGGATGACCTTAATTTGTCGGAAAAAGAACGTAGTGAGCGTGGCGGTCGGGAAGGCAGAGGCGAGCGTCGGGGACGTGGCGGTGATACTGTTTTTAGTGCTTTTTCGTTGAATATCGGCCGGGAAGACGGATTAACGCCCAAAGATTTGATGGCTTTGATTAACAAGCATTCGCGTCGTCGGGGAGTAGAAGTAGGGGGAATACGGATTTACGATACGGATACGAAGTTTGAAATAGACGAGGAGAGTGCGACGGATTTCGCATCGGATTTCAGCAGGGCGGTGTTCAATGGAATTCCTTTAACCATTAGGGCGATTTCCAATCGCAATCAGGGAGGTCGTGGTCGAGGCGGCGATAGAGATAGAGGAGGAAGCCGGAGCGGTCGTGGCGGAAAATCCGGGAGAGATCGTTTTGAACGTCGGGATAGCGGAAAGAGAGAAAAAGAGGTAGAGGGAAAGCGGAGAGGAAAACCGGGAAGTAATCCGAAGAAACCGAGGAATTTCAGACGTTCTTCTGCTGGAAACTAATAGGGAACGAAGAGTCTTTATTTCATATGGAAAAAGAGAGAGCTGGAAATTTATTTTATGGACAGCTCTTTTTTTTGTATTTTTGAAATTTAAAATAGAAGATTATGGAAGTATATAACGCAAAATTTGTAATGAGTAACACGGAGGTAGATAAATGCCCCGTTCCGGATAGGCATGAATATGCTTTTATCGGTAGATCTAACGTGGGGAAATCTTCTTTAATCAATATGCTTACGAATCATAGTAAGTTGGCCAAGACTTCCGGTACTCCGGGAAAAACACAGTTGATCAATCATTTCTTAATTAATAATGAGTGGTATCTGGTCGATTTGCCGGGGTACGGTTACGCGAAGGCTTCAAAATCGGTGCGGAATAAGTTTGAGCCTATGATTAAAAACTATATACTGAAACGGGAAAATATGGTTTGTCTGTTTGTCCTGATCGACAGTCGTCATGAACCTCAAAAGATTGATTTGGAGTTTATGGCTTGGTTGGGAGAAAACGGGGTCCCTTTTGTCATGGTATTTACAAAAGCCGATAAGTTAAACGTAACCCGTCAAAAAACTTGTATAGAGGAGTACGGAAAAGTCATGTCCGAACAATGGGAGAGTCTTCCTAAGGCTTTTTTGACCTCGTCGGAAAAAGGGCTCGGTCGGAAAGAGATTTTGGATTACATCGGGGAATTGAATAAAACTGTAGAGTTGGAGTAGAGAAATTATGGAACCTATAGGGCTATATCAGCTGAATAATTTGGTGAAACAGACGTTGAAGGAGAGTTTCACCGAGGGGGTGCTGATTGTGGCAGAGATCGCCGATGTCAAAGAGAATCGTTCGGGCCATTGTTACCTGGAATTGGTGGAGAAACGGGAGGAGGATGATTCGATTATTGCTACGGCCAGGGCGACGATATGGGCGTTCACGTATCGCCTGTTGAAACCTTATTTCGAAACGACTACGGGAAAATCTTTGCAGCGGGGGATGAAGGTATTGATTCGTGTGGAGGTCGTGTTTCATGAGGTTTACGGGTATTCTTTGAATATCCGGGATATCGATCCTACCTTTACCATAGGAGATCTGGAGCGGAAGCGAAAAGAGATATTGGATCGCTTGGAACAAGAGGGGGTTATCAATATGAATCGGGAATTGGAACTTTCGCCCTTACCTAAGGTTGTTGCCGTCATATCTTCTCCGACTGCTGCAGGATACGGTGATTTTGTAGATCAGTTACACCGGAATCCGTTTGGTTATGTTTTTCACACAAAATTATTTCCGGCTGTCATGCAGGGTGATAGTACGACGGAGTCTGTGATTGCGGCTTTGGAGCGAATATATGAATACGAGTCTTTATTTGATGTGGTCGTGATTATTCGAGGCGGAGGTTCTCAAACCGATCTGGGGAGTTTTGATTCTTACGAATTAGCGGCTAATGTAGCTCAGTTTCCTCTGCCTGTTATTGCCGGAATCGGTCATGAACGGGATGAAACGATAGTGGATAGGGTTGCTTTTAAAAGCGTGAAGACTCCGACGGCTGCTGCCGCCTTTTTGATTGAACGATTTCAGGTAGGGGAAGCCGGAATAGAGGATTTACGGGAACGATGGATGGCGAATGTAAACCGACGTTTGGCAGAGGAGAAAAATAAACAGTACGTGTTGGTCGCCAATTTCAGGCAATCTACTCGTGCTCTCTTGGATAACCGGAAGAATAGTCTGGTATTTCAATTACAGAAAGTGGAACACCGCTCTAAATTGTTTGTTAGGAGTCAGTTGAGCGGATTCGAACAGTGGAAGACACGTGTGGAGGGAAAGGTGCGGTTGAGTTTGGATCGTCAAACCATGTTGCTTGAGAATTACGGTAAGCAGTTGGGACAACGGGTGGGTAATTGCTTTTCTTACCAAGCTCACCGGTTGGAGATGGCAGAAGCCAAAATGAGGTTTATGAATCCGAAGAATGTATTGGAACGTGGATTTTCGATTACCCGGATAAATGGAAAATCGGTAAGGGATATTACCGATTTGCAGGTTGGAGACGTAATCGAGACGGAATTGTTGCATGGTAAAATAACAAGTGAAATAAAAGATAAAAAAGAAGAGTATGGAAGAGAAACTGAACTATAAAATGGCTATGGCTGAAATTGAAAGTATCGTCAGTAAGCTGGAAGATAATAAATTAGATATAGATGAATTGGGAGAAAAGGTAAAACGGGTTTCTCAATTGATTGCTTTTTGTAAAGCCAAATTACACGAGACGGAGGAAGAGGTAGAGAATATCCTGAAATCGATGGAAGTTTAGATTTATAGGATGTTGAAACGGATTTTATATACCTTGTTATTCTGCGGGCTGATCGTTTTTCCGCTTTCGGCTCAGGTCGATAGTGCATTGCAAAAACTACTTTCCATACCCGGCTTAAAACATGCTGCTGTCGGAATATCCGTGAAGCGGGTGAAGGATCAAAAAATCATAAGTGAATATCGTTCGGAAACAGCCTTAATACCTGCATCCGTGACAAAGTTGTTTAGTACGGCTTTGAGTTTGCAAAAAGTCGGTCCGGCTTATACTTTTTCGACTTCCGTTGCCTATACGGGAGAGATAGTGGATGGAATTCTGAAAGGAGATATTGTGATTGAGGCAGGGGGAGATCCTTGTTTGGATTCCCGTTACTTCCCTTCCCGGCGTTTTGTAGATACGGTTATTCACGTCATAAAGGTATTGGGGATTCATCAGGTGGAGGGAACTGTTGTGATTCGTGGAGCGGATAAGGAAGAGGGGATTCCGGGATCTTGGTTGTGGGAGGATATAGCCAATTATTACGGGGCGCTTTATCATCCTTTTAATTACCGGGACAATCTATATACTGTTACGTTAAAACCGGAAAGAACCACGGGAATGGCAAAAATTGTTTCCGTTATTCCTTCGATAGAGGTGGAATTTATAAATCGGGTAACGGTTTCCGATCTGAAAAAAGAGGATGTTTGGATTTACGGTGGCCCTTACGCGGAGAAGTTATTGCTAAAAGGAAATATCACCACGAAATCTTTTTCTTATGAAGTGAAAGGAGCCATACATCATCCTGCAGAAATTGCTTGCAATGAATTAAAGAGGCGACTGAGAAGGCAGGGAATAACGATAGGTGATACGTCTGTGTCCGGAGACTCCTTACACTCTCTGCATACGTTTATTTCTCCGACCGTAGAGGAGATTGTTTTTTATACGAATAAGAGAAGCATAAATCTATTTGCGGAAGCTTTGGGAAAGTTGGTTAGTCCTGATCGTTTCGAACAGGAAGTGAAGAGACGTTTGGCGGGTATGGCGATTGATACGTCCGGAATTATTTTAAAGGACGCTTCCGGGCTCTCCATGCAGAATGCCGCTCCCGCGGAAGTATTTACCGATCTTTTGTTGTGGTGTCGCCGGCATTTGGGAAGGCCTTTCTGGGCTTCTTTGCCTGAAGGGGGAGTTGACGGCGGATTGACGATTTATGCCGATCACCCTGTCTTACGAAACAACCTGCGGGCAAAAACCGGTTCCTTTACCGGAGTACGTACCCTTTCCGGATTTTTGACGACAAGGGACGGGCAGGAATTGGCTTTTACCATACTGATTAATCATTATACCTGTACTCCGAAAGAGCTGCAGGAAGCCGTCCGGGATTTTTTAGTGGATATGAGCAAAGGTTCGGAGTAATCCGATTTAATATCTTTTTACTTATTAAATAGCTCCGTAGTAGGTTCTTCAAGGCGTTAACAAGAAAGATGTGAACGTATCCGGTTGGACGGAAATATGTCCGTAATGCCTTTTATCGGGATATTTCGTCAATAGGAAAAGTAGAGTAAAAAAAACTATTTTTTATCGTAATTCGGATCGCTTGCTTTGAGGTGACCAAAGCCATCGATCTCTCGAATGATTTTAATCGTATCTGTTTTATATAAAATAAAATAATTACGTTTATCATCTTCCATGATTGCATACATTCCCGTTTCCAATCTTGTGTTTTCCTGTTTCCATGCTCGAATAATATAGTTATAAATATTTTCAGAAACCTTAATTTGTGCTCCGTTTTTTAAATTCCAGGTTAATCGGTTGTTTTTTACTTTAAGATGCCTTTTCATGCGTTCGAGAGCCTTTTGACGTATGCTGTCGTTTTGTAAATCTCCTTTGCAACCCAAAAAGGTGGAATCTTTATAACATACTTCCTCTCCGCTCCAAAACTTTAGCTTTGGATAAGAAGAACTTAATGTGATCTGATCTGAATCGGATATCTCTGTTTTACTTTGATCTTTTGTATAATTTGGATCGGTTAATTTCATGTTGGAGAGATGACCTTTTATCCTTCTCACTGTATCTCTTTTGTACATTATTATATAATATCGGTCTTTATTTTCCATAATTACGAAATCTCCTGTCTCCAATCTTTTATTTTGTTTTTTCCATAGTCGGGTAATAAAATCGTATATATTTTCGGAAATTTTGATTTCAGCCCCGTTCTTGACATTCCAGATCAACCGGTTATTTTCCACTTTCAGGTGTCCTCTCAATCGTTCAAAGGCCGGTATATATATATTCCGATGATTTGACAAAAGAGTATCGTTATTTAAATTACCTTCGAAACCTAAGAATACGGAATCCTTATAACATACTTCCTCGCCATTCCAAAGCTTTAGTTTCGGACAGGAACAACTCATCAGGATAATGACGAATATACTGATAGATAATAGATGTCTTGTTTTCATTATACTTGATTTTAATTAATGAAATCCATAACGGATTACCTTTTCGTAATTCATTAAAGATACTATGGTTCCACCAAATATGTTTCTGACTTTTTGAAAATATTCACCAGGATAAACATCATCATCTTTATACCCGATTATATTATGTTCACATCTTAATCCTCTCGGGCCATAATAAAAACAGGCGTTTTCACAGAAATAGGTCCACCGAATATTATTGGTTTTTCCAACATGAGAATGACTAGGCCTAAAAACGTTATAATCTAAAAGATTTTCAATATATTCTGATAAATAACGATCTGTTGCTGCATATTTATACAATTGATATAAAGTTATTGCGTTATGTGTATGAGATCCTGGAATAATAAATTGACCTGTTTTTGATTTGGGATATTCTGGTTCTATTTTAGCTATTACACAAAACCCATATTCTGTTGCTTTAAGGATATAGTCTCCGCTTTCTAATCTTTTATTTTGGCCTTTCCAAAGCCAACTAATGAAATCGTATATATTTTCTGAGATTTTAATTTCTGCACCATTTTCAAAATCCCAAGTATAACGATTATCTTTAATTTTTAAATGGCGTTGCATTCGTTCAAATGCCGGAAGATAAATTTCTAGATTATTTGAAAGTATGCTGTCAACACGCAAATTGCCTTCGAAACCTAAAAATGCGGAATCACGGTATACTTCCCGAAGAGAAAATTCTTGTTCGGGAGTAAAATTCATTTTTTCACATCCGAGGAGAAAAGTGAGGATGCTTAATAACATCAATCCGATTCTTTGATAATACTTTTTTGTTTTCATAATATTGTTGTTTAGATTTATAAATGTGAAATTTGTATTATTTTTCTATATATCCTTTAATAGTAAGCTTGATCATGGGGTGTTCGGGATCGTTAGTGAATAACCTGATTGTTCGATATTGTAATCCGGTATGTCCCATACTTACAAATGTTGCACTTAATGTCGTTGTTTGACCGGGAGAAATGATATGTTGTTGCAGAGTTGAATTAATGCAGCTACAATCTGTCTCCACTTTTCGAATAATTAGATTTCTTTCTCCAACATTTTTGATTATAAAAGAGACCGGAATTTTTTTATTTTTGTTAGTATTATTAAAATTGAAAGTATCTTTATATATCTCTATTATAGGTGGATGTAGTTTTTCTTCTAAGGATATCGAATCAAAATTTTCTAAAATATATGCTTGCATCTTAAGAGGGACAAATAGTATTTCTTTATTTATCATGATATGTAATCCCTTCTCGTAATTACCTAATAAATTTGTATCGCAGGGTGTAAACGTAACAAGTAAGGTATCACCTGAATGTGGAGAAAGAATTGTTCCGATTGTTATATAATTTAAAGAATCGCTATTGAATTTTGTCACTTGAAATTCAGATAAATCTGTATATATTTTGAAAGAAACTTTTTGAGAAGTAGGGTTATATACCTTTATGGTTTGTTTGTATTCTTTTTTCAAATGTATTTCACCCCATTTAATGTTTATCTTATCGAAAAGCAATTTGTCTATCCTTTCGGTGCATTCTCCGTGTTGTTTGGAAGAACAAGAGATGAGATACAAAAAAATCAATATAAATAAAATTAATTTCATTTTGGATTGATGTTTTATTTTCAATAAGAATGTAATATTGGCAAATATATAAAAAAATGCATTAATTCAAAATCATGGGAGTTAATATTGTATTAATACCTTGCTAATATAGGTATATCGTATTCTAATTCTGTATTTCTCACTTTTTGAATTTGAGTATCAAGCTTATGTTCAACAAGAAGATGATGGAAAATACTTGGATGTTGATCAGAATCGTAGACTGTCGGATCAGGAAGTGATAGAGTTGTTGGAAAAAGAATTAAATGGAAAAAGATTAACGGAGCTTTCTGTTCGAGAGCGAAAACAGGTATTGAAAGAAATAAAGCAAAATCCGAACGTTAGTAATCGGCAGTTGGCCCGGGTTGCGGGAGTAGGATTGAATATTATTCGGCGGTTGTGAAATAGCACATTACACCCGTCCCTGTGGGTTATTTTAGAGGGACGATTTCGCCAAGGGCGGGGATGTGGATATTTACCTTGTGCTTCAGAGCTTCTTCGGCGAAAACTTTAGGAGGGTCGCTTAACGGTTCGTCGGATAAATCAAAAGTTCCGTAATGCATGGGGATGGTTGTTTTAGCTCCCATTTCAGTAGCGGCCTTGATAGAGTCATGAGGTGAGATGTGGTTGGGTTGCATAAACCAACGGGGTTTATAGGCTCCGATTCCCAGTAACGCGTAATCCGGAGAACCGAAAAGTTCCTTGATTTCGGAAAAGTGTTTGGCATAGCCCGTGTCTCCGCTATAATATAGTGAAAGTCCGTCTTTTTCCAGCATAAAGGCTCCCCATAAGCGTTGTCCTCCGTCGGCAAAAGAGCGTTTGCCCCAATGCTGGGCGGGAAGGAAGGTGATTTTAAGTCCGTCGTCTTCTATTTGCTGGTACCATCCGGCTTCGATAACCTGAATGGAAGGGAACCAGGACTGAAGAAGTTCACCCACGCCCAAGCCGCAAAATACCTTCATTTGGGGATTATTTGCATACAGAAGGGTGATACTTTTTTTATCCAGGTGGTCGAAATGGTCGTGGCTTAACAGAAGATAATCGATATTTTTAAAGATTTGGGGATTAACCGGCAGATTGCTTCGCCTGCGAACAAAAGGAATATGACCGAAAACGGGATCGAACAGGAGCTTTTTTCCTCCAAACTGCATGAAAAATGAGTTGTGTCCCAACCAGACCAGAGCGTCTCCTTTTATGTTTTCCAAAGAGTGAAGAAACTTCACTTCGGGATTCCAGTTTTCTCTTCGTTTTTCTTTCCTCTGCGGATTAGGAGAGAGTCTCCATTTCAAAACACTACCTATTCCGTGTTTTACATGGTGTTGCTGGTTGATAAATTTTCCTTTGACGACGGGATTTCCTTTCCATTCTTGCTTAATAGTAGCTAATGCTTCATTCCGACGAAAAGAGATAGGTTGACTCATAATTTCATTCGATATTCTGTTACAAAGATACGTTTATCGAGGAAAAGAGAAGGAAATTTTCTGCTAAAAAATCTATTGGCAATGTTATGGTTATGTTAATTTGGTAATAAAAAGTAACGTAAGGAGACGAAGAAGGAGGAGAGCGTGATGATACATGGGAAAGGTAAGGTAAAAGCATGTGGATCGTGTTCTCTCTTCGTTTTTTTTATACCTTTGCAGGTGTAAAATCAATAAATATGTTTTTGGAAAGCGCTAATCGGGCAGGATGGATAGAGGTAATTTGCGGATCAATGTTTTCGGGGAAGACAGAGGAGTTGATTCGTCGGTTGAAGCGGGCTAAATTCGCGAACCAACGGGTAGAGATTTTTAAACCTCAATTGGATGTTCGATACTCCATGGAAGATGTCGTGTCTCACGATGCTAATACGATTCGGTCTACGCCCGTGGACTCTTCCGGTAATATTCTTTTGTTGACGGGTGATGTGGATGTAGTGGGAATCGATGAAGCTCAGTTTTTTGATGCTAATATCGTGTCCGTGTGTAAGGAGTTAGCGGATCATGGCGTGAGGGTGATCGTTGCCGGATTGGATATGGATTTTCAAGGTAATCCTTTCGGCCCTATGCCTCAACTAATGGCTATTGCTGAATATGTAACAAAAGTACATGCCATATGTGTCCGGTGTGGAAATTTGGCAAATCATTCTCATCGATTGACTTCAAATGATAGTTTGGTGATGTTGGGAGAACAGGATACTTATGAGCCTATTTGTCGGCATTGCTTTAATAAAATCATGGAAGAAGAGAAGAAAATGAAAGGATGAAGCCTATTATTTGGCTTATATGGGCTTTATATTATTAAATAATATTTATATTTGAAAGAAAAATACAAATAGTGTGTGATGCTTTTATTTATTAATCTTAATCTGTGAAATAATGGAAATAATCAGAAGAATTACCGTTTTTGGTGTAATCCAAGAGGGTATCGGTATCGGTTTAAAGAATACTTTATCTCTAATTGCCGCTGTACTTTTGTGGATTTTAACCATTTGGATTCCTTATTTGAATGTCGGAACAACCATTGCTATTATGACCATCCCTGTCGCCTTGAGTAAAGGAGAGATGATTTCTCCCCTTTTTATTTTTGAGGCCAAATACCGGAGGTATATGGGCGAATTCTTTACGTTAATCGGTTTGATGTCGCTTGCTATCATTCCGGCTCTCTTCTTCGTTATTATTCCGGGCATTGTTATTTCCATCGGCTGGTCTCTTGCAGTCTATATCTTGTTGGATAAGGGAGTTGCTCCGGGAGAGGCAATGATAGGTAGTAATCAGGCAACTTATGGCTATAAATGGACTATATTCGGAGTTCGTTTTGTTCTGGGGCTTGCGTTCTATATACTCTTTGCTATTTTTGCTTTTATTCCTTTCTTGGGGGGAATTCTGATATTTGTTCTTCTTTTAGTCTATATGGTAGCTTCATTAGGATGTACTGCCGTGATATATAGAAATTTGACGACAGAGGGACCGATTGTAACCCCTAAAGTTCCGGCGGAAGGGGTAAAAACTGAAACTCCGGCAGAGTAAAATCGCCTTGGTATCAAGATTGACTTGAATTATCTGTGTATTTAAGAGAGGAGTGGTGATAAAATTTATCATCACTCCTCTTTTTTATTTTTTTTGCCTTATAAATAAGATTAAAGTCAGGTCCAGGATATACATATCCGATAAATTTGTTAATTTTGACGAGTTTTATGGGGGATAGGAAGTTGGAGTATTTCCGGGCTTCCGGGGGGAGAGGTTCTTATCGATGATTGTATCTATAATTAAGATTTTTTTACCTAAATGGCATGAAAACAATTTTTTTATTGTTTTGTTTTGGTATGGCGTTTGCCTATATCCCGTACTGTGAAGAGAAAATTTAATTATATAAAATATAATATATGAAAATGCAGAGATTAATGACTATTTTTTCCCGACAGGTTATTTTAATGATGTTGGGAATAACTTTTTTTGCTTGTAATAATAAACAACAGTCAGGCCAACAGACCATACCGGATTATGCTGTTATGACCGTAGAGCCTCAGGAAGTTATGTTGACTTCTTCTTATCCGGCGATCATCCGGGGACGGCAAGACGTCGAGATTCGTCCGAATGTCAGTGGGTTTATTACGAAATTATGCGTGGATGAGGGAGCAAACGTACGAAAAGGGCAGACATTATTTATTATTGATCCCGTACAATATGAAGAAGCTGTAAATGTAGCTCGAGCGGCAGTAAAGGTGGCTGAAGCGGGTGTTGCGACAGCTCAGTTGACGGCCAATAATAAAAGGGAGTTGGCTAAGAAAAATATTATCAGTAGCTATGATTATCAGATGGCGGAAAACACATTGGCCTCGCAAAAAGCAGCATTAGCACAGGCTGAGGCTCAATTAGTCAATGCGGAAAAAAATCTTTCATACACGAACGTAGTAAGTCCCGTCGATGGTGTTATGGGGAGTATCCCTTTTCGGGTGGGAGCTTTGGTAAGTCCCAGTTCGGCTACTCCTTTAACGACGGTTTCGGATATTTCGGAAATGTATGTATATTTTTCGATGACGGAAAAAGAGCTGTTAAATCTGATTCGACAAGACGGTTCATCTAAGGGAATTTTGGAACGGATGCCATTGGTTTCTTTAAATCTGGCAGACGGTTCTCTCTATTCCGAACAAGGAAAGATCGAGACAATCAGCGGGGTAATAGATCAGACGACGGGTGCGGTGAGTGTACGTGCAACTTTTCGTAATCCTCAGCATTTGTTGAGAAGCGGAGGTACTGGTTCGGTAATTATTCCTTCGGATCTGAAGAATGCACTTGTTATTCCTCAAAAAGCGACTTATGAAATTCAGGATAAGAGATTCGTGTATGTTTTGCAGGAAGACGCTAAGTTGAAGAATACGGAGATAGAAGTATTTAAATTAAATGACGGAAAAAATTTTGTTGTAACTTCCGGTTTAAATCCCGGTGATAAGATTGTGGCTGAAGGTGTCGGAACATTAAGAGACGGTATGCAAATCAAACCGATTACTTTGGAAGAATCGGCCGCAAAATTGAAAGCTATGACTCGACCGAAACAAAATTAGGGAGTTAAAATTAATCTGTAATAAACAAAAAGATGAAGTTAGATAAATTTATAAACCGCCCTGTGCTTTCGACGGTTATTTCCATTTTGATCGTTATTCTGGGGGTATTGGGTTTGGTATCTCTGCCTGTTTCCCAGTATCCGGATATTGCTCCTCCTACTATTCGGGTAAATACATCCTATACGGGTGCGAATGCTCAGACCGTTTTGAATAGTGTTATTGCTCCGTTGGAAGAACAAATCAACGGTGTGGAAGATATGATGTATATGACCTCTACCGCAACCAATACCGGAGATGCTTCGATTGAGGTCTATTTTAAGCAGGGAACGAATCCGGACATGGCAGCTGTAAATGTTCAGAACCGTGTTACCAAAGCTCAAGGATTCTTGCCTTCCGAGGTTACTAAAGTCGGAGTCGTCACGCAAAAGCGCCAGACCAGTATGTTGTTGGGTTTTGCTTTTTATAGTTCCGATGATCAGTACGATAATGAATTTCTGGAAAATTATATGAATATCAATATTATTCCGGAGGTTAAACGTATTCCCGGAGTGGGTGACGCCATGGTGATGGGTACGGATTATTCTATGCGTATCTGGTTGAAACCGGAGGTGATGGCTCAATATAAATTAATGCCTGCCGACATCTCTGCGGCTTTGGCGGAACAAAACATTGAGGCGGCACCCGGACAATTCGGAGAACGAGGAGATCAATCCTTTCAATATGTGATGAGGTATAAGGGACGTTTGCAGACGACGGAAGAATTCGGGGATATTGTTATACGTGCTACTTCCAACGGGGAAATTTTGAGGTTAAAAGACGTTGCTAATATCGAATTGGGGCGGTTGACATATGGTTTTAATAACAATGTAAACGGACATCCGGGAGTAACTGCTATTATTTTCCAAACGGCAGGTTCCAATGCCACGACTATTATCAATGATATAAAGGATTATCTGGGCAGGATAGATAAAACACTTCCTCCCGGGGTGAAAGTAGAAGTATTGTTGGATGCCAATGATTTCTTGTTTGCTTCTATTCGTGAGGTGCTTAAGACTTTAATAGAGGCTTTCGTGCTGGTATTTCTCGTGGTATATATTTTCTTACAGGACTTCCGTTCTACGTTGATTCCGGCTATTGCTATTCCCGTGGCCTTGATCGGAACCTTCTTCGGGCTTTATTTGATAGGATTTAGTGTTAATCTTTTGACATTATGTGCTATGCTCTTGGCTATCGCCATTGTCGTCGATGATGCCATTGTGGTGGTGGAAGGTGTACATGCCAAGCTGGACCAGGGATATAAATCCGCCCGTCTGGCTTCTATCGATGCGATGAGTGAATTGGGCGGGGCTATTGTTTCGATCACCTTGGTCATGATGTCCGTGTTTATTCCGGTGAGCTTTATGACGGGAACTTCCGGTACTTTTTATCGTCAGTTCGGTCTGACAATGGCTATAGCGATCGGGTTGTCTGCTATCAATGCCTTGACATTGAGTCCGGCTTTGTGTGCTATATTTTTGAAACCGCATGATAAGAACGGAAAAGAGAAGAAGGTCTCTTTGGTAGATCGTTTTCATTTAGCTTTTAATGCGGCTTATGATATTACCTTGAAAAAGTACGAAAAGGGAGTAAAATTTTTCATTCATCGGAAAGTGTTGTCATTTGGAGCGGTTATCGCATCTGTGGTCTTATTGATCTTTTTGATGAATATTACTCCGACGGGGTTGGTGCCGAATGAAGATACCGGTACGATATTTGCCGTTGTGGATATGGCTCCCGGTACGGCACAGGAGAGAACCTTGTACGCCATGCAGCAGGTCGACAGTCTGATTGCCGTTAATCCGGCCGTAAAAGGACGGACACAGATTACCGGTTATAGCTTTTTGGCAGGACAAGGTAATTCTTACGGGACATTTATTATAAAACTGAAAGATTGGGACGAGCGTACCAAAGGGCAGGATATCAATACGCTTATCGGAACATTTTATATGCAGGCAAAAGCGACCGTAAAGGATGCCCGGGTGCTTTTATTTGCTCCCCCGATGATTCCCGGATATAGTGTTACGAATGGTTTTGAATTTAACTTGCAGGATAAGACGGGAGGGGATTTGAATACTTTCTATTCCACGGCACAGGATTTTCTGGCTAAATTGATAGAACGGCCTGAAATAGCTACAGCCCAGACCTCTTTTAATCCAAGATTTCCCCAGTATATGATAGACATAGATGCGGCTAAATGTAAGCAAGCCGGTATCAGTCCGAACGATATTCTGGTTACTTTGCAGGGATATTACGGAGGTATTTATGCTTCGAACTTTAACCGTTTTGGAAAGTTATATCGCGTCATGATTCAGGCAGATCCGAAATATCGTATCAATCCGGAATCCTTACAAGGAGTGAAGGTACGTAACGGTAATGAAATGGCCCCGATTACTCAGTTTATGACTTTGAATAAGGTATATGGTCCGGATAATATCAAACGGTTCAATATGTTTACCTCTATGAGTGTGAACGGGGCTCCTGCTGACGGATACAGTTCGGGACAGGCTATTAAGGCTATTGAAGAGGTGGCTGCTCAAATGCTTCCTACGGGGTATGGATACGAATTTTCCGGTATGACGCGGGAAGAACAAAATAGTAGTAGCGGCACCACGGCTATGATCTTTATTTTGTGTTTTGTGTTCGTGTATTTGTTATTAAGTGCGCAGTACGAGAGTTACATATTGCCGTTAGTCGTATTGTTTTCCGTTCCGTCCGGTTTGATGGGTAGTTTTATTTTTGCCCACATGATGGGAGTAGAGAATAACATTTACATGCAGATTGCGTTGATTATGTTGATCGGTTTGTTGGCCAAGAATGCCATTCTGATCACAGAATTCGCACTTGATCGTCGTAAAACCGGAATGAGTATTGTGGATGCGGCTATATCCGGGGCTTCGGCTCGTTTACGTCCTATTTTGATGACCTCGTTGGCCATGGTAATCGGGTTGTTGCCGTTGATGTTTGCACACGGAGTAGGAGCTAACGGAAACAGTACGTTGGGTACGGGTGCAATCGGTGGTATGTTTATCGGTATGGTTTTCCAGATATTCATTGTACCTGCTTTATTTGTTGCTTTCGAATATTTGCAGGAAAAAATTAAGCCGATAGAGTGGCATGATTTGGATAACACGGAAATTGAATCTGAAATTGAACAGTATACGAAATAGTGAAATAAAATGAAAATACAGATCATAATCTATCCGTTATGTATTGCGGCTCTTTTAAGTAGTTGTAACATATACAAAAAATATAGTCGTCCCGAAGTGGATACTCGGGGTTTATACCGGGATCCTGTTGCCGTTAACGATACGTTGGTTTCCGATACGACGAATATGGGAAATTTGCCATGGGATCAGGTTTTTACCGATCCTCAATTACAAACCCTTATCCGTTTAGGGTTAGAGAGGAATACGGATTTACAAACGGCTATGCTGAAGGTGAAAGAGGCGGAGGCAAGTTTGATGACTTCTCGTTTGGCTTATTTTCCCTCTTTTGGTTTATCTCCGCAGGGAGGAGTGAGCAGTTTCGATAAGAATCGCGGTAACTGGACGTGGTCGTTACCGGCGACGGCAAGTTGGGAAATTGATCTTTTCGGGAAATTGCTTAATACGAAGCGTGCGGCTAAAGCGGCTCTTGTGCAGAGTGAAGCCTATAAACAAGCGGTACAGACCCAGGTTATTGCTGCCATCGCTAACTATTATTACATGTTGCTTATGCTTGATAAGCAATTGGCGATCACGGAGGAGACTGCTGTTTTATGGGAGAAGAATGTAGTGACTATGAAGGCCTTGAAGGAGGCTGCCGTGGTCAATGAGGCGGGAGTTGTTCAAAGTGAAGCTAATTATTACATGATCCTTGCTTCCGTAGCGGATTTAAAGAATCAAATTCGAGAAACGGAGAATTCTTTGTCTCTGTTATTGCGTCAGGCTCCTCAGTATATAGAACGGGGAAAAATGGATAACCAGCAACTACCGACTTTGCTGAATGCCGGTATTCCCATTCAGCTTTTATCCAATCGTCCTGATGTAAAAGCCGCAGAAATGGCTCTTGCGGGTACTTACTATAATCTTAATGAAGCTCGTTCCGCTTTTTATCCCCAACTATCCATTAGCGGGACTCTGGGTTGGACGAACCAGGCCGGAAGCGTAATTGTGAACCCGGGAAAAATGATTGCTTCTGCAATCGGTTCACTAACACAACCCTTGTTTTACCGGGGAGCTAATTTAGCCCGGTTAAGGATAGCCAAGGCTCAACAGGAAGAGGCAAAACTAAGCTTCGAACAAGCTATATTGAACGCGGGAAGCGAGGTGAGTGATGCGCTTAATTTATATGTGACGGCTGAACAAAAAATAGTTCAGCGAACCAAGCAGATCAATTCTCTCGAGAAATCGGTAGATTATACACAAGAATTACTAACGTTCGGAACTTCGACCTATTTGGAAGTGTTAACCGCTTTACAATCGTTATTGAATGCTCAACTTTCGGAGGTTTCCGATCAGTTTCAACGCATGCAGGCGGTCGTGAATCTTTATCATGCTTTGGGCGGAGGAAGAACAAACTAACTTAAAGATACATTATTATGATTAGTCCATTAGCTTATGTTGATCCGCACGCGAAAATCGGGAATGGTGTTACCATACATCCGTTTGCATACATAGATAAAAATGTAGAGATCGGTGATGGTTGTACCATTATGCCTTATGTTAGCGTTTTAAGCGGTACCCGTATGGGAACGAATAATATCGTGTACCAGGGGGCTATTATCGGTGCCACCCCTCAGGATTTTAAATTTAAGGGGGATGATACGATTTTAAAAATAGGAAATAATAACACGATTCGGGAAAAAGTGATTCTTAATCGAGGAACTTACCCGACGGATTGTACGATCGTCGGAGATGGAAATTTCCTTTTGGAAGGTGTACATCTGGCTCACGATACTCATATCGGAAACAATTGTATTCTGGGAAACGGCACGAAAACGGCAGGGAATTGTATTGTAGACGATTACGCTATATTGGGTAGCGGGGTTATTCTCAAGCACGGATGCCGTGTCGGAAGTTGGAGTCTTGTAAGAGACGGATGTCGTGCCAATAAGGATGTACCTCCTTATATTGTGGCAGCTCATAATCCGATTGCCTATTACGGTATCAATGCTATTCTGTTGGCAAAAGAGGGTAAATTGTCGGAGACGACTATCGATGATATTGCTAAAGCCTATCGTCAGATTTACCAATGCGGAACCAGTCTTGAGAATGCTTTGAATCAAATACGGAGAATGATAACGATCGGTCCGGAAATACAGTACGTATTAGATTTTATCGAACAATCTTCGAAAGGCATTATAGGGGCTACCTTATAAGTGCGGCGGATAAATTTTTATATTGTTGCAACTCCTCGACGTTTTCAATGCGTTAGGAGTTGCAACAATTTGTTTTCTCCTACAAAGAATCCCGTATGGTTTCGATCAGAACCATAATAGTCCGGCTTCCGGGTTCGGATCTCCCGTCTCTTTTTCGTGATGTGTATGGTTCGTTTTGTCGTCAGGTAGTTGCCGAAGACAGAAGATTTTCTTTTGCGCCGGGAACATTTTGAAAAATAGGACGAACGATCCGGCAATTATCCAATTCGTTACAGTCTCCGCAGGTATTGAACCCTTTTTCATATACACATTGGCGGATTTCGCAATAATCGCTGCAATACGTGAATTTTGCTCCGTCTGCACGACAACCCGTACAATTTATGGTTGCTGCCGTAATCTCCGGTGCATTGTTCATTACACTCCACTTTTGGGCGGTTTTTTCTCTTAACTCATTGTCATTTTCGACAGTAGCTATGCGGGCATCGCAACTTTCGCAATCTAATCCGCAACATGCGATTAATTGTTTCATCATTTGGTTATTTCACGATGATATGAACTCTGAAATTTTTGGCAGAGATAGTCTATTCCTTCTGCTGTAAAAGGACTAAGCAATTTGATCTATTTTTGATTCTGTCATGATATTGTTAATTTTCATATGTTTACAGAAATCCATGCAAAAGCAAGATAGATATTAGTCCCGTTTTAATCTTTTGGTAAAGATAATAAATATTTACAATGTAATACGGGTTGTAATGAACTATTTTTCAGTTTATTATATTTTCTGATCCCGCTTTCCGACGAAGCTGCAATAAAAACCAGTATCCGGGTGAACAGACCGTTCCGGCTACTTACATGAACAGAGAATATCCCACCCGTATTTTTCCGGATTAAATATGGTAAATAAAAATTAAGTCGGCAAATGGTTACGATCTCGATTATGGTATGATAGGCTGATCGGGTATGTCGACTTAAAACAATAAAAAATCCCACGGTAAACGAAAATTTATCGTGGGATTTTATTGATGCTAAGACTTTATTTAAGCTTTATTTCACTTCTTCGAAGTCTACGTCGGTTACTTCCTGATCTTTTCCGCCGTTGTTCGGGGCCTGTTGTTCCGTGTGAGGAGCATCTTGCTGTCCCTGAGCTCCGGCCTGTTGTTGTGCATTGTACATCTCTTGAGATGCAGCTTGGAATACATTGTTCAATTCATCTATAGAAGAATTGATAGCAGCGATATCCTGTGCTTTATGAGCATCTTTCAGTTTCTGCAATGCAGCCTCGATCGGTTGTTTCTTGTCAGCGGGTAGTTTATCACCAAACTCTTTCAATTGTTTTTCGGTTTGGAAGATCATACTATCGGCTTTATTGATGGTATCGATACGCTCTTTCTCTTTTTTATCCGCTTCTGCATTGGCTGCAGCTTCGTCCTTCATTTTCTTAATGTCGGTTTCGGACAAACCGGAGGAAGCTTCGATACGGATGGATTGCTCTTTTCCGGTAGCTTTGTCTTTGGCGGATACTTTCAATATACCGTTAGCATCGATATCGAAGCTGACTTCGATTTGAGGTATGCCGCGCGGGGCTGGTGGTAGTCCGTCCAAATGGAAACGACCGATTGTTTTATTGTCTTTCGCCATCGCACGTTCTCCTTGCAGTACATGTATCTCTACTGACGGTTGGTTATCGGCAGCCGTGGAGAATACTTCTGATTTTTTGGTCGGAATCGTGGTGTTGGCTTCGATCAATTTAGTCATCACTCCGCCTAAGGTTTCGATACCTAATGAAAGCGGGGTTACGTCCAACAACAATACATCTTTTACTTCTCCCGTTAACACTCCACCTTGGATGGCGGCACCTACGGCGACTACTTCGTCCGGGTTTACACCTTTGGACGGAGCCTTACCGAAGAAATCTTCCACCTTCTTCTGTACGGCGGGTATACGGGTTGAACCTCCGACTAAAATAACTTCGCTGATGTCGGATGCTGTCATGTTGGCATTTTTCAACGCCCTGCGACAAGGTTCAATGGTTGCTTGGATCAGGTGATCTGTCAATTGTTCGAATTGGGCTCTTGTCAAGGTTCTTACCAAGTGTTTTGGAATTCCGTCAACCGGAAATATATACGGCAAATTGATTTCCGTTGAAGTTGAACTTGATAATTCGATTTTTGCCTTTTCTGCAGCTTCTTTCAAACGTTGGTGTGCCATCGGATCTTTTCGGATGTCGACACCCTCGTCTTTTTTAAATTCATCGGCCAACCAGTTGATGATAACATCATCGAAATCATCACCACCCAAGTGAGTATCGCCATCGGTTGATTTTACTTCAAATACGCCGTCGCCCAATTCCAGAATAGAGATATCAAAAGTACCGCCTCCCAAGTCGAATACGGCAATCTTCATGTCTTTATCTTGTTTATCCAAACCATAAGCCAGGGCGGCAGCCGTCGGTTCGTTGATAATACGTCTCACGTTTAATCCGGCAATCTCTCCGGCTTCTTTCGTGGCTTGACGTTGGGCGTCGTTGAAGTAGGCCGGTACGGTAATAACCGCTTCATTTACTTCCTGACCTAAATAGTCTTCCGCCGTTTTTTTCATTTTTTGAAGAATCATCGCTGAAATTTCTTGCGGGGAGTATTTACGATCGCCGATTTCAACACGCGGCGTGTTGTTATCGCCTTTTACCACTTTATACGTGACACGTTTAATCTCTTTTTCTACCTGATCATAGGTTTCACCCATAAAACGTTTGATAGAATATATCGTTTTCGTCGGGTTTGTGATTGCCTGACGTTTTGCAGGATCTCCAACTTTTCTCTCTCCGTTGTCAACAAATGCCACAATAGAGGGAGTTGTTCTTCTACCTTCACTATTAGGTATTACCACCGGTTCATTACCTTCCATCACTGCAACGCAGGAGTTCGTGGTTCCTAAGTCTATACCAATTATCTTTCCCATAATTATAATATTATTAATGTTATTGTTTCGTATTTAGTTTATCGTATCTTCTCTTTGAATAGTTTCAAAGAACATTTATCTTTTATCAAACGTTGTGCCATCTTCTAAAAGTCACTTTTTTTCATAAAATTGTTTCCTTAATTTTATTTTATATGTCATATTTCCTGACATAAAGTCATTTTAAAAACTCGGGTCGAGACATTTTGTTCCCGATTTCACTAAAAATTTGACACGATTCGACGATTTCATTTTTATTATTTATCATATAATCGGGAAAAATTGAAAAAAGTGGTATTTATACCCTATTTTGAAGTATCGAAATGCTTTAATTTTGTACACGGAAAGAAATGTACTAATTCATGGGTAAAAAACTATGACACGATATCAATTGGAATCAGCATGCTGCGGGACAACGTTTGAAGACAAACAATGGGAGTTGGATTGTCCGCATAAAGACGGGGCTGCTTTAATTTTTGCTAATTATGCAAAGAATCAGTTAGAGGTGAGGAATGATTTACCGGGCATCTATAAATACGCTAATTGGTTACCGATTTGTCGGACCTTGGATGGTTCCGGAGCTCCCGTAACCTATCGGAGTGAAGGATTGGCCAAATATTTAGGGTTATCGAATCTTTACATTACATTTAACGGTTATTGGCCGGAAAAAGGGGCACAGATGAATACCGGTTCTTTTAAGGAGTGTGAGGCTTATGCTGTTTGTGCTCGTACGAATCGGAATGGGGGGAAGGTGATGGTTGTGGCTTCTGCCGGAAATACGGCTCGTGCTTTTGGGCGGGTGTGTTCCGATAACCATATTCCTTTGCTTTTGTGTGTACCCGAGGATAATTTGGATTCTATTTGGTCGGATAAACCGTGGAATGATTGCGTAAAATTGATTTGCACGGAGTCGGGAAGTGATTATTTCGATTCGATACGTCTCTCTAATATTGTTTGTGAGTTGGAGGATTTTTATCCGGAAGGAGGTGCTAAGAATGTGGCTCGTCGCGACGGCATGGGAACTACGGTACTCTCTGCCGTGTTGGAGATCGGAAAAATTCCCGATTATTATTTTCAGGCGGTAGGTAGCGGAACCGGTGCTATTGCTGCCTGGGAGGCGAACAAAAGATTTATAAAAGACGGTCGTTTCGGAAAAAATCTGATGAAATTGATGGTTTCCCAGAACATTCCGTTCACTCCCATATATGACGCTTGGAGGGCCGATTCCCGGGAGATGTTGCCTTTGGATGAAAATATGGCTCGTCGACAGGTGGAGGAGATGTGTGCCAAAGTACTTTCCAATCGGAAACCTCCTTATTCTTTAAAGGGTGGTTTATATGATGCATTGAAAGCGACAGGCGGAGACGTGTTATTGGCATCCAATGAAGAAGCCCTTGAGGCGAAGGCTATTTTTGAGAAGCTGGAGGGAATTGATATCGAACCTGCAGCAGCCGTGGCTACGGCTACCCTAATACAAGCCGTGCGTGACAAAAAGGTTGAAAGTGAAGCTATTGTTATGTTAAATATTACGGGAGGAGGAATCGGACGTTATAAGCAAGAGCATACGATTGTTTTACAAAAACCGGATATCGTTTTCCCGATTGATGCGGATGCTTCCGACGTGAAAAAGAGAGTGTCCGAGTTACTGTTTTAAGGAAAGAAGAGATTGTTTATTGATAATAAAGGATATTCAAAAAAGCCCTTTTTTGAATATCTTTTTTTTTATAATTTTGAAAATTATAAAGTGGTCAGAAGGAACAAGCAGATATATAAGATATGAATCAGGTAAAAATTGACGATTGGAGGAGAAAGGTAAGAAAGATCATCCGTAATTTTGAAAATTTATCGGATCTTGATCATCATTATGCCGTGTTGAGACGGGATCGTCAGCATCGGTTTATTATCGTGGAGTTGTTACAAAAATCTTTGTCCGTATTGATTGTCTCCATCAATCGGTTTTTGAAGGATGCTTGTAACGTATCGGCTTCCGCGTTGACTTTTTATTCTATTCTTTCTTTTATTCCGATTGTTGCTTTGGCTTTTGCAATTGCCAAAGGGTTTGGAGTAGGGACTTCGCTGGAAGAATTGATTAAAGGACAGTTCCCTAATAATGCGGATCTGGCTTCTACGATAGTGGAGTATGCCAATAGTGCCATTGCCAATGCCAAAGGAGGGGTCGTTACGGGTTTTGGAATCGTTATCCTGCTCTGGGCGGTTATTAAGGTATTAAATAGTACGGAGCTGACCATGAATCGGATATGGGGGATTCGTAAAGGAAGAAGTATACGCCGGATGTTTACGGATTACCTGTCTATTATTTTTATTGTTCCGATTTTGATCATTTTAATCAGTAGTTTGAATGTTTTTATGGGAACCGACTTGAAATCGGAATTTCCTGTTTTAGGCGATTATTTGTTGCGCTTGTTTAAGTTTCTACCTTATCTGTTGGTGTGGATGTTATTTATATTTTTGTACATGTTTATGCCAGCGGCTCCCGTAAAGTTTAAGCATGCTTTTATTGCCGGAATGGTAGCGGGGACCGTTTATCAGATAGTTCAATGGTTTTATATTCGCTTTCAGATAGGAGTAACTTCTTATAATGCCATATATGGAAGTTTGGCAGCATTACCCTTATTGCTGGTGTGGTTGCAGTTAAGCTGGTGTGTTGTCCTGTGGGGAACGGAGTTGTGTTATATCTTGCGGAATCGGCATTTTATGTATAAAAACGAGTTGATCGGGGATTCCGGTTGGATGGAGACTATGGAACATGCTATCCGGGTCGTAAAGTACGTGGCAAAAGTATACGTGAACAATGAGGGGGGCCCCAGCCTGACGATGATTAACAAAGAGATGAGGATGAATACCGGAAAATTGAGATTGGTATTGGAGGAGTTGATAGATCGCCATATTCTTGTAGTTGCCAAGGAAGACGACGATTACTATTATTATCCCGCTTCAGATTTTCATAGGCTTTCCGTGGCGGAAATTATCCTGAATCTTTCAAGGGTAGAAGAGAGTAAAGACCAAGAGTGGAAAGAACAATTTTCAAAAGCGATACGTGCGGAGTTCTCCGCGAATAAATTAGCATGAATTTGTATATGTGGTAAAATTTGTATATATTGTCGGTCAAATATATATTCAGATATGAGGAAAAAAGTCGAATTAGAGTATCTTTTCTCATCATCGGTAAAGGTTTTATTCTCTCGTCTCAGTACCGCTGCAGGGTTATCCGAGTGGTTTTCCGATGATGTGAAATATAAAGGTGATCTCTTTACATTTGTGTGGGATGGTGTTGAAAGACAAGCTAAGTTGGTGGATATGAAGAAAAATGTATTTGTAAGGTTCGTGTGGGAAGATGCGGAAGAACCTGATGAATACCTCGAGTTTTCACTTCATGTGGAGCCTCTGACGGAAGAAGTGGCTTTAATTATTACTGATTTCGTGGATAATGATGAGGAAGCGGATGAGGTCGAGTTATGGAATAAACAAATCGAAATGCTCCATCGTACGATTGGGGCCTGACAGGTGATAAAAGGAAAAATAGAAAAGTGAAGGGGATGGACAGTTATTTTTTTATCTTTGTGAATCCTTTAGGGGAGTATCGGATAGAAAAGTAAATGAATCAAAATAAGGTGCTAAAGATGAAGAAGCTACACCTGTTCGTGTTAAAAAGTTATATCGGTCCGTTTGTGGCCACCTTTTTCATCAGTATGTTCGTACTGATCATGCAGTTTTTATGGCGGTATATTGATGATCTTGTGGGGAAAGGCTTGGAGTGGAGTGTTATTGCTCACTTGTTGTTTTATGTCTCTATGACTTTAGTCCCGATGGGATTGCCATTGGCTGTTTTATTGGCCTCTATTATGACTTTCGGGAGTTTAGGTGAAAATTACGAGTTGACGGCTTTAAAAGCTGCAGGAATCTCTTTGTACCGGATCATGCAACCTTTGATTGTATTGATTGTCATCTTAACCATTGCGGCTTTTTTCTTTTCGAATAACGTTTTACCATATGCTAATCTGAAAGCAGGAAGTCTTTTATATGATATCAAACGGCAGAAGCCGGAATTGTCGCTAAAAGAGGGGGTATTTATAAACGATATCGAGAATTACAGCATTAAGGTGGATAAGATAGATAAAGAGACGGGAATGATGTATAAAATGATGATTTACAATCATACCGGTTTGTCTAAAAATTACGAGGTAACCATTGCCGATTCCGGACGAATGGAGGCCAGTCCCGATGGAACTTATATGGAAGTGGAACTTTTCCATGGCAATACAAGTACCGATGAGGGGTTGAAATCGAATAACCGGGCTACATTTCCTTTTCGACGCGTAGAGTTTGATAAACAGTATTTTTCTATTCCTTTATCGGGGAATGAGTTTTCGCGGACAAATGAAGATAATTTTAGGGGTGGATATAATATGTTGAGTATAAGGCAGCTCGAAGGAACTATAGATTCGTTGCAAACGAGTTTGAAACTTCGTAAGAAGACGGATGCCAACGGTATGTTGTCTAATAGTTATATAAAAGAACGGGTAAGAAGTGCTAAGCGGGACAGTATTTTGCGGGAGGAAACGGAAGGTAAGATGCAGAGTCTGGATAGCTTATATGCTTCTTTCGATGTGAAAGAGCAGAAAAGAATGCTGGATCGTGCTTTAGAGTATGCCCGTGCTGCCAAACAGTATCATTGGAATGATTTGAATTATATTTCCGCCCGGGAAGAATCGATCCGGAGACACCAGATCGAATGGCATAGGAAATTTACTCTTTCGTTTGCCTGTTTTATCTTTTTCTTCATAGGGGCTCCTTTGGGAGGAATTATCCGTAAAGGGGGATTGGGAATGCCGGTCGTGGTTTCTATTTTCTTGTTTATCGTCTATTACATCATCTGGATGATGGGTGAACGGGCGGCCAGAGAGGGAGTATTGGAGCCTTGGCAAGGGATGTGGATCTCTTCTTTGATCCTTTTACCGTTAGGTGCATTCCTGACTTATACGGCGATGACCGATTCTGCGGTAATGAGTACGGAGGCTTATGCGAATTTTGTAAAGAAAATCGTAGGATTTTTTAAAAAGAAGAAGAATGCATAAGATGAGAATTGTATATATGGGAACTCCTGATTTTGCAGTTCTTCCCTTGAAAAGATTAATGGAAGCGGGACACCAGATTGTCGGGGTCGTAACCAACCCGGACAAACCAGCCGGACGAGGACAAAAACTTCAGGAATCGGCTGTAAAGAAATATGCTGTGGCTCATCGTTTACCGGTATTGCAACCGGAGCGTTTTCGAGATCCGTCTTTTTTAGAACAATTGCAGAGCTTGAGGGCTGATTTGCAGTTTGTGGTGGCCTTTAAAATGTTACCTGAGGTCGTATGGAATATGCCTCCACTCGGAACGGTGAATTTACATGCTTCCCTGTTGCCGGATTATCGCGGTGCTGCCCCGATCAATTGGGCTATCATGAACGGAGAACATTATAGCGGAGTATCTACCTTTTTGTTGAAACATGAAGTAGATACGGGATGTATCATTTTTCAGCAAAAAGTGGAAATCGATGAGAAGATGACAGCCGGGGAGTTACACGACCGTTTGATGGAGGCAGGTGCGGATCTGCTTTTAAAGACTGCCGATGCCATAGCCGAAGGTCATTATCCCTTAACGGATCAGGCGACTTTGTTGCAGGGGCGCGAACCCAAACAGGCTCCGAAAATTTTTAAAGAAGATATGAGAATAAATTGGTACTGGGAAGTGGATCGGATTTATAATCATATACGGGGACTCTCTCCTTTTCCTGCCGCATGGACGGAATTGCGTCATAAGGTGACGGGCGAGGTGATATCGGTAAAATTATTCGAGGTGGAACGGAAATTGCTGGAACATGATTCTCCGGTAAGTCTTGATACGGATGGTAAAAATTTTATTCGGTTCTATGTGAAGGGGGGGTATATAGAAGTGAAAGAGCTGCAACTTTCCGGGAAGAAACGAATGGCGACCGAAGAATTCTTGCGGGGATTCCGCATAGCAGATTATCTATTATAAATTAGATCGATGGGACCGGTTAGGTGTGGCAATGAGACGAATAATACAAAGCCGGAAGTTATTTCGAAAAGCGTGGATACCTATTGTCGTGATAGGAGGAGTATTTGTTGCTTTTTGGTATTTATTATTACCCGCTCCGTTGTTTACAGTTCCATACTCCACGATGGTCTTGGATCGGGAAGGAAAGGTGATGGGGATTACCGTTGCGGATGACGGCCAGTACCGGATACCGGGGAAAAATATCATTTCCGAAAAATATGTGACGGCTCTGTTAAGTTTTGAAGATAAATATTTTTTGTTGCATCGGGGTGTCGATCCGTTTGCGATCGTTCGGGCTTTATGGTTGAACGTAAAGAACGGTTCTATCGTGAGCGGAGGGAGTACCTTAACCATGCAGGTTGTCCGTTTGGCCCGTCGTAATCCTCCTCGTACGATTCCTGAAAAGATCATTGAGATGTTGTTGGCTGTTCGTTTAGAACAAAGTTGTACGAAATGGGAAATACTGAATTTATACGCGGCACACGCTCCTTTCGGAAGTAATATCGTGGGTTTGGAAGCAGCAGCTTTGAAATATTTCAATCGCAAACCTAACGAGTTAAGTTGGGGTGAGGCCTGTTTGTTGGCTGTATTACCTAATGCTCCGGCTTTAATCTTTCCTGGAAAGAATACGACTCTTTTGAAAAAGAAAAGAGATGATTTGTTACGTAGACTATACCGGGAGGGAAGGTTTAGCGGGGAGGATCTGGAGTTGGCGATAGCGGAACCTTTACCTGGAAAAATATATAACACGGAGTGTATAGCTCCTCATGTATTAACAAAAGCTTATAAATACCGTCGGGGAGAGATCGGTCGAACGACAATTGACGCGGAATTGCAAGGTCAGGTGAATGAGATCGTTAAACGGCATATTGACATACTGAAACACAATCATATTTATAATGCGGCAGTATTGGTGGGACATATACCGTCGGGAGAAGTCAGAGCTTACGTGGGGAATAGTCCCAAGGTGAGAGAAAATGGTGGTAATCAGGTGGATATTATTACTTCTAACCGAAGTTCAGGGAGTATATTGAAGCCCGCTCTATATGCTTTGATGCAATATTCGGGTGATATTTTACCAAAGACTTTATTGTCTGATATTCCTTCTCGTTTTGGAGGGTACGTGCCGTCTAATTTTAACAAAGAATTTCAAGGGGTAGTGCCTGCCGATCAGGCTTTGTCCATGTCTTTGAATATTCCGTTCGTGCGTTTACTTCAGAAGTATGGGGTCGAACACTTTTATGATAATCTGAAACGAATGGGCATCACGACACTAACCCGGAAATCGGATAATTACGGCTTAAGTTTAATCTTGGGAGGGGCCGAATGTTCTTTATGGGATATATGTAATTTATACGGGGGAATGGCTTCCATCCTGCATCATTATAATACGAACGACGGTAGCTATTACACGGGAGAGTTTGCTCGATTACACCTGTGGGCAGACGGACCTTTGGTGCAGAAAGAGGGGAGATGTGAAGTTTTGAATGCGGCTTCTGTCTGGTTGACATTTCAGGCATTACAGAATGTAGAGAGACCGGATATGGAGATAGGTTGGAAAAATTTTGCTTCATCAATGGCATTATCCTGGAAAACGGGTACCAGTTTTGGTTTCCGCGATGCTTGGGCGGTAGGTGTAACTCCGGATTATGTTATTGGGGTTTGGGTCGGAAATGCCGACGGGGAAGGTCGTGCAGGTTTGATCGGTGTACGAGCCGCCGCTCCCGTGTTATTCGAGGTTGCCGCCTTGTTGCGGAATACGGCCCGATTTTATAAGCCGCAGGAGGAGATGATACCGGTTGTTACGTGTCGTAAGAGTGGTTACCGGGCCTCCGATATATGTCCGGAGGTTGATACCCTGTGGATCGACGAAAGCGGTATGAAAACGGTATTATGCCCCTACCATCGATTGATTCACCTGGATCGAAGCGGCTCCTTTCGGGTGGATGCTGATTGTGAACCTGCTTATCGAATTAAAACGGTACCCTGGTTCGTGCTTTCTCCGGCTCAGGAATGGTATTATTCCCAGACTCATGCGGACTATCTCCGGATGCCTCCCAAGCGGGAGGATTGTAAGTCGGAAGATGAGGTAATGGAGATGATCTATCCGCAAAGAGGATTAAGAGTTTTTATTCCTAAAGACTTGGGTGGAAAATCCAAAGGGGTTGTTTTTGAGATAGCTCACCGGGAGCCTTCGATGAAGGTGTATTGGCATATTGATGACGAATACGTCGGAATGACTCGTAACCAACACCAGATAGAAATTAACGTGACTTCCGGTTATCACGTACTTTATTTGGTAGATGCGGTAGGAAACACATTGCGTCAACCTTTTTATGTTGTAAAAGGTGATGAAAATTTATGATGTCGTAAAAAATAAAACGGGCTATGCCGGGAAAGGCAATCCCGTTTTATTTTACAGGGATAATAATTATTTTCTGTTTACATCCCTGGAATTAGCCTGAGCGGTAGGCATAATTAAAATGTCGTTCAGGCATACGTGAGCGGGGCGCGTAACTGCAAATACGATTGTCTCCGCGATATCCTCTCCTGTCAAAGGAGTCATCCCGTTATATACGTTTTGGGCTGCTTTTTCGTCTCCTTTGTAACGTACGATGGAAAACTCCGTTTCCACCATTCCCGGTGCTATATTGGTTACTTTGATATTGTATTTCAACATATCGGTTCGCATAGCCCTGGATAAAGCGTCTACGGCATGTTTGGTGGCACAATATACATTACCTCCGGGATATACTTCTTTTCCCGCAATAGAGGCCAAATTTACGATATGTCCTTTTTGATTCTTTATCATAAGGGGAGCGACTTCGCGGGTTACATAAAGCAGACCTTTTACATTCGTGTCGATCATTCTTTCCCAATCCTCCACCAGACCGTCTTGAATGGGGCTGGTCCCTACTGCAAGTCCGGCATTATTCACGAGTACATCTATGTTTTTCCATGCTTCCGGTAGGGAGGAGATGGCTTGTTTTACTTCCGCCTGATTCCGGACATCGAAGTGAAGGGCTATTACCTGAACTCCTTTCTTTTGTAGTTCGTTTTCTAAAGTGTGCAGACGATCGCCTCTTCGTCCCGTAATGATAAGGTCAAAATCGGCTTCAGCTAATTTTATGGCTGTTGCTTTTCCAATCCCGGAAGTAGCTCCGGTGATTAATGCTATTTTATTCATGATATATTGTATATATTTGGTTTTATTATGCGAAGGTATGATTTTTTTAAAGTTTTGTGAAAGTTTCTCGTTATAAAATATCTATTTTCGTGCCTTTAGTGTTTGGGTAATTTATAAAATGATTTATGTATAAAGAGGTAGAATTGAGAGTAACACCGGAAGAGGCTCACGACAGGGAAAAGATACTCTATTTGTTGGTAAGCATGTTGCAGGTGGAGAGAGGGCGGATCAAGCATACGGAGGTGATTAAAAAGTCTATCGATGCCCGGCAGAAGCGAGTGATGATGCAGTTAAAACTGGGAGTTTTTATCGATGAAGTAGAGCAGCGGGAGCGACAGTTTATGCCGATGTATAAGGATGTGTCGAAAGCTCGTCCTGTTGTTGTGGTGGGAGCCGGTCCTGCCGGTCTTTTTGCTGCTTTGCGGCTGATTGAAAAAGGCATGCGTCCGATTGTGTTGGAGAGGGGAAAAAGTGTGGAGGAACGGAAAAAGGATTTGAATCAACTTTATAAAACAGGATCGGTAAATATTGATTCGAACTATGGATTTGGAGAAGGAGGTGCCGGAACTTTTTCGGATGGTAAATTATTCACTCGTTCCAAGAAACGGGGAAATGTAAACCGTATATTGGAGATTTTAGTATATCATGGTGCTTCCGAGTCCATATTGATTGACGCTCATCCTCATATAGGAACGGATAAATTGCCCGGCGTTATAGTTAATATCCGTAAGACTATTGAACGTTACGGCGGAGAAGTGCGTTTTAATAGCCGCGTAAAGGATATTTTGATTGAAAGGAATAAGGTGAAGGGAGTGTCGGTTGACGAGGGAGAGGTATTGGCCGACCAAGTTATTTTGGCAACTGGACATTCTGCCCGGGATGTATATGGCATGTTGCAGGCTCGTTCTGTTTTAATGCTTGCCAAAGAATTTGCCGTCGGACTTCGTTTGGAACATCCTCAAGAGGTCATTGACCGGATTCAATATCATAATCCTGCCGGACGCGGTGATTTCTTGCCGGCTGCAGAGTATAGTTTCGTGGCTAATATCAACGGTCGGGGAGTATACTCTTTTTGCATGTGTCCCGGCGGTGTTGTTGTTCCTGCTTGTACGGGGCCGGAGCAGCAGGTTGTGAACGGAATGTCTTCTTCGGGTCGGAATACAGCTTGGGCGAACTCTGCCATTGTGACTTCCATTGGGGAAGAAGAGTTGAAAGAGTTACGGTATACCGGTCTTTTTGGTGGTATGGAGTTTCAAAAAGACTTGGAATATCGGGCTTGGAGAGAGGGTGGGGGAAAATTAGTAGCTCCTGCTCAGCGATTGATTCATTTTATGACGAATAAAGAGAGTACATCGTTTCCTAAATCTTCTTATAAACCCGGATTGAGACCGACTTTATTCGGAGAATGGCTTCCTCGGTTGATATACCAACGTCTGCTTGCAGGTTTGGAACAATTTGGACGAAAATCCCGGGGATTTATTCATGAAGATGCTCTTCTTTTGGGAGTAGAAACCAGAACATCGGCTCCGGTGAGGATTCCCAGGTTAACAGAGCGGATGGTCCATCCGGAGATTGAAGGTCTTTATCCCTGTGGGGAGGGAGCGGGTTATGCCGGGGGAATTGTATCTGCGGCCATGGACGGAGAGGGGTGTGCGGAGGTAATTACTCTCTAAATGGGGTGATTTTAGTATATATTAACATGCTCGTGCTAAAAGTCTTTTGTTTTTTTATCAGAAAATTTGTATTCCTGCAGAAATTCCCTACATTTGTCAAAGCATAAAGATTATATTATTATTCTAATCCTAAAATTTTTTGTTATGAACAAAGCTCAGTTAATAGATGCGATTGCAGTAAAAGCAGGTTTAAGTAAAGCAGATTCCAAAAAAGCTTTGGAAGCTTTTGTTGAAACAGTTGGTCAATCTTTGAAAAAAGACGAGAAGGTTGCATTAGTAGGTTTCGGTTCATTCTCTGTATCAGAGAGAAGTGCCCGGAGTGGAAGAAATCCTCAGACTGGTAAAACGATTCAGATTCCTGCAAAGAAGGTGGTAAGATTTAAAGCTGGTGCAGAATTGGCAGAAGGCTTATAATTATTGAGAACCATAAAAAGAAGGGTGTTGGATTCAGCACCCTTCTTTTGTTTTAGAGTAGACCATATGCATACGATCAAAGAACAAGTAGAGTATTTAAGCCAGTTTGTAACAGATTATCGAAATGATTTATTCCGGCGTTTAAGTATGGAGCGGACGAGCTACATGACGGTTGTTTTGGAGAATTTGTATCAGCAACACAATTGTAGTGCTGTTTTGCGTTCGTGCGATTGTTTTGGAGTCCAGAATATTCATGTGATTGAAAATGAGAATAAATTTGAGGATAATTCCGAGATTTCTATGGGAGCGATGGAATGGTTGACGTTGCATCGTCACCGCAATACGGAGGATAATACGATGTCGGCTATCCGGACATTGAGGGAACAAGGCTATCGGATTGTGGCTACGACGCCTCACGAGAAAGATCAGTTGATTGATGATCTGGATCTGCATAAAGGAAAAATGGCCTTTTTCTTTGGAACGGAATTGACGGGTTTATCCGATAAGGTATTGGCTGAAGCGGATGAGTTTGTAAAGGTACCTATTTACGGTTTTACGGAAAGTTATAACGTTAGTGTGTGTGCGGCTTTACTGATGTATAGTGTTGTACAAAGGCTTAGAAAAAGTGATATCGAATGGCATTTGCCGGAAGAGGAGCGTTACCGGGTGTTGTTTACCTGGTATAAACATGCTGTTAAAGCTTCCGTTCAAATCTTGGAACGTTTTAATTTTCAATAATAGATAGAAAAGTAAAAATATACCAACAAAAAACAGAGACGGGCGTATATTTATAATTCATTATTAAGTAAGGTGACATGAAAGAATTTGAATTTTTTTCCGAGCAATTCGACGATATAAAGATATTACGTTATCAGGTTCCTGCCTTTGAAACATTATCTCTGGAGGAGAAATTATTTGTCTATTACTTGAGTCAAGCGGCTATTGCCGGTCGCGATATTTTATGGGATCAGAATAATAAATACAATCTTCGGATTCGAAAAGTATTGGAGAAAATATTAACGGAGTACCAGGGAGATCGATCTTGTCAGGAGTATCAATCTTTTGTGATTTATGCCAAGAAGGTTTTTTTTGCCAATGGTATTCACCATCACTATTCCATGGAGAAGTTTATTCCTCCTTTTTCCGAATCCTATTTCCGGTTGTTATTGGAAGATATTGGTTTGGAAAATGAATTTCAGGGATTGCAACGAATTATGTTTGATCCTGCCTACATGTCGAAGCGGGTTGTGTTGGATGAAGGAAAAGATTTAATTCAAGCGTCAGCTAATCATTATTACGAGGGAGTGACCCAGGAAGAGGTTGAACATTTTTATGGAAAAATGAAGGGGGCGGAAAAACATCCGGTGAGTTACGGTTTAAACTCGACGCTGGTAAAAAACAGTAGGGGGGAATTGGAAGAAGAAGTTTGGTATGCAGGTGGAAAATACGGGAAAAATATCGGGCGCATTGTCGAATATCTACAAAAAGCTTTAGCATATACCGGTAATGAACAACAATATAAGGTCGTTGAAAAGTTGATAGAATTTTATCAAACGGGAGATCTGGCTACTTTTGATGTTTATTCCATCGAATGGCTCAAAGAACATCGGGCTCGAATAGATTTTATTAACGGTTTTATCGAGGTTTACGGAGATCCGTTGGCCTATAAAGCCAGTTGGGAGTCTGTCGTACAGATCGTGGATGAGGAGGCTTGCGAACGGACGCGTAAATTGGCCGAACATGCTCTCTGGTTTGAACAGCATGCACCCGTTGACGAACGTTTTAAGAAAACGGAGGTTTCTGGTATCATAGCTCGGGTAATGCAGGTGGCGATGTTAGGGGGAGATTGCCATCCGGCTACTCCTATCGGGATTAATCTTCCGAATGCCGAGTGGATTCGCGAGCGGTACGGTAGTAAATCCGTCACGTTGGATAATATTACTTATGCCTACCACATGGCTTCTTTGGGATCAGGGGTCGTGGATGAATTCACCTGTTCCGAAGAGGAAAAAATATTGGCTAAAGAATACGGTTACCAAGGGAGTAACGTACATACGGATTTGCATGAATGTTTAGGACACGGTTCCGGTAAAATGCTACCGGGAGTCGGGCAGGAGGCTTTGAAAAATTATTACTCTACGATAGAAGAGACGCGAGCCGATTTATTCGCTCTTTATTATATTATGGATCCCAAATTGGTCGAGTTAGGAATTATCCCTTCGCTGGAAGTGGCAAAAAGCGAGTATTGCAGTTATATTCGTAACGGCTTGCTTGTACAATTGACCCGGGTAAAGTTAGGGAGTAATCTGGAAGAGTCGCATATGCGTAATCGTCAATTAATTGCTTCGTGGGCGTATGAACAGGGAAAAGCCGATGGGGTGATCGAAAAGGTGAAAAAGGAAGAGAAAACTTATTTTGTGATCCGGGATTTCGATGCTTTGCGTCTTCTGTTCGGTAAGTTGTTGGCAGAGATACAACGGGTAAAATCGGAAGGGGATTACGAGGGGGCGAAGTATCTTGTGGAGAGGTACGGGGTCGTCATTGATCGGGATTTGCATCGGGAGGTGGTGGAGCGTTACCGAAAATTGAATGTGGCTCCTTATGCCGGTTTTATCAATCCGGAATATACATTGGTAGAGGAAGAGGGAAAGATCGTGGATGTAACTATTGATTATCCGGATGATTTTCTGTCTCAAATGTTAAGATACGGTATGAACGAATAAAAAGCGCTGTCCTGAGAAGTAAGAGACAGCGCTTCGATAGAAAGGTTTGGGTGTTTAATCGATAACTTTAGCTTTATTTGTGAATTCAATCGTTGCGTAAGCCGTTGCTACTTTTACTTTGGCTTTCGGATTTTTTGTTTTTCCTATATATCCTGTAATCTGTGGGGTATAGGGATTTTGGGAATTATTGCTCTGTGTGGGATTATTTATTTCTAATTCGTTTAGAACGATTTTTCCGTGGGGTGTGGACAGATCGATTTGTGCATTGTGTTCTTGATTGATGCCCAGAGTCACATTAGAATACATCCCATCTATGTCTATGGATGAGAAGTTGGGAGAAATCGTATCAATTGAGATCGTACAATACTGCAATCTGGTACCTTCGAATTTTTGTTCAAGTTGTTGAATGTTGATCGTCGCCCATAGGTTGCTGGAACCGAAATTTACGGCGTTAACTTTTCCCAGTTTGAATCGGCTGTATTTTGTTGACGTTGCCTGAAGATTGTTAATCATATTTGAAAATAGAGAAATATATTCACCGGTTATTTTTAGGTCGGGTAATTGGTCAATGTGAACCTCACCTCCTTTCATGTTCAGCTCCATGCTTCCGGATTTCAGAATCTTTATAACTCCGTAGCCTATACTGATTTTATTGTTATCTCCTTCCAGACGGTAGGCGGTTATGCTCCCGTGCTCAAGTTCGATCTCTATGGGCTTTGAAACATAATCTAAGTTTATATCCCCGTATTTATTTTTTAAGTGAAGGTATGTTGATGTGGGAACCTTGACTATGTAATGTACGCTAGTGAAACACCCTTTGCACTTCTCGTTCGGACTTGTAGCGAAATTTGTTGTAGCGAAGATCTTATCATCAGATTGTTCGAATTTTACACTGGCCCGTTTGACCATCTCTTCTGCCGTTTTTTGATTCTTGCCCCTACCGGTGATTCCTATTCCAATTTCTATTTCATTTTTATCCCATTCCTGGATGCCAATAATGCCGTATTTGTTATCGATATACAGATGGGTCTTCCCGTTTGTTTTGAATACTTTGTGGATCTCTTGGTGTACAGCTCTATCCCTGGCGCTTACAGAGCCGATGGAGAATAACAGTATAAACCCTGTCAGTAAAATAAATTTTGTTTTCATAATGATAACGGTTAATATTTGTTTTAATTCATGACCTTTGAAAGAATCTCCTGTATGGATTGCAATGATTCTATTTGAAAGTTGTAGCATTGAACGATTCGTGCAATGTGTTCCTTGTGAGACATAAGAGTGACCTCCTTTTCCAATTTATCGGATTCTTTTTCCATTTCTTGGATGTCCTCTAACAAATGTTTTCGTTCGGATTCGTCCATATTGCTTGTCTGTTGTTCAATTTTTTTCTTTTCTTTTTCCAATTGTTGACGATAATAAGCCGCTACTTCAGCAATGGATTTCTGGGAATCATCGGTTGTCTGGAAAAGATCAAGGAAATGCGCTGAAAAAAACAGGATCATACAGGCTGCAACCGTACTTATGGTTATCCATTTGGTACGAAGTTTCCTTTTGTTTTTCCGGTGAAGCACCAAACGTTGCTCGAAACGTTCGAAATGTCCGGGAGAAGGCAGGGCTCCGTCGAGGTTTTCTTTAAGTTTTTTTATCTGTTCATCTAACGAATGACTCATAGCAATAATTTTTTTTAATCAATTCAATTAATTTCTGTTTTGCTCTGACAAACTGAGAGCGGATTGTGGAAGGAGAGAGTTCCAATTGTTTTGCAATCTCGTTGTAATCGAACCCCTCGATAAGATGCAAGTTGAGTATCATCCGATACCCTTGGGGAAGTTGCTGCATCATTCGGTGGATGGCTTCCAATTGTAATTCTTCTTCTTCATTCTCTGCTTCCTCTTCGCAACAGTCTGTTGTTTCCGTTATTTCTACGAACCGGATTTTTCGTTTCCGGCATAAGTCAATGGCATGATTGATTGCAATTCGTTTGAGGATTCTTTCCATGTTCTCCGCTTCTCCTTCGTAGCGCTCTATTTTGTCGAGAACTTTTAGAAAGGTCTCCTGCATGACCTCTTCCGAGTCTTGCGGGTTTCCCAGGATACGAAAACAACTGTTGTAAACACTTTTGTAAAATAACGAGTAAAACTCCAGTTGGGCTCTTTTTTCCCGTTTTCGACAGTTTTGTAATATTGTTTTGTAATTACTCATATCATGCTCTTCTGTCTGTATGACGTTAAAGAGTGGGATTTGCTGCATCAGAATTGAATTTTCTTGTAAAAAAAATCTGTGCTTTTTCGAAAAGCACAGATTTATAAGAGTCAAATATCTTAAGATTAATGTCTTGCACGGGATTTAATGATTTCAAAGAAATCGGAAGCTTTCAGAGAAGCACCTCCAATTAATCCTCCGTCGACATCAGGTTGAGAGAAAATCTCATCTGCATTCTTCGGGTTGCAACTGCCCCCGTAAAGAATGGAGGTCTCGTCGGCAATGTGTTCTCCGTATTTTTCCTTGATGACGGAACGGATAAAGGCATGCATTTCCTGAGCTTGTTCCGGGGAGGCCGTTTTTCCGGTTCCGATGGCCCATACCGGCTCGTATGCTATAACTACATGTGCGAATTGTTCCGGGGAGAGATTGAATAATCCGTCGGTTAATTGCTGTTTTACGACCTCGAAATGCTTGTTGCTTTCCCTCTCTTCGAGTACTTCTCCGACACAGAAAATAATATTCAATTTGCTATCCAAGGCTTGCGCCACTTTTTTCACCAATACAGGACTGGTTTCACCGTAATAGCATCTTCTTTCGGAATGTCCCAGGATAACATGTTTGGCTCCTGTCGAAGCAACCATGTCGGCAGATATTTCACCCGTGTATGCTCCGGCTTTTTCCGTAGCGCAATTTTGAGCCGAAACAGAAATGCTGGGTTCGGTCAGATTATTGGCCACCTTTGCCAGGTGAATGAAAGGAGTACCTAAAATGACAGTTACACCTTCTGCGCCCTCTTTGAAACGTACATAGTCGTTTACCTCTCTTGCCAATTCGATACCTTCGGCAAAGGTTTTGTTCATTTTCCAGTTGCCTGCTACAATTTTCTTTCTCATATCTTTAATTTAATATTTTGAAATGTGTATGATCTGCCTTTTTTCTTTTTTTTCCGAGAAATAGGAAATACACTACAAAGAAAAGAAGGATTAAGGAGTAAACCAAATATTTGGACTTTAATTCTTGTTGCTCATGGACACAGAATGCTGTCAGATCTTTGTTTTTTAATTCATTGACCCGGGGAATATTATTTTTTGACCATTTACCTAAAATAGTTCCTTTGTTTAATAAAATAAGCCCCGGGTTAGACCGGATCATCGTTTTTAACTGGATCTCATCGGCCGCACAAAAGTCATAGGGAACCTGATAACGGTTTTTGTAGGCTCGGATCTCTTCCTGGGAAGATGAGGTTAAGCCGTAGAAACGGTATCCTTTGGCTTGAGCATAACGGGCTAATTCGTTGATAGCCTCTTGATGTTTCGTGGAACTCAGGTTTATGTTGTAGTTGACGACTAAAAAGGTGTAGTTGTTGTCTTTTAAAATCTCTTCCGTGATGTCTCCTGAATCGGGATGATCAATAAGCAGATCGTGGATGGGAGGAGTATAGCCTTTTTTTATCAAACGCTCGGAGGAGCTATGGTATTCCCAGGTAAGGGTATCCTGCCACGGATAATTTTGTTCCGTAAACGATTTGACCTCGCCTGTTTGTTTATTCTTGTATTTTAGAATAACTTCGTATTGATTCGGTTCAGCTCCTTCTGGTAACAACATGCCTTCCGCTATGTTTTTTCCGATGGCGTAAGGACGGAAATCCAGAATGGGGAGATGCAGGTAACAGTACAAGGAAAGAAAGAGCATGATTCCTCCTGTTAGTAGAAGAAGAGAGATTTGCCGAAACCAATGAAGCGAAGAGTGAAATTGCTTCCTGTTTAGGAATAGCGTAAGTGTCAAAAGGAGAAGAAGGATGTTTTTCCAGAACGTTTCCCAATTGCTTAATACCAGGGCATCTCCAAAACAACCACAGTCGCTAACCGGATTTGTTAAAGCCAGAACGAGTGTTAACGGAGTGAATATCCCCATGAAAATAAGAGCACCTTTTATGGCCAATCGAGTACATGCATTGAATAGCAATGCCGTGCCGACTAAAAATTCCGCGAGAGATAAAACAAAAGAGAGAAAAAGAGAGAATGTACTTGCCCATCCGATTCCGAAAGCATTAAAATAGTCCGTGAATTTGTACATCGACCCTAAAGGGTCAATACCTTTTACAAATCCGGAATAGATAAATACAATTCCGACGATGATTCTACAGCAGTTTCGAATAATTTTCATATCTCTTTTTCAACAACAAGGCGAATCAGGCCGAATACGGCGTAGTTGATCATATCGTAATAATTGGCGTCTATTCCTTCCGAGATAATAGTATTTCCCTGATGATCTTCAATTTGTTTCGTGCGGTTTATTTTCATCAGGATTAAATCGGTATAGGAACTGATGCGCATCGCTCTCCAGGCTTCGTCATAATCATGATTTTTGTCCAGCATTAATGCTTTCGCCTTTTGAAAATAGGAGTGATACAGCCGGAGTATTTCTTCCTGAGAGGTGCCGTTACCCGGTCCTAATTCCAACTGAATAAGTCCCATGACAGCATAATTTATAATACCGATGAATTCGGGTACAATTCCCTCGTTTACTTTTGAGATCCCTTTCTGTTCGATACTACGAATCCGGTTGGCCTTAATATAAATTTGATCTGTGATGGAGGTAGGCCTGAGAATTCTCCAGGCCGTTCCATAGTCCTGCATTTTTTTTACAAAAATATCTTGACAGGTATCTATCACTTTATCATATTGTTGGGCTGTGTCCGACATGTTCTTGCTATTTTTGAAATTATGATATTAAAAAAACTAATTGTTATTTTGATGTGTAAAAATAGGGACAATAGTTGAAAGTTGAAAACGGAAAGCTGAAAATTAGCAGGATCATGAGAAAATTAATTGATATCGGCGATCAGAAATTGGATTTGACAAAGCCTGTGGTTATGGGGATTTTGAATGTGACTCCCGATTCTTTTTATGATGGGGGAAAATACCTTAGCGAACTACAGGTGATCGAACGGATAAATACGATTGTAGAAGAGGGTGCGGCAATTATTGACGTGGGTGCTTATTCTACTCGCCCGGGGGCTGCTTTCGTGGACGAGAAAGAGGAGTTGTCCCGGTTGAGTTTTGCTGTAGAGTTAATTCGTAAGTACCATCCGGAAATTCCTGTTTCCATTGATACTTTTCGGGCGAATGTGGCCGAGGAGATCTTTCATTGTTTGGGACCGATTATCGTGAATGATATTTCCGGAGGTACGATGGATAATCGTATGTTCGAGGCAGTTGCAGGGATGAATGTGCCTTATATTTTAATGCACATTCAGGGAACGCCTCAGGATATGCAAAAGAATCCTCATTACGAGGATGTAGTTCGGGAGGTTTACGATTTTTTTGTCGAGCGGATTAAGCGATTGAATGATTTGGGGTTTGATAAGATTATACTGGATCAGGGTTTCGGTTTCGGAAAAACGGTGGCTCACAATTATCAATTAATGAATAAAATGGAGATTTTTTTGGAGTTGGGATATCCGTTATTAGTAGGTGTTTCCCGTAAGTCAATGATATGGCGCTTATTGGATATTACACCACAAGAGGCTTTAACCGGGACGACCGTGTTGAATACGATCTCTTTGTTGAAAGGGGCGAACATCCTCCGTGTTCACGATGTACGGGAAGCCGTAGAAACCGTTCGTGTGGTAGATGCAATGCATTGTCAGTAAGTTAGTTAAAAATATTCAAATCTACCGGTAAATACAAAATTCTTATTTCTCAATCAAAATAGAGGATAGGATGCGGGATTATTTTTTTAGTTCCTTAAATAAGGGATGAATAACTTCCCATAATACAATTCCGGCAGAAACGGAAATGTTGAATGAGTGTTTGGTGCCGAATTGGGGAATCTCGAGGCATTGATCGGAGAGATCAACGACCTCCTGCTGTACACCTTTCACTTCATTGCCGAATATGAAAGCGTATTTTCGCTCTCTGGAAATGGTATAGTCTTCCAGTGACAAACTATTTTCTGTTTGTTCCACGGAGACAATGATAAATCCTTCTTCTTTCAGTTGATGTATGATTTCCGTTGTTTCTTCAAAATATTCCCAGGCGACACTCTCTTCCGCTCCTAAGGCTGTTTTATGAATTTCACGGTGTGGCGGTGTTGCCGTGATACCGCAAAGGTATATCTTTTCCAGTCGGAAGGCATCGGATGTACGAAACACCGATCCGATATTATTTAAGCTGCGCACGTTATCCAAAACGACTACGATGGGTAGTTTTCGAGCGTTTTTGTACTCTTCTGCCGATAGACGGTTTAATTCTTCATTTAATAGTTTCCGGTGTTCCATAGGATTATTTATTTTCTAACGCTTCTCCCATAAGGGTAGCCGAGGTGCATTCTTTTACCCTGACCTGTATTAAGTCTCCGATTTTAGCACCGTTGTCGGGAAATACGATGACTTTATTCTGGCTGCTTCGTCCGAATAATTCGTCTGCTTTTTTCTTGGATGTTCCTTCGATCAGAACTTCAAATACTTTTCCTATATCTTTCCGATTACTGGCAAGAGAAAGACGGGTCTGTAAATCGATAAGTTCCTGAAGACGACGTCCTTTTGTCGTTTCATCCACGTTATCCGGCATATGTTTTGACGCTAAGGTTCCGGGACGTTCCGAATATTTAAACATGTAGGCAAGATCGAATTCAACCTCTTGCATAAGAGTAAGGGTTTCCAGGTAATCTTCTTCACTTTCGTTATGGAAGCCGACGAATACGTCTGTCGATATTCCGCACTGGGGAACAATCTCGCGTATCGCCCGGATTCGGTCGAGATACCATTCTCTCGTGTATTTCCGGTTCATATTTTTCAGTACGGCATTGCTTCCGGATTGGACTGGAAGATGGATGTGTTTGCAAATATTATCATGAGATGCGATGGCATGTAATATTTCGTCGCTCATGTCTTTCGGGTGAGAAGTGGCGAAACGGACACGCATATCGGGTACCGTAGCGGCAACCTTGGCTAATAATGTAGGGAAGTTAACTTCGATACCGTCTCCTTTCCAAAGATATGAATTGACATTTTGTCCCAGTAGGGTAACTTCCTTGTATCCTTTCGCGTGCAGGTCAAGAACTTCATTTAGGATACTATGCGGGCTTCGGCTTCTTTCGCGGCCGCGGGTATAAGGAACGATACAATACGTACAGAAGTTGTTACATCCGCGCATAATGGATACGAATCCCGATATTGCTGTTTCGTCAATCCGGGAGGGACAGATATCTTTATAGGTTTCTGTCGTGGATAGATGGATATTAATAGCTTTTTCCCCTTTTTCCGCTTGTTCGATTAAAAGGGGCAGATCCATATAAGCATCCGGTCCGACAACGATATTTACGTTTTTTTCCTGCTCGAAAAGAGCTTCACCAAGACGTTCCGCCATACAACCCATGATGCCTACCAGTACATCCGGATTTTTTTTCTTAATTTCAGAAAAACCTTGTACGCGTCCCCGTACCCGTTGTTCTGCATTTTCCCGTACGGAACAGGTATTTACCAGTATAACATCGGCTTCGTTTCTTTCGCTCGTGTGTTCAAGACCTTTACTTTTCAATATGGCTGCCACTACTTCACTATCCGCTACATTCATCTGACACCCATAGGTCTCGATATAAAATTTTTTTGCTTTCATCTACTCTTTTGTTTGGGAGGCAAAAATAATAAAAAAGGATGTAGTCCCGAGGAAAAAGAAGGTTATAATTACATATCGGAACATAATTGTTTTTGATACTACACGACGAATAGCGTTCTCTGTTGTAAAAAAAGCAGGCTCTGTCCGAATGATGGCTTATTCATATAAAAAATCGGTCGAAAGTTAAAGTTTCGACCGATTGACTGTTTCAGAATCGTATCCCGACGGTTAACCGGAATTGATTATCCTGGTATTTTGTTTGTATGACGGGGGACTCTATCTCTTTGTAAGCGTAAAAGAGACTTTGTTCTCTTGAGTATTTACGCATATATGCTAAATCCACGTATAAGGAATTAAAGTTAAATCCTAAACCACCGGAAATGGTTTGTATGTCGTTTTTTTCGTTTAATTCTCCTTTTTTATAAGGGGAGGCCGTGTAGGAGTAGCCACCTCGCAAACTCAATACGCTGGAAACCCTGAATTCCGCTCCGGCCCTGAGATTATTGGTATTCCGATATACATATTTGATCATGTCGTTAGCTCCTGGGATATAATCGCCGTTTATATCTTCCGTTCCGTAATAATTTAGTCCGTCTCCACCGCTAAACTTAGCCGAGCTATAATCCACAAATTCGTAGTCCACGCTGAGGATAGCTCTTTGGCCGAGTACGGTGGCGATGCTCGCGATAAAACGCCACGGCGTTTTCAGATTATAATCGAAAGAGGCACTGGCATGATTTCCCCATTGGGTCTTTTCTTCTCCTGCTGGTGGTTCTATAAATTGTGAATAAGCCCCGTTTATCACCTTGTCGGTTAGACTGTAATAGGTAGGAGTATGTATGGCCAGTCCCAACCGGAGTTCGGGTATCGGCCGATAAATTGCTCCGACTTTAAAGTTAATACCTACTCCGCTGGTGGTATAATCCTGTACAAAATCGAACCACATTAATTTGGAATCAATCTCTTTTCCCTCGACGGTCTCCATGTAGGTGGAATAATGTTTATAATGGATATTTTGTATACCGAGAGTTGCTCCGAAATAGAATTTGTCGTCGTAGTTAGCTCCTACCGAGAGTGCGTATTCTCCCTGAAATCCTCTTTCCCGGATGTAGTTTGATTGTCTCATACTGTCTCCTGCAACAATGGGAATTTCATATTGGTTTTTGCTTTCCGGTTGTAATTTGATCAGGTAGGCGTCGTATGCCAGACTGGTGGTAAATTCATTCAAAGAGTTCCTGTCGAGTCCGTTTGCCTCCATCAGCCATACGTCCAATAACGAATTTTTATCATTGATATACCCTCCCTGGTAAATATTCCGGTTGAAATTATTCAGGTTGGTATAGTTGAAAGCAAAATTTATGTTTTTCCACTTTTCATGTATGGGATGAAAGGCAATGACAAATCCTAAGTTACCGATGAGATAAGGATTTTTTTCCATATCCCTGTTACCGGATTTGGAGTGAGTGAAATCAAGTACCGACGTGAAACTGATTTCTGAACTCCGGAAAACCCCGATTCCCCCGGGATTCATCGTTGCAACGGAGAGATCCCCTCCCAGGGCTCCGAATGCTCCTCCCATAGCTGTAACTCTGGCACTTCCAAAAGGAAATATTCTGGAGTATCGTAAAGCGTCTGCTTCGGTTTGGGCCATAAGACCCGAGGTGCAGAGTAGTAACAGGATGGTATAATATAGTGTTTTCATATGACGGTTACTCTAAAATTATTTTCTACGTCCGGTTTCTTTATGTTCTCTCGTGCCCGTGTAGCCTCCGCTCCTTGTGGTGGAACTCTTTCCGTAGGAGTTGCTGTTGCTTCTCGAATAGCCGCTGTCGTGGCCGGAATTGGATGAAGAGGAGCCTTGATTGCGAGATCCCCAACTTTGGTTGTTGTTCCTGCCGTACGAAGAGTAACGACTGCTACGGGAGTAGGTGTTGTAACTTCGGGCATTCCGATTGTTCGTGTAGTGTGTTCTTGTCGCGTAATTCGGTCTGAGATTCGGCTTGGTAGTGTGTCCCCAATGAGGACGTCCTCCCGGATAATATGGATGCCAGTAACCGTAATCCCAATGATTATGCCAGTACCAGGGATTATACCGCCATCCGGGGTAGTATCCGTACCCCCAGTATGGAGAGTTATTCCATCCCCACGGATTGTACCAGCTGTTCCATCCCCAGTTATTTCCCCAGGAAGAGTAACTGAAGCCGAAACCGAAATTCCAGCGGGAATTCCAACGGTCCATGGCAAAACGGTCGAAACGAGGATCGTTCCACATGATTGTCCACGTAAAATCCGGATAAGTTCCGAAATGTAATTTAGAATACAATTCGATGTTGGTATTGGAGGGAAACCACCAGTAACGATTGTTAACCGTATAAACATTCCAATCCGAATCGAATGACAATCTCATGGCTATTTCGTGGGCATTCCCGAAAAAGGCAAATCCTTCCGGGTATTGGTTCATGATTCGGACACATTCATCCAAATCACGCTGATTCCCTTTGAACCCTCCGATCCAGTATCCCTGAGACTCTTCGTCGATAAGAATTGGAGTGCTGCTTTTAGCTTGGGCTTCTTCCACTTGTTTTTGCGTAGCGTAACGGGCCATCCCGATCGCCTTTGACCTTGGATTTACATTTCCGCTATTGGCTTCCGCTTGCTCTTTTGCCAGCACGGCCGGGTCTATTTCTTTGGATTTACGATATTCCTCCGTGGGATATAAGGCAAGAGTACTTCCCGTTTTCTTTTCGATTTCCTGTACCAACAGCGGTTGTTTGCCGGGTACGTAATAGATGTCATCTTCAGAAACACGGGTAAAATCTCGTGTTGTCGAACAGGCGCTTGCTAAAGCGACCAATGTCAGTATACATAGTATTGTTTTCATATTATTAGATTGACATGTTTCTTTTTTCTTATCAAAAAATATACCACATTTTCTATGTGTTATTGGGCGTTAATCAGTATCAGATATAAAAATAACCATTTCAAATCTGAATTCCTACTTTTTTGTTTAAATTTGCTGCGGTTTTATCAAAAAATAATGAGATGGCTAAGTTTTTAACAACAAGAGAAGAGAATTACTCGCAATGGTATAATGAATTGGTTGTAAAAGCCGGTTTGGCAGAGAATTCAGCAGTTCGAGGATGTATGGTGATTAAGCCTTACGGTTATGCCATATGGGAGAAGATGCAGCAACAATTGGATAAGATGTTTAAGGATACGGGACATTATAATGCTTATTTCCCGTTGTTGATTCCAAAATCATTTTTTTCAAAGGAGGCTGATCATGTAGAGGGATTTGCGAAAGAGTGTGCGGTTGTAACTCATTATCGTTTAAAGAACGACCCGGATGGGAATGGCATTGTTGTTGATCCGGATGCGAAGTTGGAGGAAGAATTTATTATTCGGCCGACTTCAGAGACCATTATATGGAATACTTATAAGAATTGGATACAATCTTACCGGGATCTTCCGATTTTATGTAATCAATGGGCTAACGTGATGCGTTGGGAGATGAGAACCCGAATGTTTTTGCGTACGGCTGAGTTTTTGTGGCAAGAAGGCCATACGGCTCACGCGACCAAAGAGGAAGCCATAGAGGAAGCAGATAAGATGGTTCGGGTATATGCTGAGTTTGCAGAAAAATGGATGGCTGTGCCCGTAATTATGGGACATAAGAGTGAGACGGAGCGTTTTGCAGGGGCTCTGGATACCTTAACCATTGAAGCCTTGATGCAGGATGGTAAGGCTTTGCAGGCGGGGACCTCTCATTTCCTGGGACAAAATTTTGCCAAAGCTTTTGATGTGACATTTGCTTCTAAAGAGGGCAAACAGGAGTATGTTTGGGCTACTTCCTGGGGAGTTTCCACTCGTTTGATGGGAGCTTTGATTATGTCTCATTCAGATGATAACGGATTGGTACTGCCTCCGAAATTAGCTCCTTTACAAGTTGTTATTGTTCCGATATACAAGGGAAAAGATGGTCTTGAAAAAATCCGGGAGAAGGTCAACGGTATAATTGACGAGCTCCGGCAATTAGGTATCAGTGTGAAATTCGATGATCGTGACACGCAGAAGCCGGGATGGAAATTTGCCGATTACGAGTTGAAGGGAGTTCCGGTACGTTTAGCCATGGGAGAAAGAGACTTGGAAAACGGAACTATCGAAGTGGCCCGTCGCGATACGTTAACCAAAGAGACTTTACCTATAGAGGGAATAGAACAACATATCGTTCGGTTATTGGAGGATATACAACAAAATATACATAAGAAAGCCTTGGATTTCCGAAGCAAGATGATCACGAAGGTGGATTCGTACGAGGAGTTTAAGACGCTTTTGGATGAGAAGGGTGGATTCTTCCTTTGTCATTGGGATGGAACTCCTGAAACGGAGGCTCGTATTAAGGACGAAACAAAGGCGACAATACGTTGTATTCCCTTCGATGCCGAAGAAGAAGAGGGGAAATGTATGGTGACGGGAAAACCTTCTCATCGTAGAGTATTAATTGCAAGAGCTTATTGATTTTAAATGGAAGATGCTGTGATCAACGATTGTGTGATTATTTATCGCAATAACCGAATCTATTCATTGAAAATCACGAAATCATAAATTGAATATATGTTGCCAGTTGTAGAGCGTTTTATTAGATACGCGAAAATACACACCCAGTCTGACCGGGAAACCGGATTGAATCCCAGCACACCGGGACAACTTGAATTTGCTTATCTCCTTTGTGATGAGATGAAAGAGATTGGTATGGAAAATGTGTCGGTAGATGAGAATGGCTATGTGATGGGATTTGTTCCTTCCAATATGGAGAAGGAGAGTGTTTCTATCGGGTTTATTGCCCATATGGATACGAGTCCGGATATGAGTGGCAAACACGTGAAACCACAGATCATAGAGAAGTATACCGGTGTGGATATCCTGCTAAGCAAAGAGAAAGGATATACCTTGTCTCCGGATGATTTTCCGGAACTTGCAAATTACGTGGGAAGCGATCTGATCGTGACGGATGGAAATACATTGTTGGGAGCAGACGATAAGGCCGGTATAGCCGAAATATTGACGGCTATGGAATATTTGATCCAGCACCCGGAGGTAAAACACGGGACCATTGCTGTTTGTTTTACTCCGGACGAAGAGATCGGCGAGGGGCCGGATCATTTCGATTTGAAGAAATTCGGGGCAAAATTTGCCTACACTCTGGATGGAGGGGAGGTAGGTGAGTTGGAATATGAAAATTTCAATGCCGCAATAGTTAGATTGGTTTTTAAGGGAAGGAATTTCCATCCCGGATACGCCAAAAATAAGATGGTCAATTCAATGAAAGTTGCCTATGAATTCATATCCAGTTTGCCCAAACGGGAAGTTCCGGAGTTGACATCGGGTTACGAAGGCTTTTTCCATCTCTATTCTATAAAAGGAACGGTAGAAGAGACGACGGTCGAGATTTTAATACGCGACTTTGATCGGGAAAATTTCGAATGGAGAAAAGGGGTAATAGAAAATGGTGTACGTGATTTTTCCCGAAAATATGAATTACCGATTCTATTGGAATTAAAGGATCAATACGCGAATATGCGGGAAAAATTGGAACCGCTTCACTACATTGTGGATATTGCCAAACAAGCCATGAACGAGTTGGAAATAAAGCCTTTGATTGTTCCGATTCGGGGAGGAACAAACGGCTCCCGCTTGTCTTTCATGGGGTTGCCGACCCCGAACCTTTCCAATGGTGCTCATAATTCGCATGGACGTTACGAGTATATTCCCGTCTCTTCCATGACAAAAGTGGTGAGTCTAATTGTCAGGATAGCAGAACTCTGTACAAAAATTTGAGATTAATATATCTGATGTGGAAGTTAGTCGAGATTATTCTCGATAAATTTCCACATTATTTATAACTATTTGTCCTATTTTTTCGTTTTACAAGGAAATAATTACTTTTGTAAAAAAATAAATACTTGTAAGTACAAATAATAAAAAATTAAAAAATGGTAAAAAGATATGTATTTGTGATTCTCTTGTTGTTAGTAGGAGGATCTTTGTATGCAGCCGAGGGGCCTGTTCGTGATTCTTCATGGAAGAAGGCCGGTTTTTTGGGACTGAAAATGACACAGGTCAGTTTAAGTAACTGGGCGGCCGGAGGTGAATCTGCATTGGCTTTTGATGCCCAGTTTACGTATAATGCGGATTATAAAAAGGATCGGAATTTGTGGCAGAATCGATTGGAGTTAGGATACGGATTAACTAAAAATGATGGGAAAAGTGCCAGAAAAACGAATGATAAAATTTATTTGGCTTCAACCTATGGTTATCAGTTGTACAAAACATTATATTGGAGTATGTTATTGAATTTTAATACTCAATTTGCTAAAGGATATGATTATTCCAACGAGGAATCAAGTTTTATTTCTAAATTTATGGCTCCTGCCTACATCGTGGTCGGTACCGGTTTGACTTGGACGCCAAAATCTTATTTTACGGCCACGTTGACTCCGGTTTCATGGAGAGGAACTGTCGTTGCCGATTCTCGCTTATCCGATGAGGGGGCATTTGGTGTAAAGGAGGGAAAGCATCTTTTATCGGAATTTGGTGCTAATTTAAGGGCTGAAGTAACTTACGAGTTTTGGGAGAATATGAAAATATATTCTCGTTTGGAGCTGTTTTCCGATTATTTGAGAAAACCGCAAAATGTAGATGTACGCTGGGAGGTTCAATTGAATATGACCGTTAATAAATGGATTTCGGCTACTGTTTCAACCAATATGCTATATGATGACGATGTGAAAGTTGCTCAAAAAGACGGTACGGCTGGTCCTCGATTGCAATTTAAGGAGGTGTTGGGTGTCGGATTGCAATTTAGTTTTTGATGTAAATGGGGAGTGATTTGCTCTTAATCATAAATTAAAAAGAACGAGACTTTAAAGTCTCGTTCTTTTTTTAATCTTGAATCAAATAACAGTCGTATTCGTATACTTGTTTATCGTAATCAATCGTTGCCACTACTTTTATGCTCACGGGACGATCAGAGATTCTGGCCGGTTCCCATTGGGTATCTTTATGAAACAAACCGCCAGCAGAGGAATGATTCCGGTAAAAAAGGGCATAATCGACCGGGTACAAGTTTTGCTTTTCCCCGAGAAGGGTAAAGTGTCCGGTTTTATCAATGATAAAACTTAATTCAAGTTTTCCTTGAATACTATCGTTCTTGGGCGAGTTGAGAGCGGTAGCTATATCGTAAATATAATGGGAGATAGTAGCACCTTTCCCTGAATTGTTTCGAGGGATAGCCTTATAATATAAAGGTTCTTTATCTAATTTTACAGGGTTTCCTTTTAATTCGAAAATAAGGGTAGTTCTGATACGGGTATTCACTTTACGTTTGTCGTGGTATCCTACGTTCCATTTGGGGGACAGGCTTAAAACCTTAACGACCTCTTCTTCGAGAATAGGAAGGTTTGTTTTTTCGACTTCTATATCGCCTACCTTTCCGTTACTCTTTACTGTGAATACAACATCTATTTTATGGTATATTTGCGAGGAATCACTAAAAATAAAAAAATGATACGGAGAAGATCCTTCCGAAGGTTTGTATTGGAAAGGTATCTCTTTATGATTGATCTTATTTACTATCCATTGTGAAAATGAGGTGTGTCGGTCGATTCTTAATGTCGGTTTCACGTCGACCTCTTTATAAGAAAATAAATTGTTTTTGGAAAACTCCTGTGAAAAAAGGGGTTGGGTAAAACTTATTATAAATACAAACGAGGAGGTTAGTAACCATTTAAATAACATGTTGCTTTGTGCCATATATTGCCTTACTTATTTAAGTAACAACCATGTAAATCATTTAATGGTTTACATGGTTGTTGTGATTGAATTTCATTGCCAAATATAGTGAAAGCCGAGAACAATTGAAGGAAAATCTGCTTTTCGGACAATTGTCGAGGCGTATCCCATATTCCACAAATATAGCTAACATTTTGTGAATATTATGCTGAGCTTATATGAAAAATTAATTTGAATTGGAATTTTATAGGGGTTTAGTGGGTTGTTGACTGAGAAAAGACATTGATGATGACGACTCCGGCAATAATCAAAGCTAATCCGATAATGGCGGGTAAATCAAGAGATTGTTTAAAAAAGAAGTATCCGATGAATGAAATGATGATGATGCCGATCCCTGACCACAGGGCGTAGGCGATACCGACGGGAATGGATTTTAGAGTTAAACTTAAAAAATAAAAAGCTCCGATATAGGCAATGATCGTTAAGAGGGTCGGGAATAATTTAGAGAATTGTTCACTCATTTTCAGCATGGAAGTTCCGACCGTTTCGAGTAAGATCGCAATAAATAAAAAAGCAAGGTATTTCATATGACTTCATTTTTTATTGCAAATGTAGCGGCTGATTGTAATGAAATAGTTATCCTATGATAATTAATCAGGAAATGTGAGCTCTTATACGGCTTAATGTTTGTGGAGTAATGTTTAGATAAGAGGCGATCTCTTTCAATGAAACACGTTGTAATAATTGAGGGTATTCTTTTATGAGTTTTAAGTATTGAGTTTTTTTATCTGTCCAAAAATAGTCCAGAAAGTAATGTTCGTATTCGAGTAAGTTTTTTTCGACTAACAAACGCCCCCAATTGGCCAGTTCAATGGAGTGAGAAAAAAGAAGTGCCATTTCTTTTCTGGGGATTTTCATTAAAACGCTGTTTTCAAGCGTTTCGAGGGTTCGTTTGGAGATTGTGTTATTCGAATATCCGGGTACTGTTGCGGCCATATCTCCTTCGAAAGCAAATGATAATGTTACCTGTTTCCCGTTCCGGAATGAATACCCCCGGACGGAACCTTGTTCAACGAAATAGATATAATGATCTCTTTCTCCTTCCCGGACGACAATCTCTTTTTTGAGATAGGTTATCCTTTCCATTTTTTCCAGGATAAGTTGAAGGCTTGTGTCCGATAATTGGTAATTTTCCCGTAATCTGCTTTTTATTTCCATACTGCCTTTTATTTGGGTTGTATAAAAAAAGCGAGGCTTCATAACCTCGCTTTTTTGTTATAAGGTAAAAATTAGTTTTCTTTTTGTTTGGCAGCAGCCTCTGCAGCGGCTAATTGTTCCTCTGATTCGCGGGTTACTTTTTCAAGACGTCCCATGATAGAGAAGATAAAGATTGCAGAGATAGCGCAACAACCGATAAGAATACCCCAAAGGGCAACCAAACTTACTTTTTCCCAGAAGTATCCGATGATACCTACTAAATAGTTACCGATAGCAGTAGCGGCAAACCATCCTCCCTGCATTAAACCTTTGTACTTGGGAGGAGCAACTTTTGACACAAAAGAGATTCCCATCGGGCTTAAGAATAATTCGGCACAGGTTAAAACAAGGTAAGTATTGATCAACCAGTAAGGAGAAACCATATCGCTTTCAGACATCGGATTGGCTTGTAGATCGGCAGGAGCAGTTAATCCGAACGAGCCGAACAGAAGTACAAGGAAGCCTAACGCGGCAATGATCATACCGATCCCGATTTTACGCGGGGCAGACGGTTCTTTTTTCTTGCTGTTTAACCAACCGAATAGACCCACGAACACGGGGGTTAATATGATGATGAACATCGGATTGAATTGCTGGAAGATTTGCGGTGTGATCGGTGTTACGACATCTGCAAATTTTGTCTGGTAAACAAAATAGAGTACTAAAATGAACACGACAGACATGATTCCGCCAATAGGTTTCACTTTTTTCTCCCCGGTAATAACCATAAACAGCCCATAGAATAATAGTATGATAGGTACCAAGCCATAAAGAGAAAACAGAAGACTGGAGTAACCTGTTACGTGAGAAACCGTGTAGTCACGAGCAAAGAGCGTCATGGTCAAACCGTTCTGGTGGAATGACATCCAAAAGAAAATAACCACGGCAAAAACCAATCCTAAAGCAATCAAACGCTCTTTGGTTTGTTTGGGGGTCAATTCAATGACAACAGCATCTTTAGCTCCTTTACCTTGAGCTTTTTCCTTTTCGGTAGCATCGGCGGATTTGTAAAATTTGCGGAAGCCTAAAAATATGGCTAACGATACGATCAAACTAATACAAGCTACACCGAAACCGTAATTGTAGGATTGGCATAGAACGTCGATGTAATTTTGAGCAAAGGCCTTTAATCCATCGAGGCTGCTAATGGTTTGTCCCTGAGATGCGGCGAAGTTAACCAATTCGGTATACCCGGCAGAGGCCTGGTTAATGGTTCCGTCGATTAGCTGATGTGCTAATGCCGGTATTTTTCCGGAATATTCCAGACCGGATTTTCCCATGATGGAGTTTGTGATGGCTTCTGCCATACTGGGAGCGAAGAAGGCACCGATATTAATACACATGTAGAAAATACTGAATGCCAAATCCCGGTTTTTGCTGTATTTGGGCGAATCGTAAAGATTACCCACCAATACTTGTAAGTTTCCCTTAAAAAATCCGGTACCCAGGGCAATAAGGCCTAATGATATAAACATACTGGCCAGACCGCTTCCGAATGCAAGTAAAGCATAACCGAAAAACATGATGACAGTACCGAGTGTAATTGTTTTACCGTAGCCTAAATATTTATCGGCGATAAAACCCCCGAATACGGGTAAGAAATAAACAGCAGCGAGGAAACCACCAAAAACTTGTCCTGTGGCTGCAGATGTCCAACCATAGCGGGCTTGAAGATACAGTGTAAAGATGGCCAACATGGTATAGTAACCGAAACGTTCTCCCATGTTAGCAAACGCCAATACAAATAATCCTCTTGGATGATCTTTTAACATACAACGTTATTTTAAAATTAATATTATAGGTTTGCTGTCGCAAAGATATAAAAAAAGCGAGGCTTTCACCTCGCTTTTGAAATATTATGCTTTATTTATTTTGCTACTCTTTCAAGCCATTTTACCATGGAAAGCATGACAATCATGGAAGCTGCGGTGGCACAAACAAATACCAGCCAACAAGCCCAAATGGGTACGGAGGTGTAAAGGAGTCCCCCGATAAATAGTAAGGCGTTTCCTACGGCCGTTGCCGCTAACCAACAACCTTGCATTAGACCTTGTAAGTGCGGAGGTGCCACTTTGGAAACGAAAGACAATCCGAGAGGAGAAATAAACAGTTCGGCAACGGTAAGGATGAAATAAAGTCCTACCATGACCCAGGGGGTGATACGAATGGCACTGATTTGTGCTTCCGTCATCGTGCTTAATGTCTCTTTTGCCGGTAACACGAAAGAGAAAATCATCAGGAATATATAGGCAAGAGCCGCAATTCCCATACCAATGGCAATTTTCATCGGCGTTGAAGGTTCTTTTCTTTGTCTCTTTAAATACCCGAACAACCACATGATCAGCGGAGTCAGCGTTACAACAAAGAAGGGATTTACTGCCTGGAATATTTCAGCTCCTTTAATTCGCGTAAATCCTAAATTAATATCTATTACATTTAAATTCACGTAATCGCGGGCAAAATAGGTTAAGGAATAACCGTTTTGGTGGAAGGAGAGCCAGAAGAAAATAACAACCCCGAATACGGCGAATAAAGCGTATATACGTTGCCTGATCTCTTGAGCGTTCATGCTAATCTCTTCTTTGCTTATTTGAGGAGTGTTTTTGGTGGGCGATACTGCTTTTTTAGCTGGATCGGGGAATTTGTGCTTGTTAACCAAATAGATTACTAAAGAGATTAACATGGCTCCGATCGCAGCCATAAAGGCGTATTGGAAGCCACGATTGAAAACGTCTAAATAGCTGTTTACAAAAGTAGGTAAATCCGTCATCGAGCCTTCCAAATAGGCAGCATTGGCATATTCTGTCAAACGGGTTACAGATTCTGCCGGCATGGAGGAGCCTTGAGCAAGGTATTGGTGGCATAACTCCGGTAACCCGGCGTTGTAATCAAAATTGTTTACTTTTAACCACCAGTTTCTAACACCGATTGCGATCCACGGGGCAAAAAAACCGCCGATATTGATAAACATATAAAATATTTGGAACCCGGAATCTCTTCTTTCGGAATATTCATTGTTATCATACATTTGGCCGACTAAAGCCTGAAGATTTCCTTTAAATAAACCGTTACCAAAAGCAATAACCAAAAGTCCCACACAGGTAATGGTTAAATAGAGTCCCATGCTGGGAACGGGTGTCGGGGTCGGTATGGCAATGATCAGATAACCGACAGCCATCAGAATCAAACCGATAAGTATAGTACCTTTATAATTTTTCGTTTTATCGGCAATAACTCCTCCTACTAATGCCAGTAGGTAAATGGAAGCATAAAAAGCCGAGTAAACGTATCCGGTTGTGGTCTCGGATAAACCGAATTTTGCAGAGATGAACAATGTAAGAATTGCCATCATAATGTAAAAACCGAAGCGTTCTCCCATATTAGCAAGGGCAGCCGCCAATAGTCCTTTGGGGTGTTTTTTAAACATAGTTTTGATATTTATAAATTAATAATGATTTAACTTTATTCGCACTCCAACCTCGCAAATATAGGATAATTTTTTATCTTTAAAACACGAAAACGTTTGAACTTGGAACCTATGAAAAAGTATAATAAGATTTTTGAAACATCTGATTTAAAAGAAATTGATAGATATACCATTGAGCATGAGCCAATAAGTTCATCACTATTAATGAAGAGAGCGGCTGAAGTTTTTACCTCCCGGCTTTTGAAAATTTTTCCGAATAATTCTATTTTTAACATAGTTTCGGGAGTAGGGAATAATGGGGGAGATGGTTTTGCTGTTGCCGGAATCTTATTGGAAAAAGGGTACGAAGTCATAGTGTATCAGGTTTGGACTGGAGCGTGTTTATCTATCGATTGTAAGAAGTATCGGGAGGATTATCTGGCCCGTTCCGGAAGGTGTTTCGATATTCGAGAGATTACCGATTTCGATATGGAACCCCAGCAGGGAATATGGATCGATGCCCTGTTCGGAGCCGGATTGAATCGTCCGGTAACAGGATGGTGTGCCGGAGTAATAGATAAGATAAATCACTCCGCTTTGCCGGTTGTTGCAGTAGATGTACCTTCCGGCTTATTGGGGGAGGATAATGCAAAGAATACGGGAAGTATAGTGGCAGCCGATTATACGCTTACCTTTCAATTTCCCAAATTGGCTTTTATGTTTCCCGAAAATTATCGCTATGTAGGAGATTTTGAGGTTTTGAATATAGGCTTGCATCCGGAGGTCTTACAGGATCTGTTTTCTCCCTATTATTATTTGACGGCGGATGTACTTGCTTCCCGTTTGCCGAAAGTAGGGAAATTCGTGCATAAAGGAGAAATGGGACATGCTTTAATGATAGCCGGGTCTTATAGAATGATGGGAGCTGCGATATTGGCTGCCGAGGGGGCTTTGCATTCGGGTGTAGGTCTGTTAACCCTTCATCTTCCTCGTTCCTTAAAAAAGATTTTGCATCTTGCCGTACCGGAAACCTTAATTGAAGAAGATGTTGATGAGGACTGTTTTACTCGTGTTTCGGATTTGTCAAAATACCGGGTCGTGGGTATTGGACCGGGAATAGGGATATCGACAGAAACGGCTCTCGGGTTGGAGTGTTTGTTGAAAGATTGGAAAGGGAGGATGGTTTTGGATGCGGATGCCCTGAATTTACTTGCCGCTGATTCCCGTTTGTTAAAATTATTGCCCGAAGGTGCAGTTTTGACGCCTCATCCCAAAGAATTTGAAAGATTAGCAGGAAAAAGTGAAAATGATTTTGATAGATTAAATAAATTGAGCATTTTTGCAGGAAAATATAATGTGTATGTTGTATTAAAAGGTGCTCATTCTGTGGTCGCTACACCGGAGGGAAAATGTTATTTTAATGCAACTGGAAATTCCGGAATGGCCAAAGGTGGATCGGGAGATGTGTTGACAGGGATTATTACAGGACTGTTGGCAAGTGGTATGCCTATATTGGATGCGACTTTGACAGGAGTTTTTATTCATGGAATGGCTGGAGATCTGGCGAGAGAGGAGATGGGAATACGCGGAATGAAATCGGGAGATATTGTCGCTTTTCTTGGAAAAGCATGGAGAAAATTGGAAACGTTAGTTTAAGGAATAGAAAAAAAGCGTGTAAGGATTCTTTTTTAAATAATAAGGAGAGAGATCATGAAAAAGATTTGTTTTATATGGGTATTGATCGGGTTCGTTTCTTTGTCGGTTTTAGGACAGAAGAAGAGAGAGTTGTCCACCCCTGTCTCGGTGAGTTATATGCTTCCTAAAGTGAGTTTTAAGGTGGAAGTGACCATGGAACGAGTGAAATTAATACCTGGTCCTTTCCGTCATTATGCCGAACAGCAGTTGGGGGTTAGGCCTGATATAGATGTGGCAGGGGAAGAGTGGGAACTTAAGGATATACGGATAACCCCGCAAGTCCTTCCCGATACTAAAAATATTTATTCCGTGACGACTACGGGAGAATACACCGGAATCTGTTTAAACCTGACACCGGAAGGTTTTTTGTCTGGAGTGAACGGTAATCAGGCCAATATGGAGTCGGAAAAAGAGGTGTTCTATATTGTACCTAAAGAAAATAAGGATCAGAAGATCGAATACGTTCGTTTTGGAGTACGTTCTACATTGAAGGAGGTTCTGGATTCTAATTTTTCCGTGATAGAGGTAGAGGGAGAGATGCGTAGGGTATGGGACCCGATTGAACGATACGTACTGAAAGAGGAGAAGGATTACGTAAAGGAAATTACAGACGAAATTTTCGATATCCGTAAAAAAAGATTGGATTTATTGTCCGGAGCAAGTAGTTCCGGACCTGCCACCCGGGAGGCATTGGGAAAGTTAGATGCTTTGGAAAAAGATTACCTGAGCCTTTTTATGGGTAAAAGGGTAAAAGAGCAGGTGAGACGGGAGTTTGTTTATATGCCGCAAAAAGCGGATGAATCGGTAACCCTCTTCCGTTTTTCGAAAACAAGCGGTATTGCCGCTAAAAATAACGTGTCGGCCGAACCCTATATAATTGAAGTGCAGAATGTGATTTTACCTCCGAAGGAGAATGATTCTGCCCATAAGCCTGTGATAGGGGTGACTTATCGAGTTCCGGCCGTTGCTAATCTGGTTTTAACTTGTGGTAATAAAAATCTGGTTACGAAACAATGTGTTATTCCGCAATTAGGGTATACAAAGATATTTCCTTTGGATGTGATTAATAACGAGGGAATGAGTCTTGAATTTTACCCCGAATACGGTTCGTTAAAGAGTGTGAAGAAGAACCGATAAAAGGAATTAGAAATATGGTTGAGTCAACTGGCGAGAAGGGGTTTCTTGGGAAATTTTTAATGTGGCGTGTGCGTAATATCAAGGAGAAGCAATTTATCGTGATATTAAGTATACTGGTAGGGGTCGTAACGGGACTTGCCGGAGTTTTGTTGAAAAATATGGTGCATTACACGCATATATTTTTTACGGAGAGAATGCAGGTCGATAGCGGTAGTCTCCTTTTTTTTGTCTACCCTTTTATCGGTATATTGTTGACCACCTTGTTCGTGAAGTATTTTGTCAAGGAGGATATCAGTCACGGGGTAACTAAAGTTTTGTATGCCATATCCCGGAGGAATAGCATGATTAAACCTCATAATAACTATTCTTCGATGATAGCGAGTACGTTGACCATTGGCTTTGGTGGTTCGGTGGGAACGGAGGCCACGATTGTTTTAACGGGAGCTTCCATTGGTTCGAATCTGGCTCGTCTTTTCCGTATGAACTATAAGGTTATGACGTTAATGGTCGGATGTGGTGCCGCGGGAGCCATTGCGGGAATCTTTAAAGCTCCTATTGCCGGTATCGTTTTCACGATGGAGGTATTGATGCTGGATTTGACGATGGCTTCGCTCGTTCCCCTGATGTTTACGGCTATTACTTCTTACGTGATCGCTTTCTTTTTTATGGGAGACGGTTTTCTGTTTTCATACCAGATTACGGATAAGTTTGCCATGGGAAATTTTCCTTATTACGTATTATTAGGAGTATGTACGGGACTTCTTTCCGTCTATTTTATCCGGATGAATCTTCGGGTGGAGCATTTTCTGAATAAGATCAAACATCCGTTTAAGAAGATGGCGATCGGAGGAGCGTTGTTGGGTGTCATTATTTTTGTTTTTCCTCCGTTATACGGTGAGGGATATACGGCCTTGGATACGATGATGGGGGGACAGCCGGATAAGTTGTTGAATAATACATACTTCTTTGATTTTCGGGATAAAATATGGATACTGCCGCTTTTTGTTATCGGTATGGTGTTCATAAAAGTTATAGCCACGGCATTGACTAATGGTAGTGGGGGGGTCGGTGGTGTTTTTGCTCCGAGTCTGTTTACGGGAGGAGTTGCAGGTTATCTGTTAGCTATGCTAATTAACCTGAGCGGTATTCGTGAGGTTCCGGAGAGTCATTTTGTTTTGGCGGGAATGGCCGGGGTGATGTCCGGAGTAATGAATGCCCCCTTGACGGCCATGTTCCTGATCGCTGAAATATCGGGCGGTTATGCGTTACTTCTACCTTTGATGTTGACTTCGGTTATGTCCTATCTGACGAGCCGCGGGATGGAACCTTATTCTATCTATGCCCGTCGATTAGCGATGCAAGGTGATTTGTTGACTCATAATAAAGATAAGGCCGTTCTGACTTTGATGAAATTGAATAAGGTGGTGGAGACGGATTTTCAGACCATCGGAATTGATGCTACCTTAGGTGATTTGGTCAAGATTGTTTCCAAGTCGAGTCGTAATCTTTTTCCCGTGTTGGATGCTGACGGACATTTGTTGGGAATTGTTTTGTTGGATGATATCCGTAAGGTAATGTTCAATCAGGAGATGTACTCCAAAACTTATGTTCGTGACTTTATGACGGCTCCTTCCGTCGTTATAGATATCGAGGATTCGATGGAGAAGGTGATGAAAAAATTCGAGGAGTCTGGAGCCTGGAATCTGCCTGTTATTCAGGAATATAAATATATAGGGTTCGTATCTAAGGCGAAGATATTTAATACTTATCGTAAAGTATTGATTCATTTCTCGGATGATGAGTAACAGGGCATGAAACTTTTGCGCTATTTTATTATGGATGAGGAGTCTATTATTTATATTTATTCTAAATAATATCTTGTAGCACGAATAGAGTTGTATTATTAGAAATAAAACATATATTCGCGGCAAAATATAGAAAATTACTCTAAAACGATATATCATGTATTGGACACTGGAACTTGCCTCTAAATTGGAAGATGCACCTTGGCCTGCATCAAAAGATGAGTTGATAGACTATGCCATTCGTTCGGGGGCGCCTATGGAAGTTATTGAAAATCTTCAGGATATTGAAGACGATGAAGAGATATTCGAAAGCATCGAGGATATTTGGCCGGATTATCCCAGTAAAGATGATTTTTTCTTTAACGAGGATGAGTATTGAAATTGTGTTGTAAAAAATAGAGAGAGCTATCTGAAAAGATAGCTTTTTTTGTTCCTACCCGAATAATTTATGCAGTCACTGGATCTTAATTTTTCTGTTGCATAGCTGTAACATTGTTGCTCTTTTTTTGTGCGAACAAAAAAAAATAAACCATGAACAAGTTATTATTATTTAAGGAACATGTATTTGTTAGAACATGTGCTGTTTTGTGTGCGTTAACGATGCTCGTAATCACGTCTTGTGAAGATGATGGTTCAACAGGGCCGGTTAATACGAAGACTTCTTTTACCATTGCTGTAATTCCGGATGCTCAAAACATGACGGACTTTAAACATCAGAAATCGAAGGGATTTGCGTTGGATTGTTCGGAATTATTCATTCAACAGATGCAATACATTGCGGATCATTCGGAGTCAAAGGGTGGAGATATCGTGTTTGCCATTTCAGTAGGTGATTTGTGGCAACATCAAACACTCGATATGGATCCGGAACATGCGGCAAGAGGGTTCAAAGCCATTTCCAATCCCTATTTTTCGACAGAGATAGAGGTTTCACCGGAAGGAGTGTATAACGTGGAATTGCCGATAGCAAAAAAAGGATTGGATATTTTGCATCAGGCATCGGTCCCTTTCGGTGCGGTTCCCGGAAATCATGACTACGATGCTATGTGGAGTGATTCGAAATGGATTCCCGTGAGCGATCCTTCTCAAATATTGGGGAATCTACCGGAATACATCGGTATGTTGCATATCGGAGGTTTGTCTAATTTCAATGCTCTTCTGGGGTGCGATACAAAGTATTTTGCGCAAAAGGATTGGTATCTTGATTCATACAACGGCGGGGCAAATTCTGTGCAAATGATTCGTGCCGGAGGATATACATTTATTCATCTGGGTTTGGAAATGTCCCCCTCGAATGATGTGCTCGCGTGGGCTCAATCTGTGTTGGACAAATACAAAGATTATCCGACCATCTTAACGACTCACGATTACCTCGATACCAAAGGACAACGTAAAGCTAATCCGATTGTCGATTTGAAACTGGCGGATTCCGATCATCATAATAATGCCGAAGAGCTATGGAGTAAATTTATTTCGAAAAATGCTCAAATCTTTCTGGTACTTTGCGGACACGAACATGGACAAAACAGGAGAATGGATAAAAACGACAAAGGGGGAGAAGTATATCAAATCTTGGCCGACTATCAGGAAAGAGGTGAAGTGGGAGTGGAGCACGGACAACCATTGAATCCTTATTTCAATACCCCGTACGGAATAGGCGACGGTTGGTTGCGTAAACTTGAATTCGAAATGGGAAGTAATGTCCCCACTTTACACGTGAGAACTTATTCTACCTATTACAAGAAATTCTCTACCGAAATAGCGGATTATGCGGCTCGCTATAAATCGATAGAGCATAAAGGTGAAAATATCAGTGATGCGGAATTTGTCGCCATGGACGATTTCGTGATTGAACTGAAAGATTTCAGAACCCGATTTGGTTTGCCTAAATAATACATTTATTTTATCGAAAACAAAGATATCTCCCCAAAATAAGGTTTTATTACTGAAATTCAGCTGATAAAACCTTATTTTTTTGGGGGGAAAGAAAGAAAACGAGATCTCTTAAAGAAATCTCGTTTTGCCTATTCAGATCTGTCTTTGTCGGACAGTCTCTTCTTATACAAAAATTTTATTGACTTTGTCTATAAATAAAATATTAGAGAGAATATGATTAATAAACTATTTTGATTTTGTAATGGATATATTTAAATTAGTCTTCTTTCCTGTAAATGAGTAGTGTTCCTTGATTTACGATAGGAGTCTTGGATAAATAAGAAAAACAACTTTTACTTTTGCCTCCTAATCCTTCTCCGCTCTGTACTTCGATTTTTAGAGGATCACTTTCTCTTGCTTCAACATTTTCCGATACTGGGCCTGGGCCTCCTGGTCCTATTACATTTTCGGCCATTACCCTAAAAACATACTTCTCTCCTTCTTCTAATTCTTTAACTTGATACTCTTGTTCAACATACTTACCGTTGATTTTTTTTACCTCAGGTCTTTCTTTTATTTCCTCCCAACGTATTTCCTGAAATTTTCTATATTCAATACGATAGCGTTTCAAAGCTCCTCCTCCCTCATTTTTCGGTGGTTTGATTCTCAAAAGCACTTTACCGTTGCCTGAGGCAAATACAATATTTGATACTAACATCAGTATCAATATAATAAAAAACTTATTTGCTTTCATATCTTTTTTATTTTATCTCTCTAATATTTATTTTTTTATAATTGGATTCCAATATTTTTCTGACCGTTAGAAATTTGATGATAAGCTTAAATGTGATTGTAATCTCTTTACCTTTTGTTCCAGAGAATATAAATACGATTATTTAATTTTAACCCATTTTACCGCATCTGCATACATGTATTGATAGCGATTGGCACCTTGTCCGGACAAAGTAATCTTTGTCTTCCCGGCATGAAATTGATATGTCCCGAGCGATACCCAACCGTGTTCTGCCTCCAACAGGGCGACTTCAACTTCTTCTTTTCCTTTGTCATGGACAAAACGATATTTTTGTATCCAAGTTTCTCTTTCTTTTCTTTTTCTAAGGTAATTTTTACTTTTTTCAAGAGGATTATAAATAAACAACTCATACTTTCCAGATTCCGGTAAATTTACTTCCCACTCGATTTCCGAATTCCCTTTTGCTGCTTTTCTGAAAAAAGTTTTGGAAACTTCTCCATAGGCATTTTCGTTGTCTAACCAATACCAACGAGTCTTGTGACTTTTGCGTAATTTCTCTATAGACCGACGATGCTCTACAATACGACACCCCGGATCCTCGTTGTCCACGATATATACGTTTGGTTCCGGGGCAAAAGCAAGGGTGTCTGTTTCAAAGATTCCATCTACAGGTTTTTCGATTATTCCTTTTTCAGGGAATTCGTTAAAAGTATAGTATGAAGGAAGATTCTGAGAATCATTCGTATATAATATAATCGTGTAACTATCCCGATCTCCCTCGAAATATATTTTGATTTCTTTACAACTTCCTTTCGGGATAAAATACTCTCTTTTCTCTATGTCATCCACATGTTTAAAAGAAAGAATTCCATTTCGTTTTCCCTTATTCCATACTTTAATACTGAACACATATCCTAGCTTTCCGTCCACAGTTTCCACGTCGTCCACTTGCGCATCTTTAAAATGGAAAGCCGGGAAACCATTTTCGTTATATAGATTCCGGGTTAGCTCCAAAAGGGGTATCCCAAATTGATTTTCAAATTCCTCACAGTATTTTTCATAACTGAAACTCTGAAAAGCGTGACTTTGGATAAAGTTGGAGTTAAAGCGTTCGAACTCCTCCGGGGAAACAGGGCGATATAAAATATACTTGAGAAAATAATATCCCCTGGCATATATTGCCTTATCCACTTCTTTTTCATCGTTTGGTTCACCTAATACTTCTGCAAGATTCCGGTCCCTAAGATTTTTCCCTATATAATAAACATTCACTCCATCATTGAAGTTTGTATAAAAACCTTGTTGCATGTAATGAAACAAACGATTTATTCCGGTAAACTCGGGAGAGGAAGAATACACGTTGTAGTGATCTTTTTGTTGTAGGAAATAAATATCACTTTCATTTTTTATTTTTTTTGTATTGTAATTTCCGGTTAAGCGGTTAAAAAACATATTCCCCATGGGAAAATCTCTTGTACCAGAAGCAAGGTAATTCATGTACCAGTCCAAGAACTGATTTTCTTGGTTACTTTTTATACTAAATGTCCAAGGAAGTAACGCTTCTCTTTCCGGACGGAGTATGATTTCCGGTTGCACTTGCTCGCTATTATTTTTCCAGTTTCTGCTGTAGGCGCAAAAATGAATAGGGGTCTCTACCAGGTTTAATTTAGTAAAAACGTATGCTTTGTCGTTATATCCGAACATCCTTTTCCAACTTTTTATAGCTTCCTCCGGAGTGATCTCCTCAGGGATAAGGTATTCATGGTCCCTGAACAAGAATATTTCATATAATATCCCATTTTTTTGTAAACTTTTTCGGGTATAGTCGCCCATGCAAAGGGTTAACCCGGGTAAGGCGATTTTATTCATAAAACGGGTGTTTTCTCCTTCTCTCGTTTCTTCTCCCTGGGATATTGCCGTTCTGGAAGGTTCTCCCTTTACCAGTAATGTGAAACGGGTGTAATCCTGGTCCGTGGAGAGGGGTAAATTGACGTTAACATTGGGTTTGCTCGTGGGATACCACAAGCATTCGGGGGTCAGTAGGGTATAGTCCGGTTGGAGGTAATAATAATTTTGTCCCATGTTGTACTGGTAATAGAGGCGGTTTTTCGCGAGAGAATCTATATCGACGATTTCCGGGTAACAAACGACGGAGGAGATCGATCCCCCATACTCTATCTCGATTTGTTTTGTTTCTCCCGGTTTCATTGATAGGGGAAGGGTTAAAACCTGATGTTCCCGTCTAAAGGGGATAGCCTTTCCTCTATATGTTAATTTTAACACTTTTAGCCCGGAGTTCAGGTATAAGATAACGGAATCTATCTTTTGATTATTTGTATTCAGTAAATTTAGCCTACTGGATGCCGAGTAGGTATATCCTTCCTGTTTAAACTCAATATTGTGATCTGTGATGCTGACTTTAGGCGTGGGTTGATATTTGGCCAATGTTTCACGGATCGTCTTTCGTTCATGATCACGCCGGATAAAACTTTCCGTGTAAAATCCGGAAAAGATTAGGCCCAGTACCACGAACCACACACCTTGTCGCCCGATTGAGAAATTACTTTTCGTGCCGGAAGGAAGCCTGTTAACAAAAGAGATACTCAGGAGGATCAAGCCGCATCCCCAGGCTAAAAAAGAAGATCTCTGTAACAGGTAACCGCCTAAGCCCGTAAATCCCGTGAGGTCGGAGAAGGTGTTGGGTAACGAGATGGCTGACACGTCGAAAGCACCATAAAATAATTCGCTGCCAAAACTTAGGAAAAAGTACAACGAACCTATTAATAACACGATAGCAAGTGCCGGAGTACGAGTTATTCCTTTCACGTACATCGTCAAACCCGTGAAAAAAAAGAGTATCGGGCAAGTTAAGGTGAAGAAATAAAAAACGTAAGGATAAAGGACAAAGGGAGAATCACTCCCGAACAAATGAATGAAAATCGCTATTGTCCCTTGAAGAAGAGCCACCCCAAACATTAAAATCAGAAACCCTGTTGTTTTACCCCACAGCAGTTCCAGATTCGAGTAAGGACGTGCCGACAGGGCCGAGTTACTTCCCTCGGGACGGTTTCCCCGCAAAAAATTTCCTGCGAAAAAAATGATGATAATCATTTGAAGGGAAATCACTAAACAAGCATTAGAGTATGGAATGGCCGAGGGTAACGATATGGCAATCCATTCCGGTTCAACTAAATTGCTTTGTGTTATAACATGGAGAGAAGTGACAATCAATACGCTTAACACGGTGACCATTCGGAAACTCCATTCTCTCGAGATCGTTTTTATCTCGTAACAGGCAAGTAAGCCAACATTTCGAAAATTCATATTTAATTTTCAGTAATGTGTTTAACGTTAAAAATAATTAAATCATGATCCGTGTATCAAAACTTGAGGTCATGATAATATTCTATTTTTTACAAATATATAATATAATAATTAAAATATGTGTGTGATAATAAATGAAATATTTATTATTGTATATTTAGTTTGAAAGACATTCCCTGTCAATAGGTCTTATGTGTTGCTTGCCAAGATTATACCGTGCGTTTCTTTAGCATCCGGGAATATTCGTGAATAAAGTTCGGAGTAAAAATATTGTTTTGTAGATTGTCTTCTATTTCCTGACGGCTCCAATAACGGCCCTCTTCTACTTCGTCGTTATGGATATCGATCGGGTCATGGGAGGTAGAAAGAAAGGAGAAAACCAATTCTCGTTCCCGGGGAGATTCCCATACGTAGGAACCTAAGAAGCGTGCTTTGAATTGGCGAATTCCCAACTCTTCGGATGTTTCTCGTTTTAGGGCCTCTTCGATTTTTTCGCCGTATCCCACGTGGCCTCCTACGGCCGTATCCCACATTCCCGGAAGAAGGTCTTTTTTCTGGCTCCGTTTTTGTAAAAAGATATCTCCTTTTGAATTGATCAGATGAAGATGAACGACCGGATGGAGTAATTTGGAGCCGGAATGGCAACTACGTCTGGTGGCTTTGCCGATAACCTCTCCTTTTTCATCTACCACGGGTAACCACTCCTCGTAACGGGCTGCTCTGGCGAGTATTCTGTTTTTGATAAACAAGGTGATAAAAAATAAACCGATCAACAGGTATAGCAACGGGCCGTTAATAAATGAATAGGTCGATTCAGGGGCAAAAAAGGCTGCGACAAATACGATTAAAGTATGTATTCCCAAAAGGTAGAATAGAAATTTAATCATGCGGCGCATAGCATTTTGTTGTTCCGGAGTAATCTGTATGGAACGTCGATAAGAGGCAGGCATGGTTTGCGTGATGTCGGCCTTGGAAAAAGCAAAGATACCCAATAGAAAAGTTAAGGCTGCTTCGATAACGGCCGGCTGAAGTTTTTCTAAGGAACTTCCTTCGAAGACTACGGACAAAATTCCCAACGCAATGAATAAAACGGTATTCCATAAAATGGTTTTATCGACCCGTTTTTCTTTGAATAAAGCATACAAAAATTCGCCTCCTCCCAATATAATGGCAGCGAGTAGTCCGATTTTAGGTCCAAAAAACTCGTCTGCAATAAAGTAAGCGATGATTAAAAGAAAGGAGGGAAGTAACGATTTGTATGAGGCCATGATCAAAACAATTGAAAAATACGGCAGGGAATCCCCTGCCGTATAGGTTATCGAATCTCGGCGTTAAACTGGTGTTTGTAAGCACCGATCAACTTGTTCATGATTTTATCAATCTGTTTATCCGTAAGCGTTTTCTCTTCGTCTAACAAGGTGAAGCTGACAGCATATGATTTTTTACCGTTTCCTAATTTCTCACCCTCGTATACATCAAAAAGAGTAACTGATTTCAGTAAAGATTTTTCCGTCCGCAATGCTAACTCTTTTACCTCTTTAAAGCTGACTTGTTTATCCAACAATAAGGCCAAGTCTCGTTTCACCGATGGAAATTTCGGCATAGGGGTGAAGGTAATCTTATGGTTCTTCAGGGTTTTTAAAATATTTTCCCACGAGAATTCGGCATAATAGACCTCTTGATTGACATCTGTCTTTTTTAGGGGTAATTTACTCAAAATTCCCAGGGAGACTATATGTTTATCGCCCATCTTGTAAGTTAATCCCTCTTTGAAGATATCCTTGTCCGTCTCTTCCGTTTTCAGGTAGTCTGGATTGATTCCCAGTCGATTTAGAATCATCTCGCAATAACCTTTTAGATAGAAAAAGTCTGTTTTTACCTCTTTGGCGTTCCAATTCAGGTTGTTTTTGTTTCCGGTAACAAACAATGCCAGTAGATCTTCTTCTTTGTATTGTTTTAAGGGATTGTCTACTCCTTCTTTTTTATAGAAGGTATATGATTTACCGAATTCGAATAATTTCAGGTTATTGTTTTTGCGGTTGATGTTGTAACTTATATTTTCCAGTCCGCCGAATAGCAGAGACTGACGCATTGCGTTCAAATCCGAACTGAGCGGATTGTACAGCATAACAGTATGTTCCGGCTTATAGGTTTCCGTCTCTTCGAAATAACTGGCCTTGGTCAGGGAGTTATTCATAACTTCGTTGAATCCGTTGGCAGCCAATAGATCGGAAATCAGATTTTTTAACCGGAAATCGTCCGGTTTTTCGGAATAACTAAGCGTTGAATTTACCTTTGCAGGAACTTCCACGTTATTGAAACCGTAAATCCGTAGAATATCTTCTATGACATCGGCTTCTCTTCTCACGTCGACCCGGTAAGGAGGAACGTTCAACAATAGTCCCTTTTCTTCTTCTTTTACGATTTTAATTTCCAGAGCTTGTAATATCTTTTTTATTTTTTCGTGTTCGATCTTTTTACCGATCAAACGGTCCACGTGGGCGTATTCTATATTTACCTCGAAATCTTTGACCGGTTCGGGATAAATATCGATGATTTCGGATGTAATTTTACCTCCGGCAACTTCTTTGATCAGTAATGCGGCTAATTTTAAGGCATATATCACGATATTGGGATCTGTTCCTCTCTCGTATCGGAAAGAGGCATCCGTGTTCAAGCCATGACGACGGGCTGTTTTACGAACGAAAACAGGATCAAAACAGGCGCTTTCCAGAAATACACCGGTGGTGGAACTTGAAATACCGCTTTCTAAACCTCCGAAAACACCAGCGATACACATGGGTTTCTCTTGGTTACAGATCATCAGATCGTCTTCGTGCAATACCCTTTCCACTCCGTCTAACGTAGTGAATTTAGTTCCCTTCGCTACGCTCTTGACAATGACTTCGTTTCCTTTGATCTTATCTTTATCGAAAGAGTGGAGAGGCTGTCCCAAACCGAAAAGAATATAGTTGGTGACATCTACGATGTTATTGATAGGATGCAGACCGATCGCTTTCATCCTGTTTTGTAGCCATTCCGGAGAGGGTTTTACCGTTACTCCCTCTATACAAATTCCTGCATAACGCCGGCAGGCTTCGGGACGTTCTATCCGTATTGAGATGGGAGTATCCGTGCGGTCCGGTTTAAAGGTTTCCACGGAGGGTAATGTATAATGAATATCTTCCGTTTGTTGGAGGAAAGCTGCCAAGTCGCGGGCTACTCCGAGATGGGAAGCTCCGTCTATTCGGTTGGGCGTAATATCTATTTCGATCGTGGTATCGCGGTAAATATTAAAATAATCTGCGGCGGGTATGCCTACAGGAGTATTTTCCGGGAGTACCATAATGCCCGCGTGGTCCGTTCCGACTCCGATTTCATCTTCTGCACATATCATGCCGTTGGAAGGAACCCCTCTGATTTTTGATTTTTTTATTACGAACTCTTCGTCGTCTTTGTATAGTGTTGTACCGATGGTTGCAACGATCACTTTCTGCCCGGCAGCGACGTTAGGCGCTCCGCATACGATTTGTTCCGGTTCTCCTTGCCCGAGGTCAACCGTAGTCACGTGAAGGTGGTCCGAATCAGGATGAGGTTCACACGTCAATACGTGCCCCACGACTAATCCTTTCAAACCTCCTTTTATCGCTTCAAATTCTTCGTAACCGCCAACTTCCAGACCGATACTTGTCAGAATTTTACAAATCTCTTCCGTGCTTCGGTTGATTTTCAAATAGTCTTTTAACCAGTTCAGTGATATATTCATGTTGCAATTTTGTAATTAAGTGATTAAATGATTAAATGATTAAATGATCCTAACAGGATCACGAGCTTTTTTATGTTAGCCGATTTCCAACATACGCTGGATGGGTAGCCAGGCTTTTTCTCTTAACTCATCCGGAATCCGTACTTCATACTGCTCTTTTTCCAGGGCCTCCAAAACACTTTCCAACGTCACTTTTTTCATTTGTCCGCAAATGGTTTTGGGATGGATCGGGATAAACTCTTTTGTCGGATTATCTTGTTGTAACTTATGTATGGTTTCTAATTCGGTTGCGATAATAAATTGATTTTTGGGCGATTCTTTCGCGTGTTTGATAATACCTGCCGTGGAGTACATGAATGCCCGCGGATGATTCAGGATACGATCGTCAGCCGAACAGGAAGATTCCGGATGAATCAAAACGTCGGCCTCCGGGTATTGTTCTAATTTTTCCAACACCATGCCGGCATCGATCTTATCGTGAACACAGCAGTCTCCGTCCCAGATTTCCATCTCTCTTCCGGTGACCTTTTGGATATAGGCCCCCAGGTTTTTGTCCGGGACGAAAAGGATTTTTTTATCTCCGGGTAGGCTTTGTACGACTTTTAACGCATTGGATGAAGTACAGCAATAATCCGTATAGGCTTTCACTTCTGCTGTCGTATTCACGTAGCTTACTACCAGTCCGTCGGGATTTGCCTTCTTCCATTGTAAAAGATCATAACCCGTTACGCTTTCCGCCAGAGAACATCCTGCTCCTTTAGCAGGGATTAGTACTTTTTTCTCCGGTGAAATAATAGAGGCCGTTTCTGCCATAAAGTGTACTCCGCAGAAAACAATTATTCGGGCATCCGTATTCCCTGCCATGCGGGATAGTCCGAGTGAGTCTCCTAAATAATCCGCAATGTCCTGAACCTCGGGCCGGGTATAGTAATGAGCCAGAATAATAGCATTTTTTTCTGCTTTTAACTGCTTTATTTTGTCGATGATCTCTGTCGTTGTCATAATTTTTCCTTTTGAGGACCAAAGATAATGAAATTATTTTTGATTACCGGTGATATTCATACTGATATCCAATGCCGTCACCGAATGAGTCAGGGCTCCGACACTAATGTAATCCACTCCTGTTGCCGCCACCTCTTTTAACCGGGGAATACTCATGTTTCCGGAAGCCTCTGTTTTGGCTCTTCCGGCAATCATTTTTACGGCTTTTGCCATCATTTCATTGCTCATATTATCAAGCATGATGATGTCGGCCCCGCAATCGATAGCTTCTTGTACTTCTTCCAGGTTTGTCGTTTCCACTTCCAGTTTGATACTTAACGGTAAATTGGCTCGAACCTGTTTTACGGCATTGGGGATTCCTCCCGCTACTTTGATGTGATTGTCTTTCAACATAATCATATCGTATAGTCCCATCCGGTGATTGGTTCCTCCTCCCTGATGAACGGCCATTTTATCCAATACTCTTAGTCCGGGAGCTGTTTTACGGGTATCTAATAATTGGGTGTGCGTTCCGGACAACTCCTTCATGTATTGTGCCGTGGCGGTGGCAATTCCGGACATCCGTTGCAGGATATTTAAGGAGAGGCGTTCTCCGCATAACAGGGTGCGATAACTGGCTTCGATACGTAGAATAATGTCTCCCTTTTTCACGGGGGTACCGTCACTTACCAACGGAGTCCAAACGATGTCTTTTTCAAATCGTTCGAATACTCTTCGGGCTATCTCCAGTCCGGAGACAACTCCATCGGCTTTTGCCTTCATTTCGGCAATGGCCCTGGAATGACCCGGAATAATGGCATTGGTCGTTATATCTCCTGTGGAGATATCTTCTTCGATGGCGAGATCGATTAGTCGTTCAATGAGGCTATCGTTTTGCATATATTTAATTATTTCATGTTTAAATTTACAGGAGATTTTTTTATCTCGTGATTTAATTGTTGAATGATGTGACATACATAGACGTTGTCATCCTGATTAGGATAGTCGGCCCGAAAATGGCCTCCGCGGCTCTCTTTACGGTATAAGGCCGATTGTACGATCAATCCGGCAACGTAGATTAGATTTTTACTCACCAATGAATAGTATTCGTCTTCTTCGAAAGTCTGCTCCGATAGTAATTCGTTCAAATCGTCGAGTCCTTGTTGTAAACCCGATTCTGTCCGGATAATACCTGCATTTCGGGTCATGATATCGGCGATCTTGTTTTTTAGTTCCAAATAAGCGCCCTGCCTTTCCGGCAGTAATTTGAAACGGGAAACCACCACCGGGACAGGTTGTACTCTTTTGTTTTTTATCGAATCTTCCACGGCTCGTTTACCGAATACAAGACATTCAATCAGGGAGTTGGAGGCCAATCTGTTTGCTCCCATAATTCCCGATGATGCTAATTCTCCACAACAGTAGAGGTGAGGGATATTAGTACGTCCTGCCAAATCCGTTCGTACTCCTCCGACCGTGTAATGAGCTGCCGGAGCTACGGGTATACGGTCGGTCATATCTATCCCTAATTCCATACACTTTTCGAATATGTTTGGAAAACGTTTTTTTATTTTTTGAGGATCCAAGTGTTTCAATGAAAGATACACGTATTCCTGGTGATGCTTTTGCATCTGTTCGAATATGGATTGGGCCACGATATCCCGGGGTGCCAGTTCGGCCAATTCATGTTTACCCACCATAAATCTTTCTCCTTGTTGATTGAGTAAATGGGCTCCTTCGCCGCGGACAGCTTCGCTTACGAGGTAAGCTTCTCCCGTGGGGGTATATATGGCGGAAGGGTGAAATTGGATGAACTCCATATCGGCAATTTCACATCCGGCAAAATAAGCAAGAGCCAATCCGTCTCCAATCGTCGAATGAGGATTGGTTGTACGTTTATAGATGGCAGAGGCTCCTCCGGAGGTTAAAAAGATATTATCTCCGGTGAAAATTTCCTCCCGGTTTTCATTGAAATCCCAACAACGTACGCCATAACATCCGTATTCATCTATTAATAGATCGATTACGGCGTGATTGTCGAAAACCGTGACGTTCGGACAATGTTCTACTTTATCGATGACGAAATTAGTGATCATCTTTCCGGTTGCATCTCCTCCCGCGTGTAAAATCCGTTTTTGGTGGTGTCCTCCTTCCAAGCCAAGTGCTAAGGTCCCGTTTTCCGTGTCGAAGTGCATTCCCTCGTCGATAAGTTCCTGTATTCTCCGGGGGCCTTCGTTTACCAGAATATTAACAGCGGGATAGTCACAAAGTCCCCTTCCGGCTATAATTGTATCCTGAAAGTGAAAAGACGGGGTGTCATGTTCGTCTGTTACGGCAGCGATTCCCCCTTGTGCGAAGTATGAATTACTTTCTCTTATATTGGATTTAGTCAACAATGCCACTTTTCCATAAAGAGAGGCCTGATAAGCCGTATACAAACCCGCTAAACCACTTCCGACAATAATATAATCGTAACTACACATTTTGATTCATGTAAATTGATGCGAAAGTATTAAATTATTTTGTGTGTAACAAATTAAAATGGGAGCATAATTAAGGATTATCACCGTATTTATTTCTGTGGACAAATAGGATCATGAATTTTAGAAGACGAGGATAGTTTTATTATTTGGATTAATTCGTGAAATCTTTGCGACTGTTAAGCTAAAATATACTTATTATCGGACAATATTAATTAAATTAATTTAAAAACAAGGCATAAAAGGGGATTCATACACTTCGAGATGTAACATTTTGAGGGTGATCTTGCGTATTTCAGTTGTTCGAAAGCATGACATCTGTCAGACTTAGAAAATGCAAGTTACTAAAATAAATGAAAGAAGATGAAAAAGACTCTATTTATGCTATTGGTTGCAGTTATGCCTTTAATAGCAGCTGCACAAAAAGAAGAAGTGAAAGTAAAAGTGAAGGAGAAAGAACAAGCCCCTTCATGGAGTGGATTTGTTACAAATCGGTTCTGGGATAATTGGTTTATCTCGATAAGTGCCGGAGGACAAGTTTATTTCGGAGAATTTGATTCCAAGGAAGATTTCGGGAGACGGATCACGCCGACTTTTGATTTTTCAATCGGAAAATGGATTGTTCCCACGTTGGGAGCCCGGATACAAGCCGGAGGATTTACATTGAGAGGATTAACGAATGATCCGAATAATATTTACGCGAAGGGAGTTTCCAATAAAGGGGAAGGACTTTACAAACAAAAATGGCAACAGTTTAATATTCACGTGGATGGATTGTTAAATCTTTCTAACTGGATCGGGGGTTATCGTACCGATCGTTTTTATGAGGCCATACCTTTTGCTGGATTCGGTATGATACATGGTTGCCAGTCGGACGGAACGACCGATTTTATGTTTGTTGGCGGTTTGATCAATAAATTCCGTTTATCGGATGCTTTCGATTTTAACGTGGAGATTAAGGGCTCTTTGGTTCCTCAGAAGTTTGACGGACAGGTCGGTGGTAGCCGGGGAGAAGGAATCCTTGGTGTTTCTGCCGGATTTACCTATAAGTTTAACCAACGGAAATTCAGAAGAGAGAAAAAAGCTGAAATCATCTCTACCGGTATTTCTCCGGCAGATTTGGCAGCAGTAGAAGCTTTGTTGGCAGAGCAGACCGTGCGTGCAGAGCAATTACAAGATGCTTTGGCTCAGGAACGTGCAAAAGTAAGACAGGAGGCCGTACAGGTTGCGAAAGAGAGTAAAGCCGCTCCTTTGGCTATCTTCTTCAAAATCAATAAAGCTAATATTACCACAAAGGAGATGATTAACCTGAAATATTATGCGGAAATTATCAAAGAAAATCCGAATAAGAAATATAAAGTAACGGGTTACGCGGATAAGGCAACCGGAACTCCGGCTTATAATCAAAAGTTAAGTGAGAAGAGAGCTCGTAACGTGGCCGATGCTTTGATTAAGAAGTTCGGGGTAAATCCGAATCAGTTGGAAGTAATTGGTAAAGGTGGAGTCGCCGGTTTGTATAATGGCGAAATTCAATTGAATCGTGTCGTTATTGTTGAATAATCCGGTTCATTGAGAAGGACTTCCTTGTATATATCCGGAAAACATTTGAATACATGGCTTCTGTAGATGCCGGTACCGATTGTTTTCCGGATATTTATTATTTTGTAGGATATTAACCGGAATATGTATTGTTCTTCAGGTAAAAAATCCTACTTTTGCAGATGAATAATTAAAAAACTACGAGATGATTACAAAAAATAAATTTGTGAGCGTAAGCTATGAATTGAGAACAGAACCGGATGGGGAGATTTTGGAAATGGCTGATGCTGATACTCCGTTGGAATTCATTTGTGGACAAGGTCAGACGTTGGAATATTTTGAGATGAATCTGTTGAATTTGAACACGGGTAATTCTTTTGATTTTAAGATTCCGATGACAAATGCCTATGGTGAAGTGAATCAGGACATGATTGTAGATCTTCCTAAAAATATATTTGCAGAAGTTTCACCGGAGGAGTTGGCTGTGGGGAATTCCTTACCCATGATGGATAGTTTAGGACGCCATTTGGAAGGTGTTATCGTTGGGGTGGATGACGAGAACGTGAAGATGGATTTTAATCATCCGTTAGCGGGAAAGGATCTCTATTTTAAAGGAAAGGTTTTGGCCGTAAGGGATGCTACGGATGAAGAACTGGAAAAGCTTCATTCTTCCAAGTGCGGCGGATGTCATGGATGCGGATCTGAGGGTGGATGCGATTCGGAACACTCTTGCGGTGACGGATGCTGTCACTAATAGAGAGTAAAAGATATCTAAAATGAAGAGAGAGTTGGAAACGATTCTCTCTTTTTTTATATTTGAGTCGTTAAAAACAAATCGTATGGCTGGGAATACAATCGGTAAATTATACACGTTAACTTCTTTCGGGGAATCTCACGGGAAGGCAATAGGCGGAGTGGTGGACGGATGTCCTGCCGGCGTTCGTTTGTCGATCGAGGCGATACAACAAGAGTTGGATCGGCGTAGGCCTGGCCAATCGGACCTGACGACAGGGCGAAACGAACAGGATCGGTTAGAGATTTTTTCGGGGATATGGGAAGGGGTTACAACGGGAATGCCTATCGGCTTTTCTGTGCATAACGAAGATCAGCGAAGTGAAGATTATGATGCGTTAAAGGAGGTATATCGGCCTTCCCACTCCGATTACGCCTGGTTAAAAAAATACGGTATCCGGGATTACCGTGGAGGAGGAAGGGCTTCGGCCCGGGAGCATATTGCCCGGGTGGTTGGAGGGGCTATTGCCCGGCAAGTACTGGCATTACAGGGAATCTCCGTGCAGGGTTATACTTCCCGGATAGGTGCGGTATGTTTGGAACGGGATTACCGGGAACTGGATTTGAACCGGGTAATGGAGAGTGCGGTGGGATGTCCCGATCCTGAAGTGTCGGAAACAATGATTCGGCAGATTCAGGAGGTAAAACAGGCAAAAGATTCTGTCGGAGGTATCGTTTCTTGCGTGATACGCGGGGTTCCGGTGGGAGTGGGAGAACCGGTTTTCGATCGTTTGCAGGCTCGCTTGGCTTACTATATGTTGAGTATAAATGCGGCGAAAGGGTTTGAATACGGGGAGGGGTTTAAGGCTGCTTCTTTCCGGGGAAGCGAACATAATGATTCTTTCCGGGGAATAAACGGAGAGATTCACGCGAAAACAAATCACGCGGGTGGAATCTTAGGAGGTGTTTCAAGCGGAGAAGATATCTATTTTAACGTAGCTTTTAAGCCGGTATCTACAATCGGACTGAAGCAAGACACCGTCAATATGCGGGGAGAAAACGTAGTAGTAGAGGGGAAGGGAAGGCATGACCCTTGCGTAGTTCCCCGGGCAATTCCTGTGGTTGAAGCCATGGCGGCCATGGCGGTGTTGGATTTGATGCTGGAAGGCAATTTATTGATTAATTTCGAAAATAGTTTGTAAGAGACAGATTCGTTTCGTACTTTTGATTCAAATTTAAATACATATTGTTATGGCAAGTATAAGAAGATTGAAGAAAGATGTCGATTATTTGACTTTTGCGGTTATCGAAGATTGTATGAATTACAATGCTGTGACCGATGAACACGAGGCAGAAGTTGTTGATATAATACAATCGGTTATCGATTACCGGAATCAAATGAGAAGTAAAATCAATACCCGGGAAAAGTTTGCAGACAAGAAAGAGAAACATGCCTATTTTAAAGGGCTTGCTATCGATCTATTGAAAACGGTAGACGGACATTTTACCCGTTTGAGTGAAACGATACAAAAAGCGTAAGCAATAAAAAAACATAGACGTGGACGGTTCTCTATGGCGGATTCTCCGCGGCAGAGAATCGTTTTCGTGTATATGAAGGGGGGGATGAAAGGTGAAATAGAAATACCCGGAATCGGGAGCGTCAAAGTTAGACGGGGCTTGCATATTAAGATTTTATCCATAAAGATGGCTCCGGGAAGAGGGGTGTGGGTTAATGTTCCTTACGGGGTGAGTGAACGGAAGGTCAAGAACTTTGTCATATCCCAACAAGAATGGATAAGGGAGCACCTTTCAAAATTGAAGGTATATGAGAAGAATACGGGAGTAGGTTTAGGAATAAATACGGAGATAAAAACTAAATTTCATCTTTTAAAAGTACACTCTTGTGACGAAAGCCTCCCTTCTTATCGGATAGACGGTAGTGAGATCCGTTTATTTATTCCGGCTCAAACTTCCTATGAACGGGTAGCTCCTTATATTGAAAATTTTCTAATTGAGGTATACAGGTTGGAGAGTCGTCGATATTTGCCCGGAAGAGTAAAGGAATTAGCCGATCGTTACGGTTTTAGATACGGTAAACTTTCGTTTCGGAATAATCTTTCGAACTGGGGAAGTTGCTCGGGAGAAGACAATATCAGTCTTAATATAAAATTGATGAAGTTGCCGGATGTCCTTATCGATTATGTTATTTTACATGAGTTATGCCATACGATAGAGAAGAATCATTCGGACAGATTTTGGGCTTTAGTAAAGCGGGTTTGTCCCGGTTATCATGAGTTAAGGAAACAATTACGAGAATACAATACCAGAATATAATTTGATATGGCAGGTATAATATCCATACAAGGTTCACGAATCGTTATCGGAGAGCAAACGAGGTTTCTGCGAAAGTATTTACCTGTGGGGTGCAGGGTGATTGTGATTACTGAAGAGTCCATTTATTCTATTTATCAAGGTATTTTGCGGGATTATGAGGTAATTCGGATTAGGGGGGGAGAATCCCACAAGAACTGGGAGACGATAGACCGGATTACGGAAGAATTGATACGTCTGGAGGCGGATCGGAATACGTTTATCGTGGGATTTGGTGGGGGCGTTGTCTGTGATATTACGGGTTTTGTAGCTTCTATTTATATGAGAGGATGTCGTTTCGGTTTTGTGGCCACTACTTTGCTTGCGCAGGTAGACGCGAGTGTGGGGGGAAAGAACGGAGTAAATTATCATGGTTATAAAAATATACTCGGTGTCTTTAATCAACCCGAATTTGTTATTTGTGATCCGGAGTTATTGGATACTTTGGGCGACCGGGAATACGCGGCCGGTTTTTCGGAAATCGTGAAAGCCGCTATGATTGCCGATGCCGGGTTGTTTTGTTATATGGAAGAACATGCGAATCCGGCGTTACAAAAGGATCGGGCTTGCTTGGAAATTCTGGTAAAGGAGTCCGTGAATATAAAGGCTTCGATTGTCGAGCGGGATATGAAGGAGGGAGGAGTCCGTCGTCTATTGAACCTGGGACATACTTTTGCACATGCTTTGGAAAAAAACGGTATTCCCCTTCACGGTGAGGCTGTTAGCATAGGATTGTGTATGGCGTCTAAACTGTCTGTGTACAAGGGGTATATGTCGGGAGAGGAGTTTGACCGGGTGATGCGTTTGTTGGAGCTTTTTCATTTACCCGTACAAACCGCAATTCCGGCTTCTCGGTTGTTGGAGGCCATGCGTAAAGATAAAAAGAGAGATAAAGAATGTATTCATTTGATTCTACCTGTCGGTATCGGACAATGTAAAGAGGAATTTGTCTCTTTTGGCGAGTTGGAAAGTTGGATTACTGAATTGTAGTGTTATGTCTTGTTTTGCTGTAACGGGAAATCCTATTTTGCACAGTAAAAGTCCGGAGTTATTTTATGCGGCTTTTTCTGGTAGGAATGATTTGGCCTATTTTCGGATGGTTGCTGTTTCAGCCGGGGAGGCTATGACGTTATTTCAGGAACTGGGATTATCGGGAATGAATATAACCGCTCCCTTTAAATCTATGGAAAACTGGAAAAATACTTCTCAAACGGAGACGGTAAAAATGCTTCAGGCCGGAAATACTTTGTGGCGGCAGGGAGGAGAGTACGTGTTGATGAATACGGATGTGGATGGGGTGAGTGGAGCTATTGAGACACAAGGAGTAAATATTGCCGGTGAAAAGTGTCTGGTGATAGGCGCCGGAGGTGCTGGAAGAGCTGCTGCCTATGCTTTACACGTAAAAGGGGGAGCCGTGGTCTTGGCGAACCGGACTTTAGAAAAGGCAAAGCATATTGCGGAAATGGTAGGGTGCGGGTATTGTGGATTAGAGAGGTTATCCGGCGAAATCTTGGAGACTAAAATTATAGTGAATACGTTATATGCGGGAATAGAAGTGATAAAAGAGGAGTGGTTACACGAGGGACAGATCGTGCTGGATGCCATTTACCAGGGTTCTTATTTGAAAGATCTTTCATTTAAAAGAGGTGTTACGTATGTCGACGGGCGTTGTTGGTTGTTGCACCAGGGAATTCCGGCCTATCGGCGTTTTGTCGGTGTCAATCCGGATATTGACAGGATGAAAGAGGCCTTGTCGTGCCATAGAAAGAAGCCCGTACATATCTCTCTGATCGGTTTTATGGGAGTTGGAAAAACGACGGTAGCACCCCTGCTTTCCGGTCGATTGAACCTTCCTTGTATGGATGTGGATCGAGAGATCGAAAGACGGAGTGGCATGACGATACCGTCATTGATAAAGCGGTATGGGGAAAGTCGTTTTAGGGAAATAGAATCCGGAGTGTTGGGCGAATTATTGGAAAGAGAGGAAGCCTCTGTTATTTCTTGCGGTGGCGGAGTGGTCTTAAGTCCGGAGAACAGATTGCGTTTACGGGAACTTAGTTGGGTTGTATGGCTTTACGCCCGTCCGGAGATTTGCGTTAACCGGATTGATGTATCAACCCGCCCTTTACTGGCCCGGTATGCTGATCCGGTAAAGGCGGCCGAAGAGTTGTTTGAATCTCGTAAATTAAACTATGCGCGAATTGCGGATATGTTGGTATCTACCAATGATCGGAATGTTGAAGAGGTAAGTGAGATTATATATGGAGAAATTAATAAAGTGTATTGAGGTAAACGGAGAGATAGCAGTACCTGCTTCCAAAAGCATAGCACAACGAGCGATTGTGGCTGCCGTATTGGCTAAGGAGAGCACCTATCTTTGTGACGTTTCGTTATGTGACGATACGAAGAGGGCTCTTGACGTGGCAAAGACATGGGGTGCCGAGGTAAAAGAGATGGGTTCCGATTATTTGATTATTCCGGAAGAGAGAAGTAAGAAAGAGGGCGTACTGACTTTATTTTGCGGGGAATCCGGCTTGTTGGCCCGGATGATTACCCCGGTAGCCGCCTTGTTGGATCGGGAAGTGGTAATCATGGGAAGCGGCTCTATGCTGAAGCGACCGATGCAGATGCTGGTCCCTCCTTTACAGGAATTGGGCGTAAACATACACGCTTGTGCGGGAGGTTTGCCGCTTACTCTTCACGGTCCTTTACGAGGAGGTGAATGTCGCCTGGACGGAAGTATCAGTTCTCAGGTGATCACGGGGCTTTTAATGGCATTACCTTTAGCGGAAAAAGATAGTATCTTACACGTGGAGAATCCGAAAAGTAGGCCTTATATCGATATGACTCTGGATGTGCTTGCAGCTTTCGGGATAGAGGTTGAACGGGAAGATTATCGTTGTTTTAAGATACGGGGAAGGCAGGCATATCGTTCTTGTATCTTTCCGGTGGAAGGAGATTGGAGTGGAGCTTCTTGTTTTTTAGTGGCGGGAGCTTTGGCCGGAAGAGTAAAGATTACCAATTTGAATATCAATTCGGCGCAGGCCGATCGTGTGTTATTGGAAGTATTGCGTCAAGTTGGAGTTGAAGTTATTGTTGAACCCGGAGAAAAATGGGATTGTGTGACGGTTGTTCGCAATGAATTGCGAGCTTTTGAGTATGACGCGACCGATAGTCCCGATCTGTTTCCCGCGTTGGTGGCTTTGGCTTCCGGTTGTTCGGGAACGAGTTGTATAAAGGGAGCTCGGAGACTTTTGTATAAAGAGAGTAACCGGGTCGAGAGTTTGCGGGAGGAGTTTGCCAAATTAAATATTGGAATAGAGGTAGACGAAGATATCATGCGGGTGACCGGGGGAAATATTACAGGAGGCGAGGTTTCTTCCCGAAACGATCATCGGATAGCTATGGCTTTAGCCACGGCTGCCTTGTGTAGTTCTGCTCCCGTAATCATAAAACAGGCCGAAGTGGTTTCCAAGTCTTATCCTACTTTTTGGTCTGATTTTCTAAAATTGTAATATTCTCAATGTAAATAGTTGTTTTTTTGTTGGTAAGTGCATGATGTCGTTTTGTAATGACAGGAGTGGGGATGTTGAAATATAGATACGATCGGCGAATTAAACCGATAGTATGAATAACACTTATATCTCTTTTTTAAGAAAGCCTCCTGAAGTATGGTGTAACTTACGGGAGGCTTTCGTTATTCTTCAGTTATTTTTTTACCAGATTGTAAGAGGCATGAGCCTGTTTGGTCTGGGTGAGGGCATTCTGCAAGTTCGGTTCCTGTGTCAGTTGGACTACGAATTGTAGAATACTCATATATGACTTGTCGGTTAAGTTAAATTCGAAATGTGAAGTGTAGAAATCGACCGCTCCCTTGATCTCGAAGGTGACGGTCGGAGAGGCGGCAGCCGTAATCGTCAATGTGTCTTTTTCAAATGTATAAGGTAATTTCATCGGGAGTTCAACATCTCCGAAAGTGGCAACCAATTTAACGGTATCGTCGATGAACGTGATTTCGGAACCCTGTCCGAAGAAAGTATAATTGTTGAATACGGCTTCCAATTGTTCCTTGGTCATGGTTGCGTTTTCTATTGGGGTAGCGATAGCCGTGGCTTGATCTATATTCCAGCTGCCTTGGAGTAAGTCCTTTCGTTCGTTTTTATCATCATCGCTACAAGCGGCTAACCATAAGGATAGTACAATAACAGAACAGGTTAAAAACAGTAGTGTTCCAATCTTTTTCATAATGCAAATTTTAAAATTAAACCTTGATTGACAGAGTAGTATACGAACAGGAGATAAAATGTTTGAGAAAAAGGGCATAATTAAATCGAAAATATATGAAATTGTATCGTTCTGGGGCGTATGATTGTATGGAGAGACGAATTTTTATCGAGGAGCATTTGTTAATATGGAATTCAATAATTTGTTTATTGGAAAAATTGATTGCTATTTTGTGGGAGAAAGTTTAATAGGATAAGTCATGGAAGAAATGTATTGTTATCGATATCCCCGTCCGGCAGTAACAACGGATTGTGTGATTTTCGGGTTTGATGGGGAAAAACTAAGTGTTTTGCTTATACAGAGAGGAAATGAGCCTTTTAAAGGGGCTTGGGCTTTTCCCGGGGGTTTTTTGGACATGGACGAGACGGCGGAAACCGGAGCTTTGCGGGAATTGGAGGAAGAGACGGGAATGAAGGATGTTTTTGTAGAACAATTCCATACTTTTTCCGCTGTGGAGCGGGATCCGAGGGGAAGAACGATAACCGTTGCCTTTTATGCTTTAGTCGATCCTGGAAAATACAAGGTGAAGGGAAATGATGATGCGGTGGCGGCCTGTTGGTATCCGGTTGACGATTTACCGCTTCTGGCTTTCGATCACCGGGAAATATTCGAAAGGGCGTGTAGATCCTTGGCTTTAAAATTATATATGCAGATACGGGGATTGGAACAAAAAGACGTTAATCTGGATTCTTTTGAGCTGGACCGGATTTTTAAGCTCCTTTCGCAAGAATATAAACAATATTTGAAATAGGGGTTATGGAACGATTGGAAGTAGTTAAAGCCGATATTACGATACTGGACGTGGATGCGATTGTGAACGCGGCAAACCGTACTTTGTTGGGAGGAGGCGGGGTGGATGGTGCCATTCATCGGGCTGCCGGGAGGGAGTTACTGGAAGAATGTCGTACCTTGGGTGGTTGTCCGACGGGAGAGGCAAAAATAACCGGAGGTTATCATTTAAAGGCTCGTCACGTCATTCATACGGTTGGGCCGATTTACTCGGACGGGAATCACGGGGAATCGGAGTCGTTAGCCGCTTGTTACCGGAACAGTTTAAGGGTGGCCGAGGAAAACCGTTTGAAGACGATAGCTTTTCCTTCTATCAGCACCGGAGCTTACGGTTATCCGATAGAACAAGCAGCTCCGATTGCTCTTCGGGAGATCCGGACTTTTCTGAATACACACCCGGATTTCGAGAAAGTGTACGTCGTTTGCTTCAGTCTTTCGGATTACGAACTTTATCGAAAGCTTTTATCGTAATTTGCTTTACCGGATAAAGGATATCGTATCCGGTAGGTTCGCAATAGGAGGATAAAGAATTCTCCGGGATGATCAGACTTCGGGTTTATGTCCGGTTGCCGTTGTCTGGTATGACTTTTTGAAGAGACGGGCGATTTTGTAGATAGAAAATGCCGAAAAATGGTTTTATTCCTGTAATTTTGTGGAATACAATTTTTATAAACTGATTATGATATGCAAGAGATAGTAAAAGGAATACGGGATGTATTAGCAGAGATCAAATATCCTGGAACATCGAAAAATATCGTGGGGTTGGATATGGTACAAAACATGAAAGCAGATGGAGATCGGGTAAGTTTTCGATTAGTATTTCAGAAATCAAATGATCCGTTTATCAACGCTATAAAAAATAAATGCGAGCAGTTGTTGAAAGAGAAGTTGGGATATAAGACCGTCGATATAGAGACTGTTTTTGTACATGATTTGGAAAAACCTCTCTCGTTGGAAAGGGTTAAACATATTATAGCTGTTTCATCGGGTAAAGGGGGGGTCGGTAAGTCTACCGTAGCTACCAATCTGGCCGTTGCTTTGGCTAAATTGGGATATAAGGTGGGTTTGGTGGATGCTGATATTTTTGGTCCTTCTATTCCTAAAATGTTTGGGTGCGAAGATGCTCGTCCCTATATGGTGGAGGTTGAGGGAAAAGAATTGATAGAACCGGTTGAAAAGTACGGGGTAAAATTATTGTCCATCGGATTTTTTGTTGACCCCGATGCAGCGACGGTTTGGCGCGGCCCCATGGCCTCCAATGCATTGAAACAGATGGTAGAAGAGGGGCATTGGGATGAGTTGGATTTTATGTTGATTGACCTTCCGCCGGGAACGAGCGACATTCATTTGACCTTAGTGCAGACGGTGGCTTTAAGTGGTGCTATTGTGGTAAGTACTCCTCAGCAAGTGGCATTGGCCGACGCCGTGAAAGGTATCAATATGTTTGAATCTCCCGGAATTTCCGTTCCCGTGTTGGGAATCGTGGAAAATATGTCCTGGTTCACTCCGGCGGAGTTACCTGATAATAAGTATCATATTTTCGGAAAAGAGGGGGCCAAAGCTTTGGCCGAAGAGAAGGGATTACGTTTGTTAGGGCAGATTCCTATCGTGATGAGCATCATGGAGGGTGGTGAGAGCGGAGTACCGGTAGCGGTGGATGAAAATACGATTACCGGAGAGGCGTTTCTTGATTTGGCCCGTCAGGTGGTTGAGGCTGTGGAAGAGACAAGTGATACGGCCAAAAGAGTGCGCGTTACGAAATAATAAATTTTGCCCATAGAGAGACATGTATAGAATGCCTCTTGTAAAAATGAAATATATGCGTTGGATAATAAACGGGTTGGATGATTTAAGTCGGGTTGCTGCTGAATTTTTAGGAAAGGCGGGAAACAATACGTTATTTGCCTTGTATGGTCCCATGGGAGTGGGGAAAACGACCTTTGTAAAGGCGGTTGCCGATTGTCTGGGAATAGAAGATGATGTGACGTCTCCTACTTTTGCTATTGTAAATGAATATGTTACGGCAGATCGAAAACGAGTATATCATTTCGATTTTTATCGGGTAAAAAATATTGCAGAGGCAATGGATTTCGGTTATGAAGAGTATTTTTATAGTGGAAATCCTTGTTTTATCGAATGGCCGGAGATGATTGAACCGCTTTTGCCTGAGGATGCGGTAATATGCCATTTTTCGGAGCTACCGGACGGACGTCGGGAATTAGTTGTAGAAGGAATATAATAAATTAAATATAACGTACTATGGATAACTCTGGTAAATTGTCCGGGGCCACAATTGATAGGGAGTGGTTTGTATTTCAGGAAAAAGAGGTATTTCAGGAGTGGAAACGACAGAAATTTGTGATAGGCCTACCTAATGAAACGGACCGGGATGAAAATCGGATTTGTCTGACTCCGGAATCTGCCGGGATATTGATAGATGCGGGTCATGCGGTTATAGTACAAAAAGGAGCGGGTTTTCAGGCAAATTATACGGATCGGGAGTATGCCGATGTGGGGGCTCGCGTTGTCGAGACTCCGGAAGAAGTATATGTTGCCGATATTGTTATGAAATCAACACCCGTGAGTCTGAAAGATGCCGAATGTATGCGTGAGCGTCAGGTCATTATGTCTCCGTTAAAACTCTTTGAACTGCGGAGGGATGCTATTATTGAGATGATGCATAAGAAGGTGACGGCTATCGGTTTCGATATTTTGAAAGATGAGGATGGGTTTTATCCGGTTGTGCGCATTATGAGCGAGATTTGTGGTGGTGCTGCTATCCTGATTGCCAGTGAATATTTGAGTAATTCCCGGAATGGGAAAGGTATCTTTTTAGGCGGAATTACAGGAATCACGCCTACGGAGATTGTTATTTTAGGAGCGGGTACTTTAGGAGAATATGCTGCCCGTACGGCATTGGCTTTAGGTGCTGTCGTAAAGGTTTTTGATCATTCGTTGGAACGGTTGCGTCGGTTGAACGCCTGTTTGGGACAACGGGTATTTACTTCCGTATTTCATAAGCCTGTGTTGGATAGAGCTTTATTGTCTGCAGATGTTGTCATCGGAGCTTTGCGTTATTTTGATGATGATCAAGGTGTTTCCGTTACCGAGGAGCAGGTGAAACTGATGAAACGGGGAGCTGTTATAGTAGATATGTCTATCGATCACGGGGGATGCTTCGAGACTTCCGGACCGACAACACACGAGAAACCGGTTTACGTGTATAATGGAGTTATTCATTATTGTGTTCCTAATGTGGCTTCACGGGTAGCTCGGACAGCATCTATTGCTTATAGTAATATATTTACTCCCTTATTGGAAAAAATCTCTTGTAACGGAGGTTTTCGTAATACTATAAAAACGGATGCGGGACTCAGGCATGGCGTGTATATATATAATGGTTTGCTAACTCGTAAGGTTATTGCCGATAAATTCGGTCTAATATCGAGAGATATTGATTTATTGTTGGCTGCATTTTAGTTGATTTGTATAAAATACAACAAATATTTATAACCGTAAAATATTCTGTTTACAGAGAATAGGCTTAATGCTTCGATCTGAGTGAATCTATGCCGTGATTCTGTTTTCAGGAGAGGAGGATGGGTTGTTTCGTTTGATTTTTTTTACCTGTAGTAGATTTGAGATGTATAATATTGATTATTAATTTATTATATGTCTTGTTGTTCTCCTTGTTATGAAGTTTATCCCCTAATGGGATTTATGTCTAACCTTCTTTATTTCGTAAATTATACCTAATTTTTTAGAACGATCCCTATTGAAGGGGATATAATGTGATAAAAATCCCCATTTATGGGGATTTTTATGTCTTGTCGTTGTCGTTACTTTTGTTAAAATTTTTTTAAATAATACATAATACATGATGCAATGTCGTGTTTACGGTATTCAGTTTATTATTTAACTATCAACATAAAGTATGAAAAGGTGTGATAAGCGAAATTGTGTGCTCAGGTCACACGGGTTCATGTCAATCGTGAATTTAGTGTGTTTGATGCTACTCCCGTTAGGGGAAATTTTTTCAGCAGAAATCTCTTTGGAGACAGGAAATCCGGAAGAAAAAAAAGCTGTTTTGAAAGGACGGGTAATGGATAAAGATTCTCTTGCTTTGCCCGGGGTGACGGTCTTGTTGAAGGGAACGATATGGGGAGTGGTGACGGATGTCAAAGGAAATTTTGAATTGTCGGTTCCGGAGCAGAAAGAGTGGGTATTGGTATTTTCTTGCATCGGAATGGAACCTCGGGAAGAGAGGGTCACGGATTCGAAGGTGAATTTGAAAATTGTACTGAAAGAGAAGGTTGAACGATTGGGAGAGGTGGTTATTACCGGGTACGGGGAAACCACGAAACGGCGATCGACGGGATCTGTCGGCGTTCTTACGGGAGAGGCTTTTGCTAATAAATCCGTCACGAATTTGGATATGTTGTTACAAGGTCAATTGGCTGGGGTGAGTGTTTCGGCAGTTTCCGGTCGTCCGGGTGAATCCGCCAAGATCAGAATTCGAGGAACCAGTACGATCAGTGGTGATGCCGAACCTTTGTGGGTTATTGACGGGATTCCTTTGCAACAGGATGTACCGGAGATATCGACGGGAGAGATAAAATCTGGAAGTTTAAACGAAATTCTTACTCACGGAGTCGGAGGGATTAACCCTAACGATATCGAGAACGTAACCGTTTTGAAGGATGCTTCTGCCGCTGCCATATACGGTTCCCGTGCTGCCGGTGGTGTAATCGTCGTCACAACAAAGAAAGGAAAGGCTGGAAAGATGCGGGTAAATTACGGTGCGAATTTTTCAATCGGATTAAAACCACAAAGAGATGCTAATTTGATGAATTCTTCCGAGAAACTTGCCTGGGAACAGGAGTTATGGGATGAGTTTTCTGCCGAGGCTTACGAGAGTAATGCAAAACATGTCCCTGTTGTCGGGATTGTCGGAATGTTACGGTCTAACAAACTGGGAAAGAATAACATTTTCTATGATGATGTGGAAAACTTTGAGGCTATGAGTAAAGCAGAACAGGATGCTTATATTAACGAGTTGGGGAAAACGACGACCGATTGGTTTGATGAAATCTTTCGTAATTCATTCTCCATGTCGCATCATCTCTCTTTTTCTGGGGGAGCTGATAATGTTCTTTACTACGTTTCGTTCGGATATAATAAAAATAACGGTTTGGTAAAAGAGACGGATTATGAACGTTATAATTTTAGGGCTACCTTGAATGTGAAACCCACGAAGAAGGTTGAAGCTGGCTTGGGGCTGGATCTGTCCCGGCAAGAGTCTCATAGTTCATCCATGGACGTGGATCCTTTTACCTATGCTTATTTTGCGAATCCATACGAAAGACCTTATAACGAGGATGGTAGTTATCGTCCGGATATGACTTATTTCAATTTGGGAGCCTTGAGTGATGGTTATGGAGCAGATGTGCCCCAGCTACCGACCGACGGGTTTAATATATTGCGGGAGATGCGTCAGACTTCAGGAGACGGAATGAATTCCCGTTCTTCTGTCTGGGCCAAGTTGAAATATAATTTTACAAGTAAATTGTGGTTCGACGGACAGGTTTCTTACGAGTACACAAATAACCGTAGTACGGATATAAAGAATAAAGATACGTATGCCGCTTATAATGACAGGTTGTACTTTGATAACAATAAGAGTGGAAGCGACTGGACTCCTTACGGGTCTATTACCCGTTCCGAGGCTAATAGTAATAGCTACGACGTGAAAGGAATGTTCTCTTATTCGAATGAGTTTTCAGGCGGACATTATATGAAGGTGTTGGCAGGAGCGGAGTTGCGTGGCAATAAAAGTGTAGCGACTTATTTTAAACGTTACGGTTATGACGATGTTACCGGAAATTCCACGATGCCTATACCCCCGAACCCGGACGGAGGTGATGCTTCGGAGTATGCCGATTTGCTGGATCAATTGGCCGGGGAAAGTACTAACGAGAGTCGATTTGCTTCATTCTTCGCTTCGGGGGAGTATAATTTTATGGATCGTTATCTGTTGAGTTTGACCTTCCGGACAGACGGTTCTAATAATTTCGGAAGCGATGAGCAGTTTAATCCGACCTGGTCGCTTGGTGTATTATGGAACCTGGATCAGGAAAGATTTATGCAGTCGCTACTGCCGTATGTTAATCGCTTGACCTTGAGGGCCGCCATGGGATACACGGGAAACATTGTAAAAGGGGTCAATAAGGAATTGGTTTTAAATTATACTACTCTTTACTGGCAAGGGTTGCGTACGGGTTCGATTGCATCGGCACCCAATCCTAAATTGCGATGGGAGAAAACGAAAGACATGAAACTGGCTTTGGATTTCGGTTTGTTTAAGGAACGAGTCTCCGGATTAGTAGAAGGTTACTACCGGAAAAGTACCGATCTGGTTTCGAAAGTAGATGTCGTTTCTTCGACAGGATTCGGGAATCAGGCTTTTAATACCTCTACGGTTGTAAATAAAGGTATAGAGATGACGTTGAACGTGAAGGTGCTTGATAATCGGGATTTCAGGTTGTCTTTGGGAGGAAATATCTCGTTAAACCGTAACAAGCTAACCAAATACGACAGGCAAAGCGAATCGTTGATGATGAGTGACGGTATTTTCGAGGGATATCCCTTGGAATCTGTATTTGGTGGAAGATATACGGGTATCGACCCTCGTGACGGGGTGTATACTTACGTGTTACGTCCTGATGCACAGATATACACGGGTAGCGATTTGCAAAATGTTGATAATTATCGTTTTTATCTGGGAACTTCCGTGGCCCCATGGACCGGAGGATTCAATTTGCAGGCTTCCTACAAAAATTTTCGTCTAAGTGTAGGCGGAACTATTTCGTCAGGGGCGAAAATCATAGATAAGATCAACTCTCCTGCAAGTTATAGCAAAGTGACTTCTTACGTAACGGGGGAAAAACCGCAGACCGCCTACAGCGATTTGTACCGTAATCATTTGAATGTGCGGAAAGATATGGTGAACCGTTGGACTACGAAACGTACGACAGGGGTAAAATATCCCCGGATTATCGATTATTTGGGGGATCGTTTGCTATTGGACGAGTATAATGTTCATAAAGATGAGATTACAAATGCTACTTATCTGGAAAATGTTTCGTTCATGAGAATTCGGAATATCACTCTGGCTTACTCTCTACCCGATAAATGGATACGGAAAGTGCGACTTTCGTCAGTAGATCTCTCTTTGTCGTTGGAGAATTTTTTCACTTTCACGAATTATTCCGGTATAGATCCGGAAACACCAGGAACAACCTACCCGGTGACGCGTTCTGTATCGTGGGGGATTAGTGTCGGATTTTAATAGATTAAAAATGAAAATATGAGAAGGATTAATTTATATATTACGGGTATATTATTTCTGGGAATACTCTCGTGTACAGAATATCTGGATGTGAAAAAAAAGAGCGAGGTGATTCCCGAAACAGCGGAAGAGTTTTCTTCTTTGATACATTACTATTTGCGTAATCTGGATGAAGCCAGTGATTACTATGTATTCGGAGAGTATACGAAAACCTTGTCATTCGAATGTTATTCGGATAATTTGGATGGAGATTTAAGTTTATCTTCCCGCTTGCAAGTTTACGTGGGAACGGATATCAATTCGATGACGAGCCGGTACAAGTATATTTACGAGAAAATTCGGGATTGTAATATTATTTTGGGTGAGATGGAAGACAAGTCTTCTGAATTGGGAAAAAAGGTTGTGGCTACGGCGTATACTTTACGAGGGATGTGTTATTATAATTTGATGCGGGAATTTTGTGAACCTTTTGATAACGCGAAAGCCTCCGGAATGAATGGAATCCCACTCGTGGAAAGATTTGATATGGAAGCAAAACCCGCACGGGCAACCTTGAGAGAAACGTTTGATTTTATAGTGAGGGATCTGAAGGCCGCAATCGATATGAATCAAACGGATAAGAAATACCGATTGGATGTAAATGTAGCCAAGTTTTATTTGGCCAGAACTTACTTCTGGGCACAGGAATGGGATTTGGCTATTCCTATTGCTAAAGAGATATTGGAAACTTATCCTTTGCTCAAAGGAGAGGCGTATAAAGAGATGATGACAAGTGAAGTAGCACAGACCGGTAATGAATTATTACGGGCCGGCACTTCAAAAACGAAAGGTTATACGGATTTGAGTTTCGGTTACTCTCAAACTCGTCCTGTCGCTGAAGATTTAATCAATCTGTTTGTGGAGAAAGAGAATGATGTACGTTATAATCTTTTTTTCACGAACAAATTATTGAACAATAAAACACTTCGATCTGCCATCCGAAGCGCCGAAATGTGTTTGGTTATAGCCGAGTGTTATGCTCATTTGGGTGACAATGATAATGCGTTACATTACCTGAACCTTTTGAGGGAAAACCGGATCGAATCTTACGTGACCTACACGATGAGTAATTTACCGGCAGTAGATGCGTCGACCCGTATACAGGTGGATGCCACGGGTAAAGCCTTAACTCCTCTTATGGCTGCCATCCTGAACGAGCGGAGAAAAGAGCTGTACATGGAGAACGGAGACCGTTGGTACGAATTGAAACGGAATGGACGCCCCGAGTTCTGGTGGGGAGTTAGCGGCGTAAAATACGAAACATTGAAATTCCTTTACACTTTTCCGATTCCGAAGTCGGATATAGTACTGAATCCTTCTATTGTTCAGAATCCGGAATACAGTAAATATTAATTTAAAGCGTAATACGATGAAATATATATTAATTCTAATGGTGATAAGTTTATCTTTTGCGGCTTGTGGCGATGATGCGGAAGATATACCCGAGAGATTGAGTGACGTCAGTAATGAATTTGTTTTACCTACTCCTGCGAAATTGACGAATGCGGAACGGGATGTGATTCAGGCTAAGCGGGAGGCTTACAATGAAACTTATGGTGATTAAACTAAAATAGTACAGGTGTATGCGAAGAATATTATTATATAATTTGATTTTATTCTTGTTTCTGTTAAGTTGCAAGAATGACGACAATGATTTGCCGACATTGAGTTTCGGTCGGCCGATCTATATTTTAAAGGCGGAAACCCCGTTAGCAGTAGAATTGATAGCATCGACTCCGGCTAAGGAGACAGTCGTGGTTCCCTTTACCGTTTCAGGAACGGCGGTTTTAGATGAGGATTACACGATAGAGACGAAGGAATTTACACTTCAACCCGGAGAATCGATAGATACGGTATGGATTACACCTAAAGAGAATGTGACTCCTCAACGAGAAATCCGTTTGGCCTTAAACGGAGTAGAGGGGTATGAATTGTGGAATAATCGAGTAGCTATGATTCCCGTGGAGATAAGGGATGTTTTCAGTTGTTCTTTCAATGCGACTTCTTATGACTTGAAAGCCGAGAAAGAGATAGCCGTTGGTCTGAAGGTCGGGGGAAACGATTATATGTACCAAAAGACGGAGGTTTATGTTCCTTTCGAAATAGATCCTGCTTCGACGGCCGTATTAAACGAACATTATGAAATTATCGGGGGAGAACAGGAGTTATACATGGGGGCTATGAAAGCCTATGCGATAGTAACACTTCGCTTTTTGAAGAAGGAGAAAGGAAAGGATAAGGTTATTTTGAGAATAAAGGAGGGAGGACTTATTGAAGCGGGAGGTAATGCTTCCACAACGGTAACGGTTAGCGGACCTACACAATTTAAAGATATCGAAGGGGAGTGGAGGTTTGAAGGCTTCACGGACGAGGCTTTTGTCCGTCGAATGGCAAGCTATGAGGATAAAACGGGAGTAGATTGTGAACATCTGCCTGTGAATAATAATACTACGGATGTGGTTCGCCTATCTGCTGATCCTGATGGAAATACCTTGAATGTGGATGGCGTGACGGGAGATTTAGCTCACTACTTACGGAATTGTTCCGTTGAAATTATAAAGGAAGAGTCTACTCGTTTAAACGAAACAGCAACAATGGGTTATGAGGATGTGATGACCGTGAAACTCGGAAAGGTAAACAAAAGTTATTCGGCCGCAAATGTAAACGAGGAGGAAGGTGTTGTTGGAATGCGTCTTCTGCGTAAAGGGAAAGTATTGGAACTCCGTATTTACGATTATGTCCCGACAGACTTTTTGACAAAATGTTATTATGTTGCGACACATCCGGAATATCCGTGGCAAGTTGTCGGAGAATATCCGATGTCGGATTACTATACCTTAGTATTCCAGTTTACCAAAGTCGAGTGAAGTTATAGGTAGGCTTGACAATACATATTTTGACTTGCAAAAAATGGGGCGGATTTGTAAAAATCCGCTCTGTTTTGAAATGTGGGTGTTAACTTAAAATAGCATCTATAACGGGAGTGATATCGCTATTTTTAGGTATTTTGATGCCCCTGATTCCGGCAGCCGAGGCTGCTTCAATATCCCTTGTCCCATCCCCGATCAAAAGTGAGGTCGATTTATCAATATCAAATTCTTCTATGGCCTTTTCAATCATATAAGGCGAAGGCTTCCGGCATTTGCATTTCGAAATGCTGTCGTGATGCGGGCAATAGTAAATTTTGTCTATGTGAGCTCCTGCTTTTGCCAATTCCGAGCACATGTATTCGTGTAAAAGCTCGACCTCTTTTTCGGTGTATTCTCCTTTGGCCACTCCTCCCTGATTGGTCACTACAATCACTAAATAACCGGCCTCGTTCAGGCGTTTGATACCTTCGATGACTCCCGGATTAAAAGTGAAATCTTCTTTTTTGTATATATAGTAATGCCCTTCATCCGAATTAATGGTTCCGTCCCGATCTAAAAAGACTGCCTTATTCATGTTATCCGAAATTTTGTATCAATGCATAATTTTGAAAATCAACTCTTTTAATAGTTCTCCATCTGAAATATTACTGTTTCCGACTCCTTTGGATTTCATATCGTATTCCCGTAGCCATGAAATGATGTTAGCGCATTTTATGGCGTTATATTTTTTACTTCCCTCCGTGTAATCTTTTATGAAATAGGGGTTAATACCGAGCAGTCGAGCCATTTCCTGTTGATTCGGGGTGGTTTTTTTCTGGTAATGAAAGGTCAATAGATCCCTGAAGTATTTAAATAATGTCGCTATGGTTAATACCAACGGGTTGTTTTTGGGATTGGCCTCAAAATAATTGACAATACGATTCGCTTTTAAATGATCTTGCCGAATGATGGCGTTGATTAACTCGAAGGTATTATACTCTTTACTGATCCCGGTATGTTCTTCTACCAGATTTTCTTTAATTTCTCCCCCTCCGGGTAGTAACAGCATGAGCTTATCTAATTCGTTGGCGACTTTACTCAAGTCGTTTCCCAAACTTTCGGCTAAAATTCCTGCCGCCTTCATGGTGATCATACATTTTTTTTCTTTACAGTAATTGATGATCCAATCCGGAATTTTATTTTCATACAGTCTGGCGGATTCAAAATAGACACAGTTTTTAGAACTTCCCAGCTTCTTAAAAACACCTTTTCGTTTATCCGGTTTTTTGTTTTTATATAGGAATACGAGTATGGTTGTTGGTTGGAAATGATCGATATAAGGGAGTAGATTATCAAAGTCCCGTATGTTCTGGGCTTCTTTTACGATGACAACCTGGCGTGGCGACATCATGGGAAACCGACGGGCCGTATCGGTGATCGTGGTCATGGAGACGTCATTCCCGTAAAAGACGACCTGGTTAAATGCTTTTTCGTCTTCCGAAAGAACGTGTTCTTCAATCCATTCACTGATTTTATCCAGAAAATAGGGCTCTTCACCCGTTAGAAAATAGATTGGAGTATAATTCCCTTTTTTCAAATCCGCTATGATGTCTTCGTATTTCATGTCACAAAAGTAATAAATTTATTATTACTGATAGGAGCTTGACTATGGTAAATAGTATACTCGTTTATGGGAATTGCGATTAAGGGATTCAGTAATTGAGAGATTTGAAGGTTGAGAGGCTATTTAATAGTTTACTTCGATTTTGAAGATGTCTAAAATTGGTTGCATTGTTCGTGTGTATTGATGTTTTATGGATTAAAATATCACAATTGTGTTTGCAATTGTTGTTTATTTTAATTAATATTGCATTTGATATATGATTATATGCTGTAATATTGATATTTGTGTTATTGAAATATTAGTTTTATAAAGTATATATGATATATATTTAAAAATTATTTTGAAAATAATCACTTGTAGATTAATAATTATGAAAACAAGAAATTATCTAATAATTATTTCAATGTTGATTTTATCTATTGTATATGCGTGTACAAAAGATAGTGAATCATTTGGTAATAGTGAATACTTACCTGAATTTAATTGAATTTGTCATCTGATTTTGCAATAGAAATTTAATCATATAAAAGAGTAGAATGATGTATAATCTATTTAAAAGGCGTGTTTTTGGGCTTCTCGTCGTTTTTATAAGTCTATTCACTTTAATCGTACGAGCCAATAGAAACGATTTCGGGGAAGAGCAAGACAAAAAGGCTTTATGTAAAAATAAGAACATAGAGTCGATTTTTCCTGATTGGTTGTCTGATCGATTGCTTCACGAGCATATTCCATTTAGTGTCAATCTAATGGATTCAGATTACTTGTTTAGCAACCTGATTTATGCAGATACGATATTTCAGAAGATCGACGTTGTGACTTATTTTACTTTAACTAAAAAAGGAAAAATTAACAATTGTGTGGTGGAGAATTTGCAGGATACAACAGTTGCTGATGAGATAAAGCGTATTATATCTATTTCCGGCAAATGGAAAGCGAATGTAAAGGCCGGTAAAAAAGTTACTTCAGAGCAGCGTTTCACTATTCCTCTCGCCTTAAACGGGAGTATGATTGTTCTTGATGAAGGGCCTGGTTGGGGGGAACTGGATAAAAGAATTAATGGAAAGAGGTATAATTTAACCAGATATATACATCAGGTGGCGATGCATATTTATAACAAGTGTGATGATAAAGTAGAAAAATTCGAATATCCTGAGTTAATAAAGTTTCCTATCCTTGGAACATTAAAGTTTAGTTTTATCATAAATAAGGAAGGCTATTTTTCAAATTTGAAATATATCGATAATTTGTCTCATATACAGTTAGCTTCCTTTATGAGAGGACAAATGTTTCCTGGAAGATTATTTAGTCACGAGGTGAAATGGGCTCCGGCAATTCTAAATGGTAAACCCGTCAGTGTTCAGGTAGAAGCTGTTATCGATTATGATAAAAAAGAATTTTCTTGGGACTGTTTTTTGATAAATGAAAAGCGAGACTAGAGTTAAGAATATAAGGCGATATCAATAGTAATTATTCATAAAACACATTTTTAGTTACTATTGATAAGCCTTATTCAATGAAACAATCGTATTATTCATCTGATTGGTTAGATTATATTGCAGGTGTATCCTTGTTTTGTTGGTATTATCCAATGATAAATTTAATTTACATCGATAGAGGTTGTAGATCAAAAATTAGTCGATATTTTACATGTGTTAGTTGTCTATTATTTATAGTTCTCCTTTTTCAATTTGGATGACAATCTCTTCGATTTCCCGGTCTCTGCCGTTGGGGGCGTAATCCGCTTTCAGGTTGTTTCCGAAAAGCAGGGCAATGGATTGCCAGAAATAGGCATTTACACTGCCTTTGTATTCCCGGATGTGATGGAAAGAGGTATTTTGAGTTTCCCGATAGATTAAACGTATCAGTATTCGACCTTGCGTGACGGTAAGTTTCATCAAAGGTTGTTTAAAGGTTTTCATCAGTTGTTTGTACTCTTCCTTTATGACTCTTTTTTTCTCTTTTCCGGAATGGACGGTATTTAGTTTTTGTTCTATTTCATTGATTTTCTGAGCTGCGATCTTGGCATACGGAAGTGCTTTTCGTACGTTATGAACCATACGATTGTATTTTTGATGTTGCCTTTCGTAGTAATTGTGGTTTCTTTTTCTGACCCTTACGAGAACCTCGGGCAGTTGCACGTGGGGGAGTGTATCGTTTTGGATGACGATGACCGGTAATACCTTGCTTTGCCCGGAAGTAAGGCTGTTCATAAATAAAGATAGCAGTAATATGAAAAATATTTTGTACATTGTATTATCTTTGCATAGATATAGGCATACAAATTTAATGGTTATATTTGATTAATTAAAGCGAATATCGTGGAAGAACAATTTCAGGATCTGTTTAGGATACGACACAATAGTGATCGAGTGGAGGTCGGAAAGGTTTTGATTGCAGAACCTTTTTTGCAGGGAAACTATTTTAATCGTTCCGTGGTCTATATGGTTGAGCACGATGAAACGGGAAGTGTCGGTTTTGTGTTGAATAAGCCGTTACCGTATACTACATCCCAATTGGTAAAGGGATTGGAGGGGATCGAGTTACCGGTGTACCTGGGGGGACCCGTGGAGCGGAATCAACTTTATTATATTCACCGGAAAAGTGATTTGACCGGAGCTTTAATGATAAGGGAGGGGATCTATTGGGGAGGAAATTTTCAGCTTCTCTCCGAATGGTTGAAAGCGGGAAAAATGACGTCGGGTGACGTACGTTTTTTTGCGGGTTATAGTGGTTGGAACGGAAAACAACTGCAGGAAGAGCTGGAAGAAAATTCTTGGATGGTCGGAGACATAGAAACAGAGGTTTTGTTTCAGTTGCCGAATCCTCAATTGTGGGAACAATCCATGGGAAGCTTGGGAGGGAGATACAAGATTTGGGCTAATTTCCCGGAGGATCCTATTATGAACTGAGAATCGGGAGATAAAGTAAAATCGCCTGATGAAAAAATAGAAGATGATAAAAGCAGGCCGTTCTATCGCTGTCCTGAAAAGGAGAGAGGAAAGTCCGGGCAACATAGGGCATCGTGCTTCCTAACGGGAAGATATCCGAAAGGGTATAGTAATGTAACAGAAAAAAACCGTTCCCTCTGTGGAATAAGGGTGAAAAGGCGGGGTAAGAGCCCACCGGTATTCCGGGTGACCGGAGTAGCCGTACATCTCACGAGTTGCAAGACCATGTACACTAACGCTTAGGCCGGCCCGGCTGATGTTAGGGGGTAGGTCGCTTGAGCTGTAGAGAGATCTGCAGACTAGATAAATGATAGAAACCGTAAGGTACGGAACCCGGCTTATAGGCCTGCTTTTTTTTATTGAAGATTGAGAGAGGATTACAGAGAACATTCGAAGGATCATATCGATGGAAGGTATGTAATCTGAAATTTAAAATCATAAATCTAAAATGGGTATAAGGTGAAATCAATTCGAGAAATATTCAGAATAGGCTATGGTCCTTCCTCCAGTCACACGATGGGGCCGGGACGTGCTGCCTTGTATTTTAAAGAGAAAAATCCGGAGGCTGATTTGTACCGGATAACTTTATTCGGTAGTTTGGCTCTTACCGGACGGGGACATGGGACAGATAGTGCCATCCAACGAATGATCGATAATCCGGATAAGACTGAAATTATCTGGGAGCCGGAAAAAACTCTTCCTCATCATCCGAATGGAATGCTCTTCGAGGCATTCGTGGGGGATCGTCTTACGGATTCGTGGGAGGTATATAGTGTCGGAGGTGGAGCTTTATGGGATGAGAAAGGAACTTTTAAAGAAGAAGAGGTTTATCCGGATACTAAAATGACGGATATTTTGAACTGGTGCAAAGCGGAAGGGCGTTCTTTCGTGGAGTACGTGGAATTGCATGAGGGGCCTGAAATATTCGATTATCTGACAGAAGTATGGGAGGTGATGACGGAGGCGATTCACAATGGGCTGGAGAATGAAGGTGTTTTGCCGGGAAATCTGCGATTGGCGCGAAAGGCTTGTTCTTATCATATTAGAGCACAACAATCCGCGGGAACTTTACGGCACATGGGGATGGTTTTTGCGGCTGCTTTGGCCGTGGCTGAGGAGAATGCCGGCGGGGGACGTATCGTAACGGCGCCCACTTGCGGATCTGCCGGAGTCGTACCTTCGGTCCTTTATTTTTTAAAGCATGATCAGAATATTAGTGATCGTCGGATTATTAAAGGGTTGGCGACAGCCGGATTGATCGGTAATATCGTAAAAACAAACGGTTCTATTTCGGGAGCGGAAGTCGGTTGTCAGGGAGAGCTGGGTACGGCTTGTGCTATGGCAGCAGGTGCTGCTGCACAAATATTGGGAGGAACACCTATGCAGGTAGAGTATGCTGCAGAAATGGGATTTGAACATAACTTGGGATTGACCTGTGACCCGGTAGGGGGATACGTGCAGATTCCATGTATAGAGCGGAATGCTTTTATTTCCCAAAAAGCCAGGGAATGTGCTATTTACGCTTTGTTTTCCGATGGCCGTCATAAGGTTTCTTTCGACGATGTCGTGGAAACCATGATGCAAACCGGATGCGATATGCAGGCTAAATACCGGGAAACGAGTCTGGGTGGGTTGGCTCGTATCTATCGGACTCCCATACGGAAGTAAGTTTGTTCGTTAAATTTGAAACTAAATCGGGTAATAGACGTTAATTTGTCAAATACTATTACGAAGTTTGAAGTAATTTAGACAATATGGATAGAGTAAGATTAAAAATATTAGGATTATCATATAGTATGTCTCAGTCAGGAGCATACGCGTTAGTCCTTTCCGATCTGGATGATACGTATCGGATTCCGATCATCATCGGGATTTCCGAGGCTCAATCCATAGCGATACAATTGGAGCATCTTCAGACGCAGCGCCCGCTTACTCATGATTTGGTTAAACGGTTAACTGATGGGTTGAACGTAACCTTGGAAGAAATCTTTATTTATCGTTGGGAGGCTGGAATATTTTATTCAGAGTTGCTTTTTAAGCAAGAGGAAAAAGAGTTGCGTATTGATGCGCGGACTTCGGATGCCGTGGCCTTAGCTTTAAGGTACGGTTGTCCGATATATACGACTCCCGAAGTGGTGGAAAAGACCTCTATTTCTGTACCGGAGAAGGAGATGCTGGAGCAGGAGGTGAAGGCAAACGATTTGGAACCTGCGGTCACGGAGTCCAATCAGGAACTATCGGTTGAGGAGTTGACCCGTTTGATGGAAGAGGCTGTAAAAAATGAAGATTACGAAAATGCCTCTCGTTTCAGGGATATGTTAAAAGCGAAAAATTCAGATTAATTTAATATCATTACTATGAGTCGCATCGAATTTGATTACACGAAAGTTTTGAATTTTGTAACAGAAAAGGAGATTGATTCCCAACGACAAAAAGCTGTTTTATCTTTAGAAGGACTGATAGAAGGTACTTGTAAAGGCAATGATTTTTTAGGTTGGCTCTCCCTTCCCACTCAAATTTCAGGTGACGAACTGACGAAGATAAACGATTGTGCCCGGGATCTGAGATCGCGTTCGGAAGTCGTGATCGTGATCGGAATAGGAGGCTCTTATTTAGGTGCAAAGGCTGTTATCGAGGCTATGTCCGGAAGTTTTGACGGTTGTAAACAGGTCGTTTTTGCTGGTCATAATTTGAGCGAAGATTATTTGTATGAACTTCAACGATATTTGGATGACAAGAGTTTTGGGTTGTGTGTAATATCAAAATCGGGAACGACGACAGAACCTGCCATTGCATTCCGTTTATTGAAAGAGATGTTAGAAAAACAGGTCGGAAAAGAAGAAGCTCGCAAACGGATTGTGGCGATTACGGATGAGAAGAAAGGAGCTTTGAGAACGTTAGCGGACCGGGAGGGCTATGCTACTTTTGTCATCCCGGACGATGTGGGAGGCCGTTTTTCAGTACTTACACCGGTTGGTTTGTTGCCGATCGCTATGGCGGGATTTGATATCGAAGCTTTGGTTAAAGGAGCTGTTGATATGCAGAAGTATACCTTGGGCGAGGGGCGTAAGATCGTGATGGATTACGCTGCCGTAAGAAATGCTCTCTACGGGAAAGGTTACACGACAGAGATAACGGTAAATTATAATCCTAAATTGCATTTTATAGGTGAATGGTGGAAGCAATTGTTTGGCGAGAGCGAGGGTAAGGAGCATAAAGGTATATTCCCCGCCAGTGTGGATTTTTCTACGGATCTTCACTCTATGGGACAATATATACAGGATGGACGGCGTAATTTATTTGAAACCGTACTTTCCATAGAGAAAACAAAATATGAAGTACAGATACCCTGTGATGCCTTAGATCTGGATAAACTGAATTATTTGGCCGGTAAAAGGGTAGACGAAGTCAATAAGATGGCCGAGTTAGGGACCCGGTTAGCCCACGTTGAAGGGGGTGTTCCCAATATGCAAATCAGAATACCCGAATTGACGGAATACTATTTGGGACAGTTATTTTATTTTTACGAATTGGCATGTGGTATTTCGGGTGGAATCTTGGGAGTAAATACTTTCGACCAACCGGGTGTGGAAGCCTATAAGAATAATATGTTCGCTCTTTTAGGAAAACCGGGTTATAAGTAAAACGATCTTTGAAATAAAAAATAGAGGCGGCATATTATTGCCGCCTTTTTATTTACGCGTAAATCATATTTTTGATATCCTCTTCTACCGTGGTAATCGAACCGATACCGAACGTATCGGTTAATACTTGGGCGATACGGGGTGAGAGAAATGCCGGTAAGGTGGGGCCCAGGTAAATTTGTTTCACTCCTAAGCTAAGTAGAGCCAGTAAGACAATAACTGCTTTTTGTTCGTACCAGGCGATATTATATATGATGGGTAATTCGTTGATGTTTTGCAGATTGAAAACTTCTTTCAACTTTAATGCAATTACGGCCAAAGAGTAACTGTCATTGCATTGTCCGGCGTCTAATACGCGGGGAATCCCCTGAATATCTCCTAATTGTAATTTATTGTAGCGGTATTTAGCGCACCCGGCCGTGAGAATAACCGTGTCTTTCGGTAGGGCCCGGGCAAATTCGGTGTAATAGTTACGGTTGGACATTCTACCGTCACAGCCTGCCATGACAACAAATTTCCGGACGGAGCCATTTTTTACGGCCTCTACAATTTTATCGGCTAACCGGAGTACCTGATTATGTGCAAATCCCCCTATGATATATCCCTGTTCAATTTCCGAAGGAGCCGAGCACTCTTTGGCTAACCGGATGATTTCGGAAAAATCCTTATGACCGTTTGAATCGGCTTCGATGTGTTTACAACCCGGAAATCCTGAAGCATTTGTCGTGAACATCCTCTTTTTGTACGAGGCGGAAGGCCGGGGAGGTACGATGCAGTTCGTCGTGAAGAGAATCGGGCCGTGAAACGATTCGAATTCTTCCCGTTGCTGCCACCAGGCATTACCGTAGTTACCGACGAAATGTCCGTATTTTTTGAAAGCCGGATAATAGTGAGCGGGTAACATCTCGCCGTGAGTGTAAATATCAATACCGCTTCCTTCTGTCTGCTGTAATAATTCTTCCATATCTTTCAGGTCGTGCCCGCTGATTAGAATACCGGGATTTTTACGGACACCGAGGTTTACTTGGGTTATTTCGGGATGTCCGAAACGTTCGGTATTGGCTTTGTCCAGAAGTGCCATTACTTTTACACCATATTCTCCTGTTTTCACGGTGAGAGCCGTCAAGGCCTCTGTCGATAATTGTCTGACGGTTATTGCCGCAAGGGTTTCTTGAATAAAATGATGGATGGATTCATCGTCGACTCCTAAGCGTATGGCATGTTCCAGGTAAGCAGCCATTCCTTTCAGGCCGTAGATGATAAGTTCTTTCAGAGAACGGACATTTTCGTCCTTTTCTTTTAAAATACCGACCTCTTTTGCTTTTTCGGAAAAAGTGTCGGTTGTGTCTTCCCAGTAAACTTCTTCTGTTTTCGGAAGGTATATTTTCTTTTCCGAGGCGAGTGATATCAATTGTCGTTTTAACTGTAGTCCTTTTTCAATCCGGGTTACAAGGCTTTGCCGATCGAAGTTGGCATTGGTGATGGTTGAAAAGAGAGCATCTACGATAAATTGATTTACCTGTTGATTCCCTTCTGTTTGATCTTTTTGTAATTCGTTATGGACGATGGATATGCCCTTTACGACAAATAGCAGTAAATCCATCGTATTGGCGGTTTCACTATCCTTACCGCAAACACCGCGAAGAGTACAGCCCGTTCCGTGAGCCGTTTCCTGACATTGAAAACAAAACATTGAATTTTCCATAGTATTAAGGTATTAAAGTGTTATTACGAATTTTATAGCCATTGGTTTTCCTGTATCTCTCCATGAATGCCCACCTTAATAAGTTTCAACGGAATCTTTCTTTCGGCTTGCAATCTTGCCGACTCGCATACGCGCAATAATCCGCTACAACAGGGAACCTCCATGACCATAACGGTTAGGGTATTGATGTTCCCCTGATCGATGATGGCTTTGATTTTTTCCATATAAACTTTGTTTTTGTCATCTAATTTGGGACAAGCGATAGCCAGCCGTTTACCTTTCAGGTATTTGGAATGAAAGTTTCCTATAGTGTAGGCCGTGCAATCGGCCGCAATTAGCAGGTCTGTATCCTGAAAATAGGGAGCCGTAGGCGATAACAGGTGCAATTGTATCGGCCATTGTAGTAACTCTCCGCCTGCCTCTTCCTGCCCGGAAATTGTAGAAGAAGGTTTAGGTACGAAAAATTGGGGTTTTGAGCCCGGACAGGAAAAAGAGGATGCGGGGTGAGAGGTTTGAATTTGCATATCATGAATTCCATACTGGTGAAGAACTTCATACGCTTCTTTTAAAAAATCCAGTTGTTTATGATCCGTCAGGTGTTGTAAATGGGCTTTAATAACTTCTTTCCTTTTGGGTATCAATCTCTCGATAACAGCTTTCTCATCGTATTTTTCTGCTTCCCGTTCTTCTTGGGTGATAGCTCCCTGAGGGCAATCTCCGAGGCATGCTCCCAATCCGTCGCAATAAAGTTCACTGATAAGAGTGGCTTTTCCCTCGATAAGTTGCAGGGCTCCCTCGTGGCAGCCTTTTATACATATGCCGCATCCGTTACAGAGGGCTTCATCGATTTTAATAATGGTACGTTTCATTTTTTTCATTTTTATATGACAAAGATTGCTTTCTGGAAAAGAAATAATTGTCACATTTGTTACAAAGGAGAACTTTAGGGGCGAATTTTCGTTTTTGTTTGCCGGAAATTTTAAATTTGTATAAACGAAATGTTTATGGAGATACAGAAATTATTGAGCAGTCCTGTTTTCCGGAATCTTCCGGAAGAGCATTTGGAGGAGTTTATGCGGCGTACTCCTAATGTCTTGCGTCGTTATCCCGCGAATGATTTTATAGCCCTGCAACATTCGGTATGCCATTCTCTTTATTTGTTATATGAAGGGAAAGTACGTACGCATATGGTAAATGGGGAAGGGAAACAGGTGACTATTGAGGAGATCGAGGCTCCCCGTTTGTTGGCTCCGGCTTTTATATTTGCTACCGATAACAGGTTTCCCGTGAATATTTTGACCGTAACTCCTTGTGAGGTCTTGGTTCTTAATAAGGAGGATTTTGTCGGTTTAATGCAAAAAGAACCTGTTGTTATGCAGAACTTTTTGCGAATTATTTCCGATCGTAGTATATTTTTAAGCCAAAAACTAAATTCATTTGCTTTACAAAACTTAAAAGGCCGCTTGGCCGCTTATCTGCTCGAACGCGAAGGACAACATAGTCAACAGGAAATTGCCGATGTATTGGGGGTTGCCCGTCCTTCTTTGGCTCGGGTGCTCGCCGAGTTGGTTGACGAAGGGTGCATTCGCGTGGAGAGACGAGAGATCATGATTATCGATCGTAAATTGCTGAGCAAATACGGGTAGGAGCGAGTTGGGCTTTCAAAGATTAAGTTTAGTGAAACTCATGTCCAGTAAATTAACCAGAAGCAATTTACCTGATAAAATTTCCGGTTTGTTCAGTATGATTTTAATGACTTCGTTTGCTTGAAGGACCCCGATGATTCCCGGAAGAGTTCCTACAACACCGAGAGGTTGTGTGAAATGTTGAATGTTATCGTGATAAGGGTATAGTTTTCGGTAAGACGGACCGCCTTGATAGTGAAAAACAGAGAGCTGCCCGGAGAATTCGCATATGCTTCCATAAACCATGGGTTTCTTTTGTATGCTGCATATTTCGTCAATAAGATAACGGGTAACCAAGTTGTCTGTTGCATCTACCACTATATCATAATGAGAAATGATCTCTGAAGCATTTTCAGAAACGAGACGTGTTTCGTAAAGCGTGAAACGACAGAAAGGGTTCAATTTCTTCAACTTCTGCTCGGCAATATCTGTTTTAGGCATATTGACACAGGTCGAATCGTATAGAATCTGTCGTTGCAAATTGGACTCGGATACCCGGTCGTTATCGATGATTCCTATATGTCCGATGCCTGCGGCGGTAAGGTAGAGAAGAATAGGGGAGCCCAGTCCTCCGGCTCCCACGATTAGGACGTTGGCTTGCTTCATTTTTTCTTGTCCTTCTGTTCCTATCTCCGATAGGATAACCTGACGATTATACCGTTCTTTTTCTTGATCTGTCAACATAATAACTCTAAAAATATATAACGCAAAAATAGAAAAAACAGAAAACTACGGAAGATTTTGGAATTATAATCAAAAGATAGTCCGGTTCATTTTTTGAAATGAATTCCACGTCTGTCTATTTGTCCGCGTTGATATGATATTTCACGAATCGATTGACCGTACAGACGGATACTTTATACTGTTTGGCTATCTTCTTGTATGATATACTATTATCCATCATTTCAATGATTTTGGCCTTATTCTCTATCAATAATTTTAATTGCGGACTACTTCCTATCGGGCGTCCTAATTTTTTGCCTTCTGCCTTCCGAACAGCAAGAGCCTCTTTCGTTCGGATGGAAATTAGGTTACGCTCAATTTCTGCCACTAAACCGAAAGCGAACCCTAATATTTTACTGTTCAGATTATTTTCGAAAGTGTATCCTTCTTTTGTGCTGTGTAAAATAATTTTACGCTGTATACACGTGTTGATGATGTTCATAATATCAATTAGTGTTCTACTTAGTCGGGAGACTTCGGTGACAATCAGACAATCTCCTTCCTGAAGAGAGGTAAGAATATCTCCTAATTTCCGGTCACTACTGTTTACTTTACCGCTGATAATGTCGTTGTACCATTTGTTTATGGTCAATCCCCGGTTATGCGCAAATCGCTTAATTTCTTCTTGCTGATTCTCAAGATGTTGTCTGTTTTTACTTACTCGTAAATATGCAACTACCATAATTAAATTGATAAAAATTAGATTATTAAAAGAGCAAACGTACGAAAAAGGAAAGGAATATGAGCATATTGTGCGGGTATAAGCGAGAAAAGAACTGTTTATTTTGCTGAAATAAATTGAAATGGTAAACCTGTTTATTTTATTTGCGGGTAAATTAAACTAATTTTGTAATATATCGTAATGAAGAAATAGCGGTTATGAAGAGAGAAATTGTGGTTTTTATATTGATTTTGGCGAATTATATGGTTATGGCACAAAAAAGAGAATTGACCGAAGCGGAAAAGCGGGTAATCATTCATAAAGGAACGGAACTGCCTTTTACGGGCAAATATTATGACTTTAAAGGAAAAGGAACTTACGTGTGTAAACAATGCGGAGCTTCATTGTATCGTTCGGAAGATAAATTTGATTCCCGATGCGGATGGCCCAGCTTCGATGCCGAAATTAAAGGAGCGGTAAAAAGGGTTACGGATGCGGACGGAAGGCGGACCGAGATTCTGTGTGCCAATTGCGGTGCACACTTGGGACATGTATTTGTGGGGGAAGGCTTCACGTCTAAAAATACCCGGCATTGTGTAAATTCGGTTTCCATGGAGTTTATTCCCGATCAGGAGTTAAAAACCGATACGGCAATTTTTGCGGGGGGATGCTTCTGGGGTGTAGAATATTTTATGCAGAGGGCTCCCGGAGTTTTGACCGTGGAATCGGGGTATATAGGAGGTGATACGGATCATCCTACTTATGAAGAGGTTTGCCGGAAGAACACAGGACACGTCGAGGCTGTTAGGGTGGTATTCGATCCTTCTCAAACAACCTACGAGGCATTGGCGAAACTTTTTTTCGAAATCCATGATCCAACTCAGTTGGACCGGCAGGGCCCCGATAAGGGAGAACAATATCGTTCCGAAATATTTTATATGAACCCTCAACAAAAAGAGGTTGCCGGAAAATTGATCGAACAGTTGAAAACGAAAGGTTATCCGGTGGTGACATTGGTTTCACCCGCTACGACTTTTTGGCCTGCCGAGGATTATCACCAGAATTATTATAATCGTAAAGGTTCTCTTCCCTATTGTCATGGATATACCAAGCGATTTTAAAGTAGAGAAAATTTCTCAAAGTCTATAAAATTCATAAATTTTTAATCTGAAATCCACGGTTTATAAGCGTCAATGGTAGATCATCATTATATTTGTCTTGTAATTTAGTTGTTTATAGTATGGAAATAGTACATGATGCGGAGAATCGTACTGTTAAGACGGTTGTGGACGGATATGTGGCTTATGTCACCTATGTGATAGAAAATGGAAAATTGGATGTTCGACATACAATAGTTCCTTCGGAGATCGGAGGAAGGGGAATAGCTGCTGCTTTGGTCAAATTTATTTATGATTATGCCTTGGAACATGATTTGCAGCCAATTGCAACCTGTTCCTATGCTGTTGTTTGGTTACAAAGGCATCCGGAATATAATGGTAAAGCCGGAAAAGATTATGCCGGAGCCGGTAGTTGTCCTGTCAGTTGATGGATGCTCTATGTTTTTAGATTCATGGGCCTTTATGAAAAGGGAAGAAAATGGGTGTTAATTCGGGATTTTATGAACATATGTTCATAAAAAGAATTATCTTTGTTCCAAAATAGAGTTATGCCAAGACCGAAGCGAAGTCGAATGATGAAAAATCCTCCTTTAATGGAAGGTTTTAAACCTTTTGGATTGCCCATGACGGATTTGGATCCGGAGATTTTACTATTTGAGGAATATGAGGCTATCCGATTAAGCGATTATGAACTTTTGACACAGGAGCAAGCGGCATTGCAAATGGGTGTATCCCGGCCTACTTATACGCGTATATACGAGAAGGCCAGACGGACGATAGCGACTGCTTTGGTAGAGGGAAAAGCTATTTTTATCGAAGGGGGAGATTATCATACCGATTATTATTGGTACCGATGTGATTCTTGTCGGAAGGTTATGGTAGAAAAAGAGCCTGTGACTTGTTGTCGTTTCTGTCGGTCGGATAAGTTACGAGTGTTAAATAAGCAGGAGGTCTCTTTGTGTAACGATGTTTATTGTATTTGTATGCATTGTGGAACAAAAATTCCTCATGAAAAGGGGCAGCCTTGTCGGGAGACGGAATGTCCTTCTTGTGGCAGGAAAATGATGCGGGAGAACGGGTATCATCATAAACTTATTTTAAAAATAGAAAAAGAAAAAAATCATGAAAATTGCGATTCCAACGAGAGCCCATGTGGTGGATGACCATTTTGGACATTGTGAGTATTACACCATTTTTACGGTGAATGAAGAGAAGATTATTACGGAGACGGAAACTCTTGCTGCTCCGCAAGGATGCGGTTGTAAATCGAATATTGCTTCCGTGTTAAAAGAGCAGGGAGTAACCGTGATGTTAGCAGGCAGTATGGGAGACGGAGCTTTAAAAGTGTTGAATAATCAAGGAATTAAAGTTTTCCGCGGTTGTAAAGGTGATGTACGCACCTTGGTCGAGTCTTATTTAAAAGGTTTTGTACTTGATTCCGGAATAGGATGTCATCATCACGAGGGAGAAGAACACAAATGTAGTCTGTGATTTGGTACTTCTGTGTTTGATCTTTTAATCCCGGAATTTTTTAATATTTTCGGGATTTATTTTGACTAATAGCTTGTGATATGTGCTTATTTATAAATTTTATTAGGAAACCTATGATATCTTTTTTAATTTTGAATATATAATTTCGGTTCGATTGTGTGTATGAAACAAGGTTGGGTCTATAGTTCGTTTTGTCTCTTTTTTTGCTTTCTTCTTTTAGAAGGGGGTGTAAACGGATATGATTCCGGCCTTAAGACCGGAACGGAAAAATCGGTATGGTATGAAACCACGGGAGCGATTTTGAGTCATACGATTTCGGGCATACTGCGGGGGATACATATCAAGGGCATTGAGTTTGAAGAACAAAGTGATTCAAACTTTTCTTTTTTTAGAAGCGGAATAGCTGTCGATATTGGAAGACAAACAAAAAAATCCGTTACGGCTAAATTTCTTCTTTATCTCTCGGTACGTAGTCAACGACACAGTTACCTGCTTCTTTTACGAAAATTAATTATTTAGTTTATGCTTATCGCGTGATTATTTTTGATAAAACAGGAATAATGCGGTGGTATTTGTTGTGGTACTAAATAATAAAAACGTAAAAAGAATGGAAGGATATAAATTCATAAAAGATCAGATTGCGTCTCTTACCCGAGGAAAGGTCGTAAAAAAAAATGGGGAGTATGTGATACCTCTGTTATTAATTGTTATCGGGATCGTGGCGTTAATTGCCATTCATTATTTATCTCAAAGAATGCAACGTTCCCCTTTTTTAGTGTTTGCCTCCGTACTTGCTTTTAGTGTGGTATGTGGAGGAGTATTTATTTTTGTGCAAACCAAGGCCAAATATGTTTATACCGTGTCAAAAGGTGAGTTCCTAATAAAGAAAATAGTGCTTATTCAGGAAGGAAAAGAACAGTATTTCAGATGGTTGAAAGAGAGGAACTTTCATAAGCTTTTAGGGTATGAAGCAAAGGAAAGTAGTGATGTCTTTTTAGAGATTTGGGTGGATCAGCCTTTGACTATCGCTTTTGTGCAATTGATGATTGAACGTAATCGTATTCCCTTTCCGATATCTGAAGTATACCAACTTTCTAAATCGGAAATGACCGAAAATTGTGAGTTGTTTTACAGATGATGTGATTTCAACCAGCCATCAAAATAGGTTGATGACTGGTTGAATCAATGAGGTTATTCGGATAATGGAGGGGTGTTCAGTTTTACCAATATTTTATCGATCCGGGCCCCGTCCATATCCACGATTTCCATATCGAAACATAACCAGGATAGTTGTTCTCCTGTTTTAGGTACATGTTCCAGAATTTTTAATATTAGACCGCTTACCGTATTGTAATAATGATCGGGGTATAACTCTTCCATGTCAAAATAAGCCAGAAAATCATAGAAGGAACATTGACCGTCTATCAGATATGAACCATCGTTCCGGCGAACAATGTCCGGTTCTTCTCCTATTTCCGGTACATCCCCGATAAGAGCTTTTAGGATATCTTTCAAGGTGAAAATACCTTCTATACTTCCGAATTCATCCGTGACCAGTCCATATTTAAGATGTTCGGTTTTCAAATGTTCCAATGCATTGTAAACACTTTGATTCTTAGGAAAGTATTGAGCCGGACGGACAATTTTTTCTAAATTGAAATCCGGCAAATCAATTTTTCCGAACAGGTCTTTCAGGTAAACGACACCGATGATGTTGTCTAATTTTGAATCGGCTACGGGGTAGATATTATAAAGATGCTTATTTACGATATTCCGGATTTGGTCGTTGGATTCGGTGATATCCAGCCAGACCAGATCACTACGGTGGGTCATGATGGAACCGATGTTACGGTCTCCCAGATTGAAAACCCGTTCCACGATGTCTTGTTCCACTTCCTGGACTTCCCCGTCGTCTTTTCCTTCTTGAATAATAGCTTTTATCTCTTCTTCTGTTACTTTTCCGTCCTTGGATTCTTTAAGTCCCAGTATTTTCGTTACCAATAAAGTACTGGCGGATAGCAACCATACGAATGGAGAGGCTATTTTGGAGAGAAAAGTCATGACGGGCGCCACGATTTTAGCTACTTTTTCTGCCGCATTCATACCGATGCGTTTGGGAACTAATTCTCCTAATATTAAAGTAAGGTAGGTTACTATGACCACAATGATTCCTTTGGAGACGGCCAAGGCATGCGTGTCGAGAGGTGTTATCCGGGAGAGGAATAAAGCAAAGTCGTTGGCTAATGTTTCCCCCGAGTAAAGACCGGTAAGGATTCCGATCAAGGTGATACCGATTTGGATCGTAGATAAAAAACGGTTCGGTTCCTGGGCTAATTTTAAAGCTGTTTTTGCCGATTTGTTACCTTGTTTCGCTTCCGTTTCCAAACGGGATTTTCGTGCGGATACCATTGCGATCTCGGACATTGCCAATATGCCGTTCAACAATATCAAGACTAATATGATGATGATTTCCATTTTAGTTATACTATTAAAGAATAAGTTTTAATCTTGTTACAGGGATGTATTCCATATTTTGAAATAACGTATGATTCATGTATTATATAAATTTATTCTAATGCGATGTTTTTTCTTTTATTCGTTTTAAAGCTCTGAATAGTTCGCCGACCCATAGAACGAAAGAGGTTGAAAGTGTAATCCACATCCATTCGCTCCAGCTTAGGGGAACGGTTCTAAACACATTTCCACCCCAATTGACAACTAATATTTGTCCGATAACGATAGCCAGTCCTACAATCAGAAAACCCTCGCTCTTAAGTAATCCTTTAAAGGCGGAGTCGTTTGTTCCAAAGGTTTTGGCGTTGAACATATTCCAGAACTGAAGCATTACGAATACCGTAAAGAATAGGGTCAGATTTCGCAGACCTTCTGGGGTATTGGCATCTATACCTCCGGCGTAGTTCGACAAGAAATACAAAAGTCCCAATAGGATGAGGACAAATATGAAGCCTGTTCCTAAAATTAACGTTCTCATTTGAGGAACGATAATAAAGGCGTTCGAATCTCTCGGTTTTCTTTTCATCACTTCGGGATTAGGAGGAAGTGAGGCCAAGGCTCCTGCCGCAAACGTGTCCATGATCAGGTTTACCCATAGCATTTGGGTAACGGTGAGCGGTAATTCGGAACCGAATAAAGACCCGAGTAATACGATGATCAGGGCTGCCACGTTAATGGTTAATTGAAAAAGGATGAAACGTTGTATATTTTGATACACGGAACGTCCCCACATAACAGCTGTTGCAATGCTACTGAACGAGTCGTCCAACAGCGTGATGTCGCTGGCCTCTTTGGCAACGGAGGTGCCGCTACCCATGGAGAGGCCTACGTGAGCATGGTTTAAGGCGGGTGCATCGTTTGTCCCGTCTCCGGTAACAGCCACGACTGCCCCTTTTTGTTGTAATAACTGTACCAGACGTTGCTTATCTGTAGGACGTGCGCGAGACATGATTTTTAAATCCAAAACTCGTTCCAACGCTTCTTTATCGGATAGTTGGGCAAATTCGGCTCCGGTCAGGTGATTCCGTTCGTTATCTTGATTCGTCCATAAACCGATTTGCGAACCGATTTCTTTTGCCGTACCGGGAGTGTCTCCCGTCACCATTTTTACTTTGATACCGGCTTCGGAGCAACGTTTTATAGCTTCGGGTACCTCTTTTCGTATAGGATCCGATATGGCAGCAATGCCTAAAAAAGTTAATTCCGTATGGTACAGACGTCCTTCGTGGAAATGGGACTCGTTATCCTCGATGATTTGATAAGCGAAACCTAATGTACGCATCGCCTGTTTTTGGTAATCGGATAATTGTGAATCTACTGTCGTTTGGAAATCTACCGCTGATTTTAGACCGTTCGTTGTTTGTACGTTTTTACAATGAGAATAAACAATTTCCGGAGCTCCTTTTACATATAATACTCGTTTCCCGATCAAGGGGGATTCCACGAGAGTTGCCATGTATTTACGTTCAGTCGAAAAGGTTAATTGGTCAATAACATGGACATTTTCTCTTAGTGTAGAGTAGTCGATATGTTGTTGATTTAACCAGAGTAAAAGAGCCGCTTCGGTAGGATTCCCCAACGTTTTTATTTTTCCGGGCTCGGATAAATCAAGAAAAGCCGTCGTGTTGGCGGCAATGCCTTCGGAAATGAGTCTGGTTATTTCGTTATCGCCGGTCTTTTGTTTTTCCAAACCGTAAAAGTTAGTTTGGTAAACAGTCATTTGGTTTTGGGTTAACGTACCTGTTTTATCCGTACAGATAACCGTGGTTGCTCCCATGGTTTCACAAGCATGCATTTTTCTTACCAGGTTATTGGATTTTAGCATTTTTCGCATACTCAATGCCAGACTGAGGGTTACGCTCATCGGTAGACCTTCCGGAACGGTTACGACAATCAGCGTTACGGAAGCCATAAAGGCCGAAAGTATTTTTTTGCCTACGGCCAGAGATACCCACGCGTGTGGATCCCAGGGTTTTACCCCGAACAATAATCCTATACCCAACATGATAGCCAAAGCAACCAAAGCGTATAGTATCCATCGTCCCCAACTTCCTTGCTCGATGGCTGCGGGAATCTCTTTTTTTATCCCTCGTAATTCGTATACGTCGTATATGACAGGTATCCACACTTTAGCTAACATAATGATAGCCATAATAATAACAGCTCCGATCAGGCCCAATTGTCCTAAAGATGGGGCTGGAAATGCCGGGTTGAAGAAAAGTCCTTTTATGAAAAGAATAGTAAAGGTGACAATGGCGCCACAAAACCCCACAATACCGATAAATTTTGCCAATACCTCCAATTGTTTGTCCAAAGGAGTCTGCTCTTCGCTTTTTTCTGTCGATTTTTCGGCAACTTTACCGAATTCCGTCAGGTCTCCTACGGCAGTTACTTCCATAATACCGTGTCCGTCAGATACCGTAGTGCCACGCATAACATGATCGCTGGGATAGGTGGCTTCCCAATCGAATTCTTCTTCTATAACACTCTTAGCTGTGACTGGTTCTCCAGTAAGACTGGATTCGTTTACTTGCAAGGAAATGGCCTCCAGTAAAATTCCGTCCGCGGGAATTTCTTCTCCTTGTTCCAGAATAACGATATCTCCCACGACAATCTCTTTTTTAGGAACTTCCCGAACATTTTTATTCCGGATGACTTTGACCAATGTATCATCGTTTATCTGATTCAGAACATCGAATTTTTTGTTGGCATCCCAAACGAACCAAGTCGCCACTCCCGTTGCCAGTAATACGGCAGCGGCAATGCCGATCGTCTCTGCAATTTCGATAACATCTTCCGATAGATACATGGCTATGGCAATGCCTCCGGACAGAAAAACGGCTATTAATAAAATTCGAATGACAGGATCTTTAAAATTGTCAATGAATATTTGCCACAAGGATTCCCGTTTGGGGGGTGTCAGTATGTTTGCTCCGTATTTCCGGCGACTTTCTGTTACCTGTTCGGTGGTTAAGCCTATATAATGTTTTTTTGATTCCATACTATTTGTTCATTTTTTTGTTACGAATACCGCGTATAATTAAAAATCCTAAAAAGACGATTCCTATAATTAGAGTTATTATACTTAATTCGATGAAATAGTGTTGTAACAGCTCCTGTTGTGAGTATAAAAAATAACCTGCCAAGGCAAGGAGCGTGTTCCATACACAACTTCCGAGAAAAGTGTAAATGATGAAACTTTTTAAAGGCATTTTGACAAGACCTGCCGGAATAGAAATAAAACTTCTGACTCCAGGAGTCAAACGCCCTATAAATGTTGAACTTTTACCGTATTTGAGAAAATATAGTTCTGATTTTTCTATTTTTTCTTTTGAAATCATGCACCATTTACCGTATTTGGTAGATGCAAAGGTATAAATAAAATTTCGACCTAAGGTATAGGCAAGAAGGTAATTCAATAGAGCACCTAAAACGGCTCCCATGCTTCCCGTTAAAATAATGCCGATCAGATTCAATTCTCCGTTTGCGGCTTTCCAGGCTGCAGGAGGAATAATTAATTCGGCGGGAAACGGGAGAATGGAGCTTTCGATAGTCATACATATAATAATGCTCCAATAGCTTATATTTTGAAGATACCAATCAAGAATGGTCTGAAGTCCATCTATCATAAATCATTTATTTCATTCATTACTCATGTTAAAAATCGCTCGTAAAAGGAGTGATTTCTTGTCATACGATGAGTTTCTTCAGCGAATAAATATAAAATCCGTTTATATGACGAGATGTGAGCACGTGAATATAATTTTCTCTTTTGAACGAGAGACGTTCCAGAAAAGAAAAAATTTTGGATTGGATGATAATTTCCCGGTTTATTGATTTTAGACAAGAGGTTTTATGCCAACTGACTCTTCGGTTTGTAGAACTTTTTAAACCTGCTTTTGCCATGATACCGTATTGTTCCGAATACGGGTGGAAGGTGGCGGATTCTGAATCCGACGAGGAGAGTTGTTCCAGATCGAACAATTCATTCATTCTGTCTTTAGAACAGTCAGAAGAGTCCGAAAAAGTATCGGTTACTAAAAAGGATAGAATAATAATTAGGTATAAAAATATAAATTTTCCCATTGCTCTCGTAAAATTCCAGTTTCAAAAGTAATATATTATTTCGGATTGCTAAATAGCTTTTTATTTTATCAAATGAACTTTATGTTAATTTTAATTTTTTTGTTTATTAAGAGAGAGGATGTCAATTGTGAAATATAGCTCGAATGATTTTTGAAAATAAAATATAGGGAATGGGGTAATTTATCCATACCTTTGTAGAAGGTAAACGTAATTGTCCATTCATGTAATAAAGGATTTATTATGACAGTAAAATTAATACTAAGTTGTATTGTCGCTCTTTTGGCTTTAGTCAATCCCGTCCAGAAAGTTTTGATCGTGACGACTCTTCAAGAACGGTTTTCTCCTAAAGAATTACGATATATCTCCATCAAATCGACGATTACGGCGGCTATAATCTTGATTTTCTTCCTGTTTTTGGGGGAGATAACGTTTAGTTATGTGTTTCGGGTAGAGTTATACTCTTTTCAGATTACCTGTGGTGCCGTGTTGATGTATAACGGCTTGTCCGGTCTCTTAAAGGGATTTTTCCTGAAAGTCGATGAAAATATAAAAATTGCCGATCTAACGACGGTCCCAATTGCTATTCCCATGATTGCCGGCCCGGCTACGATTACGGCTGCTGTAACCTTTCCCGTACAATATGGTCGGGAGATTACCATTATAGCCATTCTTCTTGCTTTGGGAGTAAATCTCTTTTTTATGCTGGAAGCTCGACGGATCGGGAATTTTTTGATAAAATATAATTTTATGAATCCCTTGATCCGGATCATTGGTTTGATTGTGGCAACCATCGGTCTGCAAATGATTTTTGATGGCATTACTCTTTTTATCAAAAGTTTGGCCGGTTGATCATTGAATTATGAGTTTGCAACAGTAGAAACAGCTGTAGACTATAATAAACGTGGTACGCTATTTTTTTACAGCCGAGATAATTAGCATCATCGGTCTGCGGAGTTCATTCTCCATTCCCGGAATCACCCCGATAAATTTGGGGTCGGGTTTCGGTTCTATGATTTCTTTGATTTCAAATCCGGATTGCAATAAACCATTGATGTAAGTGGTTAACGTTTTATGAAATTTCGTCACTTCTTCCCCCAAAAAAGTTGCTTTTCTCCGGCTCTCCGTAAAATAGTTGTCCACAGGCCAATGTAACAGGTTCCCTTTTTCATCGTAATACCAGTCTTGACTGCCGTAGGCCGTGAAAACAGGATGTTCCACCGAAAAGACAAAAGCTCCTTTCGGCCTGAGGCAACGATTTACTTTTTTACATATGTCTTCGAACGATTCTAAGTAGTGGAATGCCAATGAGCTGATTACAACATCAAAATTATCATGGGGAAAATCATAATCTTCAATAGCCATACATTGATAGTCGATTTGGGGAGCTGTATTCCTTTTTGCTGCTTCTTCCAGCATTTTTTTTGATATATCTATTCCTAAAGCATAGGTAGCTCCGTGTTCTATGGCATATTGACAATGCCAACCGAATCCGCAGCCTAAATCCAATACTCTTTTATTTCTAAAGTCCGGTAACATTTGACATAAGACATGCCACTCTCCGGCTCCTTGCAAGCCTTCGACGGAACGGGACATCCGACTGTATTGGCTAAAGAATTTTTCATCATCGTATTTATTCTCTTTCATATACTTTTAATTATTTGATAAAGTAAATCACTTTTGTCGTGTTGTGAAAAGATATGCTAAAATCGTACTTCCTCAGAAAGGAAGCAAACCGAAAATTTGTAAGAAAAGAAATTATTTTCGACGTTTTTGTCTCATGGGTTTATTGGTATTATCAAGACAAAAATAGTGATTTTTTTCATTCGAAAAAATGAAATCATTTGAAGCGTATTTCTTTTTTGAGAGAGAGATGGACTTATTATTATACTAAAATATATGTATGCTGGTAATTATTATTCCAAAATAATATAAATATTGGCTTAATTATTTGCAAGCAAACTATTGATTACTTATTTTTACATTCATTGATGAGTAAGGTTTGTCTCGTTTTATTACTTGTTCCAGATTCGGAATACAAGTTTTAGAATGTTGATAATAAGGGAAGTATATATACTTGGATAAGTTATTTTTTATTTCAAGTGATATATTCTTCCGGCCGAGTCAAGAGGAGAGTGTGCCCGATATGTATTGAGATCGCTTTTCTCGGAATAAAAAAATTATGAATAGAAGTAAATGTATAATTAAAAATAAAGGTGTTATGAGCAAGCAAATCATTATGGTGTTGGTGAATAAAAATTGGGAAATGGAACCGGTATTGAGTGCATTGACAAACCCTAAGCTACGCCCCGTCACTCTCCCTTTTCCCGAGTATATCGATACTCCCAAGGATGGTAATAATAAGATGGATACCCCTCGGGCTATTTTTCGTTTGTCATCCGATAAACAAAATTGTACCGAAATTTCCATCTGGTGTATTGAGGATCTGATGTCACCAGAGGTGAATAGTTCCAGTTCGGAGGAAAAATATCGGATTTTACCGTCTGTTATTGCCAAGTGTAATCCCCAATTGGTAATTAGCGTGAGTACAGCCAATTATCCGGTAGAGGAAGGGTCGAGATTTTCGGCAAACGGATCGGTATATTTGGGAACGAACTTTTTTATCCATAACGGTCACCCGGATAATCCGGAAAGTAATTTGCAAACTCCTTACGAGGGACAATTACTTACCGGACACATAAGTTCTGCTTTGCTCGATACCATCAACCGGGAGTGCGCACCGGCTGCCGTAAGGAAGTTTATCACACCTTCCAATACGCCGGCGACCTGGGGATTTACCTGTGAAATACTGCCCGGATTCTCGGCTGTAAGCTCTATTAATATTACAGACTACCGGGAATACGACAGTCAGGATAAGGTAGCTAAACAACATTTTGAGTCGGTTGCTCCGTTAGGCTACGAGTTGAAATCTATTGAAACGACCCATGGAGTAGTCAGGGTTTCTACGGATTGTCCGGTTATTTTTCTTTCGCCTATAACCGATCGTCTGGGACACTTCGATGAAGATGTGAGCGATACTCAGAATTATGTGGCTGCGTTCAACGGTGGTTTGGTATTGGGAGAAATTTTTTGTGCATTGAATCGTTTCAATGGATCATTTTGATAAATAGATGGTTGTCTTGTTTTTCTGGATATGATTTGAGGGATAAGGTATATTTCTGTTTTGACGTTATATTTAATTTCGAGTGGATTTGAAATGTAATGCTTCATTTACGGCATAAGAGAAAAAAGAATAGTTTTTGATGTTTTTTCCCAAAGAAGTTCCGCGAATGAGGTTGGAATACGATGCCGTATACCGGGGCCTTATTTCATCTTCTAATGTATCTACGCCGGCAGTTTGACCTGGGGCGAAGCAAACAATAGTTCCTTCTTGGTAATCGTAGTATTTACGACCGTATTTAATATCACAGCTTTTGGTTTGTTTCAGGAAAAGTGCATATAGTCCGTAATTTATTTGAATATGATTTACCGTTTTGGTGGCTTTCGTGAGATCAACGATGCTTACTAATGGATGTAAGTTCTCGAGTCCGTATAAATTGTTGTATTGGTCTATATTTTCTAATTTTATCCATAAGCGTAAGTATTTGAACAATAGCAAAAGTATAATATAAAAATCACTTTTGCTTTATGTGGAGACAAATCTGTAATAATGGTAATATTACCCGTAATTCGTCTACAAGTTTTTCACTACAACAGGAGTATTTTTGTCATATGAAAATAATAAATTTAAATACATAAAGTAATTATGAGTAGTTTTAGAATTTATATTCCGACCCGTACTTTGTTCGGTGCTGGTATGGTGAAAGAACTTCACAATCAACAATTACCTGGAAAAAAAGCGATGGTTGTTATTTCCAACGGACGTTCTACCAAAGATAACGGTTACCTGAGCACCGTTGAGGCAGAATTGAAACAAGCCGGAATTGAAACGGTACTTTTCGACCGGGTGGAAGCTAATCCGTTGAAATCGACCGTAATGGCCGGTGCGGTTTTTGCTAAGGATAACGGTTGTGATTTTGTGGTCGCTTTGGGGGGAGGAAGCGTTATGGATGCCTCCAAGGCTATGGCGTTTATGGCAACCAATCCTGGCGACGTATGGGACTATATCTGTGGTGGAACCGGAAAAGGGCAAAAGATGCAGAACAAGCCATTGCCATTAGTTTGTATTACGACTACAGCCGGAACGGGTTCGGAGGCTGACCAATGGGGGGTTATCACCAACGATGAAACCAATGAAAAGATCGGTTTCGGAGGTTATGACGAGTTGTTTCCCGTGCTGTCGATTGTCGACCCCGAACTGATGAAATCCGTTCCGCCCGAGTTTACCGCTTACCAGGGTTTCGATGCGCTATTTCATTCTACGGAATGCTATATCTCCAGAACCGCCAGTTTGATGAGTGATATGTACGCGTTAACCGCCATTGAGAATGTGGCGAAATATCTGCCTCTTGCCGTTGCCGACGGGAATGATATGGAGGCCCGGGAAAGGGTTGCATTTGGTAATAACTTGTCCGGTGCGGTGATGACTTTTTGCAGTACTACTGCCGAACACTCCCTGGAACATGCTATGAGTGCCTATCACCAGAATTTGCCGCACGGTGCCGGATTGATTATGATTTCGAAGGCATTCTATGAATTTTTTATTGAAAAACACGCTTGTGATGAACGTTTTGTGAAGATGGCACAAGTGATGGGTATGCCCGAAGCCGATAAGCCGGAAGACTTTATTACGATGCTGGTGAGGTTGCAGAAAGCTTGTGGTGTAGCCGATCTGAAGATGAGCGATTATGGTTTTACGCCCGATGAGTTTGATATGCTTGCCACCAATGCAAAAGAGACGATGGGAGGATTATTTTTAGCCAACCCTTACGAATTGGGGCATGAAGATTGTGTGGAAATTTTCCGTAAATCGTATCGTTAATTGTGTCGAGTTCGTAAATAGTTGAACTCTTAAGAAATAAATACGTCACGTTTGTCCGGTTCCGGCTGATTACTTATCCTGTTAAGGACAATATTAATCGGCCGGAAATATAAAACTCATTTCTCGCTGGAAAGAGATACAAACGTTTTTTATAGTTAATACTTTTGTATCTTGTTTTTTAATAGTTGATTAACTGACTATTGGGAATAGAAATGGTACAGATTCGGAAGCGTGTCAAACGTTTGGGGCTGCCGTGTTTTCCATCGTTTCAAATAACCCTGTTGTGAAAATAATAATTTTTTATTTGCAACATGTTTTCTGCTAAACAAAATATTTCCTACTTTTACGGCATGTTTAAAACTTTATATAAATCGGATTTGGTGTTGTAAACAATCTGCACATCCTGTACAGATTGTTCTTTCGTTTGCTCTCGGATAGCCTTTTCGAGAGTTATTTCTATTGTAATAATTTCAGTTTTTAATCTGCGTACAGTGACGAAAGCATTGTTGTGTTTTTGCGTGTATGCTACATACATACAGATAATGAGTAACGAAAATAAAACAATTCACGAATTCGACTTTAATTTAATTTGCGACTATTTTTCAAATACAGAAAGACAAGGCCCCGGAAGTCCTGAAGTAACCCTTAGGGCATTGAGCTTTATAGATAACCTTACCGACAAATCCCTCGTTGCTGATATCGGTTGCGGTACAGGAGGACAGACCATGACACTTGCCGGGCATATCCTGGGAAAAATTACCGGGTTAGACTTGTTCTCCGATTTTATCCGTATCTTCAATCGTAATGTCGAGCGGTTAGGTTTGCAAAACAGAGTGAAAGGAATTGTCGGCTCTATGGACTCTCTTCCTTTTGAAAAAGAAGAATTAGACCTGATCTGGTCGGAAGGAGCAATTTATCATATCGGTTTTGAACGGGGATTGAACGAGTGGCGTGAATTTTTGAAAACAGGAGGATATGTTGCCGTTTCAGAAGCATCATGGTTCACCGAAAAACGTCCGGCAGAAATCAACGATTTCTGGATGGAAATTTATCCGGAAATAGATACGATTCCCCGTAAAGTAACTCAGATACAGAAAGCCGGGTATACTCCCGTTGCAACCTTTGTTTTGCCGGAAGATTGCTGGACGGAGCATTATTATATTCCGCAGATTTTTGCCCGGGAAATATTTTTAAAAAAACATGCCGGGAATAAGGCAGCTGAGAAGTTCGTTGCTTTTGAACGCTATGAAGAGGAGTTATACAACAAGTATAAGGAGTTTTATGGTTATGTATTTTATATTGCAAAAAAGATAGAACTATGATTGACTTGAACACTTATGGTTGGAACGATAAATTGAACCGGCTAAAACAGGAATCAATGTATGGAACCCTTACCCATGGCCGTGTATCCGTTGTACACCGGACATGCTATGAAGTTGTGTCCCAAAACGGAGTATTTCAGTGTGAACTGGCGGGAAACATGATGTACGGAAAATCAGATTTTGAATTACCTTGTACGGGCGACTGGGTAATTTTTCAACCATTCGACGAAAACAAAGGAATCATGGTTGATAGGTTGCCCCGTGAACGGGTATTGTATCGCAAGAAAAGCGGGACGATGGCCGATAAACAAACCATTGCTTCGTATGTGGATAAGGCATTTATAGTGCAAAGTCTTGATGATAATTTCAATGTTCGCAGAGCCGAGCGTTTCATTGCTCAGGTATTGGAAGAAAATATCAATCCCGTGTTGGTGCTTAATAAAGCCGATTTAGGTTTTGACAGGCAGAAAACGGAAGAACAAATGAAACACTTAACTTGTCGTATACCCGTATTTTTTACGAGTATTCATCAACCCCAAACCGTACTTCGATTGAGGGAATCTATATCGGAAGGAGAAACGGTGGTATTTGTCGGTTCTTCGGGTGTTGGGAAAAGTTCTCTGGTTAATGCTCTTTGCGGAAAATCGGTATTGTTCACGTCCGATATAAGCCTCTCCACGGGAAAAGGGCGGCACACTTCGACCCGTCGGGAGATGGTATTGCTGGACGGTTCGGGGATTTTAATAGATACTCCGGGAGTTCGGGAATTTGGATTGGCTATTGGCGATCCCGATTCATTTGCGGAAATACTGGAAATTTCCGACTATGCGAAATCGTGTCGTTTCAGAGATTGCGAGCATATCAACGAACCCGGCTGTGCCGTTTTAGAAGCGGTCAACTGCGGTGCATTAAACTCCAAAGTTTACGAGAGCTATCTGAAACTTCGGCGGGAAGCGTGGCATTTTTCTGCTTCTGAACATGAAAAACGTAAAAGGGATAAATCCTTTTCAAAACTTGTGGATGAAGTGAAGAGGCGTAAAGCGAATCTCTAATTTCCATTTAAACAATGCAGGTATTCGGGTAAGATACCTGCATTGTTATTTTAATTAAAGTTCAATTTATCAGGTGGTTGTCATTCTTATGATTCCAATACAAAAGGAGATAGATTGTAAATTATAGATTTTAGATTGTAAATTAAGAAAATCTATATCCCGTTATTTATAAAAGTCAATCTCTGAATCACTAAATAAGAAAGCCCTGAAAGATTCGATT
>NZ_UQRQ01000007.1 GCF_900543425.1 uncultured Sanguibacteroides sp. | reverse complement strand
TAAGTTTTTAATTTTATGCGGATTTGAGAGGTGAGGGAGTTGAAGTTTCACTGAACTTTTTTCCTGTTTCCCGTAAATCCGACTTTTTTTTATGCGTCTTCGGGTCGGTCGTTTTCGTTTCACATAGGCGTAAAAGGGTAGTGTTTAGACTTTGCAGGGTTTGGGGCAAAAAATACCTTGCACCTGGCGGGCGCAGGGAAGATTTTTTTGCCAAACCGGAACGGTTCGACCTTGCAAAGTCGTGAAGAACACGGAAATACCTTTGCCTATTGAAACAAAAACAATGACCGCCCACCGTATGACTGTTTATGGGAGTGGTTTACAGCAAGAGAAACAGGTAAAAGGGCTACTACTATTCTTAGGGAATGATAGAAATATAGGGTTCAGTTATTAACATTGGGAACAGGTGGATGGGAATAGGCAAGTGTATTGCCAGCTTGTCTTGTGATACTCTTGTATGGGGTTTTTGGAGGTTCTTTTGCGAAAATCCATAACGTGAATAAACGAACGTGCGGTAGTGTTTGGAGTTTTGAAAATGTACCGGAGTAATGGATATAAAAATAGCGGGACGATGCCCGCTATTTTCAACTTGTCGCAATTTATTACTAGTTCAATTTACAAGGCTATAATCGTACTATGTTGATTTTCTATTGTATTTTGTAACTCCGGATTAAATGACGCTGAAAAATACTTCTGGTATGATTTGCAAGGGAAAGAAGCATATAGATTAATCGGAATCTCATATCTATAATATACTGCTGCTGGGTTTCGTTTTATCATTTCAGGTGTAACGAAAGGCAGTAATGTTATCTTTCCCTCTTCAGCAGGAGGATCCATTAATACATTGACCGTATCTCTGTCAGCATTAAATATTACAAGTTTATTTTGAAGTCTTGATAAGGGATATTTTTCTTGAACTGCCCTGAATATTAAAATGTCAATTTCATCATGAGGGTAATCTTTTTGTCTTGGGTACTCTTCAAACAGATTAACCGGCTCTGCATTGTCCTTTATTTTGTATCCAACATCAAATGGGCGCTTATACATAAAATAAGCAACATCTTGTGCCCCATATTGAGTTGGAATATTCAAAATTATCATTTTCAGAATACACCACTCTTTTTCATCAATGGGACGAATTACATTGTCATTCACTTCGCCATATAATTCAGGCACAGTCACACCAAGCACTTCTGCCATCTTCTTTAAAGTAGTCGGTCTTGTGTTTCCCGAGGATATAATACGACTTAGTGATTGAGGGTGAATTTGCATTTTATCAGCTAAGTCTGCAATTGTCATCCCTTTTGAAGTACATATTTCTTTTACTCTTTTCATTTTCTAATACGCTTTCCCTATACAGCATTAGGTTTTTAACTCATGGTGCAAATATACATATTGTCTTCATAAAACAAACAATTAAAACATTTATTTTGTTTATAATAACACTTTAGTATCACATTGATAACATTTTCATAAAACAAAGGAAGTTATAGACTGACTTCTTTGTATATCTTCTCAATACCTGCAAACTTCTCAGAAAGCCCCTCCATATCGTTACCAATCTTGCTATTGGTGATGCGGGCGTAGATTTGGGTTGTTTCGATATTGGTATGCCTCAGCGTCTTGCTAACTGTCTCAATGGGAACGCCTTTAGCTAGCGTGACGGTGGTCGAAAATGTATGCCGGGTAAGGTGGAAAATCAGCAGCAAAGCAGGCATAGGAATAATGAAGTCTGACAACAGGTAACTTGTTTGAAATGAATTGATTTACTCTGATTTGCTAAAAAGCGAAAGTTCAGAATACAGTGGAATCAGGCAGCTTTTCAGTTACCAAACCGTTAGCGCAGACAATCGGGTAGGTCTGCTTGTCGATGGCTTCCAGTAGGGCTACCGCCTTTGCCTGATAATAGAGGTTATTCTCCAACTGGCGGATTTTACGTTTGCGCATTTCGTAAATGCTGCATTGCGGATAGTCGCAGTCGATAACGGCGACATTATACCCATGCGCATAATGCAGGAGACTTAACGCAAGGGCGGTAAAAGTACTTTTGCCCGCTCCTCCCTTTTGGGTGGAGAAAGCGATGAACAACGATTTCTGTTTCATAAATCTAACTTTTTAAAAGGATACATACTGTTAATTTTCAATTTTCCCGGTTTTATTTTTAATTGGAGATTTTGCAAAAAGCCATTCATTCAAGATTGGCAATTTGCCTTTTTGCGAATCGGATTGTTTGCTTGTTTTCATGTTTATAAACTTTCAAACCATCAAATACTCAATTTTACAAATTACCATTTCTTCGATTCTCCAAATTTCCAAACAGCTGGCAAATATAAATCACGAATATGTACCGTTTCAAATATCAGGCGTTTATGTGGTATTGTGCCACATTCTGCACATGGATTACAAGGAGTTGTCTGTTTCCATGTTTGCAAATTACCAAGTTGTCAAACTTGAAAACTATAAAACTTGCAGTATGAAAGGATGGGGAGATAATCAAGACTGGCTTCAATCCGTCATAAAGACGGATTTTTGAGTTCATTGGAACTCGGCAAGGTGTCTTTTGAGTTACTTAAAAGCTTGTGGGTTACTCCCACAGCAAGGTGTGTATCGAGTTACCCGATACCTTTTGAGCTACTCTCAAAAGCCTTGCCCTGCGGGAGTAATCACCCTCCGAAGTCGGGTGATTGGGGTATTAAAATCATGTCTGACCACAAGGTGGCGGCTATCAATTTACTCAATGTGTTGATACGCATCCCCAAGCTTATAGAGCAGTGCAAGACACTGAACGATACTTTTAAGAAAGATTTGCCCACGCTTCGAGAGCTTGTGGGCGGTATATGGAAAAAAGAGGATGAATTGAAGCAACTTAAATCCGAGGTGGCGATATTGGAGAGAAAAATACAACTAACATTGACACCATCTGAACAGCTGGAGTATTCAGAAAATGTACGGGTCGAATAGATAAAGTTCAACAACATGAAATATCATTATATTTATATAGAATACAATCTCCTATTTTCCTACGTTTTTATAGGCAGAAGGATTAATACCTTCATGCCTTTTAAAGAATTTGGATAAATGGCTTACATCTGTAAAACCAAATTCATCCGCAATTTCTTTCAACTTGATTTCTCCGGTTTCTAATCTGCGCTTGATGAGTTGTAATTGCATCTTTTCGATATATTCTTTATAACTTATCTCGAAATTCCGCTTGAAATAAGTACTGAAATAAGATGGCGAAATATTAAAATTATTAGCAATCATATTGATGGAAATACAGTCACGGTTAGATATATTCTCTTGAATGTATGCTGCTATATGAGCGTTAGTTGGAGTTTTCTTTTTTAATTCAATATTTCGGTTCTCAATATATTCTTTTATCATTCCGAAAATGGAAAGAATATGATAATACACAATAGACGAACGAAGTACGTTAATCGTTGAATTATATAGGATAATATTCTCAAAAATATTCTTCAATATAGTCTGGCAAGGTTCACTCACCGTTATCTTGTCTTCTTTCAGCCATTGAATTTCCATGATGGAAGTTGGAGTTATTTCTCGTGAAAAGGACTTATGGGAGCGGTCATAAGTCTCAAAATAGCTTGAAGTAAATTTAATATAGGTAAAGTGCGTTACAGTTTTTACTGTGAAATAATGGCGGTCACCGGGTGCAAGCAGAAATAAATCCCCTTTTTCATATGGAATTGTAACTTCATTAAAAAAATGGTCCCCACACCCATAATGAATATAGATGATTTCAAAATGGTCTTGGGCATGTAATTCGCAAGAATATTCTTCCTCAATTACATCTATAATCTTTAATGATTCAAACTGGCTGCACTTTCTCATGGCGCAAATATACAAAATAATGTAATGCAAATACAAGTATTTCAATCCTATTTCTGCCTACCTTTGCAAAATAATCATTAACTAAATAACAGAAAATGAAAAAGATAACATTATTTTCAATGATTTTAGGTATATTTTTAATTACTTCATGTATGGAAAACAGTAAAAGATCAGACAAAGTAGTCTTCACACAGAATGAAGATAGCACGAGTACCACAGGTTGGCAATCTCATTATGACCGGATGGAGGCAACCGACCTTCCTGATAACGTAATAGATTTAATAGGTAAGCAATGGATGCTGGTGACAGCAGGGAATAAAAGCTCTTATAACACAATGACAGCAGCGTGGGGAGCGGTTGGCTATATGTGGAGCAGACCATCTACTTTTATTGTAGTTCGTGATTCAAGGCATACTTATCAATTTTTGCAACGAGAAGAAAGTTTTACACTAAGCTTTTTTACAGAAGAATATCGGGGAGCACTTAGAATTTGTGGAACAAAATCGGGACGAGATACTGATAAAGTGTCAGAAGCAGGGTTGACCCCATTGGAAACCCCTTCCGGACTAATGAGTTTTGAAGAGGCTCGAATGATTATAGAATGTAAGAAAATGTTCGTTCAAGAGATGGACTATGCAAATTTGACTCAACCTTATAAAGAGAAAATTATGGAAGAATCTTATAACAACGAGCCTTCTAAACACCAACTCTTTATTTCAGAAATAACCAATATATGGATAAAGAAATAACAAGCAGATTACGGATAGGGAATTTGTTCCGACGGTATTGCAGGACGGTTCATTTTCATCTATCCTTTTTCTTTATGGGAGTGATTCTTATTTATGCAGTATCGGGCATAACGATGAATCATTTAAAGGGTTTTAATCCGAAATACTATATAACTGTAAACAATTATACGGTGAAGGGGACATTCCCTACCTCCCATAAATTTAATAAAAATGAAATAATACAGTTGTTAAAAGAGGTAGGCGAGCAGGATAATTATATCAAACATTTTTATCCGAATAGCTCAACGGTGAAAGTTTTCTTGAAAAGTGGTTCATCCTATATTCTTAATACTCAAACAGGAAATGTTGCTTATGAAGGAATAAAGAAAAGACCAGTTTTTTATCAACTCTCATTTCTCCATTATAACCCGGGAACATGGTGGACATATTTCTCAGACCTATTTGCGGTATGTCTTATATTGATATGTATAAGCGGTATTCTAATGAATAAAGGTAAACGAGGTTTGTTCGGAATAGGGGGAATTGAATTATTGGCAGGTATATTAATCCCTGTGCTGGCTTTAATTTTATAGATAAATTACATAATAAAATGGATGCAAAATTCAAAGGTTCAATTTATGGGATTATTGCAGCAATCAGCTATGGGACAAATCCACTTGGGGCATTATCTCTTTATGAAGCTGGAATAAACACTAACTCTGTATTATTTTACCGCTTCTTACTTGCAACTTTTTTTCTCGGTGGGTTAATGTTTATACAAAATAAATCGTTCAGGGTTACACGAAAAGAATTAGGAATTTTGGCAGGGTTAGGGATTTTGTTTGCGGCATCTTCGCTGACCCTGTTTCTAAGTTTCCATTACATGGATGCAGGAATAGCGTCTACAATTCTGTTCGTATATCCTGTTATTGTAACTGTCATCATGGCTATTTTCTTTAAAGAAAAAACATCTTTAATTACGGTTTTATCTATTCTTTTGGCTATTGGGGGCATAGGACTGTTATACAAAGGGAATAATGGTAGCGTGTTAAATGCAACGGGAGTATCGCTTGTTATGCTATCCTCCCTTTCTTATGCACTTTATATTGTTGCTGTAAATAAATCCTCTTTAAGAATGTCATCTATAAAGTTAACGTTTTATGTTCTGCTATTTTGTACATTAACTATCATGGTTCAATCATTTTTTGACAGCAACAACCATTTACAGTTATTTACAACCTTTTCTATGTGGATGTTTGCTATAATGCTTGCATTGGTTCCTACTGTTATATCCTTAGTATTTATGGTAATTGCAGTACGCCAAATAGGTTCAACACCTACTGCTATCATGGGCGCATTGGAACCACTCACTGCGGTGGTTATCGGTATTACTATATTCAATGAAATATTCACTCTACGGTTGGCTGTTGGCATTATGATGATACTAATAGCTGTAATTCTGATAATAATTGGTAAATCAACTCAAATCAGGACATTAACGGTTGCTATTATTTATATAGGACAAATACTTCATAAACCTTGGCAACCGAAATGAAATTATCTAAATCATAAATTAGCTAACCCCAAAAGAAAGTTTGTATTTTCTATATTAATGCAGGTATAGTAGTACTCTATCACAACTTAACAAAATACTAGGTATGAGACATAAATATAAATCACCGTTTTGTGATGAAAGTCCGGTTGATTGCCTTTTTGAAGTGAAGAACTATCAGATAGAAGAAACGGTTCGTAATGATGACCAGAATATCAACTATCTGATATTCTGTCATAAGGGACACGCCCGGATTACCAGCACCCTCTTCCACGACGAAATTCTGTGTACGGGGGATGTGATGTTCGTTCCCCGTGGGAGTGAATGCAGCGGTATCGCCCTGAGAGATGTAACCTTGCTGGTGCATAAGTTCAACAACACGGTCTGCTAACACGAAAAGTGCATTCTTGCCTATCTCTACTCGCACCGGCACATCCAATCTAAAATATATTGCTGTAAATTGACCATACCGAAGTCCTTGCAAATCCTTATGACGGGAATTGCTACCTATCTCATGGACGAAACGCACGACACTGACCTCTGGAAGTTGAAGCACAAAGAACTGATTTGGGTATTCACACGCTATTTTGAAGTAGAAGAGTTGCAATCATTCTTCCATCCGATGACTGACGAACAAGTGCCATTCCGAAACCTTGTAATGACTCATTATCGCAAAGCAAACAATACGAATGAACTTGCCGACCTCTGCGGCTATGGTATTTATACTTTTCGCCGTCTGTTCAAAAAAGAGTTCGCAACTTCCGTGCATCAATGGCTGATACGCAAGCGGGCGGAAAACGTGAAGTACCGTCTTTCACAAATTTATATTCCCTTCACCGATACTATAGAAGAATTCAATTTTTCATTGCTGTAACAGTTTAACCGTTTTTGCAAACTCAACCTCGGTGACGCCCCAAGTAATATACGGCAACACCATATTCAAGAAATTGAAAATAAGGAATAACAGTTTGCCCATTTATGATAACAGAATGGTTTCTTTTGGGTAAATAGCTATTGTGTTGATATTCGTATCTTTGCACCCGAATAATAAATGACAATTTAGATGCATATAAGGTATAAGGAAATGACACAGGAATTGGACAGACGGGTATCTACCATCGACTTGAACGGAAATCATATTATCAGGGAATGTAAGACAATGCTTATTTTCCTGAAAGAAAAGCTGACCGAAATGAAAATACTTGTCTTGTCCGAAGCTTTCGAGAGCGATGCCGAAGAAATCAACTTTTTCAAATATCATAAGCCGGGGATTCTGGGGCAGTTGATTTATTTCCACGAGATACTGCGTATCGAAAGCCAACGTCCCATCGGAGAAGAAGGATTAGATGCGTATTACGAGAAGTGGCAGGAAGAACAAAAACTGTTTTTTGACCGCCATGTAGCATTCTTCCAATATTACCGCAGTGGGGCAACTTACGTGGATAAGTACTATTTCCTGCGTGGAAAGCAGGAGAATATTGTTGACATAGATATATGCCATTGGGATGACGATTCAGAGTTTTCAACAGGATATGACCATCTTGTCGCCCGCATCATAGCCATGGAAATGTTGTACGCTCTCTTATCCGTGAAACGTACCAGATTGCGAAACGGAGCAGAAGAGATGCTCACTGTCAAAGGTTCCTACAAGTGGACTGGCAGTGCCATCGAATTGGTGGAAATAGTGTACGGACTCAGTGAAATGGGCAGTATCAACAATGGTGAAACCCCGATACATGAATTAGCCGCTTTTGTGGGTACTCTCCTGAATATCGACATCCATGATTGTCACAGTGCTTACACCGACATGAAGCGACGCAAGAACGACAGCCGTACGTACTTTTTAGACAAGATGCGGGAACGGATGAACAAACGGATGAACAGGGATGACGAGAAAGAGAAAATAGATGTTATTCCTATGGTTTTGTCACAAAAATATAACTTTGATTAAGTTTTAAAAAAACTTTATCCCTGAATATACTTTTTAATAAATGTATAACTGGCAGACCAATAGAAAAGAGGGGTTCTCTGCTTTAAAACTGGTTTTAGTTTGGTTATGAACGCCGGAACATATAGTCATCTTTAAAACAGTAGTCGGTCATGAACAGGTCACGCTACCTTGCCTAGTCAAAGTAGGTTTTCGCAAATTCAGGTAGTTTACAGATTGCTCAAAAAGTTCATAAGCATGCTTCTCGAAAGAACGGATCTGAGTTTATCCCGAGGTGGCTGGGGAAATACTACCTCCGAAGTATCTATTTTATAATCCTAAAAATGAATAATTAGATAGTAACTTGTGTACGACTGAAAAAGTTAGACTTCAATTAGTTGACTCTTTAATAGTTCAGCGAAATGTATTACCTTTGCAAAAAGGTAGCCATTATTAATAATCGTAAATTTGTAATTTTTAGAGCATGAGTAAGGAATGTTTTGTTATACAGCCAATTAGTGATGAAAAATTCACGAAAAGATATGATGATATATATAAGCCCGCAATAGAAACTGTTGGTCTTTCTGCATATCGAGTTGATTTAGATCCTGCGGTTAAAATCCCCATTGAAGATATTGAATCGAACATTAAAGACTCAATAATATGTTTTGCTGATATTTCTGTTGATAATCCTAATGTTTGGTACGAATTAGGATATGCTTTTGCTTTAGGAAAAGATGTTATCATGGTGTGTGACGAGAGTAGAAAAGATTTCCCTTTTGATGTTAGGCATAAAAATATTATTAGGTACAAAACAGAATCCCCCAGCGATTTTAATGAACTTAAAGAACGAATTATAGAGAAAATAAAGGCATATATTCATTCTCAAAAAACAACAAAAAAAATACTTGAAAATCCTATTAAGGAAACCGACGGTTTTCAACCATATGAATTATCTTTATTGGCTTTTATTATTGGGGAACAATATACAGACGAAGAAGTAGCAAATGTTTATGAACTTCGAAATAGGATGACTAAAGCAGGCTTTAATGATACGGCTTTTAGCATTGGAATGCGTCTATTAAAAGCAAAAGGATTTATTACAACAAAAATAAATAGCGATTATAACGGAAATGAATATCCTGTTTGTGCTTTGTCAGATGATGGGGTAAACTTTATTCTCAATAACACCTATTTGTTTGATTTACAACAACCTGCAATAAAAGACAAAGTCCCAACAATAGTGTCAAATTCAGATGATTTGCCTTTTTAATATATTCATTCACCCATACTTTTATTATGAGCTTTAATAAAAGTATAAAATTAGAATATGATTATAAAAGATTTTATCTCAACTATAAAAGATATATTTGAACTTAAAGAATCAGACAAGTCTGTATTTAACAATTTGTCAGAAGAGTTGATTCATGAACAATTGAAATATTTACGGAGTAATCTTGAGATTTCAGCTAAGAAGTGTGACATTTACTCATACATAACAAATCATTTAGGGGAAGAAATTACTAGTTTAACTCAAGAAAGCCACGCTGATTATATTACAGGAAAATGGTTATCAATCATTGATATACACAGAAGTATCTATGACATGCTTGGTTATCTAACACTATTTCAGATGGATGCAATGACCACATGTATTAGTTTGTTTGATGCGAAAACAGACACGGAAAGAATCATGCTTTGTAAACATGCTTACACCATCCTGTATGAAGCTTTAGAACATAATTTATTTAAAAGAGTATCTCGTGATATGCGGAAATATCCAAAAGAATTGATAACAAGTGACGAGTTAAATGAACTGTGGGGAAATGTAAAAATAAGCCTAAAGGATATTTCAGAAAAGGAAGAAGCTCAGCGTATTCGTAATAGCATTGATGCTCATAAGTCCAATTCATTTATGCAGCAGATTGATGTATATAAAACATGTAAATGGACGCAAAGCATAATTAATCTATATGTTTTGATACAAATAATTGATAATATTCAAAATTGCATGGAGGGTATTAATCAAAATATGAATAAGTTATTAGAAGCGTTTAAAATAGAGACGAAAGAATACATAAAGAAACTAGATTATATCCGGAAGTCTCTACAACAATCTGATGAAACTTTTCTCAGTTCAAAATAATATAGTATCTTTGCATACAGAATGAGCGTTCTTTTGATTAATGCAGAATTAGGCGATTTATAGAACTTCGCTCGTTTCTAAATCGTTACCTATCATAGAATAGACACTATCTAATCATCTGTGTTTCAATTAGAAAAGAGAGATCAAATGTCTTCTCGTGTGAAATGTCAAATTCTTTTTAATCCCGCACACATTGGCAATCTCTTTCAAGTATGCATTGAGCTTTTGATTGCTGATTACCGGGAGTATTTTACCGTTGGGTAATTTGCCCTCATACTTTTTGAGAATCATTTTGGGAATATCCAGCAACGGAACATTTACATTCGTATTGGTTTTCTTGCGTTTGGTGATAATCCACAGGTTGCCGTCAAAGGATGTACGGATGTTGTCTTGGGTCAGGGCAGCCATATCGCTGTACGCCAATCCACAGAAAGAGGAAAAGATAAATAAGTCCCGCACCTGCACCAACTGTTCGGATGCCAGTTTCTTTTTGGTAATGATTTTCAGCTCCTCTTCGGTCAAATACCCTCTATCTACACGCTCCAGCCGGATTTTGTAGTTGGCGAACGGGTCGCCGACAAGCATCCCGTTGTTGCGAGCAATCAGGATTATGCGTTTGAAAAACTGCATAAACTTGGCAGTCGTATTATAACCACATTTACAGGTAGTACGCAAATACAACTCGAAGTCGGTAATAAACATCGGAGTGATTTCATTGATGGCAATATCCGATATATTGTATTTGCTTTGGATAAACTCGGCAAGATGGCGGCGGGTCACTTTGTATTTGCGGTAGGTGGCAATCGTCTTAGATATGCCGACCAACTGCTTTACATCATCATTGTGCTTTTTGAAAAGGTCTAAAATGGTTTCGTGTTTTTCACTGTGTCCCAAAAATTCATTCTTCACCTTTTCGGCTGTCACATAGTTCTCACGTCGTTGCTGTTCGTGTAGATATCATTCAGGGATGCTTTTATATCCTCTAATAAGGCATTTATTTTGCCTGCATCCTTACCTTTGGTTTTACCCGCTGCTATATTCCAGTTTTCGGGCAGAATGCTTTGTTTCGTGCTGAACTGGAACAACTTACCGTCAATGGTAATTCTTGCCATAATCATAACCTCACATTTTTTAAGTTACAAGACTAATGATAATACTTTAAATGTGAGATATTTAGATGGTGGAAAAATTCAGACTTCCGGTGGTCATTTTCGGACAAATCGTTACCGTTTTTGTCCGGTAGGAAAAGGGTAACGATTTAGTAACGAAACTCTGTCTTTTCAAGTCCTTTTGCTGTCTTGAAAACAAGACTTATAGGCAATAAGAATATGTAAATAGCTGATTTATAGGTTTTTGTCCTCTTGTTGTCCTTGTTTGTCCAGTAGGTTCAGCGGAGAGGGAGGGATGACTCGGAACTTCGTTCCTCATGAACCCGTTACGAACCCTATCCGACGCTTCGTTCGAATCCCTGATGGGTATTTTATGCACAAAAAAAGAGTTAACTGTTTGGGGTTAACTCTTTATGTTTAGCGGAGAGGGAGGGATTCGAACCCCCGGTACCTCGCAGTACAACGGTTTTCAAGACCGCCGCAATCGACCACTCTGCCACCTCTCCAATGCGGGTGCAAAGATAAGGGAAAATCTCGAACGGCAAAAAAAGATTTTGCTTTTTTACAGAGAGTACGTTAAAAAGAGTCACGAAAGAAACCAATTTTCATTTTGTACGTTATAGAAAATTAAATTCTAAACTAACTTATATCTATAAAAGAAGAAGATAATGGGGACTTTTAAAAACAAAATGCAGGCATATGGGATTCGGCAGATATTGAATTATGTAGAGAGAGATCCGGAGGCTAATGCACCGAAAGCGTTGAAGTGGATAAAAAAAGTGGATGTAGACGGAACTTATGATTCCGCGTGGAGTAGCTTGGAAACTTGTTTATCGGATCCTAATAATAACTGGAACATTTTGATTAAGAAAGCCTATAATGAATGGGATCCTTTTGTAAGGAGGAAGTTATTTGAGTCGTTGATCTGTAATTCTGCTATTATCGGCAATAGTATGGTGAAGGTTACCGGAAGAAAGCACGGGGTAAACGTTCCGTGGACGATATTGATGGATCCGACTTCTGCTTGTAACCTGAAATGCAAGGGATGCTGGGCGGCAGAGTACGGTCACCAGATGTCGTTGGATTTTGATACCATGGACCGGATTATCAAAGAGGGAAAAGAGTTAGGTATATTTATGTATATTTATTCGGGAGGAGAACCTTTGGTGAGGAAAAAAGATATTATCCGTCTCTGTGAAAAGCACCCGGAATGTTATTTTTTAGCTTTCACGAACGGGACTTTGATTGACGAGGCTTTTGCGGATGAGATGCTCCGGGTTGGTAATTTTGCTCCAGCCATTAGTGTTGAAGGGTTTGAAAAAGAGACGGATATGCGTCGGGGAAAAGGGACTTATCAAGCGGTCATTAGAGCGATGGAACTCCTCAAGCGTAAACGATTGATCTTCGGATATTCTACTTGTTACCATAGCCAGAATGTGGATGTTGTCGGTTCGGACGAGTATGTTGATTTTATGATTGAAAAGGGTGCTGCTTTTGCCTGGTATTTTACCTATATGCCTGTTGGTGAAGATGCTATACCCGAATTGTTGGCTACACCCGAGCAACGGAAATACATGTATTATCAAGTTAGAAAGTTCCGGCGTACCAAACCGATCTTTGCCATGGATTTCTGGAATGACGGGGAGTATGTCGACGGATGTATAGCCGGGGGAAGGTATTATTTCCATATTAATGCCAACGGTGATGTTGAGCCTTGTGCGTTTATTCATTACTCGACGGCTAATATTAAGAATATGAGCTTGTTGGATGCATTGAGGACTCCGCTTTTCCAGGAATACCAGAAACGTCAACCTTTTAATAAAAATCATTTGCGGCCTTGTCCTTTATTAGATAATCCCGATCGATTGAAAGAGGTGGTAAATGCGGCACAGGCTCATTCTACCGATATGCTGAAGCCCGAAAGCGTAGAAGATCTGACCGGAAAATGTCAGGGATGTGCTCATAAATGGGCTGTCGTTGCGGATCAAATATGGACGGAACGGGGAAAAATGTTGAATTAAATTGTTCTGTATCAAATAGCCGATAACGGTCTCGGCAACTGTTGGAGGCATGAGAGAGGGTGACTTTCAAAAAGTTCACTCTCTTTTTATTTTCTCTTCCTTGAAGGATAAATTTTTTATTGTACTTTCGTTTATATTTTCTGTGTAAATATAATCTTATGAACAAAGTATTGATTATTGATGACGAAAATCAATTGAGGGGCTTATTGTCCCGTATTATCGGATTGGAGGGATATGAAGTTTTTCAGGCTGATAGTTGTACCGCCGGGTTGAAACAAGCCAAGCGATGTGTGCCGGATGTCATTTTATGTGACGTACGTTTACCGGACGGGAATGGGGTGGAGATCATTGAAAAATTAAAACAATCGTCTCCTCGTGCAGAAATAATTATGCTTACGGCGCACGGGAATATTCCGGATGGGGTACAGGCGATAAAAAACGGAGCTTTTGATTATATTACCAAAGGGGATGACAATAACCGGATTATACCGTTGATCAGTCGTGCTATGGAAAAAGTAGCTTGTGCGACATGTGAAAAAATAGAAAATAGTGGAGGTGAGAGGGGATATACTTTTGATACGATATTGGGCCGGTCGGATGTAATGCGGGAAGCTATTCGTTTGGCCCGGAAAGTGGCAGCCACGGATGTTCCGGTTTTACTAACAGGTGAAACGGGTACCGGAAAAGAGGTTTTTGCTCAGGCTATTCACCAGGGAAGCGATAGAAATAAGAACTCTTTTGTAGCCGTCAATTGTTCTGCTTTTAGTAAAGAGTTGCTGGAGAGTGAGATGTTCGGCCATAAGGCAGGTGCATTTACCGGAGCCTTAAAAGATAAGAAAGGGTTATTCGAAGAGGCACATCAGGGAACCATATTTCTGGACGAAATCGGAGAGATGGCATTCGATCTTCAGGCTAAGTTACTTCGGATTCTGGAATCCGGAGAGTTTATAAAGATCGGAGATACCAAACCGACGAAAGTGGATGTGAGGGTGATTGCCGCTACCAATCGGGATTTACCCAAGGAGATCGCTGCCGGACATTTTAGGGAAGATTTGTTTTATAGACTTTCGGTTTTTCAAATTCATTTGCCTCCGCTAAGGGAACGCGTACAAGACATCGAGGTATATGTTCAGGCTTTCGTGGAACAATTTTCGGCAAAAATGAAAAAGAAAATCACCTCTGTTCAATCTGACTATATGGATCGACTTAAGCGGCATGGTTGGAATGGAAATGTACGGGAGTTGAGAAATGTCGTGGAACGTAGTATCGTTATTGCCGACGGGGAACAACTTTCTGCGGGAGATTTGCCTATTGATTTGCAGCATGGAAATTTCGACTCCGGAGAAAATCAGCGTTTTTCAGAGTTCGAACTGGCCAGCATGGAAAAGAATCATATCCGGAAAGTGCTTCAATACACGAGGGGGAATAAGACCGAAGCTGCCCGTTTAATGCATATCGGTTTGACTACTTTATACCGTAAAATAGAGGAGTACGGGTTAGGCGAAAAGTAATATGAGGAATATTTTTTATGCGGTGATGTAATACCATTCTATTTGTTATAACTCCATTTTATTGGGGAGTTTGCTATAATTTTCTTCCGGAGAGGGGTATTCACTCTTTTTAAATTAGTATACTATTATGAAATGGTACCTTTTCATTTTGAAAAGGCTATGGGCGGATAGAATATTCCATTCTGTCCGTTATTTGTTTTATATACAGATATTTGTAAGTGGTGTCGGTTCGGGTGGCATAGCCTTGGCATAAGGGGAAGTAAAAATTAAAATTAAATTGTAAAGTCATGGAAGAAGTATTATCGTTTATTTTTTTATGTCTGGTGGGTATTGCCTGTTATTGGTTCTTTTTCAAGTGTATTTATTGGTTTGAAAAAATTTGAAAAGGAGGGGAAATTATGTTTACGGTATTGTTTATACTAAGTATGATGATGTTCGGGTATATGATGTACGTGTTGGTAAGGCCCGAAAAATTTTAGGATGAGTGTCGAGCGAATGCGGGAAGGAAATAAAAGTCCCGCTAACGGAAAACAATTGTAATGTTTTAAAAGATGAATACAGAAATATTAGGAAGTATTTTGCAGGTCTTAATGATGGTAGTATTAAGCTATCCATTAGGACGTTATATAGCAAAAGTATACAAGGGAGATAGAACTTGGTCTGATTTTATGGCTCCTGTTGAAAAATGGATGTATAGGTTGAGTGGTATTAATCCTATGGAGGAGATGAACTGGAAGAAATTTTTGGTCGCGTTGTTGACCATAAATATTTTCTGGTTCTTTTGGGGAATGGTTTTGTTGGTTTCCCAGGGGTATTTACCATTGAATCCTGACGGGAGCGCGGGACAAAGTCCGGACTTAGCTTTTAATACCTGTATCAGTTTTATGGTAAACTGTAATTTGCAACATTATAGCGGAGAGAGTGGATTGACTTATTTTACTCAACTTTTCGTGATCATGTTGTTTCAGTTTATTACGGCAGCAACCGGTATGGCGGCTTTGGCCGGAATATTTAAGGCGATGGCGGCTAAAACGACTCAAAATTTCGGTAATTTCTGGGTACTTTTAATAAAAAGCTGTACCCGTATTTTATTACCGTTGTCTTTGGTTGTCGGGTTTATTCTGATTATCGAGGGAACTCCTATGGGATTCGAAGGGAAAGAACAGATAACGACTTTAGAAGGGGTGGAACAAGCTATATCTCAGGGGCCCACGGCAGCTATTGTACCTATCAAACAATTGGGTACGAACGGGGGAGGTTATTTCGGTCCTAATTCTTCCCATCCGTTGGAAAATCCGACTTTTTTATCGAATATGTTGGAGTGTTGGTCTATTTTGATTATCCCTATGGCTATGGTCTTCGCCTTGGGATTCTATCTGAAACGTAAAAAATTAGCCTACACGATTTACGGTGTTATGTTATTTGCCTTTTTGGTCGGGGTGGTGGGGGCCCACTATTTCGAGTTGAAAGGAAGTCCGCAAATAGATGCCATGGGAATTGCTCAGGAACGGGGAAGTATGGAGGGAAAGGAGATCCGGTTAGGTGCTGCCGCCACGGCTTTATGGAGTCAGGTAACAACGGTAACGTCCAATGGTTCGGTCAATGGTATGCACGATAGTTTGACTCCGCTGACGGGTATGTTGTCTATGTTGAATATGCAGATAAATTGTTGGTTCGGAGGAGTGGGGGTCGGATTTATGAACTATTATGTATTTATTATCATTGCGGTATTCATTAGCGGGTTAATGGTCGGACGAACCCCCGAATTTTTAGGGAAAAAGATAGAGGCGAGAGAGATGAAGATTGCCGTTATCGTGGCTTTGGCTCACCCGTTTTTTATATTGGTATTTACCGCTATATCCAGCTTTTTGGCCGCTCATAATCCGGAACTGGCGGAGGCCTGGTTAAACAATCCTTCTTTTCATGGATTAAGTGAGATGTTGTACGAATATACCTCATCGTCGGCCAATAACGGTTCCGGCTTTGAAGGGTTGAGTGATAATACCTATTTCTGGAATTTTACTTGTGGAATTGTCCTGATTATGGGGCGTTACCTGCCGATAGTCGGTCAGGTTGCCATAGCCGGATTATTGGCAAATAAGAAATTTATTCCGGAGAGTGCCGGAACCTTGAAGACGGATACGGGAACTTTTGCAATAATGACTTTTACTGTAATTTTTATTATTGCAGCGTTGTCGTTCTTTCCGGTTTTAACGTTAGGGCCAATTGCGGAATATCTAAGTTTTTGATTGATGATTTCTGATTTACGATTAGAAAAAATTCAGGATGGTAAATTGTGGAATCGAGAATATGTAGGATAAAATAGTACTGAGATGAGAAATAATAAGTCTGCTTCTTTATTTCCAAAGGAGTTAGTTGTAGAAAGTTTAAAACAGTCGTTCGTGAAGTTGAATCCGCGTACGATGTTTCGGAACCCGATCATGTTTACGGTGGAGGTATGTACGGTCATGATGTTGCTTGTATCCGTATACATTGCTGCCACGGGGATGACGGGACAGGGTTCGTTCGGGTATAATATAACCGTATCTCTTATTTTGTTGATTACTTTATTGTTTGCCAATTTTGCGGAGGCCATAGCGGAAGCGAGAGGAAAGGCACAAGCCGACAGTCTGAGAAAGACACGTGAAGAGACTCCTGCCAAGGTGATCGTAAATGGAAAAATAGAGATAATAAGTAGTTCCAAATTAAGAAAAGGAGATTTGTTCGAATGTGAGGCCGGAGATATTATTCCTTCCGACGGGGATATTGTCGAGGGATTGGCCTCAATCGACGAGAGTGCCATTACCGGGGAGAGTGCCCCGGTTATCCGGGAGGCAGGGGGAGATAAAAGTTCTGTCACCGGCGGAACGAAAGTGCTTTCCGATCGTATCAGGGTGTTGGTAACCACTCAGCCGGGAGAAAGCTTTTTGGATAAGATGATTGCTCTTGTGGAGGGTGCGTCTCGCCAGAAAACGCCGAACGAGATTGCGTTGACCATTTTGTTGGCCGGTTTTACTTTGGTATTTGTTATCGTGTGTGCTACCTTAAAACCTTTTGGTGATTACGTGGGAACGAATATTACCGTGGCGGCCTTTATCTCATTGTTTGTATGTTTGATACCGACAACGATAGGAGGGTTATTGTCGGCCATCGGAATTGCAGGTATGGATCGGGCTTTACGGGCTAATGTCATTACAAAATCGGGAAAGGCTGTTGAAACGGCAGGTGATATCGATACCTTGCTTTTGGATAAAACCGGTACGATTACGATAGGGAATCGTAAGGCTACCCGATTTTATCCGGCTAACGGCGTGGATGAAAAACATTTTATTCGGGCTTGTCTGTTATCCTCCCTATCGGATGAGACCCCAGAAGGAAAGTCTATCGTCGAGTTAGGACGGGAGAGAGGTATTCGTATTCGAGATTTGAATACGGAAGGAGCTTCGATGATTCAATTTACGGCTGAGACCCGTTGTTCCGGGGTTAATTTGGGAAACGGAGTGAGGATACGGAAAGGGGCAACCGATGCGATTCGTCGTATGGCAGAGAAAGCGAATAATTCGATGCCCCGGGAGACGGAAGAGACCATACGCATTATTTCGGAAAACGGAGGGACTCCGCTGGTAGTTTCCGAGAATGAAAAGGTCATAGGGGTAATCGAGTTGCAGGATATTATTAAGCCGGGAATACAGGAGCGTTTCGAACGGTTACGTAAAATGGGGGTGAAGACAGTCATGGTAACGGGAGATAATCCCTTGACGGCAAAATATATTGCAGATAAGGCAGGTGTGGATGATTTTATTGCGGAAGCCAAGCCGGAAGATAAGATGGAGTATATCCGTAAGGAACAGCAAAACGGAAAATTGGTTGCGATGATGGGAGATGGAACTAATGATGCGCCTGCTCTGGCTCAGGCTGATGTCGGGGTAGCCATGAATAGCGGGACTCAGGCGGCAAAAGAAGCCGGGAATATGGTAGATTTGGACAATGATCCTACCAAATTAATCGAGATCGTGGAAATCGGCAAACAGTTACTGATGACACGGGGGACTTTGACGACTTTCAGTATAGCTAATGATGTTGCGAAATATTTTGCCATTGTACCGGCTTTGTTTATGTTGACGATTCCTTCCTTGGGGGCTTTGAACATCATGCATCTGCATAGTCCGGAAACAGCCATTCTTTCTGCTGTAATTTTTAACGCGATTATTATACCTATTCTGATCCCGCTGGCTCTGCGGGGAGTTAGTTATAAACCTATCGGAGCTTCAGCCCTGTTACGGCGTAACCTGTTGATATACGGCGTGGGAGGGATTATAGCACCCTTTGTCGGAATTAAATTAATAGATCTTTTAGTTGGGTTATTTTTCTGAGTCAGGATTAGGGCTCGTGAGGGCGACATCTGGCGGGTCCTCCTGACATTTTGATAACGTATGAATTAAAATATAAAGATAATGAAATCAAATTTGTTGAAATCCTTGAAGTTAACACTTGTTTTTGGTGTATTCTTTAGTGTATTTTATATTTCCATACTTTGGTTGTTTGCCTTGATTGCGGGACCTAACCATGGAAAAGTAGAGTTAGTTACTTTAAACGGTAAGGTGGTTGGTGCGGCTAATGTCGGTCAGGTTTTTACGGAGGATGTCTATTTTTGGGGTCGTCCTTCGGCTGTTGATTATGCCGGGGACGGAGCAGGAGGTAGTAATAAAGGTACGTCCAATCCGGAGTATTTGGAGGAAGTTGAGGCAAGAGTCGATACTTTCTTGGTAAAACATCCCTATCTGAAGCGTTCGGAGATACCTTCGGAAATGGTGACAGCCAGCGGTAGTGGCTTGGATCCGCATATTTCTCCGGAAGGAGCTTACGTGCAGGTAAAGCGGGTAGCCCAAGCCAGGGGTATCTCGGAAGAAAAAGTAAGAGAGATCGTGGATGAACAGATCGAAAAGCCTTTGTTGGGTCTATTCGGAACCTCCAGGGTCAATGTATTGAAACTCAATGTTGCATTGGAAAAAGGTGCAGATTAAGTTTATATTTAGTTGGGGTTATTTAGAGAAATGTATAAGTCTTCGAGTGACATTATTACATTTCGGGGAAGTTCGGAAAGTATAAGGAGTGTCGGGATAATTGATCCGTAACTTAAGAACTTCCCTTTTTATCAATTCTTATCGTCTTTCTATCGGTTCCTGTTTTATCGTATTGACGGGCCGGGAGGGTCGTGCTCGAAATTTTGATGGATGTTTGTTGTTTTATGTTAATTTTTTAATGAAATGAAATTTTTTGAAAAAACGATTTTAGTACTCCTGTTGATAGGAGCTGTCGTAGAGGTACAGGCGCAAAAAAGCGTAAAGAGTGTGGAATTTAAGGTAAGCGGAGATGTTGTGAGTTCTTATATCTGGCGTGGAGCTTATAATGCAGGGGCCAGTATTCAGCCTACCTTATCCATGAGTATAGGAACTTTTTCTTTCACGGCCTGGGGGTCAAAAGAGATAAGCGGTGCTCATAAAGAGATAGATTTGACAGCGGCTTACAGTTATAGAAAATTTAATTTGTTCGTGGCAGATTATTGGTGGGAAGGAGAGAAATCAGGAGATAAATCTTCCTGGAAAAATAACAAGTATTTTCATTTTGATAATCATAATACGGCTCATCATGTGGAGGTAGGTATCGGGTATTTTGTTTCGGAAAAATTTCCGTTGAGTATCTCTTGGAGCGCAATGGTTTGGGGGGCCGATAAAAAAGATAACGAAAAACAAAATTACTCCTCTTACGTGGAGATAAACTATCCTTTTTCAGTAAAAAGTGTGGATTTGAATTTTACGTTAGGCTTTTCTCCCTATGAGAGTAACCTGTATGGCGTTAATGGTTTTAGTGTAATGAACATTGGATTAGGTGCCTCGAAAGAGATACAAATCAGCAAGTTATTCTCCTTGCCTGTCTTTACGAAAATTATTTTCGATCCCGCTCATGAAGATGCACATTTTGTCTTGGGATTTACATTGAGATAATACAAGTGATTTATTTTATGCATTGGCCCGGAAAGATATTCTTTCCGGGTTTTGGGCAAGCTGGTGAGGTCGTATTTTTCATTTTGAAAAGAAATTTTCAAAATGAAAAAGCGGGATCAACGATTTTATATGCCTTGTAATATATAAATTAGTGGTAATGAGTATGTCTATCTGTTTCCTATATTTGTAGTATATTTTTTGCTGAAGAGAGAGTATGGATAAGGAACAAAGTGTACAGCATTTTTTGAATCTGATTCGGAAAAGCCGGAGAGGACATTTTAAGGTATACATCGGTATGATAGCGGGGGTAGGGAAGACTTACCGGATGTTGCAGGAGGCGCATGAGTTATTGCGAAACGGAATCGATGTGCAAATCGGTTATATCGAGACACACGAACGAGTGGATACAGAAGCTCTTTTAGAAGGATTACCTGTTATTCCCCGGCGGAAAATATATTATAAAGGAAAAGAAATTGAAGAGATGGACTTGCAGGCTATCCTGCAAATCCGTCCGGAGGTAGTTATTGTGGATGAATTGGCCCATACGAATGCGGAAGGGAGTGTGAACGAGAAAAGATGGCAGGATGTTTTTGACTTGTTGGATGCCGGAATAAATGTTATCAGCGCGATCAATATTCAACATATCGAGAGCTTGAATGAAGAGATTCAGGATATTGCCGGTATCGAGGTGAAGGAGAGAGTGCCTGATCGGGTATTTGAGGAGGCCGATGAAGTAGTAAACATCGATTTGACTGCAGAGGAGTTGGTTACCCGTTTGAAAGCCGGGAAAATTTATAAACCCGAAAAGATAGATATAGCCTTGAATCATTTTTTTAAAGCAGAGAATATCTTGCAACTACGGGAATTGGCATTAAAGGAGGTAGCTTTACGGGTGGAAAAAAAAGTAGAGAACGAGGTAGTGGAAAACGTGGGACTTCGGCACGAGCGTTTTATGGCTTGTATCAGTAGCCATGAGAAAACACCTCGAAAATTGATCCGCAAAGTGGCTCGATTGGCCACGAGGTACAATTCCAGGTTTTCTGTTTTGTACGTCCAAACGCATCGGGAAAGTCCTGATCGGATACCGTTGGCCAACCAGCGTTATTTGATCAATCATTTTAAGCTTGCTTCCGAATTGGGAGGAGAAGTGATTCAGGTACAGTCTAATGATATTATCGGGAGTATTATTCGGGTTTGCCGGGAACGCCAGATTAGTACCTTATGTGTGGGGAAACCGGATATCCGACTTTTTTCATTTATGAGAACCGCCTTACGATATAAGAAATTATTGAATAACTTAGGGGCATTGAATGTGGATTTGATCGTGTTATCATGAAAATGTAGAGTTATGAAGATAAAGACGAAACTGACATCTGGAATAGGGATTTTGTTTTTAATTATCGTTTTGATGGGGGTACTGTCAGTAGGTTATATTTATAAATTATCGACGGATACCCAGAATATTTTGGCAGATAATTATAATTCTTTGGATTATGCAAAGCGGATGTTGCATGCTGTTGAACAGATTGAGACGGATCAATCAGCTATTAAGGTTTTTATTGAAAATTTGGAAAGGCAGCAGAAGAACATAACGGAAATAGATGAATCGGAGGTTACGGAACGTTTGATCAGGCATTTTAAATTATTGCAGGAAGGACAGGATGAGGAACGTCTTCATCAGGTTCGGATGGATCTGATCCAGATTATGAACTTGAATATGGCTTCTATCCAGCGTAAAAGTGAAGTTGCCATGCGAACAGCTCACGAGGCGATGTTATGGCTTTCCATCATGGGAATGGGAAGTATCACCGTTGCCTTTTTGTTATTGCTTGTTTTCCCCGCCCAGATTACCCGTCCGATAAAAGAATTAACAAATGGTATTATAGAGATTGCCAAACGAAATTATGATCAGCGTCTTTATTTTCATAAAACAAAGGAGTTTGGGGATGTTGCGGCTTCATTCAACACGATGGCGGAAAAGTTAGCGGAATATCAACGGAGTTCTTTGGAAGATTTGTTATCCAGTAAGAAATATATAGAGGCGATCGTGAACAGTATTCGAGAGCCGATTATTGGCTTAAACGAGGAGAGAAAAATTATATTTGTTAATGATGATGCGCTATCTGTTTTGAACCTGAAAAGGGAAGAGGTTATTCGGCAGTCGGCGGCAGAGCTTTCTTTAAAAAATGATTTGTTACGTCGTCTTATTCGAGAATTAATACATCCGAATGAAAAGCATGAGCCATTGAAGATATATGCAGATGATAAGGAGAGTTTTTTTCAGGCTTATTACGTTCCGGTTCGCCTTACCAAAACGGGAGAGAATGAGCAAAAGTACGTGGGAGATTTGATTATCTTGAAAAATATTACTGAATTTAAGGAGTTGGATTCGGCTAAGACAACTTTTATCTCAACGATTTCTCATGAGCTGAAGACACCGATTGCCGCTATTATGATGAGTTTAAAATTGTTGGAAGACCAACGGGTCGGACAATTGAATGAGGAGCAGGTCTCTTTGGCAGAAAGTATTAAAGAGAATAGCGACCGTTTATTGAATATTACCGGAGAGCTATTGAAATTGACACAAGTTGAAACAGGGAAATTAACATTAAGTCCCAAGGTCACGAAGCCGATAGAATTGATTCATTATGCGGTTTCGGCAACCCGGGTTTTGGCAGAACGTTTCGGATGTAATATCGAGGTCGAATATCCTGAAAAGATCTCCAAGCTGTTCGTGGATAGTGAGAAGATCGCCTGGGTGATTACGAATTTGTTATCCAATGCCATCCATTATTCCAAAGAGAATTCAAGGATTATCGTGGGAGCTTATGAAAAGGATAAGCGGGTTGAAATTTTTGTACAGGATTTTGGGAAAGGTATAGATCCGCGTTACCACCAGAGTATTTTCGATCGTTATTTTAGAGTGCCCGGAACCAAAGTTCAGGGAAGCGGTTTAGGATTGGCTATTTCCAAGGATTTTGTAGAAGCTCATAATGGAAAAATTTGGGTAGACAGCAAAGTGGGTAAGGGCAGTCGGTTTACAATCTCCTTTCCGGTTCGATAATATAACTATCCCTCGAAAAAGATTTTCCGAGGGATAATTTGTTGATTTAGAATATACCGAATTTAATTCCGGCAAAATAAGTGCGAGGAAGTCCTGGTCCGTAAATATATTTGGAATCCCGATTGGCTCCCTTATCAAAATCGTTCTGGTAACTATCCAATAGGTTCTGTACTCCTCCGCTTATCTGTACCGTGTAGTTATTGAATTTAATATCGTAATTTAATTTAAGTGTGGCATCGAAAAAAGAGGATGTTTTTTTCAATACACTCTTTTCAATATATCCTTTTTCATGTCCTATGTACATCGGTCCGGTGTAAGTTCCCGAGAGAGAGAATGAGAAATTCTTGAAAGGGATAAAGCTGGTTGTAAGGTATCCGTATGTGTCGGGCGAACGTAGCAATTTACGTGTTTTCTCTACTTCGGGGTCATCCGTCCAGGCCTGCGGTTGATCGTATTTACTACTTTGAAATGTAGCCCCGAATTGAATTTGTGCTTTATAGTGGGGAACGATTTTTCCTTCCACGTTGATACCTTTTACGATCGCCTCGTTACCGTTTCTGCGTTCGTAGATGATGTTTCCGTCTTTATCCGGTCCGAGCGGTTCCAAGACGAAGATATTTCTTAAATTAGTATAAAATCCTTCGGCTAATAAATTCAGTTGCGTGCTTCCCCAGGTAGCGTAATAGTCGATAGAAGCGCTATAACTTCTGGAACGTTCCGTTTTCAGATCTTTGGCCACTTGAATGATAGCGACTTCGTTGTTGACGGCAGCTACATGCAAGTCTTCATCATAGGTCTGGGGAGCCCGAAAGCCTTCGGAATAGCTGGCTCGTAGGTTGATGGCATCGATCGGACTATACCGAAGATTCAATCTCGGACTGAATATGGGGTTATTTACGGCACTATTTTTATCCATGCGTCCTCCGATTAGAAAACTGAAATGTTCTGTTTTCCATTCATTCTGTAAATATAAACTGTAAACATATATCTCCTGGTTGAGGTTTCTGTTGTATCCCAACATGATATCGGTTAATTTGTCGTACGAATATTCGAAACCGGTAGTCAATTCCGAGGGGAGAAAGAGCAAATGATCGAAATTATATGAATATTGAGTACCTCCGACAAACGTGATGTCTGTTGTTTTTCCATAGGCATCAGGATCCTTATCTGCTCCGTAATATGATTTGCGTCCTATATTTTGTATGGAGGTATACACGTTCAAATGGTGTTTGTAGTCTTTGGAATTAAACGTATAATTTAAGCCTCCGCCATGTATGTCGTGTTCGGCTTGCTCCGTAATATCCGTTTCGTGAGGAGGCTTGTCGAGTAAGTTTCCTCCCCGGCGAAATTCTTTAATGTGGTGGTATTCCAAGGTGATTTTACTGTAATTGGTCGGTTTATAGTAGGTTCTGAACCCTAATGAAGTGTTATCCAGTTTACCCAATTCCGTGAATCCGTCTTTATCGTGATCGTAAGCCTGGCGGTCTCGTACCATACCGAAAAGGTATACTCCCGTTGTCTTTTGCTCATTTGTAATAGCTCCGTTAAAGCTGGTTACGTTATCGAAACTCTTACCGTCAATAGCTGATAAATTGTGGCTGACTTGGAAGAAATTATAGAGCGGTTCTCTGGTGATGATGTTGATTGTTCCCGCGATGGCATTGGAACCGAATAGGGCGGACCCTCCTCCTCTCATTATCTCGATTCGTTCGATCATATTGACGGGAATCTGTTCCAGTCCGTATACTCCCGAGAGAGAACTGAAAGAGGGGCGACTATCAATTAATATTTGGGTATAGGGACCGTCTAAACCGTTGATGCGAACCTGTTGAAACCCACAATTCTGGCAATTATTTTCAACTCGTAGTCCCGGTTGAAAATTTAATCCTTGTGCCAGACAAAACGAGTTGGTGTTTTCAAATATTTTAGGTGTTAATACGTTGATAACCACCGGAGCTTCTTTACGGCTGGTTTCGTTTCGGTTGGCGGTGACCACAGACCCTTCCAGCATGATGTTGTCTTCGCTGATCTCAAAATTAATTTCCAGGGTTTTTCCTTTTTCCAGAAATACCTCTTTTTCCACGCTTTTATAGCCGACTCCCTGTACGCGTAAAATATGTTTTCCTGCCGGTAAGTTTTTAAGGAAATAGTGTCCTGTTTCATCCGTGTAGGTGCCGAGATGGGTATCTTTAAGAAAAACGGATAAAAAAGGTATGTGTTCTTTTGTCTCTTTGTTGATTACATGTCCCATGATATTGGCATCGCTTTTGGGTTTATTGTTTTCTTCGTCTGCAAAACCGGATAAGACGAATGTCAAGAAGAGGATGAGTATATATGTGTGTTTCATATATTATTGTTAATTAGTAAGTTATGAATTTGTTAATATGATTATCTGTCCGAATAAGCTACTCTTCCTGTAAATGGTGTCATTGACAAGAAAAGACAGTTATCCCGGGCGATAATAATGATTTCGAATAGATTGATAAAAAGGATATCAGATACAGGCAGGGGGAGCCCTTAATTTTTTATGAAAGAAGAAACGGGAGACGGGTCCTTCTATTTCCCGTGTAATATATAAAACGAGTTTCCGTGTCAATGGAGCGGTGGACACAGAAGGTAATAGTAACAAAAGAGTGAAAAAATAGTTGAGGTGTGCGATTAATTTTATCTCGTTGCCGGAATGAGAATGCTGGGGCTGATGATTTGTTGTTGTTTTATGAAAATGTGAGTGAACGATCCTTATTCCGTCTACGATGTGGTAGTGGGGGAAAAAGGTGATATTTCCATAGTAACTCAGAAATAGAGTTAACAGGAATACCCGTAGGATTATATGTGTTCTCTTTTTTTGCATCCGCTTTTACACCGACACAAATGTAGAATGTTTCTAAATAAATATTTAATTTTTCTTCTTAAAATATTGTTAAAATGAAAGACGCTGTCCGTTCTAATGTTAGAATAGCGTCTTTCATTGTTTATTTTTCTCTTTCGATGGTGATTCGATTTCCGGCGAGAGTTGCTGTAATAGAATCGTCATACATGGCGGAGCAGGTAATTGCCGGCAACAGGTAAGTTCCGGGGTAAGAGGCATTGAAACGGAGGGTGAATTTTTTGGTTTCTCCTTGCTTCAATGAGAAGTATAGATAGATCCGGTCGTCCCGGATATCTACGTTTTCAGTTCCCTCGAAAGGATTTATCCCGGAGATCAGACGCTCATTGATAAATTCAAATCCGGACGGGAACATATAGGTTAAAGCCAGTTCATCGTATTGACCGATCTTGCCGGTATTCTGTATGGATATTTCTGCCGTTATATCTTCACCTTGCCGATATGTAGGTTGATCGATCCGTTCGTTATTGCGATAATAGGTAATTTGCATTTTTAATCCGGACATTTCATTTTGTGTTATAACTCCTAACGGGATGAAGCTATTGATGGTTCTGACGTGTAATGTTCCGTCGGTATTGTTTTTAACCGTCACGTTAGAACGTTGTTGCTTGACGGGAAGAGATTTGAGTATAATCGTTTTTTCGGTTTGTACTTTTTCTTTTCCGATCTCTACTTTTATACCGTTTCCTTCTTTGAAATACCGTTTGACGTATTGACTTGCGGCACATAGGCCGAAAGCGCTTTCCTGGGTACTCATCCAATCGTTAGAAGCAAAACGCAAAGCTATTTTTTGTAGTAGTGTGTAGGCTTCTTCTTGCATATTCATATCTACCATGCTTCGGAGAAGAATAGCATTATCGCGCAAGCCGGAACCGTAACATCTGCCTAATTGCCTGTAAGATTCTGCCTCTGTTGCCAGATTGCTAATCAATGACCGGGCGACTTTTTCGTATTTACCTAACGCGTAAGCTCCGGCCAGTTGCCAACGAGCGATGGGGTTTTTGTAGGTTATGTCTTTCATCCGGTTCATGGCTGCCAGGTTTGCCTTGTCGGCAGAGGCTAACACGTATAGACGGTAGGCCTGTTCCAGTTCCGCGTAATAATCGGAGGGTCTCCAGGTATTTGCCTGTTGGTTTAAGTAATTGATAGCATTGTTTTTCATGGAGGCCGGAACCTGATAACCTTGTTTCTCGGCTTGTATGAGGAAGTCGGTAATATAGCTGCTTACCCAGTCTGAAACAAATTCGTAGCCGGGCCAATAGCTGAAACCTCCGTTGTTTCGTTGGTAATTGCGTAACCGGGAGATGACCTCTTTCACGTTGAGTTCTGCGGTTACCCGTTGGGCTTCCGTGAGGTCCGTCAGGGTATTGAGCATGAGCTGGGGAAATGCTGCGGATGTAATTTGTTCTCCACATCCGTGCGGATAATGAATGAGGTCATTTAATCGTTTTTCTAAATTTAGAGGAGGGATTGAGGTTATCTCTAACGTAGAGGTCGGATTTATTCCCTCTATCGGATTGTCGAACGTTACTGTTTCTCCGGCTTTTAATTCTTTCGCATCCACCCGTGTGATTCTGGGGTTGGGGATACGGATGTCGATATCGCAACTGAAGTTTGCTTTTTCCTGGCCACTTTGTGCCGAGAAAGAGAGAGTTGATTTTCCGGTTGTCTCTTTAATCTTAACTTTGAAGAATACTATTTGTTCTCCTGTTTTATCGAAATATACTTTTTGTTGGGCGGAGGCAAGATTTTCTATCTTATCGTCGGTTCGGATACTTACATTTACCTCTTTAATTTGCTCTTTCATGGCGAACAAAGTGACCGGAATTTCGATTATATCACCCGGGGTGAAAATACGCGGCATCGTGACATTAAGCATCAGGGGCTGGTTGACGCTTGTGTTTTTGGAGGTCGAACCGTATTGTCCGTCGTGTTCGGCTATAACCATGGTACGCACCTCTCCGATGTATTCCGGCATACGCAGGGTATGACTCTTTTTTTCGCCCTTTTCCAATGTGAACGGTCCCTGAAACAGTACTACCGGGGTGAATCGGTTACTCTTGTGATTCTCTTCCGTTTTTAGCGCTTCGTCCCCGCCAATGGCGAAGGCTTTTTCCAATCTTCCGCCGAAGGCTCCGCATACGTCGTCGTAAAAATCCCAGGTTTTGACTCCTAAGGCTTCTCGGGCATAAAATACGGGGAAGGGGTCCGGAGTTTTAAAAGAGGTCAGCGAGAGAAGACCTTCGTCCACGACGGCCAAGGTGTAAGTCATCGGTTGACCGTCGGCCTCGCTTACCGTAACCGTAAAATCCTCGGATGGGCGCAATTCCTTGGCCATATTGATCTGGGGATTCAAATGGAGGGTCGGATCCTCTATGTTGATATTCATCACTCCGTATAATCTAATCGGCTTATCGTTGTCCCGATCCTTATGGGGTTGTATCAAGGATACGTTCACGTATACATTAGGGCACATATCCTGTTTTGCCTCTATTTCGAATGTTGTAAAGTCGTTGGTTGTCGGGATGCGGAAAATGTCTTTAATCGTTTTACCATTTTCGATACTAACGAGGGCAACACTTCCCGCGGAGGAAGGGAATTTTATTTTTATTTTTTCCCCGACTTTGTATTCTTTCTTGTCGCTGGTCAATGTCAATAAGTTGGCCATGCCGGGCATGTTCAACCCGTTGCGCCATGAACTGATATAGAAAGTAGAACCGGAGGAATGCCCGGATGCTTTATCTTTAGCGATGAGATAATAACGCCCCCATTCGTTGCAGGTAATGTCAACATTGAACTTTCCGTCCGTACTTTTTATGACTTTATGAAGTATAGGTTTCCGGTAGGAACGATTGACGTACGAGCCAAGATTATCGTCATTGGAATCCCACCACCAACGCCAATCCAAGGAGTAAACCTCAATCTCTATTTCTTTGGATGCAACGGGTTGTCCCAGGGTATTTACAACAACTCCCTTTACTGGTATCGGCTTACCTGCCGAATACCAATTATCGTCTGTTTCCGGTAGTGCGATTCCGACATATTGCGTGTAGGGAGAGTATTTGAAAGAAGAGGTGACAATACTGAAGTCTCCGCTATTTTCAAAAACCCGGATAGTCAGAAGGGCATTTAACATTCCCGGAGTATTTTCTGTTGCGATCTCTTGTGTGGAGAGGGTAAAATTACCGTCTTGATCGGTCGTTCCGTCGAATAGGGTTGTGGTGGTTGTCCTGTAAAACCTGGAACGGTCGTCGAAATTATAATTTTTGAAATTCTCGAATACGGTTTTTCCTTGAGTTAATTTCAATTCGGTAATGGTTTTCAACGAACTGGTTTTGGCCCCGTGTAGCCATCGGGTTGTAACCGGGATCTTATTTTTATCGGTACCTTTTCCTAAGATATTACCCGGCAAAAGAGCATTTATATTTAAACGATTGGGCTTTATACTTTCAATCCGGATCGTTTTGGAAAAAGAGGTTCCTCCGATTTTGACTATAGCCCGCCAGTAACCCGTTACTGCATTATCATCCGTTTTGAAGGTAAAGCAGTATAACCCGTTGCTGTTTCGACCCTCTTTCCGGGTTTGTACGACATGTCCGTTGGGATCATATAGTTCTGCTATAATGGGGTGGCCTACCGGAATGACTTTTTCTTTGTCTTCCAAGATAAAAGATAAATGAATTTCGTTACCAGGGCGCCATACTCCTCTTTCCCCGTATAAAAATCCTTTGATCCCTTTTTGAACGACAGCTCCGGTTACGTCAAAATTACTGTAAGATAAAGAGCCGGCATCGTTGACTTTCAGATAGGCCTGATCATTACCTTTACGGGCCACGATGGTAAACGCTTTCCCTCGTATTCGGGCTATCGCGATACCTTGATCATCGGTCCGGGTCGAATCTATTTTTTGGTTTTGATAATTGTAGAAGAATAATTCGCAATTGCTTACCGGGGTAGCATCTAATAGATCGTTTACGGCCACCATGTATTTCCCGTCATTGCCTGCTTTAGCTGTGATACCCAAAGAGGTTACGACGATATTTTTTTGAGGGAAACGATCGGATACGTAATAATAGGAGTTCGAACAGGGATTATCTCTCTCTTCCCAAGAGTAATCTTCGGGATATCCATAATAATAATACTCGTCGTAGTTATCATAACTTTGCCAGAACTGATCGTCCGAATCATCCTGATCTGAATTTTGTTTCTCGTTACAAGCAAGGGTTGTATAGGATCGTTTAAACCGGAGTTCAACTTTATAAATGACACCTTTTTCCAATTGAATGTGGTCTGAGAGATTAATCGTGTAGTCTTGCCATTTGTCTGAATGAAGCGTTTGTCCTTCTTTTGCCAATGCAATCTTTTTATTTAAAATAGGACGACCTACTCTTCGTAATTCATAATCTCCGGCGTATCCATAAGAATTTTGTTGTAAATAGAAATTCATATTTTGCGATAGAACTTTGACAACACGTAATTGAACAGCCTTCAGACCAACGGCAGAAAAAGGAAGTAAGATATTGCCTGCGGCCGGGGTAATCGAACCTTCTCCGATAAAGCGTATCTCCGGTTTCGCAGAAGGGAAATTAACGGATTGAGATACCTCTTTAGTTAGTTTATCTCCCGCGATATTCATAATGCCCTGGTAAACGTTTACTTGTACGATACCTCTCATTTTGCTCGTTTCGTTGGTATATAGACGAATGATATTACCCTGAACATTGTAATTCAGACGGTTTATGCCGTCGATCGTAATTAACCCTTGTAAATCTTGAGTGGGACTTATGTTATCGGAGAAAATAACATCTATACTTTGGGAATGATCGTCGGCAACCTTGATCTCCAGGACGGAGAAGTTGTTTTCTCCGGGGATTTCAACGAGTAAATCGTTCCCGTTTTTTACTTTCTTATCGAAAGAGAGCTTTAAGGTTTGAGATTGTTTTTCCCGTTTTAGAGCGGGAATCGTAAAGTTGTGGACGTAAGGTGAATGATCCCATACGAGAGAGAGAGTTCGATCGCCTAATTTTGCCGTAACCAATTGCTCTATCTGATCGGGAGTTGTTATATCCGCGTTAACGATAGCTCCTTTGTAGAAGAACTGATCGTTGTCTTCCGGATAGATTCCCAGATTTCCTTCTTGAAAGGAGTATACCTGAGGTAGTGTTTTAACCGTGAAATTAAACTTCCTTAGTGTAGAAGGGACATCAAACAACTTGTCTAATTGTAAGGAAATTTGATAGATTTGCTCGTTTTTCAGTCTTTCGCCTGGAATGAATTTCAGGATATTTTGATTTAGTTGAAGTGTCCCTTTCACTTGAGGGGATATTTTGAAAATATCTTCAGCCGAAGCGGGGAGAGAATCTAAGTTCGCATTAAAATGAATATAAATAGGATCCGTTGACCGGATCATCCCCTGTGTAAATTCGCTGATGTATTTACTGTATTCTAACTTATTTTGATTCTGTTTTTCTTTACAGGAAGAAAATGCAAAGAGTATGAGCAAGAATGAGATAAATAGGGAACATCTATTCATGGCTTTTGTTTTTGTGATTCATATTTAGATTAGACAAATTTATGCAAATAAAACTAATCCGTTTTGATTTATACCTAAATTTTATTCGAAAAAAGAGAGCTATTGGGGTTGTGTGATTTTGGTTTTATCAAGTAGGGAATTACCCGTTGAGAAGGTCGTCTTTGGGAGACAGGTAAAATTAATGAGTTTAGGGCCTAATTGTTTGTATTAAATTTGTATTTTTGCAAAACTGAAAAGTGATCGGTGGTGAAAGTGTTGTAGAGTTTATCGGTCATGAAATGAGTATCATTCACGTAAAAAAGGATAAAGATGAGAATAGCTGTTGTTGGAACCGGTTATGTAGGATTAGTATCCGGTACATGTTTAGCAGAAACTGGAGTTACGGTAACCTGTGTTGATGTAGATCAGGCTAAAATAGAGTTGTTGAACAATGGGGGTATTCCTATTTTCGAGCCGGGATTGGCAGAATTGGTGGTTCGTAACCAGAGTGATGGACGTCTTTTTTTTACGACTTCATTGAAAGAAGCATTGAAAGATGCCGATGCTGTATTTATTGCTGTCGGTACTCCGCCGGATGAGGATGGAAGTGCTGATTTGAAATATGTATTAGGGGTAGCGCGGGAGATTGGGGAGATTATCAATGATTATGTTGTCGTTGTAACGAAGTCGACGGTTCCTGTCGGGACGAATATGAAGGTAAAGGCCACAATAGAAGAGGCTTTGCAAAAACGAAATGTATCCGTACCTTTTGATGTGGCTTCCAATCCTGAGTTTTTGAAAGAGGGGGATGCTGTTAATGATTTTATTTCTCCTGACCGGGTGGTGATCGGTGTTGAGAGTGAAAGGGCTAAACGAGTGATGGAGCGTTTGTATCACGTGTTTATTTTGAATAATACGCCGATCTATTTTATGGATATTCCTTCGGCAGAGATGACAAAATATGCTGCAAACTCTATGTTGGCTACCCGGATTTCGTTTATGAATGATATTGCGAACTTGTGTGAGATCGTGGGGGCGGATGTCGAGGCTGTAAAGAAAGGGATAGGTAGTGACAGTCGTATCGGGAAGAAATTTTTGAATGCGGGTTGCGGTTATGGAGGCTCTTGTTTTCCTAAAGATGTGAAAGCATTGATTAAGACGGGGGATGAAAACGGGCATAGTTTAGAGTTATTGAAGGCCGTGGAGAGGGTGAATGAGAATCAAAAAGAGGTCTTGTTCGAAAAAGTGATAGCTCATTTTGGCCCGGATCTGAAAGGAAAACGCTTTGCCGTGTGGGGGTTATCCTTTAAACCTGCTACTGACGATATGCGGGAGGCACCTTCATTGGTGTTGATCGAACATCTGATAGAAGCCGGTGCTGTTATTCGGGCTTATGATCCGGTGGCTATGGAAGAGTGTCAAAGGCGTATCGGGTCGAAGATCGAATATGCAAGTAATATGTATGATGCTTTACCGGATGCGGATGCTTTAATTGTTGTTACGGAGTGGCCCGAGTTTAAGATTCCTAAGTTTACTTTTATTGAAAAAGCTTTAAAACACAAGATTATATTTGATGGTCGTAATATATATAGTCCGAAACAGATGAAGGAGTTTGGTTATATATATTATGGGATAGGACGGCAAAAGTAATCCGTTACACAGAATGGATTTGTTCGGGAGTATGAATGAGGCATCTTTGCTTCAAAGTAATTGTTTATGGGTAAATTGCGGGTTTTATTTATAATAAATCCTATATCAGGTTTTGGCCTGGGCTGGGAAGTTCCTTATCGGCTGAAGCGTATTGCGGCTTATCGCCAGATAGAGTATGTGATACGTTTTACTGAATATGCCGGACACGCCAAAGAGTTGGTCGAGAATGCAAAGCACGAAAATTACACGCACATTGTGGCTGTCGGAGGTGATGGTACGGTAAATGAGGTCGGAACGGCTTTATGTGGTACGGATATTGCTTTTGGAGTCATTTCTTTGGGGAGCGGCAACGGTTTTGCTCGTCATCTTGGATTCTCCTTGATGATGTCGAAAGCTTTAAAACAATTACTGCAGAGTGAGGTGACCCGGATCGATGTGGTTGAAATTAATGGTTATTATTCTTTGAATGTAAGTGGGTTAGGATTTGATGCAGAGGTAGCTCATTTTTTTAATAAAATGAAAATGAGGGGAATATTTTCCTATATTTATTCGATTGTCCGGATGTGGTTCCGTTATCCGAGTAAGCGTTACCGTTTCAAAATCGGGGATAAGGTATGGGAGGAAGATTGTTTTATTTTAAGTATTGCGAATAGTTCTCAGTATGGGAATAATGCACGGATCGCACCCAAAGCTTCTTTACGGGACGGATTGTTTGATATATGTATTTTAAAACGGCCTAAATATTATCAGATACCTCGTTTTATATATTGCTTTATGAATTCTCAGATTTCCAAACTGTCTTATTTCAGTGAGATACAATGTGCAGAAGCAGAGATCGACGGAGACATTTCAAAAGCTCATATCGATGGAGATCCTTATATTTTAGATGTACCGGTAAAGGTAAAGATCCATCCGGGAGTACTGAACGTAGTCGTTCCTAAACTATCCAAAAAGAAGAAGATTAAAAGGAATGTTTGATTTATACTGTCGCCGGAATAATCCGGTAGACAGCATCTAATCAAATTATTTTGTGGACGTGGGTTCCACGTTCAGGTTAATCTGTTTCTCGATGAGTTGGTCCAAAGAGATAAAGGTTTCCGTTTTTGCTATTCCCGGAATATTTTGTAAGGTGTTGATTAGTATATCCATAAGATGTTGGTGATCATTACATCTCAATTTTATTAGAAAGGTAAAACCTCCGGTGATGAAATGACATTCGATGACTTCAGGAATGTTTTCTATTTCTTTAACAACCGTTTTATAAGTATGAGCATGGTCTAAGATGACTCCGATGAAGGCACATACGCCAAATCCGAGGGCATCCGGTTTCACGATAAATCTGGATCCTTCAATAATACCGGAATCTTCCATTTTTTTTACTCTTTGGTGAATGGCGGCTCCTGATATTCCACACTCCCGCGCTATTTCCAGAAAAGGGACTCTTGCATTTTTCACGAGATGTGATAATATTTTCCGGTCGATTTCGTCAATTTGATATTTTGCATTCATATTTGTAGGTATTATCTATTGAAATTAAGTACGTTATATAATTGTTTCCGTTGTTTGTAATATTGCCATCCGTCTTCATTTGTAATGGTTTTTATTACGCTATCAATCATGTTGTTGAAAATAGTTGCAAAGTCATATCCTTCCGGCGGATAGATTTCCGGATTATGAATGTCGTTTAGTTTAGCGATATACATGCGTGCGACCATTTCACTGGAAACATCATTTTTATACATACCCTGTTGCATTCCTTTTTCGATATTGATTTTTATTTTTTCAAAAATGAAATCGGAACGCCTGAGCCGGTGCTTTTCGTAAATCTCCGGATAGGCTTTCGCCAATTTGAACGTGACAGAAGGCGATACGTTGAAGAAGCGATCGTTGATTTCATTACCGACCAATAATAAAATGTCGATAGCATTCCATCCCTCGAAATTGTATTTGTCGAAAATCTCTTCAAAACAAATTCTTTCCCGTTCAAAAATAGAGTTTACGATATCTTCCATATCGGAGAAATTTTCGTTGATTTCCTCCCGCGTAATATTTACTTTTTGTAAATTCTCATCAGATAAATCAGTACCGTATCGAAAGACGTAGGTCCTTAATTTCTCTGTAAGCAAACATTTTTTTTCAGTCATAAACGAAATCCATTTTATATTTTATGCTGTAAATATACGAAACAATTAAGAATTGAAATAATTATAGGTTGTAAATTATCATATTCTGACTACTTTTGTAGAATTAGTAAGAGTTTGTAAGTATACCCTATGAAAAAGATTATTTTATTCGTATTGATGTTCAGTAGTTTTATTTCCTCGGCCTCGGAGAATAAAACGAAACTGGTCGTTGGTGTGGTAATAAGCCATTTTTATCCGGATTGGCTGGAGTGGTATAAGCAGGATCTTTCCGAGGGAGGTTTTAAAAGGATCGTGCGGCAGGGAATAGAATTGAGTATGAATTATAATTACGTGTATACTCAAACAGGGGTAGACCATGCCACCATATATACCGGAATACTTCCGGCAGAGCATGGGATTGTATCCAAGGTTTGGTATGATCGACTTCGCAGGGGAAGGCAAAGTGCCGTAATGTCGGGAGATTATTATGAGACGGGTACTCAGCAGGGGGATAGTATAAAAAGTTTAAGCCCAGACTTCATCCAGACCATTAGTTTAGGGAGTGCTTTGAAAATGAATAATGGTTTTTCGAAGGTTTATAGCGTGGCGATGAATGGGGAAGAGGCGGTGTTGAGTGGAGGAAGCAGTGCCGACCAAGTTTTTTGGTTTAGTGAAAAAACGGGGAAATGGGTTTCATCGACTTATTACAAAGAACAGTTACCGGAGTGGTTAATTCATTACAATGATCGTATTGAGAGTGATTCTTTGGCGAACAGAGGGTGGATGCCTTTGTCGGATGAAAGGAGTAGTGCCGCCAAAATAAGGAGTAAGTTCGGGTTGGCAAACTTGTTTTATTACGACATAGCTCGGGCAAAAAGGGAGTATAAGACCTATCGTGTCTTGAAGGCTACTCCGCATGCTAATACTTTGGTCTGTGCCCTGGCGAAACGATTGATAGCCAACGAGGGACTGGGAAGAGATAACGATCCGGATTTGCTTGCCGTTAATTTTTCATGTTTGGATTATATGCATAGGGATTTTACTGTAGATTCGGAAGAGGAAAAAGATGCTTTTTTGCGTTTGGATAGGAATATGGAAGACCTGTTGACTTATCTTGATCTTAAGGTGGGGAAAGGAAATTACACTCTGTTCGTTACATTCTCCGAAATGCGGGAATTAATGCCCGAGGACTTGAGAAAGGTTAAATTAAATTCGAATTATTTCAGTATTTATAAGGCCGTAGCTTTATTGAAATCTTATCTGGGGTTGATTTACGGACCGGGAGATTGGGTTGTGGATTATGATCAGGGACAGATTTATTTGAATCGTGATTTAATCGAGAGGAAAAAAATGAGTCTGAAGGAGATGGAGGACCGTATAGCGGATTTCCTGATCGATTTTGAGGGAATTGCAAAGGTTATTACCGCTTATTCATTGACACATACGGCTTTTACTTCAGGAGTGGATCAATTGATGCAAAATGCATTCTCTCACAAGCGAAGCGGAGATGTGTTGTTCTGTTTGTATCCGACCTGGATTTCAGAATTGAAAGAGATGGAAGATATTTATTTCCGGCATAGTAAGCGTCCGCTTGTCCCGTTATATTTGTATGGAGCCGGGGTAAAGCCAGGTTTGAAAGGAAACTTCGATATGGTGGATTTATTTCCTACTCTGTGTGATATGATGGGAATCCCCGTTCCTTATACCGTACGGGGAAAAAAGATTGAATAACAATTCCGTTTTCCGGGAGTCCTCGGATAATGTTCCAGAAGATGGTTTTATTCCTCTTTCGGATCCGGTTGTATTTTTTGGTATTGTATTTTCTTAATTCTCCGGTTATCTACTTCTTCTATTGTAAATTGATGATTTTTATAGGTAATGACGTCTCCTTTTTGGGGCAATTCGCCTTTAATCTCCAGGATAAGTCCGGCTAACGTATCTGCGTCTCCTTCGATATCTTCAAAACTCTCTTCTTCAATATCAGTTATTTTAAAGAAATCGTTAAGTAAGGTAGACGCTTCGAATACATAAGCGCCGTTTTTACTTCGCGTATAAAAAATTTCTTGTTCATCGTATTCATCATTAATGTCTCCCACGATCTCTTCTATAATATCTTCCATTGTCACGATACCTGATGTTCCCCCGTATTCGTCAACCACGATGGCCAAGTGAACTTTTTTACTTTGAAACTCTTCCAACAAATCGTTGATTTTTTTTGTTTCCGGAACGAAATAAGCAGGACGAAGTAGGCTTTGCCACTTGAAGTCGTCTTTTTCATCCAAGTGTTGCAACAGGTCCTTGACGTAAAGTATCCCGTTGATATTATCCAGGTTTTCTTCATAGACGGGCATGCGCGAGTACCCGTGTTCCGTAATGATCTCTTTTACCTGTTGGTAAGAAGATTCTATATCTATGGCAACGACATTGATTCGAGCCCGGATAATATCGACTACGGCTATATTTCCGAAGCGAACGATACCTTCTAAAATATCTTTCTCTTCGTTGATTTCCGAGTCTTTTGTTAGTTCCAATGCTTTTGAGAGCTGATCGATGGATATGGCATCTTTTTTCTCGATACGGTTACTGATGATTGAGGTTGATTTAATCAGTAAATAAGAGAGCGGCCGGAATAAATGGGATAAAAACAGAAGAGGGCCGGTCATTAAAATAACCACCTTTTCTTGTGAACGATTCGCGTATAATTTGGGTATAATTTCTCCCACCAACAGAATGATAAAAGTGACTGCAATCACCTGGATAATGAATCCCAGTACCGGATTAACCGATAAATTGAATAAGGAATTGACCAGGTAAGTTGAAAGTATGACGATTCCGACATTAACAAAGTTGTTGGAGATGAGGATCGTGGCTAACAATAGGTTGGGCTTTTTTTGAAGATTGCATGCCTTTTCATATCCTTTCTCTTCCAGGTGTTTCAGTTGAGAGGGTGATAGTGAAAAAAAAGCAACTTCCGAGCCAGAAATAAGAGCTGAACATATCAGCAGGAATAGTAGAATAATAATGAAAATAAGATCAATCGTTCCGAATGAACCGGTAAAAATCTGCTCCGCCGGGGGAAAATAATCTGTATCCAAGGTTACTTTAATTGGTTAAACATAAAATCGTCCAAAATTACAAAAAAAACCGGAGGTTTAGCGCTTATCCTGTTAAAAATTCGGTTGTGCGAACGAATTCGTCTCCGGGTAAGCGTAAACCTGAATGAATTAGAAGGGAAGATCGTCGCTGTCGTCCGTATTGCTTAAATTGCTTGGAGCTTCTGGCATGGGAGGTTCCGGTGTTTTTTCATAGTTGTCCTGTTTGCGGGATAACATTTGCATGGTATCTCCGTAGATTTCCGTCGTGTAACGTTTATTCCCGTTTTGATCGTCCCAAGTACGTGTTCTGAGGCGCCCTTCAATATAGAGTGTCATCCCTTTTTTCACGTACTTTTCGGCAACTTGTGCTAAATTTCTCCATAGAACAATATTATGCCATTCCGTTTGACTGACACGTTCTCCGTTTTTATTGTTGTATACCTCCGTTGTAGCCAGGCTAAATCGTGTGACTGCAACCCCTCCGTCCAAGTACCTGACATCAGGATCGGCACCGACGTTTCCTATAAGAATAACTTTATTTACCATGATTATCAAAGATTAAATTTGACACAATTTACAAAAAATAGTTGATTTAAAAAAGTTTTTGAATTCAGGAAACGAAGATAGTGTTTTATCGTTAAAAATGAAAAACGATTTGGCCGGTAGAATGGCCGTTAAGATTTAGCAAGAGACAGGCGGTTACAAAATACTCTATTTTAAAGTGTGGAGTGAAAAAATATTGACAAAAAAGTCTAAGTTTGTTTCTTTGTTTGTGGAAAAGATATATATTTGCAGACTGAAAGTAGAGATAAAAGAAATATATTATTGAATATTAAATATTTAAAGAAAATGACAAAGGCGGATATTGTGAATGAAATTTCGAGAACAACCGGAATCGAAAAAGTAGCTGTTCAAGCAACGGTAGAAGCATTTATGGAAGCGATTAAAGGTTCTGTTGTTGAAGGCAAGAACGTGTATTTAAGAGGTTTTGGAAGTTTTGTGGTAAAGAAAAGAGCTGAAAAAACGGCTCGTAACATTTCAAAAAATGTAACGATTAAAATTCCTGAACACTTCATTCCTTCATTTAAACCTTCAAAGAGTTTCGTTGTTCAAGTAAAGGAAAAAGTTAAATAAGAAAGGAGTGTAAGTTATGCCAAGCGGAAAAAAGAGGAAAAGACATAAGATGGCTACTCACAAACGTAAAAAAAGACTGAGAAAGAATAGACATAAGAAGAAGTAGTCGTTTGTGAGTTAAGAGATATAAACCTAAAGGCTATAGCCTTTAGGTTTATTTAGTATAGTACGATTAATTATTTAGGTAGTGAGTACGGAGTTAGTCATAGATGTAAGAGCTGAAGAAATCGTGATCGCTCTATTGAAAGATAAGCGATTGGTCGAGTTGACGACAGAGAAGACTAGCATGAAGTTTGCCGTAGGAGACATCTATTACGGGAAGGTAAAAAAGATTATGCCTGGTCTTAATGCTGCTTTTGTTAATGTCGGGTATGAAAAAGACGCTTTTCTTCATTACCTTGATTTGAGTCCCCAATTTCATTCTCTGGATAATTATATTAAACAATGTATTGCCAGAAGGGGAATGCCGGTTTCCAAATTGAGGTTGGAGCCGGAAATTAACAAAAACGGTAAGATTTCGGATGTGCTTAGCGTTGGACAGTATGTTGCTGTGCAGGTCGCCAAGGAGCCCATTTCGACTAAAGGTCCGCGTTTAACTTCCGAGTTAAGTATTGCCGGACGTCATTTGGTTTTGATGCCTTTTTCCGAGAAGGTATCTGTTTCACAAAAAATAAAATCTGTCGAGGAACGGAAACGTTTAAAACGACTGATAGAGAGTATACGCCCTAAAAATTACGGGGTGATTGTTCGAACGGTTGCAGAAGGTAAGAACGCGGAATTGTTCGATAGTGAATTATGCGAACTCGTAGAGCGGTTTGAAACCGCTTTCAAACATATACGGGACATAGAACCTCCCAAGTTGATTTTAGGAGAGATTGACCGGACTAGTGCCATGCTTCGTGATATTTTGAACTCTTCTTTTGAAAATATTTATGTTAATGATATTACGTTGAGTAAAGAGATAAAAGGTTATATTAGCACAATAGCCCCGGAAAAAGAGGATATCGTGAAGTATGTTTCTACGGATGTACCTATTTTGGATCATTTTGGTGTCGATAAACAGATAAAGTCTTCTTTGGGTCGTACCGTCTCTTTTAAAAATGGAGCTTATTTGATTATTGAGCATACGGAGGCTTTTCATGTAATCGATGTGAATAGCGGAAACCGGACGAAACTGGGAGATGATCAGGAAACAAACGCGTTGGAAGTGAATTTAGCTGCGGCTGACGAGGTGGCTCGTCAATTGCAGTTGAGAGATATGGGAGGGATCATTGTTATTGATTTTATTGATATGCAGTTGGCCGAGAATAGGCAAAAATTGTACGATAAGATGAAATCGGCCATGGAGATAGACCGTGCCAAGCATACGATTCTGCCTTTAAGTAAATTCGGTTTAATGCAGATCACTCGCCAGCGCGTACGACCCGAAATGACGGTGACAACAACGGAAACTTGCCCCGTGTGTCATGGTACGGGAAAGGCTGAAGCTGCAGTACTGTTGATCGATAAGATAGAAGATCAACTGGAATATTTGATCGTTGAGAAAAAGTACAAGATATTGAAGATTAAAGTACATCCTTTCGTAGAAGCTTATTTGAAAAAAGGTTTCTGGTCTATTCTGAGGAGGTGGCAATTCAAATATTTTGTGTCTATTCAAGTGATAGGCGTACCTTCGTTTTATATTTACGAATATAAATTTTATAACCGCTTTAATCGGGAAATCGAAGAGTCGTGATCTATTAATTTTGGAGTATAAAATATAAACATTTGTCAATATTTGATCTATATGGTGTATTGTAAGTGAATTTTTGCTAAGTTTGCAAAGTTCACTTATTTTGTTTGTGATTGATACGTATAGTTTGTTTGAAAATGGATGTTTTATCTAAATGGATTTTTATGAAAAAAGGACTATTAGCACTATTTTTTGCTCTATGTATAGGGAATATAGCGGCTTTTGCCCAAATGACCGATGACCCTACCTCTTGGTCATTCTCCAAAGAGAAAACCGGGGAAAACGAGTATAATTTGATTTTGGAGGCGACCTTGCAACCCGGTTGGTCTATCTACTCCATGTATACTCCTGCTGGAGGGCCTATGCCGGTATCTTTGACGATTGACGGAGTCGGAAATGGCATTGAATTGATCGGAGATGCGGTTGAGAAGGAGCCGAAAAAAAAATATAGTGATATTTTTAAGGTAGACGAATGGTATTTTACGGATAATTATCGATTGGTTCAAAAGATTAAGATAACAGATCCTGCTATAAAGGAGGTGAAGGGAACGATTGACTTTCAGACCTGCCAGGAGGGAACTTGCGTACCCGGTGAGAAGGAGTTTTCTTTTCAATTGGAGGAGAAGAATGCGACAGGCTCTGCATCAACGACAGATGCGACGACAGATGATTCCTTGTGGTTGTTTTTTTGGTTGGCTTTTGTAGGTGGTTTAGCCGCTGTGATTATGCCTTGTGTATTCCCGATGATCCCGATGACGGTCTCTTTCTTTATGCATGGAGATTCCAATAAGGCGAAAGCGAAGGCAAAAGCGTTGTTTTTTGCCCTGTCGATTGTTGCAATTTATACGGCTTTGGGATTGATTATTTCAATCTTTTTGGGACCTGATTTTATCAATTGGTTGAGTACCAATTGGATTCCCAATATCTTTTTCTTTATCATTTTTATGGTTTTTGCCGCTTCTTTTTTTGGGGCTTTCGAGATCGTATTGCCTTCCTGGTTGGTAAATAAATCCGATAAGCAGGCGGATAAAGGCGGATATATCGGTGCATTCTTTATGGCTTTTACCCTGGTATTGGTTTCTTTCTCCTGTACGGCTCCCATTGTCGGAACCGTTTTGGTGGAAGCCGCGAGAGGTTCTATTCTGCGTCCTGTTATCGGAATGTTGGGCTTCTCGATAGCAGTCGCCTTACCTTTCGGTTTCTTTGCTTTTTTCCCGTCGAAATTAAGTAATTTACCCAAGTCCGGCGGTTGGTTGAATTCCGTAAAAGTGGTATTAGGATTTATAGAGGTTGCTTTGGGATTCAAATTTTTGATGGTAGCCGACCAGGTTTATCATTGGGGATTATTAGACAGAGAAGTTTATATTGCGATCTGGATAACTATATTTACCTTGCAGGGGCTCTATCTCATGGGTAAAATTAAATTCGCTCACGATAGTGACTTGCCTTATATAGGTGTGCCTCGTCTTGCTTTTATTATCTTGACTTTTTCTTTTGTCGTTTATCTGATCCCCGGTATGTTCGGGGCACCGTTAAAAGCTTTGGCCGGTTATTTCCCTCCTCAGGAGAGCATTGATTTTGATATCAACCGGATTGTCCGGGAGAATGCGAAAGAGATTATGAAAAGTGGGGTCAAAGTAGGGAATGCTACCGGCGTTTCGGCAGAAAATGTAAAATATTCGGATTTTTTGCATTTGCCTCATGGTTTGGAAGGGTATTTTGATTACGATCAGGCATTGAAAGCTGCTCAAAATCAGAATAAACCGTTATTTATTGATTTTACGGGACATGGTTGTGTGAATTGTCGTGAAATGGAACAGAGTGTATGGTCGGATCCGAGGGTTTTAGAGATGTTGAAGAACGATTATGTGGTAGTTGCCCTGTATGTGGATGATAAGGCGAAGTTGCCCGAAGAGGAGTGGTATGTTTCCGAATACGACGGGAAAGAGAAAAAAACATTGGGGAAGAAGAATGCGGATTTTCAGATAAAGAAATTTGATTCCAATGCCCAGCCGAATTATATTTTATTGGATAGCCGGGGAGGAAACGATACGGATTTGAAACCTCATATCCTTGCTCCCCCGCGGGGACATAATCTGGATCGGGATGCCTTTGTCAATTTTCTGAAAAAAGGATTGGAAGAGTATAAAGCCCGGCAGCCTAAAAAGTAAACGATAACCCCTCAAAAGATGCTCTTTTGAGGGGTTGTTTTATGGATTATTTTGTCATAAAAGTAAAGAGAATAAAAAATCTGAGGTTATCGATTATTCTTTATCTTTGCTTAATTTAATATATCACCGTAAGATTAATGGAAACTAATCCTGAACTGGAGCTGGCGTATGACTTTTTGGAATACACGGGCGTGAATGTTTTTCTTACCGGAAAAGCCGGTACGGGAAAGACAACCTTTTTACGTCGATTGAGAGAGCGGACTCCCAAGCGGATGATCGTAGTCGCTCCGACAGGTGTGGCGGCGATTAATGCGGGAGGGGTAACGATTCACTCTTTTTTCCAGTTACCCTTTGGGCCTTATATACCGGGTCTCGAGAGGACAGTAGGTGAAGAAGGTAAAAAATCAATAGTCAATAAATTTAGTCGGGAAAAGATTAATGTTATTAAGAGTATAGATCTGTTGGTGATCGATGAAATCAGTATGGTGAGGGCGGATTTATTGGATGCCGTGGATGATGTGTTACGTCGCTACCGGGATCGGGAACGACCTTTCGGAGGGGTACAACTACTGATGATTGGAGATTTACAACAGTTGGCTCCCGTCGTGAAGGAGGACGAATGGTCTTTGTTGAAGGAGTATTATTCCTCTATATTCTTTTTTTCGAGCAGGGCTTTGGCTGTAACCCGCTTTGTACCTATTGAATTAAAACAGGTATATCGTCAGCAGGAAGCCTCTTTCTTGGAATTACTGAATCAAATTCGGGAAAATAAGATAACAACAGATGTATTGAAAAAATTAAATGAACGTTATATTGCCGGGTTTGATTCGGAAAAGGAGGAGTATATTATTCTGACTACTCATAATTATCAGGCAAAGCAGATTAACGAGGGAAAATTGGATGCATTGGAAACGAAGGCTTATACGTTTAAAGCCGGGATAAAAGGGGAATTTCCGGTTTATGCCTACCCGACGGATGAGAATCTCGTGTTGAAAAAGGGGGCCCAGGTGATGTTTGTAAGAAACGATTCTTCCTCGGAAAAACGTTATTATAACGGAAAGCTTGGGGTTGTAACAGAGATCAATCAGGATGTAATTCGAGTGAGGGGAAAAGAGGACGGGGCATTTATCGACGTGGACAGAGTTGAGTGGAGTAATACGAAATATAGCGTAGATCCTGAAACGAAAGAGATCACGGAAATTATTGAAGGCAGTTTCTCGCAGTTTCCGTTAAAAGCGGCTTGGGCTATTACCATTCATAAAAGTCAGGGACTAACTTTTGACAAAGTGATCATTGATTCCGGTGCGGCTTTTGCACATGGACAGGTTTACGTGGCTTTAAGTCGTTGCAGAACCTTTGAGGGACTGATTTTGAGAACACCGGTAAATGTGCGTTCTTTAGTTAATGACACGACTGTCGATCGCTTTATGACGGAGTTGAAAGAACATCAACCCGGATCACGGTTGTTACGAGAAGCTCGACAGGAGTATTATAAGGAGTTGTTGTTGGAACAATTTGATTACGGAGCTTTACAGCGTCGCTTCCGTTACCTGCTTTTTCTTCTAAACGATAATTTGAGTCGTTTATATCCGGACTTTGTAGCCAAATTCCGGGAAGCCAATGAACGCTTTACGATTGAACTCTACCAGGTGGCCGAGCGTTTTAAAGACCAATTAAAACGATTATTGGAAGAGGAGGCGGAATCGGAGTCTCGTAAAATACTTGTGGAGCGTGTCATAAAAGGGAAAAAATATTTTGAGGAGAGTACGGAGAAAATTTTGGGAGCCTTACTGCTCGTGCCCTTACCGGAGATTGATAATAAAGAGGTACGAAAATCGATAGATAAAGCATTGAAAAATCTACGGGAGGAGCTCAATGTGAAAACGAATACGTTAAGATCTATCTCCGGTGATGGTTTTGATATAAAGTGTTATTTGACGGCCAAGGCCAAGGCTCGGATTGAGGTTCCCCAGCGAAAGCAGAAATCGAAAAAGACAGATGAAAAACAGGAAATCAGTCCGGATATTTTGCATCCGGCATTGTACGCCGAGCTTCGAAATTGGAGAAAACAGGAAGCTGATCGGTTGAAGTTACCGGCTTATACGGTGCTTCACCAAAAGGCATTATTGGGGATCGCCAATGTACTTCCTACCACTTCGAGAGAGCTTTTGTCAATTCCGGGTATAGGAAAAAAGGTCATTGAACGCTATGGGGCGGTATTATTGGACTTAGTCGATCAATATCGTTTTCAGGGAGATAAAAAATAGCGTTAAGTTTTATCTTAACGCTATTTTTTTATCTATAAGAATCTTTTATTCTTGAGCTTTCGGTACAAACATCAGGTCTATCACGTCGGCATCTTTGAATAATTTCTTGGCAAAGTTCTGGATATCTTTCGGTTTTACACTATCGACGATCTTGTCGAAATTCTTCGGGTCGTTGATATCGATACCGGAGATGAAGTAGGTCGTCAGTGCGTTCAACCAATAAGAATTGTGCTCTTTACCTTGCTCGTGGTTTTTCTTCATTGTAGTAACCACTTTATCCAATTCTTCTTTGGTCGGTCCCTCTTTCATTAATCTATCGATTTCCACGTAAAGAAGTGATTTTAAATGTTCTGCTTTATCCGGATCGCAATCGAAGCTCATGGTCATGCTATAGCTTTGATAAGGCTCTCTGGAAGAACCGGCATTCACACCTACACCGTAGGTTCCTCCTTCTTTTTCACGGATATTTTCGGTATAACGAAGATCTAAAATACCTTTCAGAATGTTGTTGTAGATGTTGTTTGCAACACTGTATTTCATCTCTTTGGAGTGGTGAGTAATTACGGTTGTTTTCGGTGTCGTCAGGGCGATTTCGATTACTTTTTCCGTTTTTCCCTTCGGACCTCTTACCTTATTATCTCTCCAAGTCTCTTTTCTGTTGTAAGATTTGATGGAACCGATGTATTTTTCAGCCATCGTTTTTGCGATCTCCGCGTCGATGTTACCCACGATAAAGAAGATAAAATCGCTGGCATCTTTGATACGGTCGCGATAGATCTCTTCGATCTGTTCCAGACTTACTTTATCGAAGAACTCTTTATTGACAAGTAAAGTTCTCGGATTGTAATTGCTCGTGATCAGATTTACCGAATCCTGCATTATTTTTTGCGGGTTCTTTTCCAGATTGGCAATTGCCGCGTATTGTCTTTGCATAAGGGTATTGTGTACCTCTTTGTCGAAACGGGGTTTTTCAAAACGCAGGTAAATCAACTGCATCAATGTTTCGAAATCTTTCGGAATGGAGCTACCGCCGACAGATTCGGAAAGGCCTCCGATGCTTACTTTCGTGCCGGCTTGTTTTCCAGTGAGTAACTTGCCTAAAGTAATATTGTCATAGTCTCCTAATCCATAAGCTGCTACTAAATCCGAGGTTACTTGCGCGGAAGCTAACTTATCCAAATCATACAGAGAGGTTCCTCCCTTACTGTATGAGGTGACAACAACCTGATCTTTTTCATAATCGGCTTTGCGATAGATTACTTTTGCTCCATTGGCTAAGATCCACTCTTCGGCGTCGAATTGCGGAAGTTTCTTAACGGAAACGATTTTGGATCCCGGTAACTCTTCGTTAATTAGAGATGCGTTGGTGGTTTCGTCTTTATACGGTTCGATATCGGATTTATCTACTTTATCCATAACGGCTAAAGCTTCTTCTTTTGTGATATGAGTAGCTCCTTCAGACGGTCCTTGTACTACAATAACCATATTTTGAGGTTTGATGTATTCCTGGGCGAGGGCTGAAATCTCTTCAGCGGTAACAGTAGGAATAATCGTTTTCATGAAGTTGTAATAGTAATCGAAATCTACCATGGGTTCTCCTTCCAAGAAGTTTTGTTTGATTTCGTCTATATAGGACTCAGAAGAAATTTTATCCTTTTGTTTAAGGGCGGATTCTAAGCTTACCAACGTGTTGGTTTTTACTCTCTCCAACTCACCTTCCGTAAAGCCGAATCTTTTTACTCTTTCGTTTTCACGGTAGATGGCTTCCAAAGCCAAGGCTTCCTCATTTGGTTTAGCCGTGGCGGACATGATATAGATACCCGTTCCCCTGACCATTCCGCTAAAACCGCTACTACCGTTAATAAAAGGAGGATTTCCTTTTTGCAGCAATTCACGAATCCGTTGGCCCAACATGGCATTGTAGAAAGATTTCAACAATTCATCTCTCATGTATTGATGATTTTTTTCTTCTTTGGGAGTAGTCGGGAATTTAATGTAAACGGCTATAGAAGATTGAGTAACTTCTTTATCGGTAGCACATACATAACGAATATCCTCGTGTGTGGGTACCGTGTATACTTCTCTGACAGCTGCATTTTTTACCGGCGGAATCTGAGAGAAAAGTTCGATGATTTTTTTCTCCATTTTATCCACGTCAAAATCTCCAACGACAGCTATCGCTTGTAAATCGGGTCTGTACCATTTGTGATAATAATCCCGTAAGGTTTGGTATTTGAAATTTTTGATGATATCCAAATTTCCGATTACGTCTCTTTCCGCATATTTAGAACCTTCCAATAGAACGGGCATAACCTGAGCTCTGATACGGAAACTGGGAGTTCTTCTGGTTCTCCACTCTTCAGTAATCACACCTCTTTCACCGTCGATTTCATCTCCTTCCAAAATAAGGTAGTGAGACCAGTCGTGTAATACCAACAGACAGGTATCCATTAATCCTTCGTTAGTGGTCGGAACATCGCTAATGTTGTAAACCGTTTCATCCTGAGCCGTATAGGCGTTTATATTGCGTCCGAACTCGACACCATGTTTTTCCAACATATTTACAATCCCTTTTCTGCCGGGGAAATGTTTGGTTCCGTTGAATGCCATGTGTTCCAGAAAGTGAGCCAATCCATCCTGATCATCGTTTTCCAAGATCGCCCCCACGTTTTGGATGATATAAAAACTTGCTCTCTCTTTGGGTTCTGCGTTGTGACGCACGTAGTAAGTTAAGCCATTGGCTAATTTCCCTGTCCTGACTTGTGGATCTAAGGGAATCGGTGCATTCATATCATATTGTGCGAATAAGTTTGCACTAATCAGCGATATGATGGCACACACGATTAAAAGTCTTTTTACCATACGAGTTTTTTTAATGTTTTAATGTTTGTGTTTGCAAATATAGTAAACACTTGCTTCAATTGATATGAAAAGTTAACGGTTTAACGTTAATTTAGGGGGTAATTGTAAAAATAGGGAAAAATGAACCTGCTTTTCTTTATATAGTGAGATTCTGTGTTAATTATTTTTAATGATCAATGCTGATTTTACCAAAAGATGAGGAGATTATGTGACATTTTTTTGAAGTTTCCGTATAGAATAAAAAATAGATCGAATAAAAATGATGGAATTAAAAATGGATTGGCATCGTTGGCTTTCTTGGCTCGATTTGGGAATCACGGATCCGGAGACGGCTTCTACGGTTGAAATCATAATACAGTTAATTGTTGTCGTAATTATCGCGTGGCTTTTGACTTTTATAGCCCGGAAATGGCTTATTAAATTGATAGCCAAAATGGTTCGTCGTACGAAAACGAAATGGGATGATATATTATTGCAAGAGCGTTTTTTTGAAAAATTGTTTAACCTGATTCCTCCTATTTTTATCGATTTTGCCATTCGATTTGTTTATGGAGATTGGGAAAAGATTGATACTTTTCATCATTTGATTGTTGTCTGGATATTGATTGTATCGGGATTTATTATGATAGCCGCAATGGATGCGGCCAATAAAATTTATGAATCCTATCCGATAGCCAGAGATCGTCCGATTAAGGTATTTATACAAGTGGCTAAAATCTTTGTTTTCTCTGCTATTTTCATTACCATTATCAGCATTTTTATTGGAGAATCTCCTCGTAACCTCTTGGTCGGATTGGGAGCTTTTGCGGCGGTACTTATGTTAATTTTTAAAGATGCCATTTTGGGGTTTGTAGCCGGAGTTCAGTTATTGGCTAATCAGATGGTAAGGATTGGAGATTGGATCGTGATGCCCAGTAACAATGCTGACGGTACGGTACTGGAAATTAATCTCTATACCGTGAAAGTACAAAACTGGGATATGACGATAACCACGATACCGACGTACCAGATGGTTTCGGCCTCTTTTACCAATTGGAGGGGGATGCAGGAGTCTGACGGTCGGCGGATTATGAGATGGGTTAATATTGATATGCATTCTGTCCATTTTTTATCGGACGAAGAGATTGCTACCTTGAGAAAATCCGAGTTTTTAAAGGGATATATAGAGAGTATTTTGCCTGAAATAGATAAAGCGAATGAGGGAAAAGAGGATATACTCGACGAAAGGCGTTTAACGAATTTAGGTGTGTTTCGACACTATGCCGTATTGCGTTTGAAAGCTAATCCGGATATTAATTTGAATATGACCTATATGGTACGCCAGCTTCAACCGACTCCGACGGGAATACCTTTGGAAATTTATTGTTTTTCTAAAAATCAGGAGTGGGTTACTTACGAGAAGATACAATCCGATATTTTCGACCATTTATTAGCCGTAATTCCCTATTTTAGTTTGCAAGTCTTCCAGTATCCGAATCGAATTTTAGTAAATGAACCGGAAGAAAAGAAAAGTTAGGGTTGACAAGATGGGATAATTAGATTTTTGTACTATTTTTGGAGGCTAAAAATAGTCAAATGAAGCGTAAAAAGAATTTTTGGAGTAAACTAAAAAATAGATACAAGCTTACCATCTTCAACGAATCTACTTACGAAGAGGTGATGCATTTCCGTTTATCTCCGTTGCATGTGTTCATGGCCTTGAGTACGTTAGCAGTAGTTTTAATTACTTTGACGATCATATTGATTGCTTTTACCAATTTGCGGGAATTTATTCCGGGATACCCGGATCGGGCCATGAGGCGTCAGATTACTTTAAATGCTTTGCGAGTTGACTCGTTGATGGTCGAGTTGAATAAAAAAGATCAATTCTTTCAGTCTATCCGTATGGTTATGATGGGAGAGGATGGAGATACTACCGCCAGGGTTACGACACCTATAGAGAAAATCAATCACGATACGATAGTCATGGGTACGACTCCTGAAGAAAATGGTTTTAGAGAGATGATAGAGGAGAAAGAACGTTTTAATCTTTCGTTAGGGCAGGTCTCTTCTTCTCCGGATGATTTTTACCATTTCTTCCCGCCATTACAAGGAATTGTAACCAATCACTTTGATGAAGCGAAGCGTCATTACGGTATCGATTTGGTAACGAAACAAAATACCAATGTATCAAGTGTGTTGGATGGAGTGGTTATTTTTGCTGACTGGACGGTGGAAACGGGGTTTGTTTTGGCTGTTCAGCACGGGAGTAATTTGATCTCCATTTATAAACATAACTCCGTTCTATTGAAAAAACAGGGTGATTTTGTCCGTGCCGGAGAAGTTATTTCGATTGTCGGGAATACGGGAGAGGAGACAACGGGATTGCATTTACATTTGGAGTTGTGGAAGGCGGGAAAGCCGATTAACCCGGAGAATTATATTAAGTTTAAATAATTAAAGAAAGAGAACGTTCGGAATGGAATTTGTTTCCGGCGTATATAGATAGTGATGAAAAATATCGCGATATTAGGTTCGACAGGTTCGATTGGGACTCAAACGTTGCAAGTGATAGAGGCAAATCCTGAACGTTTTCGTGTTGAGGTACTGACAGCCAATAATCAGGTCGAATTGTTAGCTCAACAGGCCATTCGCTTTAAACCGAATATGGTGGTTATTGCTAACGAGGATAAATACGGGCAATTAAGAGGGCTGTTGGAAAATGAAGATATAAAAGTATACGCTGGGAGTGAGGCGATAGCACAAGTGGTGGAGAGTTCTACCATTGATGTCGTTGTGACGGCCATGGTAGGTTATAGTGGTTTGTTACCTACGATCCGGGCAATAAAAGCTGGTAAAACGATAGCATTAGCCAATAAAGAGACATTGGTCGTTGCCGGTGATTTGATTCATGACCTGATAACGGAATATAAGGTAGCCATATTACCCGTAGATTCGGAGCATTCTGCTATATTTCAATGTTTGACGGGTGAAATGAATAATCCCGTTGAGAAGATTTTGTTAACAGCTTCCGGAGGTCCGTTTCGAGGTAAGGATTGTGAATTTTTGAAACGGGTCACTCCGGCCCAAGCTTTAAAGCATCCGAATTGGAAGATGGGAGCTAAAGTAACAATTGATTCCGCTTCCATGATGAATAAGGGATTCGAAGCAATCGAGGCTAAGTGGTTGTTTGGTTTGAAATCGTCTCAAATAGAGGTATTGGTTCATCCGCAATCAATCGTACATTCTATGGTTCAGTTTACGGACGGGTGTATTAAGGCGCAATTGGGAATGCCTGATATGCGTTTACCTATTCAATACGCACTGACCTATCCGGATCGGGTTGTTTCCTCGTTTGAACGTATCGATTTTGGCCGATATTCCAATTTGACGTTCGAGAAACCGGATCCGGTCACCTTTCGTAATTTGGGATTGGCTTTTGAGGCGATGGAAACAGGAGGTAATGTTCCTTGTATATTGAATGCGGCAAATGAGATTGCGGTTGATGCTTTTTTAAAAGAGAAAGTTTCGTTTACTCGTATGTCCGAAATCATAGAAGAGACCGTCTCCAGAGTCTGTTTTATACGGAAACCCGATTTGCAGGATTATATAGAGACGGATAAGGAAGGACGTGAAATAGCTATGGAGATCGTTAATAAATAGATTCGTACAGAGTAATCGTCAGAAAAATGCAGGAAATTAGACAGGTGAAATTATTGAAGCAAAAATTTAAAATTGAGATATGGAAATAGTTGTAAAGGTTGTACAGTTTATATTGAGTCTTTCCATTTTAGTCTTGTTACATGAATTCGGACATTTTATGATGGCAAAGATTTTTAAGACCAGAGTCGAAAAATTTTATATCTTTTTTAATCCGTGGTTTTCACTATTTAAATTTAAGAAGGGAGATACCGAATACGGAATGGGATGGTTGCCTTTGGGCGGATATGTGAAAATTTCCGGAATGATAGATGAATCCATGGATATCGCGCAGATGAAAGAACCTCCTAAACCTTATGAGTTTCGGGCCAAGCCGGCATGGCAACGTTTGTTAATCATGTTAGGAGGAGTTTTGGTTAATTTTATTTTAGCCTTCTTTATCTACATCATGATTTTATTTGCTTGGGGAGAGAAGTATTTACCGGCAGAGAATGTAAAATACGGGGTCGTTTGCGATAGCCTATTTACGGATGTGGGTATGCAAACCGGTGATATTGTCCTCTCTTTGGATAATCAGAAATTAGAACGCTTCTCCGATATTATTCCGACTATTTTATTGGAGAGTCCTAAAACGATGCAAGTGCTTCGGGACGGACAATTGGTGAATATCGATTTGCCTTCATCGTTGGTGAAAAATTTACTGACATACTCTTCCAAGGGATTTGCACATAAAATGTTAATAGAACCCCGTTATCCTTATTCGGGAGAGATTGTTGGTTTTGCTGAGGAATCTCCGGCAAAAAATGCGGGTATTGTAGTGAGTGACCGTTTTTTGAGATTAAATGGAGAGACGTTTACCTATTATGACGAATATACGAAAATCATACGTTCACATAAAAATGATACCTTACAGGCAGAAATCTTGAGGGGTACGGATACATTGACCGTGGCTATTCCGGTGGGAGCTGACGGGATAATAGGAGTCGGAGTTAAAATAGACCCGGCTTTTGATTATGCCGTGAAATATTACTCTTTCTTTGAAGCCATTCCAGCCGGTATCCGTATGGGGATTGATCAGATCAGTTCCTATCTGAAACAGTTTAAATTGTTTAAGAATCCGGAGGCATTGAAATCGGTAGGAGGTTTCTTGTCTATCGGTAATATATTTCCGGGATATTGGGATTGGCAAGCTTTCTGGAGTTTAACGGCTCTATTATCTATTATTTTAGGGGTGATGAACTTATTGCCGATTCCGGCGTTGGATGGGGGACACGTGGTGTTCTTGTTATATGAGGTTATTACCCGGAGAAAACCGAACGAGAAATTTTTAGAGAACGCACAAATAGCGGGAATGATATTTTTATTGCTGCTGCTTGTGTTAGCCAATACAAATGATATACTTAAGTTATTTCATTAAGACATGTTTTATGGGTAGAACGGTTGAGCAATTCAGAGAGTACAGGGCTAAAATGAATGAAAAAATTTTAGCTGCTGATAATAAGGTGATTAAACGAATTTATAATCTGGATACGAATACTTATATGGATGGGGCTCTTTCTGCCAAGGTGAAAGAGATGTTGGGACTGGCTACTTCCATGGTATTGCGTTGTGATGATTGTATCAAATATCACCTGGAGCGTTGTCATGAATTGGAAGTAACGACGGAACAATTGTTCGAGGTTTTTGCCGTGGCGGATCTTGTGGGAGGTACGATTGTTATTCCTCATATGAGGCGTGCGCTCGAATATTGGGAAGAATTGGAAGCAGATCGTTCTGGGGCAGATAAGGAAAAGTAAACGTTCGGATCGGATGAATATTCCGGTTAAAAAGATAAAAGATGTGTAAAATAGTTGTAGGAATATTGGTGTTACTGTCCGCTCTTAAAATGAGTTATGGACAGGCAAAAGAGGAACGTTATCGGATTGTATTTTATAATGTTGAAAATTTGTTTGACATTAAGGATGATCCTAAAACATCAGATGATGATTTTACTCCCCAGGGAAAACAACATTGGGGGAAAGAGCGTTACAGCTCAAAAATATTGCATATATCGGAGGCTTTGGTTGCGACCGGAGAAGGGGAACTACCTGTTTTTATCGGATTAGCAGAGGTGGAAAATCGGGAGGTTTTGGAAGATTTGATTGGTAAAACGGCTCTGGCTGATGGAGAGTATGGTATTGTGCATGCGGATTCTCCTGATCCGAGGGGTATAGACGTGGCCTTTTTGTATCGTAAGCCATATTGTCGATTATTGAAGGCCTGTTTTTTTCCGGTATCTTTGGAGGGAGAAGGTCATACGAGAGATATTTTGTATTGTAAAGGGGTTGTTGACCAAAGAGATACGCTTCATTTTTTTGTGGCTCATTTCCCTTCGATGAGAGGAGGCGAGAGTCAGAGTGAATGGAAGCGTGTTCGTGCGGCTAAGGTTATTCGTCAACGAGTAGATTCCATTCAGCGTGGAAACCCGGGAGCTGCGATCATTATAATGGGAGATCTTAACGGTAAAGCCAATACTTTTGCCCAGAAAGCGATGAAAACGAAAGATTCCGATAGCCGTAGAATAAAGGATAAGGGGCTGTATAATACAGGATATTATTTGTTAAAGGAGAATTACGGGAGCTACAGGTATAAGGGGATGTGGCAAACCATCGATCACTTGATTCTGTCCGGAGTTTTACTTAATGGCAGGTTTCCTCTGCAATCTCCTCGTCATTTGACTGTTGGGACATTCCGTTTTTTGCTTGAAGAAGATAAAAAATATTACGGGGTAAAACCGAAACCGACCTATCGTGGGCCGTATTACGTGGGAGGATATAGTGATCACTTGCCGATTTTTATCGATTTGAAAAAATAAATTTTTATATTCAATTCTTTCGTTTATTTTTGCAGCGTAAAAATTCATAAACAAGATATGGACGATTATCATCAACGGTATTAATCAGAACGGGGGTTCCGTTAACCTCTGTTCATAAATTGAAGGAGGATTAGCTATGAGAACATTCCTGATGGGTAATGTTGGGTTCAAAGAAAAGAAGGAGTGGGAACCTAATTGTTGGATTAATGTTGTTTCACCGACGGAAGAAGATATTCGTTTTCTCACGGAAAAAATAGGGGTTCCCCAATCGTTTTTCGGCGACATCGAAGATATCGATGAGCGTTCTCGTCTGGAGATTGAAGATGATTGGATACTTATGATTCTACGTATTCCTTATAAAGTCGATGAAAGTATTCCTTTTATTACGGTGCCATTGGGTTTTATTATAAAGGATGATACGATCATTACGGTATGTCATTATAAGACGGAGATGATTCCCGATTTTATTCATTATGCTGATCGTAAGGGAGTTGAGGTAAAACAACCTTGGGATTTGGTATTTCGTTTGTTTTTATCTTCTTCTGTTTGGTACCTGAAGTACCTGAAGCAAATAAATAACCAAATGCATGCGGCTGAAATAGAGTTGGAAAAATCAATTCGTAATGAGGAGTTACAACGATTGTTAAAAATTGAAAAATCATTAGTCTTTTTTATAACCTCTTTAAGAGGAAACGATAATTTGTTGATTAAAGTGAAAAATTTAAGAAGTCAGCGTAAGTATTTTGATGAAGATTTGGTTGAAGATGTTGAGATCGAACAGCGACAGGCTCAAGATTCTGCCCGTATTTATAGTGATATTCTAAGTGGTACGATGGATGCTTATGCTTCTGTTATCTCCAATAATTTGAACATCGTTATGAAGCGGTTGACTTCTATTTCCATTATTTTAATGCTTCCGACGTTAATAGCCAGTTTATACGGTATGAATGTGCCTAATTCTTTAGAGAATACTCCGTACGGGTTTCTGATTGTGCTTGTTGTATCTCTCCTTTTCTCGGTGATCGGATTTGTCGTATTTAAATGGAGGAATTGGTTTTGATACAGGAGAATTAAAATATAAAAGGGTTTTGGTCGGAAAAACCCTTTTATATTTTAACATACTCTTAACGGATTGTAAATAAACTTTTGGCCATTTTTGATGTCCATAAAGTAAATCATGGGATAGTATGGGATGGGGGGAAGGAGAGAAACTATGTGCATGCAGACATAATGGAAAACTAATATGAATAAAAGGGTAAAAAGAGTTTTACAGATAGGCATACCAATTGTAATTGTAGTCCTTATTTTAGTTCCTCGTTTAAATGATCTTTCCAGTAAGCAGCAGAAGAATGGACAGGGCCGAAGGGGGGTATCCCAGGGAGTTTTGCCCGTGAGCGGATGTATTGCCAAATTATCTATGTCTAATAATGGAATTATTGCTAACGGGACTTTATTACCTAATGAGGAGGTCGAATTGGTTTCTGAGACGGCCGGAAAAGTAGACAAAATTTATTTTAATGACGGAGATCATGTAAGGAAGGGAACACTTCTTTTAAAAGTGGATGATTCGGATTTAAAGGCTCAGTTGGAGCGTGCCGAATTTGAAAAGAAGTTGTTGGAAGATAAACTGGAACGTCAACGGATATTGCTGAAGCGGGAATCTGTCAGTTATGAATCGTTTCAGCAAATGGAAACCGAATACAATATGCTTTTAGCCGATATCGAGTTATTAAAAGTAAGAATTGCCAGAACGGAGATCCGTGCTCCTTTTGACGGAAAGATGGGATTTCGTTACGTGAGTGAGGGAAGTTATGTGCAGCCGAGTACAAAAGTTTCCAGTTTGATAGATAATTCTGTATTGAAAATCGAATTTTCAATTCCTGAAAAATACATAAGTGTTCCTTTGATCGGGAAAAAGATTAAATTCAGGACCGAAGGAGTAGAAGAAGATATTGTAGCGGAAATATATGCTATCGATCCCCAGTCTGACATCCAGACTCATATGATTACCCTGAGAGCTCGCTATCGGAATACGGCGAAGTTGGTTGCCGGGATGTTTGTAAAGGGAGAATTGATGACGGAAAGCAATCGGACATTCATGATGATTCCCAGTGAGGCTGTCGTGCCGGAGATGAATGGGAAAAGTTTGTGGGTAGTAAAGGAGGGAAAAGCCCAGAGTGTACCCGTGGAAACGGAGAGTCGGGATTCCCGTTACGTAGAGGTCGTTTCCGGCATTCAACCCGGGGATACGGTACTTACAGGCGGATTAATGCAATTGCAGAACGGCATGCGGGTAAATGTTTCTCTTGTAAAAGAGACGGGCGGTGAATAAGGTGGGCTTGTCATTTATATCCCGTGATGGAATTGTAATATTATTAGGGTTAAAAATCTAAAAATTAAAATGGAATGAGTCTTTCTTCAACCTGTATAAAGCGTCCGGTATTTGCCACGGTGATGAATCTGGTCTTGGTAATCGTGGGTGGAATCGGACTTTCTTATTTGGGTGTACGTGACTATCCCAGTGTCGATCCCCCGGTTATATCGGTATCGACTTCTTTTGTGGGGGCTAATGCCGATGTTATTGAAACACAGATTACGGAGCCTTTGGAGGCGGCTATCAACGGTATTCAGGGGATTCGTTCGCTAAGTAGTACGAGCCGTGACGGTCAAAGCCGTATTACGATAGAGTTTGAGTTGGAGGTAGATTTGGAAACAGCTGCTAATGATGTACGGGATAAGGTATCAGGAACCTTAAGGCGTTTGCCGCAAGATATAGATCCCCCGACAGTTTATAAAGCAGATGCCGACGCACAACCTATTTTCGGAGTTTCTTTACGGAGCGATAAGCGTTCTTTGATTGATTTGAGCGGATATGCAGAGCGTTATTATAAGGAGCGTTTGCAAACTATTCCAGGGGTAAGTAGTGTGGAAATATGGGGAGAGAAACGTTATTCGGTTCGTTTGAGAATGAACCCTTCTTTATTGGCAGCTCGTAAGCTGACCCCGATGGATGTGAAAGCAGCTATTGAAAACGAGAATATTGAGTTGCCTTCCGGTCGGGTCGAAGGCGATAACACGGAATTAACCATCCGGACGTTAGGACGGTTGATGTCTATTGAGGATTTTAACAATTTGGTGATTTCCAGGGAAGGGGATAAATTGGTCCGTTTCCGGGATATCGGTGTGGCTGAAGTAGATGCCGAGAATGTACGTAGTATATTGAAGAGAAACAGGGTTCCGATGGTTATTTGTGCGTTAATTCCTCAACCGGGAGCAAATTATATTGATATTGCAGATAGGGCATACCAAGTTATGGCTGATTTGCAAAAAGATTTACCTGAGGATATTGAAGCCGGTATCGCCTATGATAATACTGTTTTTATTCGTGATTCCATTAATGAGGTAGAGGATACGATTCTTGAAGCTTTTGTTTTGGTCGTATTGATAATTTTTCTGTTTTTACGTAACTGGAGAACGACATTGATCCCGGTATTGGCTATTCCCGTGTCGCTGATTGCGGCTTTCTTCGTCATGTATATGGCCGGTTTTTCCATCAATATATTGACATTATTAGCTGTGGTTTTGGCTATTGGGTTGGTCGTGGATGATGCCATTGTCGTAATGGAGAATATCTTTACGAAAATAGAGCAGGGGATGACCCCTTTAGAAGCCGGTTTTAAAGGATCCAATGAGATTTTCTTTGCTGTTATAGCGACAACGGTCGTATTGGTAGCTGTATTTTTTCCTATTGTTTTTTTGGAGGGAACGACCGGAAGATTATTCCGGGAATTTAGCGTGGTTATCGCAGGTGCTGTAATCGTCTCTTCTTTCGTCGCCTTGACTTTTACTCCAATGATTTCAACCAAACTGTTGACGAAGGATGCTACTAAAAATTGGTTTTACCGGAAAACGGAGCCCTTCTTTGAAGGGATGAATCGTATATATCGTCGTTGGTTGGAGCGTTTCCTGCAGGTACGTTATTGGGCATTAATTATTATAGGTATTTCCGGTATCGCTATTTATTTGTTATGGTTGGCCATTCCCTCGGAGATGGCTCCTTTAGAAGATCGTTCTAATATTCGTATCTCATCGACGGCACCGGAAGGGGCTACTTTTGAGTATATAAATCGTTATTCACAAGAACTTTCGGCTTTTATCGAGGAGACGGTACCCGAACAAGATAAGTTGATAGAATTTGTAGGAGGAGGACAGACCAATCGTTCCAGTTTGAATTTGTGGTTAGTGAATCCGGATGATAGAGAACGGACACAACAGGAAATTGCTGATGAATTGGCTGTAAGCGTGCGTCAATTTACGGGAGCCCGTACCTTAGTTTCTCAACAGCAGACTTTTGGAGGACGCCGGGGAGGACTTCCGATAGAATATGTCATTCAGGCTAAGAATCTGGATGATCTGAAATCGATCTTACCGAAGTTCATGGAGGAGGTAAATAAAAGCCCTTTGTTTTCCGCTTCTGATTTGAATTTGAAGTTCACGAAGCCGGAATTGACTATTAACATTGATAGGGATAAGGCTGCGGCTATGGGTGTGACCGTGCAAAATATAGCCCAAACATTGCAGTTGACTATGAGTGAACAGCGTGTAGGGTATTATATTATGAACGGAAAGCAATACCAGATATTAAGTCAGTTGGAGCGGGAAGATAGGAATAAACCTTCTGATCTGAAAGGAATTTATGTCCGGAATCAGGAGGGTAATTTGATCTCTATGGATAACTTGGTCTCTATGCGAGAAAGTTCTATGCCTCCTCAGCTATATCGTTACGATCGTTTCGTTTCCGCAACGGTGTCCGCGGGATTGTCCAAAGGCGTAACTATTTCACAAGGATTAAAGGAGATGGATCGGATTGCTGATGAGGTGTTGAATGATGATTTTAAAACGACTCTTTCCGGTAATTCGAAAGATTTTGTGGAAAGTTCTTCCAGTTTGATGTTCGCATTTTTATTGGCATTGCTGTTTATATATTTGGTTTTATCCGCTCAATTTGAAAGTTTCCGGGATCCTTTGATAATCATGTTGACTGTTCCTTTGGCATTGATTGGGGCTATGGTTTCCTTGTGGTATTTTGGTCAAACCATGAATATTTTTAGTCAGATCGGAATTATTATGTTAGTCGGTCTGGTTTCAAAAAACGGTATTCTAATCGTGGAGTTTGCCAATCAGCGGAAAGCTGCCGGATTACCTATGGCAGAGGCTATTCGAGAGGCATCGGTTTCCCGGTTACGTCCGATTCTGATGACGAGTTTGTCTACGGTATTGGGTATCTTGCCTATGGCTATTGCAACGGGAGCCGGATCTGAGAGTCGTGTTGCTATGGGAATCGCCGTAGTTGGCGGGATGGTTTGTTCTACATTATTGACTTTGTTTGTTATTCCGGCTATCTATACTTATTTTTCTTCTCAGAAAATAAGGATTATAGAGGAGATAAAGGAATAATAAGGACTTAAAAAGAAAAAAAATTATGAGAAGAGAGGTGTTATATCAATCCACGTTATGGAAAGCAATCGGTATGCTTGTTTTTTTTCTGAGTTTTGAATTTGATGGATTTGCTCAGCAGAAAATAACTCTCCCGGAATGTATCAATCAAGCATTAGAATCAAATTATGCTATAAAAATAATTCGCAATGAGGCTTCTATGGCCAAGAATAGTGTAGATTATTCATATTTTTTGCCCAGTCTGGCTATTGATGCGAGGCAGAATCAGACGCGTAATGATGTGAAGACGGAGAATAATGTAGGGGAAATCAATAAATTGTCTGATGTGAAAACCGATAATTATTCGGCCGGAGTGGCTTTAAACTGGCGTTTATTTGATGGTTTGGAAATGTTTACCACTCATGAACGTTATAAGGAATTAGAGTCCAGGGGAGAATTATCCGTAAAAATGGCAGTAGAGAATTTGATCGTGGAAGTAAGTGCTGCTTATTACAATGTATTGGTACAACAACATCGATTAAAGGCGGCCAGTCATTCGTTGAGTTTGTCAAAAGAACGTTATGATGAAGCACGCATTCGTCATCAGATAGGTAATATGGCTGGTTTGGAATCCCAACAGGCAAAAATTGATTTGAATTCGGATAGTTCTGCTTTCGTACAACAGAAAGAGATGGTGAAAAGTGCTTATATCAATTTGAATAAATTGATGAATATCAATTTGCAGGAAGTGGCATATGTGCAGGATACGATATTGTTGAACGTGCCATTAGAAATGGCAACATTGGAGAAAAATACATTGGTGCGTAATACGGCTTTGTTAATAGCTAAAAAAGAACAGAAAATATCGGCATTGGATTTGAAAAATGCAAGAGCTGTTTTTTTCCCGACATTGGATTTTAGTTCCGGATATAATTATAACAAGACAGATGCCCCGGCCTCCAATACGAAACTGAACCGGACAAATGGATTTTATTGGGGATTTTCCGTAAATATTCCGATCTTCAGTCGTATGCAGAATCGGACAAAAATCAGGAATGCCCGTTTGGAACAAGAAAATAGCGAACTATCCTATAAAGAGGTCGAAAAGGAAACATTAGGTGATTTGGCGTTATTATACAATACTTATGAAAATAATTTGTTGATGGTCGGTTTTGAACGGGAGAGTGCGGACGTTGCTGAAAAAAATTTGGATGCCGCACTGGAAAAGTATAAATTAGGATCCCTTTCCGGTATCGAATTTCGTGAATTTCAGCGAAGTTATTTGGACGCTGTCGATAGAATGCTGTTGGCTCTTTATCAGGCTAAAGTTTCAGAATTATCTTTATTATTGATTAGTGGAGATATATGATATAATTGTGGATTGTAAATTGACGATTCTTTTAAAGAAAATCAGAAGGAATAAAAAGACGGTTTCGAAGCTTACCCGAAACCGTCTTTTTATTTAGCAGATTTCATTCAATTTATCCGCCATCGCGTAAGCGATTTGACGACATAGCTCGAAATCCTCTTCTTTGGGTGCACCCCAAGCTTCAACGGAAGGAGCGACCACTTCCCATTTGATTTTTTCAGCAAATTGATTGAAACGGGGCATGGCTCCTCCGGCCCAGGCTTTACCTCCGAAAAAGGCTACAACGTGATTTTTTACTCCCATATGCTCCAATTCGTTTAGAAAGGTTTCCATGGTAGGGAATATTCCTCCGTTATAGGCACAACTACCCAAGATCACACCTTTGTAACGGAAAATATCGTTAATCATATAAGAGGGGTGAGTTTTAGACGTATCGTGAATTCGTATTTTTTTGATACCTTTTTCAGCCAAAAAGCGAGCAATCATATCGGCCATCTTTTCGGTGTTTCCATACATAGAGCTAAAAGCGATAACCACTCCTTTGTCTGTTTCGTATTTGCTCCATTTATCATATTTTGCGACAATGTCGGCGATATGGGAACGTCGAACAGGACCATGTGTGGCACAAATCATCTGTATGGGAAGTCCTCCTAATTTCTTTAATGCCTGTTGTGCCGGTTGCCCGTATTTCCCTACAATATTCGAGTAGTAACGGCTGATCTCTTCTTCCAGGTAATCCAGATCTACTTCATCGTCGAAAATTCCTCCGTCCAATGTCCCGAAAGCACCGAATATATCGCCGCTGAACAGAATACCTTCCGTGGATTCAAAGGTAACCATAGTTTCCGGCCAGTGAAGCATGGGGGCCATATAAAAATTCAGTTTATGTTTTCCCAAGTCCAACGAGTCTCCTTCTTTTACTTCCAATAAGTTATCGTATACACCGTAAAAATTTTTCAACATGGGAAAAGTCTTCGCGTTGCCGATTACTGTTACATCGGGATAATGACATAATAAGGCTTTGATTGCTCCCGTGTGATCAGGCTCCATGTGATTCACTATCAGGTAATCGACTTTACGTCCATTTAATAATTGTTCGATGTTTTCCACGTAGTCCTCCATTTTGCTTCTTTCAATGGTATCGATCAGGGCTACTTTTTCATCGATAATGAGATAAGAGTTATAGGCTACACCTTTGGGAAGAGGCCAATAATTTTCAAATATATGAGTTCTTCTGTCATTAACACCTACCCAATAAATATCCTTTTTTATTTCTACTGCTTGATTCATATCGATTAAGTTTTTTAATTAAACGTTTCAATTCCTCGCGAAATTATAAAAAAAAGGCTGTCTTCTTGGAGGAAGGACAGCCTTTTTTTATTTACTTTCTCTATTATGGAATAGAGAATATTTATTTAAGACCTAATTTCTTTTTGATATCTTTAGGAATGGCATTTTTGTGAATGAGGATATTCATTGTTTTTAGTTGCATAAAAGGATAGGAAACATAGAAATAACCTCCGAATTTATTATATTTATTCCATGAGTTTTTCACGATGAAATAAGGAGTTCCGTTTTGATCTTTTGCTTTTCCGATGATTTGCATACCGTGGTCATCGGTTGTTTGATAGTTATCAAACTCACGTTGTCTCATTTCCTGTGTGATCTGTTTCTCTGGAGCGGGACCATTTTTGAAAGCATCCGGATTTTGTTGTTTTTTAGGCATGGCTTCCCATTTGGCGATTTCAGCTCCGCTCATCTCTTTGGTATCGGTTGTCGGAACTACGGCAACACCCGGATTTACAGTAGCAAATCCCTTTTCGCTGACATCGGCACCCCAGGCAAAGGTATAACCTTTATCGATAGCTTTATCCATTACTTCCATAAACTCATCAAGAGGCAAATTATACGATTCTCCCCATAACCAATTATCCGGAACCTCAATAGCAAATGAGGTATAGAACGGGTGATGCGTGAAAGAAGTTAAACTTACATAGTCGTCCATATTTAAACCGACAACTTCGTCCGCAAATGTTCTGGGGGTGTATTCTTTTCCTTTGTATTGGAATTTTTCAGGTTCTGCTCCTAAATAAGCGTCTAAAATCCCTTCATACCCTTTTTTCCAGGCCGTACTTAGTTTCTTATTTTGGTTTGTGATAACCGCTTCCACGTAAGCTTTCAGTACGGCATCAATTTCGCCGAAAGCATGATTAGATTCACCGTATTCCAATCCCTCGTATACTTCTAAAGGAACAATACCATAATTCTTGATCGTATGTACCACATCTCCGAATGATCCACCCACTCCGAAATTCAAATATCCATGAAGACGTACGTATTTGTCAGCTTTATCGCTATAGGCATGTCTTACCGAATACATAGCAGAAAGATTAACAGAATCTTTGCCCATACGCATCATTTCAGATTCGAAAAATGCGGTTGCAGACCAAGACCAACAGGTTCCTGCACGACTTTGATCTTTTACTGAAAGTGTCGGTAATCTGACAATTTCCGTGAAGATATAACCTTCCGGTTTTTGCTCTTCTTCTTTTTCTTTTACTTGGGCGCTGGTAAATAAGGAGAGCCCGAAGATAAAAATGAACAGTAATGAACTGATTTTCTTCATTTTAATGTAATTTGTGTGAATAATGATATGTTATTAATTTCTATTTCCATACAGACTGCCGCCAAAGATAAAAAATTGCTTGTTTAAAACGGAAGATCAAAATTAAATTCGGCGTTTTTTAAGAAAAAAATAACATTTAAATTTTTTTCCATATATTGATCTTCGGGAAAAAATGATACTTGCTGTTACAGATCCAGATAAAGAGAACGCCGCCTACTAAAATGATGATCGGATCCCAATAAGAGGACGTAGGATTTAAATCTTTAAATAAGGCATGCGTTTGTAGAGCTGCTGAATCGTGTGTCACAAGTATGGATGCGAGAGCGTTGTTTGCAAAATGAAGGCCAAGTGCTAACTCGACGCCATCGTCTTTTACGGCAATATAACCTAAAATAAGTCCCATGAGTATGTATTGTGACATGGCGTTAAAGTATCCGAAGCGTTCGACCTCCGGATTGCTCGAATGCAATAAACCGAAAATGACGCCGGTAATCAGAACTGCAATCCACCTGTACTTGAAAAGTAAGGCAAAGCCTTGCATAAGATATCCTCTGAAAATAAACTCTTCGAAAGCAACCTGAAAAGGAATCAGGGTAATAATAATGACACACATGATGATAAAAGGAAGCGGTTCGAATTGGAAGAGTAGTTCGGACTTATTACTGAGGAAGTATTGCGGAAGCATGGAGAGAAGTGTTATGATACTCCATATTCCGGCCCCAAACAAAAAGCGGGAGGTATCGAAGCGGTTTCGACCCGTGAGTATATCCGTGGGCTTTTTTTGATGAATGAATTTCACACAAACCAATAAGCTAATCACTCCCACGGCAAAAGGAAACAATACCAAGGCTAAACCCGGATTTGTGTTGGGGACAGTTAGGCTATTGCTTTGCAAAATAGAACCCGTATTCATATAAATACTGTAAAGCAATATCGGAACGGAAGCTATTTGTACGGCTATAAACGTAATAGCCAGAGTAAGAACATATCGATACCACTGGTTTTCTCCTTTATTTGCTTTTTCTAAGAACATAACTGATGATTAAGTGTTGTTATTAAAATCGTTCTCCTACTGAACGGAGTAATTGTTCCAGACTATACTCATCAGCGATCAGTACTTGTCTGGCCTTGCTTCCTTCGTACGGTCCAACAATACCTGCCGCTTCCAATTGATCTATAATTCTTCCGGCCCGGTTATAGCCTATTGAAAAACGTCTCTGGATGGAGGATGTCGAACCCTGTTGAGTGTTGACTACCATTCGTGCAGCCTCTTCGAATAGAGGATCTTTAATACCGAGATCGGCCTCTGAACTGAAACCGTTTTCTGTATCCGATTGGTATTCAGGTAACATATAGGCAGAAGGGTAGGCCTGTTGAGCAGCAATGAAATGAGTAACGGCATCGACTTCGGGAGTATCCACGAAAGCACATTGTACGCGAACCATATCTCCGTCTGCAGAGATGAGCATGTCGCCTCTTCCTATCAGTTGATTGGCTCCCGGTGAGTCCAGTATAGTACGGGAATCGATCATAGAGGCTACTTTGAAAGCAATCCGGGCCGGGAAATTGGCTTTAATGACACCGGTGATAATATTTGTGGAGGGCCGTTGAGTGGCGATAATCATATGAATCCCAACGGCACGGGCAAGTTGTGCAATTCTGGCAATAGGTTGTTCAACCTCTTTACCTGCGGTCATGATGAGATCTGCAAATTCATCTACAACCACGACGATATACGGCAAATACCTGTGACCGTTATTCGGGTTTAATTGGCGTTTGATGAATTTTTCGTTGTATTCTTTGATATTTCGTACCTGCGCCAGTTTCAATAAATCATAACGGCTATCCATTTCGATACAGAGAGAATTTAGGGTAGCGACGACCTTACCTGTCTCCGTGATAATTGCGTCTTCTTCTTCCGGTAATTTGGCCAAAAAGTGTTTTTCTATAATGGAATAGATACTTAATTCCACCTTTTTGGGGTCGACCATCACAAATTTCAATTGGGACGGGTGCTTTTTGTATAATAGAGAGGTAATGATTGCGTTTAATCCGACCGATTTTCCTTGTCCTGTCGCCCCGGCTACCAATAGATGAGGCATTTTGGTCAGATCAAAGGTATAAGGTTCATTTGAGATTGTTCTGCCCAATGCAATCGGAAGAGCGTATTTGGACTCTTGGAATGCTTTGGAGGCAATAATTCCTCGCATGGAGACGATTTCCGGATTTTGATTCGGCACTTCAATACCGATTGTACCGGCTCCCGGAATGGGAGCAATGATACGGATTCCCAAGGCTGCCAAGCTTAATGCAATGTCGTCTTCCAGGTTTTTAATCCGGGCGATTTTAACCCCCGGAGCGGGGACTATTTCGTATAAAGTAACAGTCGGACCGATCGTCGCTTTTATTTTGGTAATTTCAATTTTATAATATCGTAATGTTTCGACGATAGTGTTTTTATTCGCTTCTAACTCTTCCGCCGTTACCTTGGGATTCCCTGACGAATGTTCTGCCAATAGTTCTAACGTGGGATAACGATAATTGGAAAGATCCAATGTCGGGTCGTAATCTTCATCAGGTCGCAGGTTTCTGTTTAACTGTTCTTCCAGTTTGTCCGCGATGATCGTGAGTTCAATGTCTTTACCGGAGTCTTCTCCTGCTTCGATTTCCCCGTCGGATTCTATCGTGGTTCTTTTTTCAAAAGGTTCATCTTCTTTTTTTATATTTATTTCAAAATCCGGTTGGGCTATATCCTGTAAAATGGGAGTATCGGGAGTATCGAATTGATGTTCGAATATATTGTTTTCTTCCTCTTCTCGAGTAAATGTTTCCTCTGAAAAAGATTCTTTCTCGCTTTCTTCCTCCTCTGTTTTCATCGCTTCTTTTTCGGCTTCCTCTCGAATTTTTTCTTCTTTTTCAGCTTGCAGGCGTGTGCGTTCTTCTTTGCGTTCTCTTCTTTGAATAAAATAATTTTTTACTATTGCGGCACATTTATTAAAAGCGTTTTCAAATCCGAAAAAGAGAATGACGGAAAAAGAGATTAATAATAAAAATAAAGTTCCTACTTTCCCGACTAACGAATTCAGCCAATTACTGATAAAGTAGCCGTGTGTTCCTCCGGGAAAAACATAACCTGTAGGGATAAAATTAAAAATATATCCGAAGAATAAAGAACACCAAATGATAAGAATAAATCCGATCAATAGTTTTCTTGAGAACCTATAAATAGAGCGTCCCATTACCTGCAAACCTCCGATAAAAAATAGATAACAAAATATAAAAGAGGATATTCCAAACCATTGGTTAATGAAAACATCGGAGAGTATGGCACCTATTTTACCGGCAGGGTTGCCCGCTTCTATTTCAGGATTGGTGATTAACTCCATGGAATTTTTGTCGATTAAACTTTGGTCAATTCCTCCCGTGAAAAAGAACCCGACAAACGAAAGAAGGAGATAGATGGATAATAAGATCAGGATCAGCCCCATGATTACGCGTGTTCTTGGGTCCTGTAATATATGCGGTGTATGCCAACTGCTTGATTTCGTACTCTTTTTCTGGTTGATTCTTGTTATCATGTGCTTGAATTTTATCGCGAGCGAAGTTACAATTTATATGGGAGAGTTGCAAAGCAAGGATAAATTTCCGATAAAATTTTAAATGAAGAAATTTTTTGTAATATACTGACATTACGTCTTGGTATAAGGGGTATTACGCTTGTTTTTGTGAAACTACAAAATCATAGGTTAAGTTATATTAATTAAGAATTTCTTAATAAGCGATTGGCAGGGATATTGTTAATATTGTAGGGTATAAAATGAAAAGTTGAGTTAAATCAAAAGATAAAGATATGGCAATTACAAAATCATTACTAAACCTCGGGTTAGGGATGGCAGGAGGATGTATTGCATTCTTCGTTATAGATACTTTACAAAAGGAGCCGATAAAACCTGTTCAACCTTTGGAGGTCGTTTCTCCGACCGCAGTTCGTCCGGTAACCATGGTAAACGATAATGCAATTAATAGCGTACCTGCTGGAAATGTGGACTTAAGGGATGCTGCCAAAAAGACAGTTCCTGCTGTGGTTCATGTCAAAACGATACAGATGGGAAGAGAGATTGTGGGGAATCCTTTATTGGAATTCTTTTATGGGAGAGCTCCCCGGGTTCGTGAGGTTCCGCAACGTATGGGATTTGGTTCGGGAGTTATTGTTTCGGAGGATGGGTATATTGTAACCAATAACCATGTGATTGACGGGAGTGACGATATTACGGTCGTTTTGAATAATAAAAAGGAGTATAAGGCGAAAATTATTGGGAAAGATGCCAATACGGATATTGCTTTGTTGAAAATAGAAGAACATGGATTACCCTATCTGGACTATGGGAATTCGGATGATGTGGAATTAGGTGAATGGGTTTTGGCCGTGGGGAATCCGTATAATTTGACTTCTACCGTGACTGCCGGAATTATTAGTGCGAAGGCACGTGATTTGGGTATGGATAGAAGACAAATGAATTTAAGTTCTTTTTTGCAAACGGATGCGGCCGTGAATCCCGGAAACAGTGGAGGTGCTTTGGTAAATGCCAAAGGGGAGTTGATCGGAATCAATACGGCTATAGAGTCGCCCACGGGATCTTATTCCGGTTATGCCTTTGCAGTTCCGGCGAATATAGCTCGTAAGGTGGTTGGAGATTTGAAGAATTTTGGAACCGTACAACGGGCCGTTTTAGGGATTCGTATGAACGAAGTGACGGCGGAATTGGCTAAAGAATTGAATCTAAAAGATGTAGGAGGAATATATGTTATAGAGGTACTTGCTAATGGAGCAGCGGCGAAGGCCGGTATAAAGAAAGGAGATATTATCAAAGAGATCAATGGTATTGAGGTAAATACTGTCTCTGCATTTCATGGTCAACTTGGAAAATATCATCCGGGGACTACAGTAGATGTACGTGTTGAACGGAATGGAAAGAGCAAAAATATGAATGTACTTTTGCAAAATATGTATGGTGACACGGCATTGGTGGATATGAAGGATGACGGTATTTTAGGTGCGGTGGTTGAACCTTTGTCTAAAGAGGAGCGATATCGATATGGAATCAACAAAGGAGTGAAGATTACCGAATTGAAAAACGGACATTTAAAGGGTATCGGATTGCAAAAAGGGTATATTATTGTAAAGATTAATAACTATTGGATATACGATAAAGACGATCTGGTGAAAGCATTGAAGATAGCAGAGAATGAAGGAGTTTTGATTACTGCTATTTCACCGAGAGGGCGGATCGAATATTTTGCATTATCATTACAGGATTAAAAAAAGTTAATAAACGAAAGGTGGCGATTTTAACATATTGGTATATGGATAAAATGTTCTACCTTTGCCACATATTTCGGGGAGAATATAAAAACAATTATGAGACAGCTAAAGATAACAAAATCTATAACAAACAGGGAGAGTGCATCTCTCGATAAGTATTTGCAGGAGATTGGTAAGGAGGATTTGATCACCGTGGAGGAGGAGGTTGAGTTAGCTCAGAGAATTCGGAAAGGGGATCAAAGGGCATTGGAGAAGTTGACGAGGGCAAATTTACGTTTTGTTGTTTCTGTGGCAAAGCAATACCAGAATCAGGGGTTAAGTTTACCAGATTTAATCAATGAGGGGAATTTAGGGTTGATCAAAGCTGCTGAAAAATTTGATGAAACCAGAGGGTTTAAATTTATTTCTTATGCCGTATGGTGGATTCGTCAATCTATTTTACAAGCCTTAGCTGAACAATCGCGTATTGTGCGATTACCATTAAATCAAGTCGGTTCATTAAATAAAATCAATAAAGCTTTTTCTCGATTCGAACAAGAACACGAACGTCGTCCTTCTCCGGAGGAATTGGCGGATACGTTGGATTTACCGGCAGAAAAAGTGGCGGATACGTTAAGAGTGTCCGGACGTCATATATCGGTAGATGCGCCTTTCGTGGAAGGAGAGGATAATAGTTTGTTGGATGTGTTGATCAACGATGATTCGCCTGTAGCGGATAAAACTTTGATTAATGAATCTTTGTCAACGGAGGTAGAGCGGGCCTTATCCACTTTAACCGAAAGAGAACGGGATATTATTCGTCTTTTTTTCGGGATCAATTGCCAGGAAATGACGTTGGAAGAGATCGGAGAGAAGTTTGGGTTGACGCGTGAACGGGTTCGTCAAATTAAGGAAAAAGCGATAAGACGTTTGCGTCATTCGTCACGGAGTAAGTTGTTAAAAACCTATTTAGGATAATAAAAAAGCGCCTTTAAGGCGCTTTTTTTAATGTTATCTGCTATCTAATGTTATATTGATGCTTTTCGAAATATTCCTTTAATTTTCGTAAAGCTCCATATTTGAGTGTCTTGACCGTGTTGACAGAGGCTCCGAGAAGTTCTGCAATCTCTTTATTTTCGTAACCGGAAAGGACAAGACGCATGATACGTGCCATCTGTTGAGGAAGTTGATTGATAGCATGGAGTAAAATTTGATTGGTCTCCTCTTCAATAAGCATATTTAAAACATGCGGGTCCTCACTTTCTTCTTTGGGGATTTTATCGTATCGTTTTGTTTCCCTTTGACAACTTCGGAGGTAATTTAATGATTCATTCCGAATCATGATGAAAAGGAAATTTTCAATTGAATTTAAGTTTTGATGCTTGTTTCTGTTTTCCCAGAATTTAATGATTACTTCTTGTGTAATATCTTGTGCAATATCGGGAGAGTTGACATAGTGAAGTGCTGATGCACAAAGTGTTGTATAGTATTTACGGATAAAAACTTCAAGTTTTAAAATTTCTCCCATATCTCATTAAACCTTCGTTTGTTGATAGTACACAATTTTCATTATGGTATGATCCGCTGTACCACATGTCCTTTCATTATCAGTTTATTCTATTTACAAGCTATCGATCTTTTCCCCTCGTTTCTCCCTTTCATAAAACGAAGGTTAATTTATATCGAAAATGCAAGTATAGAAATAATTTTTGAGAAAAGCCATTTTATATTCATCCAAAAATGATTTTAATGATGTCTTTTATAAGAAAATAAGATTATTTGTTTTATCATTCGTTTTAATGGTAAAATGAATTTTATTAAGTCGGTTCATTTTTTTTACGGTCGTTGGTTCAAAGAATAACTTGTGATCATTCTACAAGGTTGTTTTTCAATTCATTTTTTTTTGCTTTTAAAAAGAATATTTTATACTGAAAATCATTTTAAAATATTGCTTTGAGTAAACGGATAACGCGAGTGTTAATTATTTGTAATTTTTGAATTAATGCTAATCCTTTTGCGTTCTTGGTGGTGTCTTCTATAAAAGACTACAATTAAATAGTTGACAAATGAATCAAAAGGTGTGTTCTGTAGGCTGTTACAAATCAATTTTACTGAGCCGGAGTTGGAGTTTTCGTGTATTTGCTATAATTTTTTTATTGTTGATCACTTTTGGGCAATATGCTTTGCAAGGAAATGTGGGAGAGGGGAAATATGCTACGGCTCTTCCCTCCTCTCTTCCCAGGCTTATTGATATTATAAAAAAGACAGGATGGGTGTTGTGGGGTGAGTATGCGCTTTCGGAAGGAGAGAATAAAGCAACTCTTTTGGGAGGAAAGGAACAATGTCTTATTGCCGACGCTGTAAAATGGGTCGTAAACGGATTTAATCCGTTTACGGACTTCCATGTGAATTGAATTTATAAAAACTAACATACTAAAATTAAACCGATGAAATTTCAAATAATAAAAACAATTGCCTGTTACGAGGCCAAATTACTAAGACGGAATTGGGGATTTCGGATATTTGCTGTGATCGCTCTATTGGGGACATGGATATTCCAATATGTGGAACAAATTCAATTTTTATTTTGGTTTAAAATTGCGATGCCTTCTTCTTTGCCTTGGTTCAATACCTATATTTATAATGTCTTACAGGCATTGATGATTATATTTGTCGTGACAGATGTACTGAAAAGGGATCGACGATTCGATTCTGGAATCGTACTTACGGTGTATCCGGTTTCCAATAGCGAACTTATTTTAGGGAAAATGTGGGGTATCGCCAGCGTCTTTATAGGATTAAATTTTATTTCTCTGTTGTTAGCGGCTTCGATGAATATTTTTCTCAGTTTATCCCCTTTTAATCTCTGGTTATACTTTTTTTATTTTCTGACTTTATCCCTCCCCGCCCTGATTTTTATGACCGGTTTTTCTTTTTTCGTTTCTCGTTTGGTAAAAGAACATATTTTTTCTTTGTTACTATTGTTATTATTCTGGGGAGTAACCTATTGGTATTTGCCGGAAATATGTGGAGGAGCTTTTGATTTTTTTGCGATCGGAATTCCAAATCTTTTTTCTACTATCACCGGACATCCGGAACTTTCTCTTTATTTATTGCAACGTGCTTCATTCGTTGGAATTGGTTTGGGGATGCTGTTGCTTGCCGCACTATGGTATAGACGTTTAACGGATGGAAAGGAGTTAAAGAGGTTAAGATATTTGTCTTGTACTCTGTTGACAGTTGGGATTATTTGTATGTTAGGATATAGCTACTCTTTTCTGCATGAAAAAAGTGTTAGAAAGAGGTATGCCGATACTTATGTGAAGTACGCGGATAAGCTTGATTTGCGAGTGGAAAAATCATCTATCGTTTACCGTCAGGAAGGAAATCATATTTTTGCTTCCGTTCAACTTCAAGTTAAAAATATCGGCGAGATCCGAATGCAGGAACTTCTTCTTTATTTGAATCCGGGATTAGAGGTACGTCAATTATCGGATAAAGGTAAAAACTTGGCTTTTTATCGTGATAATCAGGTGATTGTGGTAGAGAAAGAACTTCAGCCCGGGGAGAGTACAACTGTGCAAATAGAGTATGACGGAAAGATTGACGAGCGAATTTGTTATTTGGATATTCCGGATAAAGAATATGCCGATACGCGTTGGAATAATGATGTATGGAGGTTCGGAAAACGAAATGCTTTTGTAGAGAAGGGATATACATTGTTGCTCCCTGAGTGTTTGTGGTATCCGGGAGCGGTTCCTCCGGTAAATTTAAGATCTTTGTATGCCACGGAGAAAAATTTTACAACATATGATTTACGGGTGTTTAATCCGGATCATCAGATGGTGATTTCTCAGGGCAAAGTAGAGGAATCGGGAGATACTGTTAGATTTGTGCCGGGAAATAAATTGACTGGAATTGCACTGAGTATAGGACCTTACGAGAAGAAATCCATAACGGTGGATAGCGTATTATTGGAATGGTATTATTTTAAAGGAAGTAATCTTTTGATAAAGGAGACAGATGATTTTTCAGATTTTCTAATCCCGTTTTTGCAAAAACACTTGAAAGGGTACCCATTTCAACATTTGAAAATGGTTGAAACTCCCGTTACATTGGCCTCTTACGTGAGAAATTGGAAAGGGGGAACTGAAAATGCTCAACCTGAGTTACTTTTTTATCCGGAACGGGGGAGTAAAATTTTAGCCATGTCGGATTATATTGAGTTTAGTGGAGAGGGAGCAGTTAACATGATTGATGGAAATGAAATAATTTCAGGACCTAAAGCAGATTTTATGAGGTTTGGTTTGTTTTTGGAATCTTCTTTTTTGCGTGAATATGCCATGCGGAGAAAACTTGATATGAAACGGCGTTTAGCATTATATATGAGACAAGAAATGATAAGCGTGCTAAAATCCGAGGCTATTCCTAATGAATACTCTATTCAGCCTTTGTATTCCAATTATTGGGGATTTATGAGTTCTCCCGACTATCCGATGATGGATCGCATATTGCAAGTCATGTTAAGATTTCAGGAGGATAATGCTACTTCAAGTATAGTAAAGATGCCGCTTTTCTTAGGAATGAACGAATATCAACAGGCGATGGTCTATCTGACTTCACATAGTTTGGAAGATGCGCTGAATGATGATACTTTACCTATAGGGATTATGACGGAAATAATTAATATAAAGGCCAGGGATTTAAAAAACAGGATTTCAACCTCTGTATCTTATACGGATCTACATCAATTTTTGAGTGATTTTAGGAGCTCCTATCTTTTTGGAGAGATTGATTTTAAACAATTTAGACAAGCTTTTTCGGATCAATTTCAGGTAGATATTTTACAATGGCTACCTGAATGGTATGAGGGAAGACAAACGGCAAGTTTAATTATAAAGGATTTAGGTGTCGATAAAGTAGAGAACGGAGAGGTAAAGGGATACCGTGGTCGGGTACGGGTGTACAACCCTTCGGAAACAGACGGAGTCTTATCCGTCATGGAGCGTGGTGGGTATATAAAACATTTCATGATCAACCGGGGAGAAGCGAAAGAGATTCGATTCCTTCTCGGTAAGATGCCGAGGGTAATATATGTAAATACCAACTTGTCGCAAAATATCCCTCAAACTCTTCATTGGGTTATGAATCCGACCGTAAAAATGGTTGTTGTTTCCGATACTTCACAAGGGATCTTTGATATGGATAAAAATTATTTTTTGCCGGAACCCGATGAGATTGTTATAGATAATGAGGATGATGGTTTTCAGATTGATAATGTAGTGTCTAAACGTTTTATAGGAAAAATATTGAAAAAGAAGGAATACGATATACCGTTGCATATCACATCCAATAGTTGGACTCCCGGAATAGACGAATCCTGTTACGGGGGAGTTGTGCGGAGTGCTTATTTGAAGTTGGGAGGGGGAGAGAATAATCATGTCACGTGGAGGGCAAATATTCAACGAGCAGGTGTGTATGAGCTATGGGTATATGTGCCTACTCTCCCTGCTTTTATCTATAACGGTTCGTTAGAAGGGGATTGCTTACAATATTATGCGGTTCAAAACGGAGAGGAAAACGATGAATTTAGTATTAATATCACGAAAGATCAAGGTTGGGTTTATGTCGGTGAATATCGGCTTCCGAAAGGAGAAAATCGTGTCGTTTTATTGGACCGGGCACAATCTCAAGTTCGTTTTGTTGCCGATGCCATCAAATGGAAATATATTAACGAATAGAGATTCCTTATTTAAAGGAATCTTTTGGAGAGAGTACTTTTTGATTATGTTGACTTTGAATACAGTACTGCCTTAATAATAAATGTTTTACTAAAATTAATGCTATGAAAACAAAATTCTTTTTTCAGAAGATGATGATGCTTCTTTTTGTCATTTGTTCTTTCCATGTTGTCTCTTGTGGGCAATCGAGTAAAATAACCGGAACGGTTACGGATGTATTCAAGGAGCCTATTATCGGTGCTAATGTACAGATAAAAGGGACATCCTTCGGAACGATTACGGATTTTGACGGCAAATATGTTTTATACGGAGTAATGCCTTGGGATACGTTGGTATTTTCGTATATCGGAATGAAAACGGTGAAAGTCGGGGTAAGAGGTTATAGCGTAATAGATGTTACTATGTATGATGGTAGTATGATGTTATCGACCAATACCCTTCAAAAACGATTGTTAGCTTTTCATCGGGAAGGTGTCTTTTTCGATTATGATCGCTATTTAAAGATGAGGATGCAACCTCAGGTGTGTTAATTTTCAGGTGAAAGTGTTGGGTACAAAAAGAAGAATAGTTTTACCGTAGTACTGTATTCTGTCAATGTATAATTTGTGTCGGAGGTTGTCTTTAAAAGAATTTTTTTAGGCAACCTCCTTTTTTTATCGGGTCGTGTATTATATGATTTTGTTTTTTGGCGTTATATGGGTAAAATTATTTAATCATCTTTTTTCAATTTTCATTCATCCTTTTAAGGGTTTGTGGTATCTTAAAACAAGATGTTATATTAAATTTAAAATTAGGTAATTATATACATCCTGAAATTTATATGCATTGGAATACACCCGTGATAGAAGATCGTACTGCTTACGATTCTATCGTAATAAGAAAGAATTTACTATTCTATGTGAAAAGGGAAGAGGAAAGAAATTGTATAGTATAGGTAATTTATCTGTAGTAGAGATTGTAAAATCTGCTACAGATATCCTTTTTCTGTTTAAAGAAATGATAATGTTTGTCATTGTATAATAGATATTTAGAAGTGAGGAGTAAAAAAAATGTTTTTTTTATTGTTTTTTTTCGTGTTTCATTCATCCTGTCTTGTGCTTTGTGGTGTCTTAAGATAAAAAATAGAGGATGTGTTATGGTATTAGATAGAGCGCAGTTATTGGCTGAAATCATTATACGGGTTAAATTGAAAAGGGCTTCTTGGGAAGAACGGGAAGTATTAGGGAAGTGGTTAGACGAAAGTGATGAAAATCGCCAATTATATAAGAATATTATTCGGGGGACGAGTATTGCTAAACGATTGAGATTGGAAGATGAAATCAATCGAACAACGAATTTTGATGAGATTCATAAAGAGATTTCCGGGCGTCTCCTTAGAGGGAAAAAACAAAAGAAGTATTTCGTAATAGGAGGGAGTGTTGCGGCCGCATGTATGGTGGGTGTGTGCATATCACTAATTCTGTTGTTTGAGAAAAAACCAATGGAAAGACTTTCTATGATTCCAGTCAAACAACAAGAAGCGGTTGAAATCAGTCCGGCCCGGGGGAAGGTAATGTTAGTGTTGGAAGATGGAAGAGAGATAAATTTAAATGTTTCGTTAACGGATACATTGCAACTTTCATCCGTTGCTGTGATTGAAGAACAGGGAAAATTATCTTATAAAACGCTATCCGATTCCTTGCCTGTAGAGGAAGTGAGACATATTATTCGTACTTATTGTAGTGATTATCAATTGGTATTAAGTGACGGAACCAAGGTATGGCTTAATGCGAAATCGGAGATCGATTATCCGGTAGAGTTTTTAGGTGATAAAAGGGAAATTTTCTTGAAAGGAGAAGCTTATTTTGAGGTTGCGCCTGATACGGAGAAGCCTTTTATCGTAAAAACAGCTTCTATGCAAACAAGGGTGTTGGGAACTTCTTTTAATATTAGTGCTTATGAAAATGAGCAAAATGTTTACACTACGTTGTTAACAGGAAAGGTAGAAGTGAGATTGAATAAACGGGGAAACACTTCTCCCATTACGCTAAAACCTAATATGCAATTGAAATTGGATAAAGAAAGTGGGGATTTTTCAGTAGAAAAGGTGCGGATAGAAAAGGTTACGGCTTGGCGTCACGGTGTTTTTGTATTTGATGAGGATGATATTGAAGTGGTAACGCGAATGTTATCCCGTTGGTACGACGTGATGTTTGTTTTTGACGGTGAACGGAAAGGACCCCATACGTTTAGCGGGCGGATGAGTAAAGATGAAAAACTGGACGAAATATTAAAGATGCTTACTTTAGCCGGAGGACCGGAATTTAAAGTCATAGGAAAAACGGTACACATAATAGAGAAATAAAATACCGGAAATGCTTTAGCGAGCATTTCCGGCTAAAAAACCTTGTTGACAGCAAGGTATGTGTTTAATTAAAACGTAACAAAAGTATGAAAAAAAACTACAAACCAAAAGGGTTCTGTGGACTTTTGGTGACTTGTAGAGTATTGTTTTGCAGTATTTTGCTGTTAGGCATTACTGCGGCGCTTACAAGTTCACCGGTCTACGGACAACAAAACACAAAACGATTTTCTTTAAAACTTACTCAGGTTAGTGTATTGGATGCACTACGGGAAATTAATCAATTGAGTGACAATTCCGTTGTATTTAAGAAGGAGGAGGTGGAGAAGGAGACAGTGAAAGTAACAGTTGATTTAAACAATGTCACGACTCTTCAGGCTGTTCAGGCTTGTATCAAAAACACGAATCTGGAGTGTAGGGAATTGAACGACAAAGTTGTTGTAGGACCTAAAAAAGCGCCGACTTCGGTTACGATCACGGGTACCGTGAAGGATAAAGAAGGACAGCCGTTGCCGGGAGCGACAGTTGTTGTTGCAGGAGATTCTTTGCATTTGGGAACCAGTACGACCATTGACGGTGCTTATACCTTGACGGTTCCGAGTGCTGTAAAATCTTTAATTTATTCGTTTATCGGCTATAAATCTCAACAGGTTGTTATCGGTAATCGTACCGTGATCAATGTGGTGCTGGAAGAAGATGTTAAAGAGGTGGAGGAGGTTGTCGTAACCGGTATGTTTACCCGTAAGGCGAATACTTATGCCGGATCTGCCGTTACCTTGACATCGAAAGATATTGTGCGTACAGGTAGTTCGAATCTGTTTCAAAGTCTGAAGAACCTGGATCCGGCTTTGTTTATTATGGATAACCTGGATATGGGATCGAATCCGAATAGCTTACCACAAATGCAAATGCGCGGTGTGTCCAGTTTCCCGGTAGAAGAGACCGGAATTCAGCTTAAAGGTAATTACCAAAATAATCCTAATCAACCGTTATTTATGTTAGACGGATTTGAAACCACGGTAGAGCGTGTGATGGATATGGACATGAACCGGATCGAAAGTGTTACGTTATTGAAAGATGCGGCAGCAAAGGCAATCTATGGTTCAAAAGCAGCGAATGGAGTAGTGGTTATCACGACTAAACGCGTAACGGGAACCCAGCAACTTGTAACCTATACGGGAAGTGTCGATATTGAGATGCCAGACTTGACCAGTTATAATCTATGTAATGCGGCAGAGAAGCTGGAAGCAGAGAGAATAGACGGTATGTACGATTATAAGAATATGGACGAAGAGATCAGATATTCCCAATTGTACGAGGAAAGAAAACAGCTTATTGCGGCCGGTTTGGATACCTATTGGCTTTCGAAACCTCTACGCACGGGAGTCGGACATAAACATAATCTTTCCGTTCAATTGGGTGACCAGAATTTACAGGCGTTATTCAGTTTGACTTACAATCAGGTGATGGGAGTTATGAAAGGATCTGACCGTAGAAATATTATCGGAGAGATCGATCTTTCTTATCGCAAAGACAACTTGTTATTTAGAAATAATGCTTCCATAACAAACAATAAGAGTAATGATTCTCCTTACGGGGCATTTAGTAAATACGCGCAAATGAATCCTTATTGGAGAGCCAAGGACCCGGAAACAGGAGAAGTAGCCCGTTGGGCTTATACCGGACAAGGAGCTTCTGTTGCAAACCCTATGTACGATGCAGAGATCGGAACTCTTTATCAGCAATCATATGTTGAGTTTATCAATAACTTTGAAATCGAGTGGAGACCTATTGAGGCTTTGATTTTAAGAGGTGGGATTACATTAGGCTTGAAGAGAAATGACGGTGACGAGTTTTTACCCGCAACTCACTCTTCATTTGCCAGTATTAACAAATATTCTTCTACTGAAGAACAGCTTCGGAAAGGATCTTACCGGATAGATGAAGGTAAGAGCAGTACCGTGTCTGCCAATATAAACGCGACTTATTCGGGGACATTTGCAGATCGTCATAATATTTTCTTGAACTTCAGAACGGAGATAGGAGAGAATAAAAGTCAGGCTTATGTATTCCAGGCGGAGGGTTTTCCTAACAACCAGATTGCCGATATCACTTTTGCGCGCCAGTACGCTAAAGATTCCCGTCCTTACGGAAGTTCTTCCTGGAACAGGAATTTGAGTTTCGTACTTGCCGGTGGATATAACTTCGATAATCGTTATTTATTGGATTTTAGTGCCAGAGAGGACGCTTCTTCTCTATACGGTGATGACAATCGCTGGGCTTTAGGATGGTCTTTGGCTTTAGGGTGGAATTTGCATAACGAGAAATTTTTTAAGAATGATATTATTCAGCAATTTAAGTTGCGGGCATCTATCGGTGTAACCGGAAACCAGAATTTCTATAACAATGAAGCTGTTGCGACTTACGAATATTACACAACAGATAATTACTTGGGAATGACGGGAGCTCAGGTTGCACGTATGGCTAACCCGAAATTGAAGGGCGAACAGAAAAAAGATTACAACGTGGGATTTGATGCCATTATTTATAAGGCTAATATCCGTTTTGATTATTACTGGGCCGATACCAAGAATATGTTGACCGATGTTTCTATTTCCACATCGACTGGTTTCTCTACCGTGAAAGATAATTTGGGTTTGGTTCGGAATCAGGGTGTCGAGGTTTACTTGACTTATAATGTATTCCAGAATAATAAAGGCTTTTTGAACGTGTTCGGTTCTTTGACGACCACGACGAATAAGATTATTCGTTTGTCGGAGAGTATGAGGACGTATAACGCCTTGCGGGATAAGATGGCAGCCGATAAGGGAAATAATAAGCCGGTAACAAAATACGTGGATGGAGAATCCATGAATACGATATGGGCCGTACCTTCTTTGGGAATTGATCCTCAGACGGGAAACGAGGTATATGTAAAACGTAACGGCGAGTTGACTTATACTTATGACGAGAATGATCAGGTGCCGGCGGGAAATTCTTTGGAAAAATACAGAGGAACTTTCGGTTTTACTGCTGAATATAAAGGATTCGGATTAAGCACCACTTTCCGTTATTATACCGGTTACCAAAAGTATAACTCGACTTTGGTAGATCGGGTAGAAAACGTGGATATGAACTATAATGTGGATAAACGGGCTTTATACGGTCGTTGGAAAGAACCGGGACAGGTGGCGCAATTCAAACGTTTGGGAACATTCCAATATGACGGTGATGCACAGTCATACCAGGAAAAGACACGTCCTACAACTCGTTTTGTGCAGGATGAAAGTTTACTTACCTGGGGAGCTTTAAACCTCTATTATGAATTCCAGCCTAATGTGCTTAAGTCGCTTAGAATGAGTAGATTGAAAATTTCTTTTAACATGAATGATATTGCTACTTTCTCTTCCGTTAAAGTAGAACGTGGATATAGTTATCCGTTTGCCAGAACAATGTCATTTTCTCTTATAGGATCATTTTAAATAAATAGATATGAAACGAATAACACAATATATAACTTTGTTTATCCTCCTCTTTTCTGTTACGTCATGTAACGATTGGTTGGATGTAACACCTGCATCACAGGTACCTGAAGAGGATCAGTTTAAAGATGAACCCGGATTCCGGCAAGCGTTAATCGGTTGCTATATCGGGTTGGCCAGTGAAACCTTGTATGGTAAAAACCTGTCTTGGTATGTGCTGGATGTACAGGATGGAAAATATGATTTGTATCCTTCGGCTCAGGTTTATCCGATGGCTGCTTATCAGTATAAGCATGTGAGAGCGACTCCTATTATTGATGCCGTTTGGTTGAATGCCTATAATATTATCGCCAATGCAAATAACGCTCTTAAATTTATTGAAAAGAGATCCAATGTCTTGGACCCGATCTCTTACAAGGTGATAAAGGGAGAATTATTAGCTATCCGGGCTATGTTGCATTTTGACCTGATGCGTATTTACGGATATGGAAACTTGGCTTCTCGTACAGATAAAGAGACAAAGCTCACGATTCCTTATGTTAAAGAATACAAGAAAGAGACGACGGAGCAATTGTCTTATAAAAAAACAATAGATTTGATTGTGGCTGATTTAAAAGAAGCCCTGGATTTATTGAAAGAAGAGGATCCTGTCACGAAAAAGCACACGGATGATTATTATGATAATTTAAATGACGACGGATTTTATAGTGATCGTACCTATCGTTTGAATTATTTTGCCGTAAAAGCTTTACTGGCGAGGGTATATATGTGGGAAGGAAGTGACGCTTCTTTGTTGTTAGCCCGCCAAGAGGCGTTGGATGTGATCGAAGATGGAGAAAAGGTCGATCTTTACACGTGGGTGACGAATGATGGTATTTCCACGGATTTGATTCTTTCTACGGAACATATTGCTTCCTTGAATGTACTGACGTTGTCAGATAAAATTTCCGGATATTTTAAATTGAATTTTACGGATACGGATTATGAGCAGATTAAATTGTCTGAAGAGGGAGTACAGAATATTTTTGATGAAAGCGGAACGGGTAGTAATGCTGATTTCAGGGGATCATCCAAAATGTTATTCCCTACTTCCAATGGTTACTATGTACCTTTGAAACTGGCTCAGGACCGGGCGATCAGCGGAACGAATTGTTTGAACAGAATTCCTCTGGTACGTATTTCGGAGATGTATTTGATCGTGGCGGAAACCTATCTGAAAGGAACGGATGTTAACACTACCGAAGCTGCCAAATATTTGACGACTTTACGTGAGAATCGTTCTAACTTCATTGATATTTCAGGATACACCCGAGATCAGTTGTTGACCTGTTTGACGAACGAATATAGGCGGGAGTTCCTTTGTGAAGGTGTGACGTTCCTCTATTTCAAACGTATCGGGGAAATAAATATTCCGAATTTGTCTACTCCGATGAGCGATGAGACTTATGTGTGGCCCTATCCGGAGACAGAAGCAGCAATGGGTCTTGTTCAATAAGTTTAATAGTATAAATTCAATGTTATGAATAAATTAAAATTTATATATACGATATGTATATTCGCTTTGGGATTGCTTATTGCAGGATGTTCCAAAGAGGAGATACCTACTTATAACGAGGAGTTTCCCACGGTTACTTTTCCGTGGACGGGAATAGGAATACGAACCTATCCTGGTTATAATACTACGACAAAGAAATTCGAAAAAGTATACTCTTTCTGGTCTGATCCGGACAAGGAGAAAGTTATTGTCGATATCCCTTTGGAAGTGGTAGGGGATGTACGGAGCTACGACCGGAAAGTAAATTATACGCTTGATCTGGATAGTTGTACATTGGTAGATGGTTCTTATAAAATTTTGGAAGCGGTAATTCCCGCGGGAGAAGCATTTGGTAAGATCTCGATCGAGTTAACCAAATTGCCTGTTCTGGAGACGGAGACCTGCATTTTGGAATTGGTATTGGCTGCTTCTGACGATTTTGTAAAAGGACCGAAAGAGTATACGCGTGTAAAATTTATGTGGGATAATCAATTGCCTATGCCGAGATCCGGAACATTCTACTGTCGTACTTATAATTATTTGATTGCTGCGGGACAGAGTATGAATTTGGCTACTTATGACTATTACAGTAAAAATGCCCATAAAGCGATATTGGAGGCTTTGGATTGGCCTTGGGAATCCGATAAATGGCCGGCATACAATAACCGTGATCCGCTCGGATTGACCTTCTATACTACTGCCCAAACCAATGCCTATTACGATTTATTGAATGCCTATTTAGAGGCCTATGAAGAGGTTAACGGGGAGCCTTTGCTGCATGACGGAGGATTAGCAAAAGGACAACCGGTTAAGGCGAGAAAGTTTTAATTTAACAGATCAAAGATTATTCATATGAAAAATATATTTTATCTATTGATACTTTTATTGAGTAGTGGCCTTTGGTCATGTTATGACGATAAAAGTACTTACGATACGGAAAAACTTCCTGAAATAAAGATTGACTTGGAAAATATTTCCGATGTTCAAAGGACTACCTATTTGGGAAATCTTAAAATAGATATACCTATTACAAAAGACGGACAGGCTAATCACCCGGATTTAGGATATTTATGGAAGATTCAGTTGGGAACCTCTTCTTTGGATTATGTGACTGAAGAACTCTCACATGAAAGAGTATTGGATATGACGGCCAATATGCCGATTAATGCCGGCGGTTATAAGCTTTTGTTAACGGTGACGGATTCTGCAACTACATTGCAATATTTTGCTTCTTTCACCTTAGTGGTAACCAGTGAATTCGGGGAAGGACTTGTTGTAGCCCATTCTCAAGACGGACAAACCTCAGATCTCTCTTTGGTGATGGACGAAAATCTGACCAAAGATTTTACCGGGGAGAGAAAGGTGATCTCTAATATTTATGCTTCCAAAGGAGAGGTATTTCCGGATAAGATCAAGAATATGATGTATACCGTTTCCGGATCAACCTATGGAACCTATCGGAACATTTTATGGGTAGCAGGTGAAAAAGGAGCTTACCGGATCGATGTAGAAGATTACTCCTACACGGATACCAAGAGTATTGTGCCCATGGCGGATGCTTCTTTCGAGGCTGATGCTTTTTATCCTTCTGCCCAAGTAACGCTAATGGTCGCTAATCAACAAATTTATCAACATTTGCGTCAAAACGACAATATGTTTGTTAAACCGGAAAAAATCACCAATGTACAAGGCCTTGAATCCAATTATTTGGATAATGCTGTTTTGGCATCTGCTGTCGGTGATAATGGGAATAGAGCCAATGCCGTATGGTATGATTCTAATATGGAATGTTTTGGTCGTTTTAATAGTTATTATTCAGCTCCCAAATGTCAATTGTTCAGTTCTTCGGAATACAATCAATCTTTCCCCTTTGATCCTTCCAATATTCGGGATAAGGAAGCCATTGCAGGGGGAATGATGGAGAGAGACGGTTTAGCTATGGTATTACGGGATAAAACAACTCAGGAGTATGAAATTTATATTTTTAAGACGCAAAATTCGAATTATGATCTGATCGCTCCGACTCCTTATGCTTTGTATAATGTTCCGGCCGGATTGAAAACCGTTATGGATGCGGCTGTTTCTTATACCTTTAGCTCGGTTGACCCGATCATGTATGTTGCCACGGAAACCGACGTATATGCCGTTAGAATGTCATTGGGTACGTTGACTTATGAATCTAAATATACGGTTGCCAGTGGAGAAAAGATCTCTATCGTTAGATTCTATATGCAGGGACGTTATAATATGGATCCTACCGAATTTGATAGTGATGCTTCAGCTTTGGTTCCGTTGAATGCAAAAGCTGTGCTGATTGCTACTCAGGCAGGGGATGCCGGAAAAGTTTATCTGGTTCCGCAAAAAGATTTAGGAACAGGTAACTTAGATAAAGAAAAACAAGTAACCTACGACGGGTTCGGTGTGATTTCGAATATCGTTGTCCAAGGGAAATAATTTTTTAAGTAGGTAAGCAATTATTGCTTACCTACTTAATTCATATTCGTGGATAATTACTGCGTATTAAAATTTTGTTTCGTTTAGGTCTGCTTTTTATAAATAGAAGGTAGAAGGGGTGAAGTATAATCTAAAAGAAATAGGAAGCTCAAGTCAGAAATATCAACTGGTGTCAGAAATTTGTGTTGTAAATCTGCATGATAGTATGATGGGGATGTGTGTGTAATCAAAAGAAATGATGGAAGAAACAATTGTAAGAGTGGAAAATCTATCCTACCGTTATCGTGTTCAGAGGGCTATGCGGGGCATCAATTGCGAAATTTCCCACAACGGGTACACGTCCTTTGGGAGTCACGGGGTGGGTAAATCAACCGCGATGAACATATGTGTGGGGTATTGAAATCGATGCAAGGTCATGTTATCTGGATTCGCAAACGAGGAAGACAATTGGACAACTATGCAGGGTTTCCTCGAAGAGACTATCACATAGTTGATAATCGAACTAAGAAGAATATTCGATGTAATATAATGTAATTAAATAAATTATGGAAGAATCAGTAGTAAGAGTAGAACATTTGTCCCATCGTTATAGCGTTCAATGGGCGATACGGGATATTAATTTCGAGATATACCAGAAGGGTATTCTCGGCTTGCTTGGCTCTAACGGTGCCGGTAAGTCGACGACGATGAACATCATGTGCGGGGTATTAAATCAAACGGAGGGGGAAGTTTATATTAACGGTATTAATTTTCGCGATGACCCGATTGCGGCGAAGATGAACATCGGTTTTTTACCGCAGAAGCCGCCTTTGTACACGGACCTTACGGTTCGCGAATATCTGGCCTATTGTGCGGAGTTACGTTCCGTGGAACCTAAAAAGATCAAGGGAGCGGTGGCGGCGGCGATGTCCCGTTGCGGTATCACTCATTTCAGCAAGCGTTTGTTGAAGAACTTGTCGGGAGGTTACCAGCAACGTGTCGGAATTGCCCAGGCGATTATTCATAATCCGAAGTTCGTGGTTCTGGATGAGCCGACAAACGGTTTGGACCCGAACCAGATTCTTGAGATTCGTGAGTTAATCAAGGAGATCGCTTATGACCGTTCCGTGTTGCTTTCGACTCATATTTTGTCAGAGGTACAGGCTACCTGCGATCATATTAAGATGATCGAGAAGGGTAATCTTGTTTTCTCGGGAACGATGGAGGAGTTTAACAATTATGTTCAGCCCAACTCTTTTGTGGTGGTGATGAAAAACCCTCCGGCGATTGAGGTGTTACGAGAAATCCCTGGAATCGAGCGGGTGGAAGAGGTAAGTCAGAACAGTTATCGGATGTGGTTTACCCGTGATAGTGACGTGACTCGGGAGGTGGTAGAGTTGAGTGTCTCCCGGGGTTGGGAATTAAGTGAGATTACGGTAGAGCGTAGCTCTTTGGATGAAGTATTTGCCCGCTTGTCCGGAAAAGTAAAGATGAATAGCCGTTTGTCATGAGAAAGATATACAAGATAGCGATAACAGAGTTACGTACCCTGTTTTATTCCCCGGTGGCATGGTTGATCCTCGTGGTCTTCACGGTTCAGGCTGCCATGTCTTACACGGGTTTAATCGATACCATATTGATGCAGCAGTTCTCCCGCCCGTTGTGGTACAGTATCGTGCGAGAACTTTTCACTCGTAGTTTCAGCCTTTACCCGACGATGCTGGGTAACCTTTACCTATACATACCGTTATTGACGATGGGTTTGATGAGCCGGGAGTACAGTAGCGGTTCGATCAAGTTGTTGTATTCGTCACCCGTTTCGACGATACAAATCGTTCTGGGTAAATACTTGTCGATGATGCTTTACAGTTTAATTCTTGGAGGAATTTTGCTGGTGTTTGTTTTTTTGACGGGTTTTAACGTTCCCGATTTCGACTATACGCTGGCGTTAAGCGGTGTTTTGGGGCTTTACCTCGTGGTTTGCGCCTATGCGGCGATTGGTCTTTTCATGTCCTGTCTTACTTCTTACCAGGTAGTGGCGGCGGTGTCGACGCTGGCCGTATTGGCTTTCTTGAATTACGTTGGTCGGTTGGGTCAGGATATTCCTCTTGTTCGGGATATCACTTACTGGCTGTCTATTCAGGGGCGTTCCTCGCAAATGATCGAGGGGTTAATCACGAGTGAGGATGTCTTGTACTTCCTTATCGTTATCGGGATGTTTCTTTCTTTATCCGTGATTAAGATACTCTCGGGTAAAAAACGTAATAAAAGTTTAATCGTGACGAGATACTTCGTTGTGACTTTTTTGGCTTTATTCCTGGGCTACCTGAGTTCCCGTCCTGTCTTTAAGTTTTATTACGATGCCTCGGCGACCAAGTTGAACACATTGGCCCCGGCGAGTCAGGAGGTAATGGAGAAGATGGACGGAGGTTTGACGATCACGACTTACGTTAACTTGTTGGAGAGTCATTACCATTGCGGTATTCCCTCGGAAGTGAACAGTGATAAAGACCGTTTTAAAGAGTATATTCGCTTCAAGCCTCGAATGAAGATGAAATACGTATATTATTATAAAGACGTGAAGGACTCGAATAATTACCTGATCGAGCGTTTTTCCGGTTTAACGGAGCGTCAGAAAGCGGAGAAAGTAGTGGTGGCGAATGATTTGAACATGAAAATGTTCCTGACACCTGAGGAACTTTCGCGTCAGATCGATCTATCGGGAGAGAATTACCGTTTTGTTCGTGTAATCGAGCGTGATAATGGCCGGAAGACGTTCTTACGTGTTTACGATGACGGTTATGTTTTCCCTAACGAGGCGGAGATCTCGACGGCGATGAAACGCCTCGTAACGGATGTTCCGAGGGTTGCTTTTGTCGTAGGACATGGTGAACGTGATATCCGCAAGGCCGGGGATCGTGATTATTACACCTTTGCGAAGAGCCCGACTTTCCGGCATTCGTTAATTAACAAGGGGTTTGACACGGAAGTGTTAGATCTTTCCGTGGAGTCTGATGTCCCTGCCGGCGTGAATGTGCTTGTCCTTGCCGATCCTTACACGGCATTAAGTGATAACGAGATAGATAAGATCAACCGTTATATCGATCGCGGTGGTAATCTGGTGATCGCCGGTGAACCGGGTAAACAGTCCATATTGAACCCGCTCACGCGTGTATTGGGAGTCGAATTCGTTCCCGGCGAACTTGTCCAACCGACGGGAGTTTATAATGACAACCTGTTGATTTGCCAGTTTAATGAAGAGGGAGTGAAGGTGATGACCCCTTATAAAAATTTATTAAACCGTTACGGTATTGTAATGCCCGGTGCTGCGGCACTTGCTTTTGACACTACGCGTGGCTTCCAGGTGGTTCCCGTTTTGACGACGGCCGGGGTAGGGAGTTGGAACGAGCTTGAAGGTGGCGATAAGGCCGTCTTTAATCCCCGGGCCGGAGAGGTTCAGGGAGCTTACCCGACGATGCTTGCTTTGACACGGCAGGTGGGTGATCGTGAACAACGGATCGTTGTGCTTGGCGATGCCGATTGTATCAGTAATTCGGAGTTATTGATGGATCGTGTTGGGGTTCAAACATCAAACTTCTCCTTGATCACGGGGATGTTCCGGTGGTTGAGTTACGGTGAATTCCCGCTATCGATCACTCGTCCGGCATATAAGGACACGGTATTGGAGCTGACACGGGAAGGTATGCCCCTGACGAGTTTATTATTGACATGGATATTCCCCGCCTTGTTCGTTTTGGGAGGAGTTGGAGTTTGGATGAAAAGAAGGTTGGGTTAAATAAAATAGAATATGAGAAAAGTATTAAAAATAGCTGGAAATGAGTTAGGTGCTCTTTTTTACTCACCCGTGGCGTGGTTTATTCTGGTGATCTTCACGATCCAGACGGGTCTTACTTACATGGATCTTTTCAAATCTTGTGTGACGTCTCAGTTTTTAAATGATGCCCCCGGCGAGGGTAGTTTGACGGGAGTAATCCTGGTCTCTTTAAGCGGTCTTTTCATCGTTGTACAACAATACTTGTACCTTTACATACCCTTGTTGACGATGAGCTTGATGAGTCGCGAGTACAGCAGCGGTTCAATAAAATTGTTATATTCGTCGCCAGTAACGGCCACACAGATCATTAGTGGCAAGTTCCTTTCGATGATGTTTTACGGTTTAGTTCTGGTGGGAGTTTTGCTGGTTTACATCTTGTTCTCTTGCTTTACGATCCCCCACTTCGACCTTTCGATGGCATTGTCCGGTTTGCTGGGTTTGTATTTATTGATCTGCGCCTATGCGGCTATCGGTCTTTATATGTCGAGTTTGACGTCTTACCAGATTGTTGCCGCAATGGGTACTTTAGCGGTATTGATCGTTTTGAATTTTATCGGTAATGTGGGCCAGGATATCGGTTTCGTTAGAGAGATCACCTATTGGCTCTCGATCAAGGGACGGGCGATGGTTTTCGTTAACGGGTTGATTTGTAGTGAAGATTTGTTTTATTTTATCCTTGTGATCCTTTTCTTCTTGGCCTTGTCTATCATGAAGGTAGAGTCTCATCGGGCTAAAAGGAGCCTGGCCGCATCTGCCGGAAGGTACGTGGCTGTAATCGTAGTTGTTGTCGGCTTGGGGTATTTGACCTCGCGCCCGACGCTACAGTTGTACAAAGACATGACCGCTTGCCAGACAGAGACGGTGACGAAGTCAACCCAAGAGATATTGGATCAAATCGACGGAGAGATTAAGATCACGACTTACGTTAACCTGCTGGGAACAAATTACATTTACGGTTTGCCGAGGGCAGAGAAGGCGGATATGGATCGTTTTAAGCCTTATATGCGTTTTAAACCGGATATAGAGATGTCTTACGTTCGTTACTACCTGCAGACGGCGCCCTTGAATAACAAGCGTTTCGCTGGCTTGGATGAACACGGAGTAGCAGAGGAGTACGCGAAGATGGCGAAGGTTTCCTTAAAGGGTTTTATCTCTTCCGAGGAGATCAATAAACAGATTGATTTACGCCCGGAGGGATACCGTTTCGTTCGCTTGCTGGAGGCCGCAAACGGTCGTAAGACATTCTTGAGAATGTATAACGACCAGTTACAATTCCCGACGGAGGCGGAGGTGGCAGCGGCATTGAAACGTTTGGCTATTGATGCGCCTAAAGTGGCTTGTTTGACGGGGCACGGAGAACGGAGTACGAGCGGTTTCGGAGACCCTGATTATTACTCTTTTGCCAGTAACCAAACTTTCCGTTACGCGTTGGTAAACCAAGGTTTTGATGTTCACGTTTACCGGATGAAAGAGGGGGAAGAAATCCCTTCCGAATACGATATTCTTGTTATTGCCGACATGAAGAGTCCTTTCACGCCAGACGAGTTGTCAAAAATCGGCCGTTATATCGAGCGCGGTGGTAACCTTTTAATTGCTGTTGAGCCGGATCGGGTTGAGTTGACGCATCCTTTACTCTCGTTGTTTGGTGTACGGTCGGTTCCCGGTATACTCGTGCAGCCGACGTCAGATTTTAACGCCGATTTGTTACAATGTCAGGTGACGGAAGAGGCGGCAGGGATCTCTCGTGAATACGCCCGAATGAGAAAAAGGGGCGAATGTGTGACAATGCCTGGAGCGGTAGGTTTGGAGTATGATAACACTACGGGCTACACCTTTCTTCCCATTTTGCGGACGGTTGGCAAGGGTAGCTGGAACGAGTTGGAAACGGTTGATTTGATTAACGAGCGGGTGGTATTGAACCCTTCAGCTGGAGAGGTCGAGGGTTCTTATGTCACGGCTTTGGGTTTAAGTCGGAAAATGGGGGACAAGGAACAACGAGTGATCGTCCTTGGCGATGCGGATTGCGCCAGTAATGCGGAGTTAATGATGATGCGTAAGGGGATCAACGCCTCGAACTACTCGTTGATCACGGAGAGTTTCCGGTGGTTGACGAACGGGGAGTTCCCGGTGGAGATCGTTCGGGCAGACCCTAAAGACACGACGGTCGTTTTCCCTATTACGGGAATCTTTTGGGTGAAGTTCTTTCTCTTGGGGCTGTTCCCGTTATTGTTGATCGGTTGCGGAATCTTTATTAATTACTTGAGGAAAAGAGGATAATTGTTTAACTATCAAAATGAATCGTTATGAAACAAAAAATGTTTTTTAAAAGCTTTTTAATGGTTATCGTATTATTCATGGGATTTACTTCCGTGGTAATGGCCCAGAATAGTCGCGTGACGGTCAAAGGTAAAGTCTGTGATCCGGATATGAATGTCGTTTTGGGAGTTCAGGTGATGGAGAAAGGAACAACTAACGGTACTATAACGGATTTGAATGGATATTTTGAATTGACGGTTTCGGAAAAAGGAACTCTTGTGATTATCTGTAACGGTTATGTTACCCGTGAGATAAAGGTGAAAGACTTTCTGGCAGCGCAAGGGCATTATCTGCTAATTATTCTTGAGGAAGAGGAGTTACCTGATCCATGGGTTGATTTTTACGATCGACTGCTTTTTTGCTTAGAGCCTAAGCGATAAGGAATTGTAGTGTGTATACTGAGGCAGGCCTTGCCCTTACAAAAAAACCAAAGGGGAAAATAATTTTGTGAGGGAGAGGGCCTGTCTTTTGTGTATATTCGAATAAAAACTAATGGAACGAACATGCAATTGATTATTGCCGATGCGGTTAAATGGGTTTATCGGGAAAATTGATGATCAAAAATGGTGAAGTTGTGAATATTTATAATAAAAGATAAAATATTTCATATGAAATTTACATTCTGTTTTTAAATGACTGTCGAACGTAAATAGATTGAAAAATAGAGAGTTAACGGATGGAGATAAATGACTAAAAAAAGAACCGTAATTGTTTTTTTTAGTGAACTGTAATTTTAGGTTTGGATTTCAGGTAGAGATACTCTATATTTGGAGAGTGTGTAACTAAAAATAAGATCATGAAATTACATCTCATTTCTGTATTTATTCGACATAAAATCAATGACTTAAGGCGTCGTTGGTCGTTTCGAGTGTTTGGCTTATTATGGTTAATAGGAATTTTGTATATTCCATTTTTATTTCAAGGGACGGAGCATTATAGGGGATTATCTGCAAATATTCTCTTTTTTAATGTCTTACAGGGCCTTTTCTTATTTTTTATTGTATGTTATTTTAGGATAAAAAGGGACGCAAATACGTTGGATCCTTTTCGGATGTATCAAGTAAATGATGTTTATTCTTTTGCATGTTGAAAAGGAAACTAAAATAATTGAGGGTGGTAGAAAAAAGCCAGGATGGATGCGTTTGAATGAACGTTACCGGATAGCTTGAGTTGGAGACAAATAATAAAATATGACTGAAATTTAAATTGAAAATTATGAAATTGAATCTTATATTGACCGTAGCCCGTTATGAAGCAAAGGTTCTGAGAAGAAGTTGGTTATTGCGCCTATTTGCTTTACTGGTGTTTGTCGGAATAACCGCTTTACAAATTATGACACAGAGTTCATGGAGTATAACGGAACACTATATGGTGGCCTTGCCCTCTTCCATGCCCTTTTTTAATGCTTATTGGTTTAATTTGTTACAGGTTTTTCTGTTGATCTTTATTGTGGCGGATCGCTTCAAAAGCGGAAAATACGTGGATACGACGGAGTCTTTGCGTGTACGTCCGGTGAGTAATGCAAATTATTTAGCAGGAATGGCATGGGGAATTTTCGTCGTATTTGTGGTGCTGAATATAATCTCTCTGTTAATTTCTTTATCCCTTAATATTTTTGTCAGTGAGGCTCCGGTAAGCATTTGGCCCTATCTCTTTTATTTGTTTACCTTAACTATTCCTTCCTGTTTATTTATGTTGGGTGTAACTTTTTTAATCTACTCTTGGATAAAGAATGCTATGCTTGCTTTGTTGGTGTTATTGGTAATGATCGGATTGATCTATGGTTTTATTCCTTCTGCCGGATATGGTATTTTTGATCTTTTTGCCCGGGAGATGCCTAATATGTTTTCGGAACTGACCGGGCATCCCGAAATAGGATATTATCTTTTACAACGTTTGACCTATATCGTTTTGGGTGTAGGATTACTGGGGTTTGCCATTGTATTGTATCCTCGGATTGCTAATGGAAAAAAAGGAAAGTTGAAATTATGCAGCGGGCTTATCCTGTTATCGGGTATATTAATCGGAGGTACCTTCGTCGGGTCGAAAGAGGCTGACAGGCGTTTTCGGAAGCATATGGTGGAAACTTTTGAAAAATACAGTGCGCAAGACCGGCTCTATTTGTCCGATGCGGAGATTACTTTCGAGCAAGCGGGTACGACCATGTCGGTGAAAAGTAAATTAACCGTCCAGAATAAGGAGAATCATCCGGTATCGGAGATCGTTTTATTTTTAAACCCGGCCTTACGCATCAAAGAAATTCGCAGAGAGAGCGGTGAAGCTATTTCTTATCGCCGGGATGGACAAGTCGTTATTCTGGAAAAAAACTTGGAACCGGAAGAAGAGTTTTCTTTCCAAGTGGATTACACGGGAAAGATAGATGACCGGGTGTGTTATCTGGATATTTCCGATGAGGAATATTACGATAATCGTTGGATTACGAATATATTTTGCTTTGGTAAACGATATGCTTTTTTAGAGAAGGATTATACGTTGCTGGAGCCTGAAGTGCTGTGGTATCCGGTAACAGAACCTCCTGTTCATTGGGTGCATCCTTATACTACGGGGAAAAATTATACGAATTATGTTTTAAATGTAATTCATAGGGATAAACGTACTGTGATTTCGCAAGGAAATCGAGAGGTATCCGGAGATACTATTCGTTTCGAGAGTCCCGATAAATTGACAGGAATCAGCTTATGTATAGGAGATTATACCCACAAATCGTTGACTGTGGATTCCGTGTGCTTAGATCTCTATTTTTATCGCGGGGAAAGCTATTTTAGAGCTCCTTTTGTCAGCATTAAGGATTCGCTTCCCTCTTTGGTAAAGCAAATGGATGGATTGATGGTAAGCAAATGGGGGCATCCTTATCTTTATGATAGGCTCTCTCTTTTGGAAACTCCCGTGTCGTTCGCTACTTACATACGGGGATGGAGTAGAAAGAGTAATTACGTGCAGCCGGCCATGGTATTCGTTCCCGAACGCGGGGTAACTATACCGGAGATCGGAAATCAAATAGCGAAGGAGTATGAAAGAATAAAAAGAGTGAAAAAGAATTTGAATCGTACAGGACAAGATCCTTATGATGAAGACTGGACAATGCGTAGTTTTATCGATTGTGTACAAAGTGTGTTTGTATTTCCCGGTTCTGGATTTGTGAAGGTCGATTTCGATTTGTTAAGAGGAAAACAGGATTATAGCGGAACGCCTGTGACGACAAAGGTGGGTGCCGGAAATAAGCATATACTCTCTTCTTTATTTCAAGATAACAGGTGTGCCGTTTTTTCTAAGGAGATCCCTATTGCCGGACAAATATTCGATGAGTTTCAGATACTGGTATCTCCGGCTTACAAGACGGCGACTACCGCTAACCAATCGCCACAAAACGAGATGCGCGTACTCGATTATCTCTCTGAACATAGTTTGGAGGAGGCCGCAACAGATCCATCTCTCTCTTCGGATATGTTTAAACTACTGTTGCTGAAGAAATGCAATTACTTGTATGAATTGATTATGGTGGATATTCCTGAGCGTGCATTGCAGGCTTTTATGGAAGAATTTATGACTAAATATCGTTATCAACAAGTTGCTTTCGAACGGTTTATGAAAGAATTTGAAGAGCGATTTGATTATAAGTTGGGCGAGGTATTTGATAAATGGTACAGGAATAAAGGATGTTCTTATCTGGAAACTAAAGATATCAGGGGGTATAAAGTAGAACAAGGGGAGTACGAAGGTTATGCGGTTCATTTTAAGTTGTATAATCCTGGAAAGTCCGATATTTTAATCTCGGCTACGGTAAGTGCGAATTGGCTCAAAAATGCTCGCGGGTATTGGGAGAAGAGATTCGTTTTGTCGGCGGGAGAGGCTTTGGAGGTACATATACCGTGTGACGATGTACCTGGAATGGTTTCGATAACTCCGAGTATAGTATTGAACCAACCCGCAGAGGTCGTGATGATGTTGCCGGACGAATTGGAGGTAATCCGTGATTCTACGCGGGGACTATTTTCGATCAGTCCAGATCTTTTCCTGCCCGATCCGAATGTCATTATCGTAGATAATGAAGACGAGGGATTTTCTTTATTTGATTCGAGCGGGAAACGGATGGCGGAGAAGAGAGATAAGAGGGATACCGGTTACGAGGAGTTGAAAGGCGGTCACCGTTGGACTTATATTATAGGGAGGGGATATTATGGGAAATATATTACGAGTGCTTTTTATAAAAAAGCCGGAGAGGGAAAGGCCATGGCCGAATGGAAAGCGAATTTTCCTAAACGGGGAAAATATGAACTGTTTATTTATAATGTAAGCGGAGGAAATAATATAATAAGTGTTAAGGGAATAACACAATACTATACGTTGTATTTTGGGGATAAGAAGGAGGAGATAGAATTTAATTCACAGAAAGAGCTTAGTTCTCCATGGGTTTCTGTGGGTACATTCTTCTTCGATAAAGGAGAGGCAAGACTGGTGATGAATGATAAATGCGATGTGGACCTCGTGTATGCCGATGCCGTGAAATGGGTATATGTCGGGGAGGAATAGAGTTCCGATTTTAAACACGGATAACCGGTTGCCAGAAAAGGGAACCGGTTATTTGTTTTTAAGAATCTTCTTGTTGAGAATCGGAAAGTTATAAGGTGTTGTATATAAATATAATGAAACGTTATACCGTATGAGAAAAGACCATAGAGGAATATTTGGGAGAGTGTGAATAAGAGTCTACTTTAGTCAAAAATTTAATAACGTATTAAAAGAAGGATCATCTTTTAATTGATTAATCGGAATGAATATGAAAACAGAAATGCAAGAATTTATGGATGCCTTGAAGGCAAGAACTCCGGGAGAGCCGGAATTCCATCAGGCGGTAGAAGAAGTTATTGAAACCGTATGGGATACTTATCAGGCTAATCCAAAATATAAGAAGAATAAAATTCTGGAAAAAATGGTGGAACCCGAAAGAGTGATACTGTTTCGAGTTCCATGGATCGACGATAAAGGTGAAGTACAGATTAATCGCGGTTATCGGGTTCAATTCAATAGTGCCATTGGACCGTATAAAGGAGGAATCCGTTTTCATCCTGCCGTGACTCTTGGAACATTGAAGTTTTTAGGCTTTGAACAGACATTTAAAAATTCTTTGACCACACTTCCGATGGGAGGGGGTAAAGGCGGTTCCGATTTTAACCCGAAAGGCAAATCGGATAACGAGGTCATGCGTTTCTGTCAAAGTTTTATGACGGAACTTTGTAAGTACATAGGTCCTGATACCGATGTCCCTGCCGGTGATCTTGGCGTCGGAGGACGTGAAGTAGGTTATATGTTCGGGCAGTACAAGAGAATTCGTAACGAATTTACCGGGGTGTTGACGGGGAAACCTTTTGAATTTGGTGGTTCCCGTGTTCGTCCGGAATCTACCGGTTACGGTACGGTTTATTTGGCACAACACGTGTTGGCTTCTAAGGGAGAAAAGATTGTCGGTAAGGTTGTTGCTCTTTCCGGTTTCGGTAATGTTGCCTGGGGGGCAGCTCAGAAGTTGGTTCAATTGGGTGCTAAGGTAGTCACTATTTCCGGACCTGACGGCTATATTTACGATGAAAAAGGCTTGGACGAGGAAAAGATCAGCTATATGCTTGAATTACGTGCGACTAATAACGATGTGGTAGAACCTTATGCCCGTAAGTTCGGAGCTAAATTTTTTGCCAACAAAAAGCCTTGGGAGGTGAAGTGTGATATTGCTTTTCCTTGTGCTATTCAAAACGAGTTGAACGGTGAGGATGCGAAACTATTGGTGGCTAACGGCTGTAAATTAATCGTTGAAACGTCTAATATGGGGTGTACTCCGGAGGCCATACATTACGCTAATGAATACATTACTTTTGTTCCCGGGAAGGCAGCCAACGCGGGAGGTGTTGCTACGTCCTGTTTGGAAATGAGTCAGAATGCCATGCATTACAGTTGGACGGCCGAGGAGGTAGATACGAAGTTATCTCAAATTATGAAAGATATTCACGATACTTGTGTCAGATACGGCAAAGAAGGGGATAAAGTGAATTACGTGAAAGGAGCCAATATCGGTGGTTTTATTAAAGTTGCGGAAGCTATGTGTGCCCAGGGGCATGTGTAGTAAGGTAATTAGATATTATTAGGTTAATGAAGGCGATTCGTGAGGATCGCCTTTATTTTATAAACTTTTTTCCCGTTTATTCGTTTTAGTATGGGATTTAAATGAATAAGTTATGAAAAAGGAGAGTAAAAAATGTATTTTACCGGAAGAAAAACGGGATAATCATTATTCAAAAAGCGATGACGCCTTAAAGGCCGAATACAATGAGGTATTGGAATCGATATTGGAAAATAACGATGAAGATGCAAAGGACAATATGTCGGATTATATGGATGAGTTAAAAGAAGAGTCGGATGCGCTGGATGATTTTGCCAGATAATTTTAATCATTGTACTTTTCAAAGGCTCCCAAACCGAAAAGAGCAAAGTCATAGCGAATCGGATCGACAGGATCGAATTCCCGGAGACGGCACGTTAATTCAAGTACTGCCTGGCGGTCGTTTTGCTTTCGGGTTAAAAGCCCCAGCTGCCTGCTGATGTTTCCGGTATGCAGATCCAGCGGGATAAGAAGGGCAGAGGCAGGAATCTTTTTCCATAGTCCGAAGTCGATTTCATCCCGACGGACCATCCAGCGTAAAAACATATTGATCCGTTTGGCGGCAGACCCTTTCTCTACGTCGGCAATGTGGCGCAGAACCCTGTTCTCTGCAGGAAGGGCCGTGAATATCGTATGCCATTCCGCTAATACCTCGAACATATCCTGATGCTGTTGGTAAGCCCGAGAAAATAGACCTTCTAATCCCCCGTAATTTTTATAGATACGGGAAAGTGATTTGAAAAAATAGATACAATCGTAATCATTGAAGGTACGATGTTTAAAGCCTTTTAAACAGGAATAGTCAGATTCCGCGGCATGGAGAACAAAATCATGAGGAGCGTAGTCCAATCGTTTTATCAGTTCCCTGCATTTTTTGATGATGACGGGGCGTTGCCCCCAGGCTAATGTTGCAGCCATAAATCCGGCAATTTCAATGTCTTCCTTTTCTTCAAAAAGTTTGGGGATTTGAATGGGATCCGTTTCGATAAAGAAATCGGATCTGCAATATTCCACGTATTTTTCATCAAGAAGTTGTTTGAGTGCAGACATAATCGAAATTATTTTCGGATTTTATAATTTACTAATCGATCGATTACCTAATTATGTAATCATTGAATCTTTTTACCTCTTAATATTTCCCGTTTCCCGGGTGGTCCGGGTAGGCGTTCCAGCGTTAATCCCAAGCCCCGTAATGCTTGTTTTACGATTCCTTTTACACAATAAGTGACAAAGATACCTCCCGGTTTCAATGCTTTGCAAAACAATCCCAGTATCTCTTCCTGCCAGAGATGAGGTTGTACATCGGGAGCGAAAGCATCGAAAAAGATTAGATCGAATCGGGGAGGAAAGTTCACTTCACTAAAATCCGCCTGGTGTTTATGGAGGGTAAAATAGGGTGTGATCTCCACTTCTTGCTCCCAGGGAGCCGTATGCAATTTGTAAAATAGAGTAGAGGTGTCGTTTAGTCGTGTGTTATAATTGAGTGCTTTTACTTCTTCTGCCGATAAAGGGTATTTCTCAAAACTATGATAGGTGATTTTCCGATGCTGCTCCTTGGCGTTTATTAGCGAGAGATAGGCATTTAATCCCGTACCGAAACCTGCCTCCAGGATTGTCAGCTCGGGACGATTCAGGTATTCGATACCGGTTTTAATGAAAATATGACGGGATTCTTGTATGGCTCCGTGAACCGAATGATAATGTTCATTTAGTTCCGGTATATGTATTGTAAAACTTCCATCTTCTGTGAGTTTGATTTCCCGTTGTTTCATTAACAGATTTCTTTACGTAAAAGATTGACGAATTCAATGATGTCATTTTCCGTGGTATCGAAGGAACATACCCATCTTACTTCTGCGGCATCCTCGTCCCATACATAAAAGAAACACTCTTCCTGAAGTCGTTCGATGCTCTCTCTGGGGATAATGGCAAATACCTCATTCCCTTCTACCTTTTGTGTGATGGTAATAGACGGGATCTGAGCAGCTTCTGCAGCTAATTTTTGTGCCATTGCATTGGCATGGGCTGCTGCTTTTAACCATAATTCGTTTTTCAGCACAGCGGAAAATTGAGCTGCAATAAACCTGGATTTGGAATGAAGTTGCATCAACTGTTTGCGGATATATTTTGCTTCTTTGGAGACAGCTGTATTGAAAAAGATGACGGCCTCCCCGAACATCATGCCGTTTTTTGTTCCTCCGAAACTTAAAACATCGATTCCGACCTCTTTGGTAACAGCCAAGGGAGAACATCCCAGGGTAGCAAGAGCATTTGCCAAACGGGCTCCGTCCATGTGTACATACATATCGTGTGCATGAGCAAAATCACAAATCTCTTTCAACTCTTCGGGAGTATATAAAGTGCCGAGTTCCGTGCACTGGGTCAGAGAGATCATTTTGGGTTGTGCATGGTGTTGCTCTCCAAAACCGTGCATGTGATTTTGTATTAATCCTATCGTTAATTTTCCATCGAAAGTCGGTACGGTTAATAGCTTGCTTCCCGTTTGTTTTTCAATGGCTCCGCATTCGTCCACGTTTATATGAGCTGTTTCAGCACAAATAATGGCGTGATAGGAGTGAGTGAATGTTGCCAGACTCAATATATTGGCTCCCGTGCCGTTATACACGAAATAAACGTCGATGTCGGACCCGAAAATTGTTTTGAAATCCTGAACGGCTTTTGCCGTGTAATCGTCTTCGCCGTAAGAAGGTTGATGTCCATAGGCTGATTCTTCCAGCGCTTTGAATACTTCCGGTAATACCCCGGAAAAGTTGTCACTTCCGAAACCTCTTAGTCCCATGTGATATGATTATAAAATTAAGTAGAACAAAGGTAATGTATTTATTGAAATAAAAAACTCCCCGTTGAACAGGGAGTTCTTTATATAGAGATGATAGATTACATCAAGAAACTCAGTAAGATACCGGCTGCTACTGCAGAACCGATCACTCCGGATACGTTAGGAGCCATGGCATGCATTAACAAGTGGTTTCCCGGGTCCGCTTTTAATCCCATGTTTTGAACGACACGGGCACTATCGGGTACGGCCGAGACTCCGGCAGCTCCGATCATCGGGTTAACGGGGTTGTGTTTGGGTGATAACCAGTTCATCACTTTACCGAAGAATACACCTGCAGCCGTTGCTAATACGAAAGAAGCAGCACCTAAGCAGAAGATCAGAATGGAGTCGGTTGTCAGGAATACGTCGGCTTGTGTCGAAGCACCCACGGTAATACCCAATAACATCGTAATGGTATCGATTAAGGCGTTACTTGCCGTATTAGCCAAACGATTGGTTACCGTAGACTCTTTCAATAAGTTACCGAAGAATAACATTCCCAACAACGGAAGAGCTGACGGGGCCAGGAAGGCAGTCATCAACAGACCGATAATAGGGAATAATTGTTTCTCCAAACGGCTTACGGCGCGTGGCGGACGCATTCTGATTTTACGTTCGGCTTTCGTCGTCAATAAGTTGATTACCGGCGGTTGAATTACCGGAACTAAAGCCATATAAGAATAGGCGGCAATGGCGATCGGGCCGATGAGGTTTTTCACGATCGTTCCGTCAGCCAGCATGTTTACACCGTTGGCTAATTTGGAAGAAAGGAAAATAGCAGTAGGACCGTCGGCACCACCGATGATACCGATAGCTCCGGCTTCTGGCGGAGCAAATCCTAACCAAAGGGCTCCCAAGAAGGTAGCAAAAATACCGAACTGGGCGGCAGCTCCGAGAATCATCAACCGGGGGTTGGAAATTAAGGAGGAGAAGTCGGTCATAGCCCCTATACCTAAGAAAATCAAGGGGGGATACCAACCGTTGACCACTCCCTGGTAGAGAATGTTCAATACCGATCCGGGTTCGTAAATACCTAATTTCAGGTTGAATCCTTCTGCCATATAGAATGGAATGTTCCCGATGATAATACCCATTCCGATCGGAATCAGCAACATCGGTTCGTAATCGAAACGGATGGCTAAATAAATGAAACAAAGAGCAACCAGAATCATAATCAGGTTACCGGCCGTTGTATTGGCAAATCCGGTAAATTCCCAGAAATTCTTCATTCCGGCTGTGGCATCTGAATTGTGTACCGCATTCATGTCGGGATCAGAGAAAACGAGCTCTCCGTTCTCGATAGTTGCAACTCTTGTTCCTAACTCTACGATTTTCTCTTTCGTGATATAACAATAAGCAGTAGCATTCGGGTCCAAATTAGCCGAATAGTTTACTACTTTTTTAGGATTGTAAGTCATGATCACTTGGTTCCCATTCAAAACCCATGTACCGGTATATCGTTGTTTGATGGAGTCCATCGTGAACGATCCATCGGCAGAAAAACTGTAGATTTTATAACGGGAAACAGTGGTATTGGACTTTCCAAGGGCATTCGGAATATAACCTCCGCTTTTGTTTACCCATTTACCGTGGACAAGTTCCTCTTTCAAATTATCTTTACCCGATGCCTCGCAAACCGATGTGGTTAACGTCGCAAACAGGAAAGATAACATGATGAAAAATACTTTACTCATATTTTTTTTGTTATAAGGGTTTATAAGTCTCCCGACTTATGCAATTTCAATTAACGTGTCACCTTGAAGTACGGCATCGCCTACTTTTATGGCTATGGATTTCACTACGCCGCCTTTTTCTGCCAATACGTTGTTTTCCATCTTCATGGCTTCCATGACAAGCAGACAATCTCCTTCTTTTACTGTATCTCCAACGTTAACGTTTAATTTAAAGATGCTTCCGGGTAGAGGAGCGATAACCTTAAATACTTTGGCGCTTTCACTCTTCTTAATTTGTCCCTCTCCGGGGGCAGAAGCTACAGGTTTACGAGCTAATACCGGTGTTTTGGGTTTCATAGCCTCATTCTGAAGTTCTACTTCATAAGGAGAGCCATTGACGTTAACGGTTGCCATATTGCCGTCGAATTCTCCAACTTCTACTTCGAAGGTCTGACCGTTTATTTTGAATTTATACTTTTTCATTGTTTATTGTTCGTTTTATAAATGAATTAAACTATCTGCGGGGTTGGTTTTGTACTCCGTAAATTTTAGAGCTCCACGGGGAATACTGTTTTTGTGCATTCTTAATGGTGATGATATTACTTTCTTCATCATGTAATTCATTGAGATACATATGAATACCCATTGCGATAGCAACATTGACATTGGCCTCGATATTGATGTTTTCTTCCGGCTTTCCCTCTTTTTTGAGTTTATTTTTAATATTAAACTCTAATAACTTGGGAATAGCCATAAAGATGATCACCAATCCGATCAGAGCTGCAAAAACGATAACCCACCCCACGACTGCGATCGTGTATCCTCCGGCTTTTGCGGCTAAATCCGTGGAGAGTATGATTGCATTTATCATATCAATTGAATTTTATAAAGGTATATTACTATGTTTTTTCGGCGGATTAACAACCTTTTTCGTTTTCAGGCTTTCAAATGCGCGAATGATTCTGAAGCGAGAGTTACGCGGCTCGATTATATCGTCGATATAACCGTAAGATGCTGCTTGATACGGATTGGCAAATGCTTCATTATACTCGTCCTCTTTCTCCGTAACGAATTTTGCCCGAGCTTCCGGATCGGTCAATTCGGCTAAATTCTTGCCGTAAAGTACCTCGATGGCTCCTTTGGCTCCCATTACTGCAATTTGTGCTGACGGCCAGGCATAGTTGAAGTCTCCGCGAAGTTGTTTACAGGACATCACGTCGTGTGCTCCACCGTATGATTTTCTTAAAGTAACGGTTACTTTAGGTACGGTAGCCTCTCCATAGGCAAACATCAGTTTAGCCCCGTGAGTGATGATACCACCGTATTCCTGACCGCTACCCGGTAAAAATCCCGGAACATCGACCAAGGTCAAAATAGGGATATTAAAGCAGTCACAGAAACGAACGAAACGTGCTGCTTTACGAGAAGCTTCTATATCCAACACTCCGGCTAAGAAGTTCGGTTGGTTGGCAATCACACCGATAGGCATACCGTCCATCCGGCAGAATCCTACGATGATATTTTTGGCATAATTACGGTGAACTTCCAAAAATTCCCCGTAGTCCACGATAGATTCGATAACTTCCAACATATTGTAAGGCATATTGGGATTATCCGGAATGATCGTGTTTAATTTATCTTCCAAGCGATCGATCGGATCGGTACAAGGAATAATCGGAGCATCTTCCAAATTGTTGGAAGGCAGGTAAGAGAGTAATTTACGAATAATCATAATACCCTCTTCTTCGTTTTCTAACAAGAAGTGAGAAACTCCGGATTTTGTCGCGTGTACACGAGCTCCTCCCAGGTCTTCAGTCGAAATATCTTCTCCGGTTACGGTTTTTACCACTTTCGGTCCGGTTACGAACATGTAAGAGGTATTTTCTGTCATCATGATAAAGTCCGTTAAAGCCGGGGAATAAACGGCTCCTCCGGCACAAGGTCCGAAAATAGCAGAAATCTGGGGAATTACTCCGGATGCCAAAATGTTGCGTTCGAAAATTTCTGCATATCCGGCTAATGAAGTAACACCTTCCTGAATACGTGCACCACCGGAGTCATTCAGTCCGATAATCGGAGCTCCTACTGCCATAGCTTTATCCATTACCTTACATATTTTCATGGCTAATGTCTCGGATAAAGCTCCTCCGAATACGGTAAAGTCCTGAGCAAATACAAAAACCAAACGACCGTCGATGGTTCCTTGTCCGGTAACCACACCGTCACCTAAGAATTTGGTTTTTTCCATTCCGAAATTGGTACAACGGTGAGTTACGAACATGTCAAACTCTTCGAAGCTTCCGTCATCCAATAACATATCGATACGTTCACGGGCTGTAAATTTTCCTTTTTTATGCTGGGAGTCGATTCTCTTTTCGCCACCACCTAATTTTGCTTGTGCTCGGAGATCGATTAGTTTCTTTACTTTATCTTGATTTGTCATCATAATTTTATGAGTATAAAAGATTATTCAAAAATTACTTTGTTCCACAAAGCTCCGTTAGTACTCTGCAGGTTGATTTCGGGTGTAAAAAACCTATTTTTAAACCTTCTGCACCGTTTCTCGGTGTTTTGTCAATCAATTGACAACCGGCAGCTTGTGCGTCATTTAATGCAGTTGCAACATCTTCGACCGCAAATGCCATGTGATGCATACCTCCTCCGGTTTTCTCAACGAATTTTCCGATGGGGCCTTCTGGATCTGTGGATTCAAGCAATTCAATCTTAGTCTGTCCAACCTTGAAAAAAGCAGTTTTAACTTTTTGATCTTTTACTTCTTCAATGGCATAGCACTCTAATCCCAATACTTTTTCATAAAAAGGAATAGCTTCATCCAAACTGGCAACGGCGATGCCAATGTGTTCGATATGAGTTGGTTTCATTGTGATAAAATTTAAATTAATTAGATATTATGTTTAATTTTAATTTGTTTTCCACACAGATTTTTAGAACTATTGTCTCCTTAAAATACAAGGTGCGAAATTACTGATTGTTATTACGATTTTCAAACAATTTGACGTTGATTATTCTAAAAAAATAGTGTTTAGAATCATTTTAAATAACATGGTGAAAAATAGGTAAAAATCGAATGTTTATTGTTGTAACTCTTTACTTGTTAAATCCGTAAATCTCAAAAAATAAATGAAAAATAAAAGATCATGAGTAAACAGAAGTTTGTTGTTTTTATTTTGGCGATTATCGGGATGATTGCTACTTTTTTACCTTGGTATGAAGTGAATCTTTACGGTTCAATTGCGGGGTATCAATCGGCGGGTTGGTTCACGTTTATCATGTTTGCCGTTGCTTTTTTGTTTGCTTTAAGGGGGAGGTTGAAGGAAGATATGGGAGTGGGCTGGGTATATGTTGGTTCGGGTTTTAGCTTGGCGGCAGCTTTCGTCGTGTTATGGCGTATTATCAATATTTATTTAGACAAGGAGGGGGCTGTGACGACATTAACCGGAGAGATGATGGCAGAGGAAGTACGCATCTTATATGGTGCTTATCAGGTTGTCATTGCTGGTATATGTCTTCCTTTCGGAGCGTTCCTTTTTCAAGGAAAAAAATAATGAAGAACAAGTGAATTCCGGGATCGGGGAGTTGGAAAATCAATAAAGATTCAATTCCGTGATCCCGGAATAGTTATGTTTGAAAAGAGAAGAATTTATGATTTTGGAAATAAATCTTTTCATCTATTAAAAAAAAATCAGTACCTTGTCGTCTCGTTTGTAACGTTGAAAATTATTCATTAAAATAATAATAAATATGTTTGATAAAAGCGTGTATGTTAGTAGAAGAAAGCGACTTATTGAAAAAATGAGTGGCGGTCTGGTACTTGTTCTTGGTAATGGAGAAGCTCCTGCGAATTATACGGATAACACCTATAAATTCAGACAGGATAGTTCATTCCTTTATTTTTTCGGATTGAATTTACCCGGTTTTGCCGGAGTGCTGGATGTTGATACCGGTAAGGAGTATATTTTCGGGAATGATGTGGATATGGATGATATTATCTGGATGGGACCACAACCGATCGTAAAAGATATGGCCGCCGGTGTAGGAGTTGCTAATACGGCGCCTTTTACCAAATTGGCTGATTGTTTGAAAGAGGCGATAGCTGCCGGACGTAAAATTCATTTTTTACCTCCTTATCGTTATCGAAACATGATTATTTTGGAGGATTTGTTGGGTATTCATCACTCTTTGGTGAAGAGCTATGCTTCTTTGGAGTTGATTAAGGCTGTTATTTCCTTACGTTCCGTGAAAGAGCCGTGTGAGATCGATGAAATTAACCGGGCTTGCAACATCGGATACGAAATGCATGTGACAGCCATGAAACATGCTCACCCGGGTGTGAAAGAACAATACGTTGCCGGATTGATTGAAGGTATTGCCGCTTCTTATGGAAGTATGGTTTCTTTTCCGGTTATTCTATCTCAAAATGGAGAAACCCTGCATAATCATGACCATAGCAAGATATTGACGGAAGGACGCATGATGCTGACGGATGCCGGAGCCGAGTCGGTTATGAACTATTGTTCGGATTTTACGCGTACCGTGCCTGTCGGGGGAAAATTTAACCAGAGACAAAAAGAGATCTATAATATTGTACTGGCATGTAATAATAAGGCAATGGAGATTGCCCGTCCGGGAGTGACTTATCAATATGTGCACCTGGAAGTCTGTAAGGTGTTGGCACAAGGGTTGAAGGATCTCGGATTAATGAAGGGAGATGTGAATGAAGCGGTTGTTGCCGGTGCACATGCCTTGTTTATGCCTCACGGCTTGGGTCATATGATGGGGTTGGACGTGCATGATATGGAAGATTTGGGACAGATATATGTAGGGTACGATGAAGTTACCCGTCCGATTAATCAGTTTGGTACCTCTTCCTTAAGGATGGGAAGAATGTTACAACCGGGTTTTGTTATTACGGATGAACCGGGTTGTTATTTTATACCGGCTTTGATCGATCAATGGAGAGCACAGGGTCTGCATAAAGATTATTTGGTGTATGATAAGATCGAAGCTTATAAAGATTTCGGAGGTATTCGTTTGGAAGACGATATACTGATTACGGAAAACGGGTGTAAATGCATGGGAGATCACCGAGCTCCCATAACCGTTGAAGAAGTAGAGAATACTATGCAAATGTAAATTTAAAATCGTATAATATGAAGTTTGTTATATCAAGTAGCACTTTTCTTTCTCGGTTGCAAGCTGTGAGCCGCGTCATTAGTGGAAAGCCTGCTCAGCCGATTCTGGATAATATTTTACTGGTGGCTAAAGACAATATGTTGTTCGTTACCGCATCCGATAAAGAGACTACCATGGAAGCCCGTGTGGAGTTGGAACAATTGGAGATACCCGGTAGTATTACCATTCCTGCTAAATTATTGTTGGATATACTGAAAGAGTTTCCGGAACAACCGTTAACTTTTGAAATCAATGAGGCGACTCATAAAGTAACGATTATCTCCGATAAGGGTGAATTCTCCGTGATGGGAGAGGGTGCTGAAGATTATCCGATACAATCCGGTTTGGATGAAAATTCGGTCGTGTTGGTAACCAATTGCGGTATGTTACTGGAAGGAATTTCCAAGACTGTTTTTGCGACGGCGAATGACGATCTTCGTCCAGTGATGAACTGTATTCTGATCGAGATGAACGCGGAAAATTTCACTTTTGTTGCTTCCGATGCCCATAAATTGGTACGATATAAGCGTTTCGATGCCCGTACGGATGGAGAGCAGCGGGCTTTGATTTTGCCGAAAAAGCCCTCGTTGTTATTGAAAAATATTTTACCGAAGGATGAAAGCGAATTGAAAATGCAATTCAATGAAAAAATGGCTTGTTTCACTTTCGGGGATTACAAGATGGTATGTACTTTGGTAGAAGGACGTTTCCCGAATTATAATTCGGTTATTCCTCAAAATAATCCCAAGAAAATTATAATTGAGAAAAAAGAGTTGTATAATACCTTGAGAAGAGTGTCCGTGATGGCTAATCAAGCCAGTAATCTGGTGAAATTCGATTTGACAAGGGGGTCTATGGTCATCTCTGCTCAAGATGTGGATTATGCTATGTCCGGACATGAGACGATCTCCTGTCAATACGATGGAGATGAAATGGCTATCGGATTTAAATCTCCTTTTGTCTTGGAAATTTTAGCCAATTTAAATACGGAATATTTTGTATTGGAATTATCGGATCCCAGTCGTCCCGGTCTCTTCCTGCCTTACGAAAGTGATAGTCAGGATGAGGATTTATTGATGCTATTGATGCCGATGATGGTGTAATACATTTATTTGAAATTTAAATTGAAAGTTTGTGAAATTAAAACTGACCTGTCCGATCGTTTTTTTTGATTTGGAAACGACGGGTGTTAATATTGCCAAGGATAAAATTGTTGAAATATCCGTTTTGAAAATCCATCCCAATGGAAAAGAGGAACAGAAGACTCTCCGGGTTAATCCGGAAATGCATATACCGGAACAAGCGACGGCGATTCATGGTATTACGGATGAAGATGTAAAGGATTCTCCTGTTTTTAAGGAGGTAGCTAAAGAGTTAGCCCGTTTTATCGAGGGATGTGATCTGGGAGGGTATAATTCGAACCGTTTTGATATTCCTCTGCTTGCAGAAGAGTTTTTGAGGGTAGGGGTGGATTTCGATATGCGTAAGCGCAGATTTGTGGATGTACAAACGATCTTTCATAAAATGGAACAACGTACGTTAAGTGCGGCGTATCGTTTTTATTGTGATAAGAATTTGGAAGATGCACATACTGCGGCGGCGGATACCTTGGCTACTTACGAGGTATTACAATCTCAATTGGAACGCTATGAAGGGCAGTTGGAAAATGATATCACTTTCTTAAGTAAGTTTTCGTCTCAAAGCAATAATGCGGACTTCGCCGGTTTTATCGTGTATGATGAAAATGGAGTTGAGGTTTTTAATTTTGGAAAAAATAAAGGAGTTCCTGTACTTCAGGTGTTGAAGGAGCAACCGGGGTATTTTGCCTGGATGCTGAATAGTGAATTTCCATTGTATACAAAAAAAATATTGACTGAAATTAAATTAAGAAGTGCCGGATTATTGAAATAGTTTGTCTAAATAGTATAAAATACGTATAATTAATTAAGAACGTTCGATAACCTTATCGAACGTTTTTTTATTTCAAAATGTGTATGAATGAACTTTTTATAGCCTGTTTCGTATTGTATATATTTGGGTAAAATCTTTATCTGAATTTTTGCTTCATTTCGTTAACTGGGATTCTGGCATGGAAGTTGTAAAGACGTAGCCCTTGTAGTAATAAAGAAGTTGAATAATAATTAATAATAATTTGTTTTATGAGGTGTAAATGGGCAATTTTAGGTTTATCTGTACTTTTGGGCGTCTCTTGTAAAGGAAAAAAGGATAATACCGTCCCCGATATTATCCGTCCGGTAAAGGTCGTAAAAGTAGAGTCGTTAGATGCTATAAATAAAGTGTATACAGGTATTGTCGAGGCGGAAGAATATAGCAATTTGGCTTTTAAGGTATCGGGTCCGTTAATTGAAATGAACGTGGAAGAGGGACAGAAGGTGAAGAAGAATCAAATCATCGCGCGGGTGGATCCTTTGGATTATCGGTTACAATATGAAGCGAATAAGGCAGCCTACTTGACGGCTAAATCTCAATTGGAGCGAAATAAGAAGTTATTGGCCATGCAAGCCATTTCCAAACAAGATTATGAAATTGCGGATGCAAATTACATCAAAGGGAAGTCTGCTTATGAAACCTCACAGAATACATTGGAAGATACGAAATTGAGAGCTCCTTTTGACGGATTCGTGGAAAAAAAATTCGTAGAGAATTACCAGAAAGTGATGCCGGGAGAGTCTATTATAAAACTGGTGAATCCCCGAAAATTAGCGGTCAGCTTTACTTTACCGGAAACAAGTGTGGATTTGACCCGGGTTCCGATGACGGTAACGGTTGAGTTTGATACTTATAAAGGACTTTGGTTTAAAGCCCGGGTAAAAGAATTTATCGATGCTTCTCCTGACGGAACGGGTATTCCCGTGAAATTATCCATTGATGATCCTCGTTTTTCCAGAGATATACATAATATCTATCCCGGATTTTCCTGTAAGGTTAATTTGAAAATAGAGACGAGTGTGGCAGGTAGCTATATCGTGCCGATGAGTGCTCTCTTTAAAGATTTGAACACGGGTAAAACTTGCGTGTGGCTGTATAACACAACCTCAGAGACGGTAACGAGTCAGGCTGTGGAAATCGGACAATTGATAGGTAATGATAAAGTGATCGTGGAGAAAGGATTGAATCGTGATAATATCATTGTGGTGGCGGGTGCTAATTATATCACGGAAGGTCAGAAAGTAAAAATATTAAAATAATAAAGGAAAAATTATGAATATAGCTAGATATTCGCTGGATAACACGAAGGTAATCTATTTTTTCCTGGCCATATTGATGATCGGAGGCGTTTTGTCGTTTGATTTATTGGGAAAGAAAGAGGATTCTCCTTTTGTGATTAAAACGGCAGTCATTATTACACAATATCCCGGAGCAACGCCTGCTGAAGTGGAACAATTGATCACGGAACCCATAGAACGGGAGATTCAGTCTATGCGGCGCGTACATAAAATAAATTCGGAGTCTTTTTATGGGATGTCTAAAATTAAAATTGAGCTGAGTCCTGCAACTCCTCCGGATGAAATGCCTCAGATGTGGGACGAGTTGAGGCGTAAGGTATTGAATATTCAACCGAGCCTGCCTCAGGGTGCTTCTCAAATTAGCGTATCGGATGATTTTGGGGATGTATTTGGTATATATTACGGTTTAACGGCTGACGAGGGATTTAGCTACCACGATTTGAGGGAGTGGGGACAAAAATTAAAGACTCAATTGGTGACGATTGACGGTGTGCAAAAAGTAGCCTTGTTCGGGGAACAGACAGAAGTGGTGAATGTTTTTATAACGATGTCGAAGTTAGCCAATTCCGGATTAAATCTAAACACGTTGATCAATACCATAAAATCCCAGAATTCTCTAATCAATACAGGCGTAAAGAGAGCCGGGAATATTGAATTGAAAATACTTGCCGACGGAACTTATAAAACTTTAGACGATATTCGGAATCAATTGATTGTGACAGAAACCGGACAGCAAGTTCGTTTAGGCGATATTACGATTGTGGAGAAGGGGTATTTGGATCCGCCCTCCAGTTTGATTCGGGTAAATGGTAAACGGGCTATAGGCATTGGAATCTCTACCGTACCCGATATGGATGTGGTAAAGACCGGAGAAAAGGTGAAAGACAAATTGAGTCAGTTGGTAGAGATGATGCCTGTCGGCATCGAGTTGGTGACTCTTTATCCGGAGAATGAAATTGCAAGAGAAGCAAATAACGGATTTATTTTAAATCTGATAGAGTCTGTTGTGATTGTTATTCTGATCATTCTACTTGTCATGGGAACTCGGGCCGGACTATTGATAGGTTCTTCCTTACTTTTTTCCATCGGGGGAACCATGCTAATCATGCAATTTATGGGCGTGGGACTAAACCGGACCTCCTTGGCTGCTTTTATTATTGCCATGGGTATGTTGGTCGATAATGCCATTGTGGTTACGGATAATGCCCAGATATTGATAAAAAAGGGAATGAAGCGGCGGGACGCTTTAATAAAAGGAGCTACTTCTCCTCAATGGGGATTATTGGGAGCAACCTTAATTGCTATTTTCTCTTTTTTACCTCTTTATTTGGCGCCTTCGGCAGTTGCGGAGATGGTTAAGCCTTTGTTTATCGTGTTGGCTGTTTCTCTGGCATTGAGTTGGATATTGGCATTGACACAGACGACTGTATTCGGTAATTTTATCTTAAAAGAAGGAAGCGGCGAAGCTGTGAAGGATCCTTATGATACGAAATTTTATAATAAATTTACCGCTGTGCTACGAGAGTTGATACATCATAAGGTGCTTACGCTTGTTACCGTGATTGTATTGTTTTTCGTTTCACTTTATATTATGGGGGCCATGCCTCAAAACTTTTTCCCGAATATGGATAAACCTTATTTCCGTGCAGATTGTTTCTTGCCGGAAGGGTATAGTATTCGGGAATCGGAAAAAATATTGACGGAGATCGAAGGTTACTTAATGAAGCAAAAGGAGGTGAAAAATGTCTCCTTGACGGTGGGGAGTTCCCCGTTGCGTTATTATCTGGCAAGTACTTCTTTCGGCCCGAAATCGAATTTCGGTAACTTGTTGATAGAAGTGGATGATAAAGCTAATTCGCCTATTTTGGAGGAAAGATTGAATACTTATGTACGGGAAAATTATCCGGATGTATTAATCCGTTCTTCTTTGTTTAAACTTTCTCCGGCCGTGGAAGCCTCTATTGAGATCGGTTTTATCGGGGATAATATAGATACCTTAGTTGCTTTGACCAATCGTGCCATGAAAATGATGCGGGAGACCGGAATGGTTACCAATGTGCGGAATAGTTGGGGAAATAAGGTTCCGGTTTGGGAGCCTGCTTATTCCCAGGAGCGGGGACAGCGTGTCGGAATTACTCGTCAATCCGTGGCTTATGCATTGAAGATTGCGACCAATGGCTTATCGCTTGGAGATTATCGGGAAAAAGATCTGTTTATGCCGATTTTATTGAAAGAGGATGGGTTGGATACAAAGAATCTTGATAATATGAAAACATTACCGGTATTTACTTCGAAAGGCTTGACCGTCCCGTTGGCTCAGGTTGTGGATAGTTTTGCTTACGATTATAATTTTAATGTTATCAAGCGTTATAATCGGGATCGGGTGATGATGGCTCAATGCGATGCGAAAAGGGGAGTAAATACGAAAGCTGCTTTTGCCAAGGTTTTGAGTCAGGTGAAGCAAATGGATCTGCCGGAAGGCTATTCGATGAAAGTTTTTGGAGAGGAAGAGACACAAGAAGAATCGAATCAGGCTTTGGCTGCTAATATGCCCCTGACTCTGATATTGATGTTTATCGTGCTTTTATTGTTGTTCCGTACTTATCGAAAACCGACGGTTATTCTGTTAATGGTTCCTTTGATCTTTATCGGTGTCGTTTTTGGATTGCTGGTGATGGGAAAAATGTTTGACTTCTTTGCGCTGTTAGGTGTATTGGGATTGGTTGGAATGAATATAAAAAATGCCATTGTACTGGTCGACCAGATAGGGATAGAACAGGAAAACGGTTTGGCTCCTTTGGATGCCGTGTTGCAGGCCACGAAATCCAGAATCGTACCGGTAACAATGGCTTCAGGAACGACTATTTTGGGAATGTTACCCCTTTTATTCGATGCCATGTTCGGGGGAATGGCCGCTTGTATCATGGGCGGATTATTGATAGCCAGTTTGTTGACGATAGTCGTGTTGCCTGTGACTTATTGTTTGATTTTCAGGATAAAAGTAAGATAGTACATGGTCTCCTGATTCTTGGCATTTGAGGGTCGGGAGCCATCATCTAAATTCATAAACAAAAAAGTATGAAACAATTTATTTTAAGTATATCGATTCTGTTGGCTGCCGTTACCGTGAACGGACAAGCGTTGATGTTGACGTTGGAGCAATATCGCCAACGAGTATTGGAATATAATCAGGATGTAAAACAGTCGCAGGAGGCTGTAAAAGCTGCTGTCTTCGCTTTGAAAGCGATTAAGACAGGTTTTTTCCCGAAGGTCCAGATCGGAGGAGATTACTCTTATCAATTGGAGGATGTAGAGTTTATGCAGGGAATCGATATGAAACATAGTAATTACTCTGCCGTAGCGACTGCTTCCCAGAATCTGTATTCCGGAAGCGGAGTGAAAAAGCAACGGGATGCGGCGAGATTGCAAGAAGCTATTGCACGGTTAAGCGAGGAGTTGACAAAAGATAATATTATTTATGCCGCAGATTTGAGTTATTGGTCGGTTGCTGCTAATGAGACACTTTATCTGATATCGGAAGAGTTTGTTATGATTGTACGGGAGTTATACGATATCGTAAATAAACGTTTCGATGAGGGCGCTATTAGTAAAACAGATGTATTAATGGTAAAGACTCGGTTGAAGGAGGCTGAATTGCAGTTGTCTACGGCAGATATGAACTTTAAGACAGCCATGCAGTCGTTAAAGATCATGATGGGAGTTGCTTTGGAAGAGACCGTTGTCGTTATCGATTCTATTCAAAAACCGATGATTGTTCCCGCGTTACAGCCTATTGAAACGGCCTTAAAACGTCGTCCTGATTTTCAGATCGCCACGGAAAATCTGAATCTGGCGAAACAACAAACAAAGATATTACGGGCAAAATATCTTCCTCAGTTCAGTATTGGATTGAAAGAGGCATGGGGAACGCCGATGATTAATGTTGACGGAAAAGAGCGTTTTACCACGGTAGCTTTTGCCAAGTTAAGTATGCCTGTATTCAATTGGGGCGAAAAACGTCACTATGTACAACAAAATAGAGCAATGGAGGTTTATAAAGCATTGGAAATTAGTAAGGTACAAGATCAGATTAAAGAGGAGTTGGCTAATGCCTGGGTGAAGTTGAATGAATCTGCCAAACGAGTGGAGATCGCACGAACTACTTTAGATATCTCCCGGGAAAATTTAATGTTAAATACATTTAGCTATAACGAGGGAAAATTACCGATCTTAGATGTGCTTTCCTCTCAGGCGACCTGGTTACAAGCATACACGAATGTGGTTTCTGCGAATTATCAATACAAGGCGGCTTTAGCGGAATATGTTAAAATATTGGGAGGATACAATTGATTAACCCACGGGGACGGGTGCAATGTGCTATTTTTGTAAATTAAAGGATTCTGTGATTTAGTGATTGGGATAAAGTTTTTATAGTTTGAGTACTACCTGTAAATAGAATTGAACCCCGGCACTACTGTGATCTCCTTGAAGGGAGACAAAATTAACCCTGCATCCTTGCTGCTGGAATGAATGAAAAGCATGTTCGGCATTTAGATAAGGTACGTAAGTGTCATCGGGCGAGTGCATAAGCGTGAGAGAAGAGTTGGGAGTCCATTCGACAAGAGAGTTTTGTCTCAAAGCTTTTTCCAATTTTTTTATGGAGTTGTTTTTTTCCGGTAGAAAAAAAGCAGGCGATAATATATCTTCCAGCCAATGACCTAATCGCATGTTTATTTCCGGTAGATCTTGATTCCCGTTGAAAAGAGGAATTACCTGATCGGGAGAAATGAAAATCTCGTTCCAATCTAACTGTAAACGGCTACCTGTGTTTAAACCGAGAATCAGATAAGGAACAAAGGCAGGTTGGGAGATGTAATTTTGGTTTAAAAAATAGTTATAGGTAGCTTCTAAATCGTAAGCTCCCCCTCCTGCAAAGGTTTGTTTGACTTTTAGGTCGGTAGCGGGTATTTCTTCGATTTTTTTCAATAAAGCAAGAGTGGCATTTCCTCCTTGTGAATATCCCATTAGGGAAATCTCTTCCGGAATGGAAAAACGAATGGATTGCAGATACTCTTTTCCGGCCCTGATCATATCCAGACACGATTGGGCGGTACTGTTGCTGTGAAAAAAAGGGTGGAATAGATGTTCCGTCTCTCCAAATCCGATGTAGTCTGCCATAAAAACGACTTGCTTAAAGAGAACGGGAGCAAGTTCGAAATGAAGAAGCTGGCGGGAGGGGGCTTGGGATTTTAAAAATAAAGAAGAGTGTTGTACGCTGGTAACACCATTTATATTTTTATTGGAAGGATAAGCGATAACGCCAGAGGCGATAATATCTTGATTTTTACAGTCTTTTGTCCGATAACGTATGGTCGTGACATGAATATTTTGTAAAAGAAAGGAAAGAGAGGAGTAACGGGTGAAAATTTCAGGATACCTGTTTTTTATCTCTTTGACGGAAAACTCTTTTTCTTGAATGACAGATACGAAGTAACGGGGAGAGATAGATTCTTCATCTTTAGAGCAGGAGTGGAGTAATAACAATCCGATAACTGAAAAGAGTAAGAATTTCTTCATGATATATATTTTTTATGTTCGTGTTCAAATATAATAAATTATGAATTGATGTTAAGTGAATGATCGGGAGAAAGCGGGATTTTTGTTTTTTATCCGGATCGTTCGGTCAAAAATGGAAATAATTGTGGGGAAAAGTGATTTTTCCGATTAATTGCGGATATTATCTTGATAAATTGTATTTTTGCGAACGTTAGTGAATTGTTTAAAAGTTTGAGCGATATGACGATAGAAAAAATGCTTACTCAGCAAGTATTGGAGGCCGTAAAGGCATGTTACGGGGTTGAATTGACAGCTAAGGATATTCAGTTGCAGGAAACGAGAAAAGAGTTTGCCGGAGATTTGACGGTAGTGGTTTTTCCGTTTACCCGATATTCTCGAAAGTCCCCCGAAGAGACGGCGAAAGAGCTGGGAGAGTATTTGAAGCAGAATATAGAAGAGGTCAAAGAATACAATGTCATTAAAGGTTTTCTTAATGTAACGATCTCTTCAGCCTATTGGATTGAGGTATTGAATGAAGTAGCCGAAGAGGAGAGATTTGGCTACTTAAAAGAGAAGAGCGGGAAGACCATTATGATAGAATACTCTTCTCCTAATACGAACAAGCCTTTGCATTTAGGTCATATCCGGAATAATTTGCTGGGATGGTCTGTGTCTGAAATCCAGAAAGCAAACGGGCATGAGGTGATTATGGTTAATTTGGTGAATGATCGGGGAATACATATTTGTAAAAGTATGATAGCCTGGAAGAAATTCGCTAATGGAGCGACACCCGAATCTACCGGCACAAAAGGAGATCATTTCGTGGGCGATTACTACGTACGTTTCGATAAAGAGTATAAAGCTCAAATAAAAGAGCTGATGGGAAAAGATATGTCGGAGGAGGAAGCAAAGAAAAATGCTCCGATTCTGTTGGAAGCTCAGGAGATGTTGCGCAAATGGGAGGCTGGAGACGAGGAAACCGTAGCTTTGTGGCGGATGATGAATGATTGGGTTTTGGAAGGGTTTGATGAAACTTATAAATTGATGGGGATCTCTTTTGATAAGATCTATTTCGAATCGGAAACTTATAAAAAAGGACGCGATCTTGTGTTGAAAGGGTTGGCCGACGGAGTTTTGTACCAGAAAGAAACGGGAAGTATTTGGGCCGATCTGACGGGAGACGGGTTGGATCATAAATTGTTGTTGCGGGATGACGGAACTTCCGTTTATATGACTCAGGATATTGGGACTGCCTACGATCGTTTTAATGAATTTAATATCGATCAGGAAATCTATGTTGTAGGCAATGAGCAGAACTATCATTTTCAGGTGTTGTCCCTGATTTGTAAAAAATTAGGTTTCGAGTGGGCAGACAAGATTAAACACCTCTCTTATGGTATGGTGGAGTTACCGGAAGGGAAGATGAAATCAAGGGAAGGTACGGTAGTTGATGCCGATGACCTTATTGCGGAGATGATTCATACCGCACGGGTAACTTCTGAGGAGCTGGGGAAGTTGGAGGGTTATTCTCGGGAAGAAGCAGAAGAGGTGTATCGTAAGGTTGCCTTAGGAGCTTTAAAATATTTTATTTTAAAAGTAGATCCTAAAAAAACGATGATGTTCAATCCGAAAGAATCGATTGATTTTAACGGAAATACGGGACCTTTTATTCAATATACCTACACGAGGATTAAGTCGGTATTGCGCAAAGCGGCAGAAATCGGAATTGCGATCGAACCGGGGGATATACATACCTCGTTAACGGAGAAGGAACAGAATCTGATTAAACTAATAGCCAAATTACCTTCGGTAGTAAAAGAAGCCGGGGACAATTATAGTCCTGCCGTGCTGGGAAATTACGCGTATGAGCTGGCCAAGGAGTTTAATCAATTTTACCATGATTACTCTATTCTGAAGGAAGAGAATGTAACGGTCCGGAATATTCGATTATTGTTGGCGCGGCAATGTAGCGAGGCTATAAAAAGTGCTATGGGGATGCTGGGAATTGAGATGCCGGAAAGAATGTAAACAAGAGAGAAATGAATATGCTTCAAAAAATAGATCCTAAGGTTATTCAGGAGAATGCCATCCAATTAATTGGTGAGGAGTGGATGCTTATTGCTGCCGGTAATGCCGATCATTTTAATATGATGACGGCGAGTTGGGGTATGATGGGTTTTTTGTGGAACAAGCCTGTCGTGACTGTTTTTGTACGCCCGCAGCGGTATACGTTTGAATTTATGGAAAATAATGCCTATTTTACGCTTACTTTTTTGGGAAAAGAGAACCGAAAAGCGTTAAATGTATGTGGCTCGACTTCAGGTAGGGATGTCAATAAGGTGGAAAAGAGTGGATTGACTCCCTGTTTTACATCGTTGGGGAATCCTTTTTTTGAAGAAGCCCGTTTGGTTTTGGAGTGTAAAAAAATATACACGGATTGGTTAAAAGAAGATGCTTTTTTAGAGAAAAGACCGGTAGTGGAAAGTTATCCTGAAAAAGATTTTCATAAAATATACGTGGGCGAGATTGTTAATGCTTGGATGAAAAAGTAAGAATGGATTTATGTAATTATCATAGTCATTGTACTTTTTGTGATGGAAGGGCGCCTGCTGAAGATTTTGTAAAAGCGGCGATAGAAGCAGGATTTCATAGTTATGGAATCTCTTCCCATTCTCCGCTGCCGTTTGAAACCGACTGGTCTTTAAAACGGAGCGAGGTAGGGAATTATTTGCAGGAAATGGAGAGGCTTAAACGAGTATATGCTCCGATGCTTGAAGTATATGTAGGGTTGGAAATTGATTATTTGAATGATGAATGCGGACCTTCGTCTCTTTACTTTCAACAATTGCCGTTGGATTATCGTATCGGTTCCGTTCATTATGTAGTGAATCCGGAAAAAGAGAAAGTGATGGATATGGACGGGAGAGTCGAAGATTTTCGGAGAAACCTGGATGATGTGTTCGCCGGAAATTTGAGGCAGTTGATAAAGAATTATTTTCAGGCTTCGATGCGAATGGTTGAGTTAGGCGGTTTCGATTTTATTGCTCACGCGGATAAAGTGGCGATGAATAGTTCGCTTTGTGATCCGGAAATCGTGGACAGCAAATGGTTCCGGGCGATGATGATGGATTATTTGAGGTTGATTGCAGAGAAAGGTGTGATGGTGGAGATCAATACGAAAGCCTATGTACGAAGAGGAATGTTGTTTCCGGACGTGCGTTATTTTAGAGAATTGAAGACATTAAAAATACCCCTGATGGTAAATTCCGATGCCCATGAGCCTGGAAAAATAAATCAAAGTAGGGCAGAGGCATTTGAGTTGTTACGAGAGGCGGGAATTCGGAGTACGGTACATTTACGAAAAGGATTTTGGGAAGAAACGGAGATAACGGTTTAATAAAAACGAGTATGGGAAAATATTATATTTTATCGGTATGCGTGTTGATACTTAGCTTTTGGAGTTGCTCCGAAGAAAAAGAGGACGATCTGATTGATATTTTGGAGAAAGAATCCATCGGTATTGGGGAATACCTGCGAGAAAATGCTACAACTTCTGTTACTACGGTTTGTTTCTATTCCGTAAAAGGTTTGCCGATTGATTCTATCTATATTTTTAACAACGATCAGTCGGGAACTTTGGTGAAAGAAGATGAATACGCCCTGATCGATTACGATGTGTTGGATTTGAACGGGAAATACATGGATTCTACTGATCCGCAACAGAAGCTGGATTCTACTTATATCAGAACTTACGCGATGGGGGGACCGGTATATAATGTACTCGATACGGTGAATAAGTTTAATTATATCGGGGAGGCGTTGAAATACATCGGAGAAGGTAAAACGGGTGAAATGATTGTTCCTTCTAAACTGGGTAGCCAGAACGGAAAGTCGATGTTGTATAAACTTCAGGTAAAACGGGTCATTCCGGACTTTAAGAAATATGAAGACGCTTTGATTCAGAGTTATATAGGTCAAATAGAAGGTAAGATCGGCGATCCTGTCGAGATAAGACAAAATGATTCGATCACTTATCTGGTAATGACACGTCAAGGAAGCGGAGCCTCCGCAATCAAGGAAGGAGATACGGTTTCGATTTCACATGAGGCCTACGTTTTGACCGAGGGTTTGTTGAAGCAGTATGAAGTTTGGGATAGTGTGACGATGATTCATCCTCAAGCCCCGAGAAATGGGACGATATTGGAAGCTTATGCAAAGGCTTTGACCTATTTACGCGATGGAGACGAAGCAACGGTTATTTTGCCTTATGTTTTGGGATACGGACGTGCAGGAGTAAGGAATACAGGCGGACAGATTTTGATACCCTCTTTTTCAACTTTGGTATATACGTTGAAAATAAAAAGAGTGGGTATATTTACTCCTCCGGAAAATCCGGAGACGGGAACGGGTAACGAGCCATGACAGATGGTATATTTTAATAACAACTAAAAAAAACGGAAATGAAAAGAAACAATTTAATTTGGGGATTAGGCTTGCTGACGGGAATATTTGCAGGCTGTTCGGATGATATAGATACGATTGATATCAAAAAGGTTCTTGCTCAGGAACAAAAGAATATCGAAGCTTATCTTGATAAGAATGCCGAGACTGAGATAATAAAAATACCTGTATCCGCACAAAACGAACATATTGCGGACATGTATGTTTTCAATAACGATCAAACCGGAACGGTAGCGCAAGATAAAGAGTGGGTATTGATTAACTATGATTTGACGAACTTGAACGGGTATATTTTTGATACGACAGACCCGGCTAAGGCCGCAGGCGTAGGTGGTGGATTTACAGCTACTTTTCCTTATGGAGGACCGGTGTATTGTCAGGTCGGAGACGGTAATTTTGTAGGTTTGTTAGCCGGTTATATCGGTGAAGGTAAAAAAGGAAATTTACTTATTCCTTCTCCGGTGATGTATAGTAACGGAATCACTCATTTGTATGATATGAAGGTGGAGAAAGTCGTGGGAAAAGATCTGTTCTCCTATGAAAAAGGAATGATCAAACGGTATATGGATGAAGTTTATTCGACTATTCCCCAGGAAAATATTCTGGATGTGAAGAGTGGCGATACGACAACCTATATTGTTCGGACGACATTAGCTTCAGAAGGAGAATACATTGAAGCAAAAGATAGCGTTAGTGTCGTATGTGCGGCTTATCTTTTGGATGAGGTGAGAGATAGAGATAACTTAAGACAAATTATAAAAATCGATGGAAATAAACCGGTGAAATGGCTTGTAAGCGATTTAATCGATGGCTTGAAGTTAAGTTTCCCGCTATTGAGGGCCGGTGATAAAGCCGATATTATTGTGCCTTACGGTATGGCTTATGAAAATAAACTTTTTAGAGGAATTCCTCCTTATTCAACCATTATTTATCGGTTGGAAATCAAAGAGAAAATTGCTAAAAAGTAAAAGAGTAAAGAAATGGATCCGGATTTGAAAAATACGCTGGAACTTGCTGTCAAATGGGCTAAAGAGGTCGGAAAGATACAGTATTCTTATTTCCGAACGAACAATTTGGGTATTGAAACCAAATCGAATGTTTTCGATGTGGTGACGAAGGTGGATAAGTTATGTGAAGCTTTTTTGTTGGAACAGATAAAAACGTATTTTCCGGATCATAGTGTATTGGGCGAGGAGAGCGGGGAACACGATGCACATAGTGATTATTTATGGGTTGTCGATCCTCTGGACGGAACGAACAATTATAGTCAGGGATTGCCCGTGTTTACGGTCTCTATCGGATTAACCTATCGGAAAGAACCGTTGATCGGTGTCGTATATGCTCCCTATTTGGATGAGATGTATACGGCGGTTCGGGGAGAAGGAGCTATACTGAACGGAAAATCGATTCGGGTATCTGATAAAAAGGATTTGTTGCATAGTGTGTTGGGAACCGGATTTCCCTATGATAAGGACGTGAATCCGGATAACAATGCAGCTAACGTATCCCGTATTCTGCCACACATCCGGGGACTCCGGCGTATGGGATCAGCTGCCTATGATTTGTGTTGCGTGGCTGCCGGATTTTTGGATGCCTATTGGGAATTGGGACTACATGCTTGGGATGTATGTGCCGGGGAGCTTATCGTACAAGAGGCCGGAGGAGAAATCCGATCTTTTCGGGAAGACCGGGGAATTGCTATCATGGCTGGGAATCACCGTCTGATTGATGAAATGCAAGAGTACATACGATAACCTGTGATTGGAATTATTCTTACATAATAAAACTGGAGTTCATTGACCGGACTCCAGTTTTTATTTTTTGAAAAGAGAGTAATAAGGTCTGAGATTAATTTTGGATTTAGGATTTACGATTAATTTCTGCTCCTGCTATTTTAAAATCATCGATCTAAAATCCGAAATCGTCAATCTTTTCAATCCCTTAATTCTTTTAATCTATAATCGCAAGGGATAATTCTTCGGGGTAAAGACGTTTCCGTCGGTCGTGTAGTCAATTTTCGTTCACTACCCTCCGGGACTCGCTTTGCTCGGACAATCCGTCGGGTGGCCGTTCCGAAAACCGAACCCGACACTCGCCGTTCACTATTGATACCCCTTCGTTTTTATCCCTTCCCCTTCAATTAATCGCAAATTTTAAATTGAATTTTTGATTTACGATTAATTTCTGCTCCTGCCATTTTAAAATCATTGATCTAAAATCCGAAATCGTCAATCTTCTCAATCCCAGAATCCCTCAATCCCTTAATTACAAAATTTCTTAATTTCCGAATCCTTTAACTTCGCTTGTTTCGGATATGGCTTTTAAAAGGAGATAGCGAATTTGGTTTTCATGTTTTTGATTTTTTCTTTCCGGATAAGGGCTAGTGTTTTTCTTATCTTTTCGCGTTTAATGGCCACAAAAGCATGAAAATCTTTTACCTCGATATGTCCGATTTCCTCTTTTTGTAAATTTCCTTTTTGACAGAGAAAGCCGACTATATCCATTTTACTCAATTTGTCTTTTTTGCCTTTTCCGATGTATAAGGTATCCCATTTCGGTTTAGGGGGAATCTTATTTGTGCCGGATAAACGGAAAACCTCCGGAATTTCCGGGAGATATGCCGGACATGTTTCTGATTCCTCCAGAAGTATAAAGGCAGTTCCTGAAGCTTTCATCCTGGCAGTACGGCCATTACGATGAATGAAAGCCTCTTCTGTTTCTGGCAGATGGTAATGGATAATATATTGTATTTCAGGTATATCGAGACCTCTTGCTGCTAAATCGGTTGAAATTAAAATTGCTGTACTTCCGTTTCGGAATTTGCATAGAACTCTTTCTCTTTCCGTTTGTTCCAATCCGCCGTGAAAAAATTCACTTTCCACCTCCTGTTCCCGGAGGTAGGAGCTGATCCGTTCGGCGTGTTCTCTGTAATTACAAAAAATAAGGGTCGGAGCTCCGTTTAATTCTCCTAACAATTGATATAGGGTGGTAAGTTTGTCTGTTTCCTCTGAGTAGACGGTTTTTATTTCTAATTTGCCGGAAGGTGTTTCTTTTAAAAAGTTAATGGTGTGAGGTGATTCCATCCCGACAAATACAGGGATTTCAATGGCTGAGGTGGCAGAAGTGAGAATCCGCTTTTGAATCCCGTGTAAACAGGCGAATATTTCTCTCATCTCTTCGAGAAATCCGAATTCAAGCGATTTATCAAATTCGTCCAGAATAATTGTATGCACCTCTTTTAAATCAATATTTTTCCGATCGATATGGTCTAATAGTCGGCCGGGAGTACCTATGAGTAAGGCCGGGGGGTAGGCGAGACTTCTCTCTTCAACTTGAATATCATGTCCGCCATAGCAACATACGACCCGATGGAGACTTTTTAGAGATCGAAATACGGATTCAATTTGAAGAGCCAGTTCCCGGGAGGGGGTAAGAACCAATGCTTGGATCTCTTTTTTGTCGGTTGACAATCTTTCTAAAAGGGGAAGCAAAAAAGCTAATGTTTTTCCGGAGCCGGTAGGGGATAGTAAAAGAATATCTCTATTATTTTGCTGGGCTTCAATCGCTTGGTTTTGCATTTCGTTTAAAGCCGTAATTCCGAGTGATTGCAGTATATTCCGAAAAGTGTTGTCGATGAGTGTCATTAGTATGAATTAAGTTTCCGACAAAAATAATATTTACTTTTCGGTTTAAAACAGATACGACTGATTATTCCATCAGTTTAGTCCTAAAGTTGTCATTATTTTAGGGCGTTTAAATACAATCATAGCTTCCTTATAGCCTTCATCGAAAATCTTTTCCGTATTATTCAGGTCAAACATACTGTATCGGCTAATGTGCTTAGGCATAATCAGAATGTCACAACTTTTAGCATCAATATTCATATTGGAAAGAATTCCCATGTGGAAAGAGCGTTCCGCGAGATGTACCAAATTCTTAATATGATTACTGGGTTCAACCGGGTCGATATGGACTCCGATAATGATATCACATAAATCACGGATCGGACGTACTGGTAAATTCATAAAAACACCACCGTCCACGTATTGTTGATTATCAATAACCATAGGTACGAATACGATCGGAACAGATGAGGAAGCCACGACCGACGGAATAACCTTGCCGCTGTTAAAGTGAGCGGGAATACCCAGGTTCATGTTGGTTGCCGTGACAACCAGAGGAATTTGTAATTGATCGAAGGTTTCTACTTGAATGAATTCGGATAACCGCTTCTCCATTCCACCCATCATCATAACTCCCATTTTAGAGACAACGGGACGGGCAAAGTCTAACATCTTTGTTCCCAGAAAGAATGAAAGCGACTCTTCTGCTGTGTGCCCGGAGGCAATCATGGCTCCGGCAATAGCTCCGGCGCTGGTACCGGAAATAATATCAGGTTTGATCCCTAATTCTTGCATGGCCTTGTATACTCCTAAATGTGCAAAACCTCTTGCTCCTCCTCCGCTTAAAACTAATCCCAAATGATAGGGTCTTTTTTCCTTGTTGATATCCATAGAATATATATTGTTACTTTCCTTACTATACGGGAATGAAAAAGAATGGTTGAAAAAAAAGAGCCGGTTTATAACCGACTCTTTCCGTATTTATTTTACAGTCGCCATGTGAGCGATCAATTCGATTACTTTGTTGGAGTATCCCCATTCGTTGTCATACCAAGAAACGAGTTTAACAAAGTTTGAATTCAATGCGATACCTGCTTTTGCATCAAAAATGGACGTACGGGCGTCTCCTAAGAAATCGGATGAAACTACGTCTTCTTCCGTGTATCCCAAGATTCCTTTTAATTCGTTTTCAGAGGCTTCTTTCATGGCAGCCTTGATTTCATCGTATGTAGCCGGTTTTTCCAAACGGCAAGTTAAATCTACGACAGAAACATCAAGTGTCGGAACCCGGAATGCCATACCCGTCAACTTACCGTTTAATTCGGGGATTACTTTACCCACGGCTTTGGCTGCTCCCGTAGAGGATGGAATAATATTACCGGCTGCAGCGCGTCCACCTCTCCAATCCTTTGCAGAAGGACCGTCAACCGTCTTTTGAGTTGCTGTAGTAGCATGCACGGTAGTCATCAAACCTTCAACAATACCAAATTTGTCATGAATTACTTTTGCTAACGGAGCCAAGCAATTGGTGGTACAAGAAGCATTGGATACGATAGTTTGTCCGGTATAAGATTTGTTATTTACACCCATAACGAACATAGGGGTATCGTCTTTTGAGGGTGCTGACATGACAACACGTTTTGCTCCGGCTTTTAAATGAGCTTCGGCTTTTTCTTTTGTCAAGAATAATCCGGTAGATTCAACAACATATTCAGCTCCTACCTCATTCCATTTTAAATTAGCTGGGTCTTTTTCAGCCGTAACGCGAATCGCTTGTCCGTTTACAACTAATTTGCCGTCTTTCACTTCGATCGTTCCATTAAAACGTCCGTGCATGGTATCGTATCTAAGCATATACGCCATGTACTCCACGTCGATAAGGTCATTAATCCCTACGATTTCAATATCGTTTCTACCCATAGCTGCACGGAAAACCAAACGACCAATACGTCCGAATCCGTTAATACCAACTTTAATCTTTGACATCTCTAATTATATTAATCGGTTAATAATGATATTATTATTCTTATTATTCTCTTATTTTCATACAAAAGTATGGATAAAAAAATGAAAAACAAAGAAGTTTTTGAATTGTTATACGCGAACGTTTTTTTTCTTAAAAAAATTTGCGCAAACGTTTTAAATGACTATCTTTGCCATCGCAATCTAAGAAATGTTTTTTGCTTTTATAAGTGTAGTAAATTTATTGTTAGTGTGTTAAAAAGAGGCTAAGGCCTCTTTTTTAATTTTTCGCTTTTTTATTCTTGTGTCTTAGATGAGACCTGTATCATTAAAGCCTTTTTGGTGCCGGGTGTAATTTTATAACGATCGTCCAAGCGATGCCCAACGACCCAGATAATGTCTTTTCCGGATTGGATGATAAGGCACTCTTTTTTCTGTTTTGCACTAAATTTTAAATCAATAAATAGATCGCTCAATTTCTTTTTACTTCTTTTCATTCCTAACGGACAAAACCAATCTCCTGTCGACCAATGGCGTACGATAAGGGGATAACTGATTTTATCCAGATCGAAACAAGCGACGTGGTTTTCTTTGGGTATTTCAAATTCGGAAGAGATCTCCATTTCGTCCAAAGTAAAAGTAACGTTGTTTAAATGATAGGTCCCATTGTCGGCCATTAAAGTATGTTCATCTTCTTTTTCAAGGATATTAAATAACCTCCAGTAAGTGCGTCCTTTGGTCAATAAGTATTCCTCCGCTTGAAATTGCTTTCCGGGAATAGAATCGTTACTTTCTAATATATCTTTTACCTGGGTGGTATTAAATCCGTAGGGTTTTAGAATTTCATATAATAAGGTATAGGGGGCGGGTGAGTCCAATGTCTGCTGGATATGGATTAGCATCTCACCGTTTTCTTCGGATACGATTTGTTGTTTCAACTGTTTTATGCCGTATAGATAGATTTGTTCGACTTCCCGCATTGCCTGACAGTTTTCCTGTACGGTTTTTAAAAAAGAGGGATTGATGTCTTTGCATACCGGAATAATGAGGTGACGAATTTTGTTTCGTACGTAATCCAGCGTGTTATTCGTGGAGTCTACACGATATCCTAACTTGTTGAGGGTAATGTAATCGATGATTTCATTTTTAGAACGGTCTAATAGAGGACGTAATATCCTTCCGTTTATCGGACGGATTCCGGTGAGTCCCTTGATGCCGGTTCCCCGGCAGAAATTAATAAAAATAGTTTCGGCCAAATCGTCGGCATGGTGTCCTACCACGATGTAATCCATGTTTTTTTTCTGCCGGACTTCTTCAAACCAATTGTATCGTAATTCTCGGGCAGCCATTTCGATACTTATACCTTTGCTCTTGGCGTGGGAGAGCGTATCGAATTTCTTGACGCTATGAGGAATTCCGTAAGTGTCACAAAATCGCTTGACGAATTGTTCGTCCATATTGGATTCTCTTCCCCGCAGATTGAAATTGCAATGCAATGCCAATATTTTAAGATTTAAATACTTAAAGGCATGCAGCAAGGCTATGGAATCTGCTCCTCCGCTTACCGCAATGATAAAACCGGCATTTTTGTCGATGGAATGCTCTTCCAGAAAATGATTAATTGTCTCGATCATGGTTTCCTCGTTCTAATGATAGACTAAAATAACGATTTTATCGGGATTATAAAAATTAGAGTATCGAAAGTTCTGTAAAAAGATGATGGAAGGTTTCCGGATATCTCGTAAGCAGGAGATTACCAGAAGCGTATTTCTCCGTTTTGGTAGGTAAAAGGACGCTCTTCCCGCCCTGTCGAGTGATTTCTTAACCAAAACAAGGCTCCGGATGGGACGGAGTCGTACTCGATGTAGTAATCGTCTGCTATTTTCCTGCCCAAGGAGTGCCAACCGTTATGACCGTAAAAGAATAATTCGTACTCATCACCGGGATGTATTCCGTTACCATCGTTTGGGGAAAGATAGCCAATGGAAGAGATCTGTACCGGTTCGCCGAAATCCAGAAGAAGATTTCTATGCATGTAAGTATAGGTTAGCGGGTCGTTATCGCTTAAATGTTCTTCCTGACGATTGTTGTCCTGAGGAATAATTTTCCAGGACAAAGATTTACCTTTCACATCACGAAATACAAGTTCCGCTATATGAGAGTAATGTGTGTTGCTTATTTTCCAATATCGATACTTTAAATTGGTATCCACCTTAAATGTAGTATAATGCATATATGGGTTTTCGGTAATTTTGTGGATAAATACCGAATCTTTAAATGAAAGAGTATTGGATGCACTGAAACAATTCCCTTTTAATAACTCCCCGTATACGGTTTTATAACTGACAACGGGGAATTTTCTGGTAATTCTGATTTTTTGATGTTGGGTGGTATCCGGAATCAAAAACTCGGTTTTTCCGTTAGTTTTTAAAATAAAAGGATAGTTTCCATTCATTAACTGATTGCCCGAGAAATAGACCGGGAAATAAACAATACCTCGTCCCAGTTTGAAAAATTCTACCTGATCGTGTGCGATTTTTCCCCATCCCACGATTTTTAAAGTCAAATCGTTAAACATGGCAATATAGGCGTATTTGACACGGCGGGAAGGGGGGAACAGAAGATTCACCTTGACGTCGGAAGTGTTGAGGTATACGTCTGTCACATCTTTATTAAAGGGATCTCTGAAAAACTCGGGAATAAAATTCTCTCCTTTCGGGTCATATGGGATTTCGTTGATAGAAAAAGTTTTCCGGTATACTTTCGGCGCTGTTTTTCCTTCTATCTGATACGAGGAGAGAGTTCTGTATTTGGGATCGACAACGACCATCCAATAGTGATACCCGTTCATATCGGCCCAGGCCGGAACGAAATCAATGGTACAGGGAATTCCCACGTTTCGGGTTGCTATTGCACGCAATCGGCTGTCATTAATGCATTCGTATTTTTGGTAAGGAATGCCGGCAATCATATCGGAAGAGGCTTGTTCGCTATTATAAAATTCTATGGATGCTTCCTTTGCCAATTGAAATGCGGAGTATTTCTGATCGTCACAATAAGTTGTTTTTTCAGTAATCTTATTTTCGTAGATAGGAATAATCGAGTCCTTCCAACTGTCAAGAGTCTCGTTATCGATACGATAGGGTAATAGGTATTCACAAAAATCTTCGAATGGTAAAGATTCCAGCCAGGGTTTGGTTTTCAACATCTTGAAGGCTATATCTATATTGTGAATCAAATAGTCGGCTTTGATGTGTTTGACATCTTCTTCTTCTTGTAGTTGCTCTCTATACTCTTTATAACGATAGGGTTGCATTAAGATGATTTTTTTTAGCCAATAGGAATCCGGTAACGTATCGACGATACTCTTAAATTCTCTCAGGTAAGGTCCGTTGTAAGAGAAATGACCAGGCATGTTTTCAATAAGGAAGACCGCTGCTTTTCGTTTTAGACTGTCGGCTGGATCTTGTGAATAATGCTTTAATACTTTTTCTAATTCTTGCCGATTTTTTCCGCTTAATTTTAAGGCATAGCTTAATTTTTCCGAATGAGTTTGGCAAGAAAACCAGAAAGTACTACCGAGAACCCACAATAAATAAATGAATTGTTTTATTTTTATCATACCGGCGATTCGTTTCATTTTGGCAAAAGTAATGAAATTTAGTGTTGTAAGGGAAAATTGAAAAGAGAAATATGACCCCGTTATCCGATTCTTTCTATATGTTTTTATTATATTTCAGGAAAAATGAAAGACAGTGGAGAAAACTTGTTAACTTCTTCCGGTATATTGCCTCCGGTTTTTCTTCTTTTTTTAATTTTTATTCGAAATAGACGAATACATTTGTTGATGATTTTGATAATTCGTAAAAAATGTAAAATGGAACAGAGTTTCTTTTATTATTGAAATAAAAGGAGAGGAAAAGTGGATGAAAGGGATATGGATGAAATATCTGATGGACAAGTAAATTATTTTTTTGTTTGAAGCCGTTGAAGGGGATAAAATGATTTTTACTTAGTGTTATTAAGTATTGTGATTTTTTTTATTGATGGATATGGCTTATCTTTGTATTCATTTTGATAGGAATAAGTTGTAAGTGTAATTTAAACATAATAATAGAACAAGTTAAAAACATATGGCAGACGATAAAAAAATTATTTTTTCAATGATGGGGGTAAGTAAGACCATTCCTCCGCAACGAAAGATAATAAAAGATATATATCTTTCTTTTTTTTATGGGGCGAAAATTGGAGTAATCGGGCTGAATGGATCTGGTAAATCAACTTTATTAAAGATTATTGCCGGATTGGATTCTAATTATGAAGGTAAGGTTGTCTGGTCCAAAGAGCATTCAATCGGTTATCTTCCCCAGGAACCGTTGTTAGATGATACGAAAACGGTGAAAGAGGTGGTGGAAGAAGGAGTTCAAGAAGTGATGGATCTGTTGAAGGAGTATGAAGAGGTGAACTTAAAGTTCTGTGAACCGATGAATGACGACGAGATGGATAAATTAATGGTTCGTCAGGGAGAATTGACCGAATTGATAGAGCATAACGGGGGGTGGGAAATTGATCAGAAATTGGAGCGGGCCATGGATGCTCTTCGTTGTCCGGAGCCGGATGCTTTGGTAAAGAATTTGTCTGGAGGAGAACGTCGTCGGGTTGCACTTTGCAGGTTATTGCTGAGAGAACCCGATATTTTATTGCTGGATGAGCCTACGAACCATTTGGATGCGGAGTCTGTCGAGTGGCTGGAACAACATTTACATCAATATTCCGGTACGGTGATTTGTGTAACTCACGACCGTTATTTTTTAGATAATGTGGCGGGATGGATTTTAGAGTTGGATCGGGGGGAAGGAATACCTTGGGAAGGAAATTATTCCTCTTGGCTGGAACAGAAAGCTAAACGTTTGGAACTGGAGGAGAAGCAGGCAAGTAAACGAAGAAAGACGCTGGAAAGAGAATTGGAGTGGGTGAGAATGTCGCCGAAAGCCCGTCAGGCAAAAAGTAAGGCTCGTTTGAAGGCTTACGACCGAATGATGGAGGAAGACGTAAAGGAGAAAGAGGAACAATTGGAGATTTTTATACCGAATGGTCCTCGCCTCGGAAATAAGGTTATTGAGGCGGAACACGTATCGAAGGGTTTTGGCGATAGATTACTCTTTGAGGATTTGGAATTCCAGTTGCCTCCGGCCGGAATCGTCGGGGTTATTGGACCGAATGGAGCGGGGAAAACGACTCTTTTCAGGATGATTATGGGATTGGAAAAGGCGGATGCCGGAACATTTGAGGTGGGACCGACGGTGAAGATCGGCTATGTCGATCAACAACATGCTTCAATTGATCCGGAAAAGACCGTGTATCAGATTGTTTCAGGAGGAAACGACCTGATAACCGTGGGTGGCCGTGAAATAAACGCGCGGGCGTATGTTTCTAAATTTAATTTTTCAGGTTCCGATCAAGAGAAAAAGTGTGGAATTCTGTCCGGGGGAGAACGAAATCGTTTGCATTTGGCTTTGGCATTGAAAGAGGAGGCTAACGTTCTATTATTGGATGAGCCTACCAATGATATAGATGTGAACACGTTGCGAGCATTAGAAGAAGGTTTGGAAAGTTTTGCCGGTTGTGCGGTTGTGGTTTCCCATGACCGTTGGTTTCTGGATCGAATCGCAACTCATATCCTGGCTTTCGAGGGTGATTCTAAAGTGGTGTATTTTGAAGGGAGTTACTCCGAATACGAGGAAAATAAAAAGAAACGTTTGGGAGATGTTACTCCTAAACGTATACGTTATAAAAAATTAATCGGCTAAGGTTAGAAAGCGTGCCTAAGAAAAAAGAAAATAATATCGTGAATACTGGCTTTGTTCCCGGTATATACAACTATTGCGATCGTTGGTGTGAACGCTGCAAATTCCAATCCCGTTGCATGAGTTTCACGATGGGGAAAAAATTGAAAGAAAGGGCTAAGGTCGATTTTGACGAGGAGTTGCCGGAGGACGATGATGTTGCCCTTTCCCGCTTGAAGAGTATCTTTGATTCAACCTACGAGGTGTTGCGGGAGTTAGCCGAGGAGAAGGGAATCGCAATCGAGGATATATATCGTGCAGAAAATATCGATAAGGGGTTCTGGGGTGAAGATTATGAGGGTTTGGACGATGACGATGAAGAGGTAACCAAGAGGGTGGAAAGAGAAGATATGATCTGCTGTAATCGGATATACGAGGCCCTTGCTGATAAATGCCAAGAGAGTATATATCAGAAATTGGATGAAGAGGAGGAGAAAGGAAACGGGATAAAGACCAAGGAGATCGATGAAGCATTAGTGGAAATCAGCTGGTACCTGGATTTGATCCACGCGAAAATGAAGCGGGCCTTGTATGGATTCCATATATACGCGGACAAGATCAATGCCAAACAGGAAGAAAACGATTATAACGGTTCTGCTAAAGTAGCCTTGTTGGCTATTGAAATTTCTTATCAAGCTTGGTCTGTATTGAAAAATAAAGTACCTTATTTTCAACAGGATATAAAGCGTATTTTAGTCGTTCTGGAGCAAATGCTACGGGATTTGGAACGTCGTTTTCCGGATGCCCGAAATTTTTGTCGTCCGGGTTTCGATCAATAAAATAAGGCTACTTTACAAGTAGCCTTATTCTATTGATGATTACATAACCTTATTTCTTTTTGAAAAGTTTATCAAGTCCTTTCAGTATATTTTTTTTAACCTCATTGCCCGCTTCTTTTTCTACGGCTTTTATTGCTTTTGTTAAGTCTGGTTTCACGATGGGTTTATCAAGGGTTCCTTCAATTTTTATGTCTACATCTAGCGCTTTGATATTGCCTGATCCCGGGAGTGCAGAGAGTACATTGTTGATGTCTTTTCCGAAATACTTCCGGTCGATATTCATGGATAGAGTGTAATCCATCTCTCCGTTTACGGTCTGTGAACCGGATATCGTCGTTGGGTTTCCTGCCAAATTGGTGGTGAAGGGTTCGATGATAATATTTCCGTGATCCAGTTTAAAATCTATTTTCAACTTGCTGATGCTGATTCGACTTAACTCGTCATTTTTTAATAAAGTGGCTAATTTAGCCATTGCCGGATTGTCTTTAATCAAGAAGCCGGCCGTGGAAAGACTTCCTCCTCCGTTTACCGTGTTCATAATTGGGCTCATCTCCTGATCTAAATTGGCGGAGAATTTCATTACGGTAGAGATTTTACCGGAACAATTCATTGCCATGGGAATACTTTGCTTGATAAAGGTAAACGCGTGGTAAGCGGCATTGATGTCGAAATCATCTATCCGGAGGTTAAAATCTACAGATGGTTTAGCCGGATTTGCCGTGTTGTAAGATCCGTTCATAAGCATTTTCCCTTCCAACATATCCATGCCGAGGTTTTTAAGCGTGGCAACACCTCCTGCTGTTTGTACATTACCGTTAATATTTTTAACCGTCAGTCGGTCAAACAATAGGGTTTTAACATTGGTATTCAAGCCCAATTGGATATTTTTAGGAACTTCAAATACTCCGCCGGACGAGGAAGAAGCGCTATCTGTTTGTGCTTGTATGGTATCTGTGGGCATATTCGCCATCAACTCGTTTAAATTCAGTAATTTCGAGTTTAAGTTGAAATTTCCTTTTAACGTTTGATTCTTAAATATATAAGGTAGATAGTTGGCCACGTATCCTTCCAGGGTGAGATCGGATGAATTGATTTGAATCAATAGATTTTTCAAATTCAAGCGGGCGGGAGTTACGGTTAAGTCTCCGGAAGGGATAGCGATGCCTTTGGGGAAATCGCTGTTTTTGAACAGGACGTCTTTCAACGAGATTTTTCCGGTGGCGGAAAATTTTTCGTATTGTTCTTTTTCGATGTATTGGTATTTGCCGTTAAATGCCATGTCCACGGAAAGTATACCGTTAAGGGTAATGTCTTTCATGGGAAGGGCTTTTTTCAGGCTTTCGAAATTAATGACTCCTTTGGCTTCTCCTTTTAAGGTGGGATCTTCCGGGTTCGAAACCAGCAAGTTCATATTGAACGGATTGTTTGCCACGGAAAAAGATAAGGTGCGCAAATCGGCAACCGTTAGAGAGGATGCTCCTCCCGGATTGGTAACGCTTAGCTTAAGATTAATTTTCTCTATGGATTCGGGAAGTTCCGGATATTTTAGACTGGCATCCAATATATTGAATTGGATATCGAATTGCGGAAGATGGTTTTCATAGTATTCTCCTTTTGCCGTGACGTTAAGTTGAAAACCTCCGGAAGTTTTTACTCCCTCGATCTCTTTTTGGAATTCTTTCGGCACCATAGCCAAAAGGCTTTCAAATTTGGTGTCGGGAGCGTTTAGCTTCAGATCCATATCGTATTTTTCTTTTCCGATTCCTACATTACCTGTCAAATCCAGTTTCAGATCGTTCAACGACATATCGTTTTTCTTAATATGGAACAGCATCTCTTTTAGGTTGGCTTCGATATCGGCTTGCCAGTTGAAATTCGTGTTGTTGACCCATACGCTGTTGCCCTGACGGAAATAGATATTTTTCAGATCGAGTAAAATTTGCAGAAGCGTATTTGTTTCGGAAAGATTTCCTTGCAATTTCAGGTTGATTTTATCGATATTGACATAGGTGGATGACTGGAAATCTTTATAGCCTAAGTAAAGATCCCGAATCTCGATATTGTTGAATCGGATCGATTGGCCGGAAGATTCCGTTTTTGTCTGGCTACTGTCTTGTGGTGTAACGGTTTCCGTGCTGTCCGATGCGATCATAATGTCCCAGTTCGCCCGGCCTGAAGCCGTTACTTGGGGCATCAAACGGCAATCTTTTAATAGAATATGGTTGATGATGATCTCATTTCCCGAAATAAGGGATTTTAGATTGACAGATGCTTCAAATTCGGGAATACGAATTAAGGTATCTTTTGCCGCTTCCCGGTTTTCAGATAACATGACATCTGTTAGCGTTACGCTTAAATCCGGAAAATTTTTAAACATACTTAAATTGACATCTCCGATTTTTAGGTCGGCTTTGATATACTTTGAGGATTGTTCTTCTATAAGTCGTAGAATATCGCTTTTAAAGAATACCGGGATCGTTATCAAGGCGATAAGGATCAGTATAAAAATGCTAAGGATAATAATAAATACTTTTTTCATATTTAGTTGCTTTTATGTTTCTAATAAATAATGAACCCCTACAAAGTTATGTAAATTATTTGAAGTAAGGTTTTATCTTTTTGAGTTTGTGTGGAGCTAATACTTTTTTCTGTTCCAATAGGGAATAACTGATCGTTCCCCACTCTTTCTTGGCTTTGAAGATTAGTTGAACCTCCTCGTATTCCAAATAAGGATGGCTTAATATGCTTTTAAAACTCATGGTGTCCATCTCTTTTTTTATAATGTATTTGGAATCGGCGTAGAAACGGTCCAATAGAGAGTCAATAGAAAGGTATTTGAAGGAAATTTCTTTCAACTGTAAGGGAGAATGAAAGCCTCCGAGACGTTTTCTGTATTTTAATATTTTCGAGGCATAGTAGGGGCCGATGCCTTTTATCTTGGTTAAAGAAATACTGTCGACCGAATTTAATTCAAACCGTTTTGCCGGGGAGGTTAAGCGAGTAGAGGTGTATACTACCGTATCGGGGATTTCGGCTTGTGTAAGCAGAAAAAAAGGAGTTTCATCTTCCTCCGTTAAAAGAGGAAGTACGAAGAATCCCGTTAACAGAAAAGATAACACGATAATTCCTTTTTTCTCTGACGATCTGAACGGCATGTTTGTTATAATCTTATAAATGGTTATAAGTTATGATATTTTTTTGAAATATCCAAGAGCAGAGCTATCGGTTCGTGGAGTTTTTGTCTATCAACTACTTAATGTTTACCTTCAGGGGTGGGGATAAAAAAGTCAGGAAAATAAATAAAAATAAATTTGTGTGACATGCAAAAATATATACCTTTGCACCGCAATTGTGAAAAACAATTGATGATTCAGTAGCTCAGTTGGTAGAGCACAACACTTTTAATGTTGGGGTCCTGGGTTCGAATCCCAGCTGGATCACAAAACTCTGGAAACCAAATCGTTTACATTTCGATTTGGTTTTTTATGACTGATTTACGTGTTAGCGGTCGTCATCTAACAATTCGATTCCAAACCCTTTGATTTTTTTTCCGTTTCTTACGAAATAAATTTTATACACCGGTTTTTGTTGGCCGGGATAATTACCGGAATAACCGGTTTCTCTAAAGTGGGTAATATCTCCGGACCATAAGTATCGTAAGTCTTGTGAATCTCTCGATTTTCTTTCAAGTGGGTTATAGAAAAGAGATCTTTTATCCAGCATGGGTTTGGGGGAATAATCCCATAACGAGATATAAAACAAGGGTTTTGCAGGTAATGTGTATTTGAAATCAACGTTGGATAACCCATCCCTCTTTGAATTCAGTTCTTTAAGAGGTAGTTTTTTGAAATAGATCGAATCGTTTCTGGTCAAAATCTTTTTTTTCGGATCTGATTGGAATGGATTGCTTAAAGTAAATGCGTTATCGAGATTTGGTTTTTTTAGGGTATCTGAAAATAATCTGCCAAATGGTCTTTTTTCAAACAAAAAATCATATTCCGAAAATTCTGTTATCCTTTGTGCCGACAAGGAACCCCAGAATAATATTTGAATCACAAATAAGATAATAAGGCGTTTCATAATCTGTAATTTTTAATCATTCTATGCAAATATAGAAAGATTTTTTTAATATGCAACTATTATTGTTTGTATAACAGATTGAATAATAATCATGTATACGGACAATCCATTTATGTCTACGAAATTTATGATTGATGGTAAATGGAGTCGTTGTCATGAGAAATGAAAAGTATAAGTTGATAGTATTCCCACTAATTTATTGTTAAAAGAGAAAAATGTGCAATTGTGTTATTTGCAATTCGTGATTATCATTTACTCCTTTGATGAAATTCTTTAATTTATTGATATTAAAGTGTTAGTTTAGTTGAATGAAGTGTTTGGAGTACATATTTTGATAAGATAAGAGTGTTGTCTGTGTTATGTAATAGTAGTTTGTTTGAATAATATTTATATATTTGTATTATCTATTTGGTGAATATTAGAAAATATAAGTTATTTTTAGTAGCGATATATGAATATTATTTTATCAAAAATATTACTAGTATTATAAATAATGATAATAAGAATATATGATTGAAAATTTGAATATATTATATTATCGAAGTTTATTGGAGTATGCAAAACCTCTGAAAAGTATTGTAAATGATAGAAATATTGTTTCGATTTCATTTGCTTTGATATGGAGAAATTTTGAAAGACAAGGCGTTCATATTAATATTCCAGGTAATAACGTTATCTTATATGATTTAATTAGTTTGTTGTATAGAGAGTTATCGACGTTGATATATCAGAAATATGCGGATTTTCCTCCAATTATTATTGGGAGTAAATGGAAACATAAGACAGGATATAAAGGATATAATTTTGAACTCGAATCTAAAAGTAATGAAAAAATAATACTTCGAGATAGAAAGAAAGAGCTGTCTATTTCTGTTACTGATGAAAATGCTTTGTATCGGAACTATTTGAATGTACAGAATAGAAACTTACGACCAATTAAAACATATAGAGATTATTTTAAAAATAAAAGTGATTGGTTTAAAGTTTTTAAGTTTGTTCCTATGCATTTTACGCAAAAAATTGTTCTTATTGCGAAGTCAGCTTGGGATCATGTCGAAGAAAAATCTTGTATACCATCAGTTTATTTGCCTAATTCACAAAATGGAAAGATTAATATAAAAAAATCGATACCTGTTTTTGAAGATTGTATCGCATATTTTACACCTAATTATAGGGTATGTTATGAACAACTTTTGTTACAAAAAATTAAGATTGATACAATACTTGTCTGTGATGCCGATTTGGCTTCTATTTCACAAATTATTCAGGATCAGATGGTTTATCATTTTAAATTAATTGTTCTAACAAATGCTTCCTTAATTTCAAAGTTGAATGGAATTTGTTCATGGAATTGGAAGAGAGAAGAAATAGATTTATTAAAACGTTTATGATTAAGTTAATAAGAATATCTGATTCAGAGCTTGAGATATTGCTTGTGCGTTTTGAAGAAAAAATGGCATGGGTTCGGAATTTAAATATTCCGATAATATTAAATAGTTATGGCTATTTTTTGCGTTTAGCATTAAATTTTGTGAAAAAACAAGATTTTGATTATCTTCTTTTGCGTTTGAAAAATAATAAGGATTTGGAGCAGAATGAAGGCGGGTATTCTTTGGAATATTTGGCTAATAATAATCCAAAGCAGGTTTTAGAAGAAGTAATTATTTATTTGAGAGATAATCTATTTAAAATAGATAGAATTCGTAAATTGATATTGGATCATAATTCTATTGTTAATGCAGATCAGAACGATTGTGAATATTTAGAAAATAATGGAATTAAGCGAGTATATACCTTAAAAGAAATTAAGTCGAAAATAAAAACAGGGGAATTGAATGAAAATAATAAATTATATTTTTATACGTTTAATGGTCTGAAGGATTTTAATTTTCTTTATAATCTGTCCTGTGATGTATTTTTAATTCTTTATGAAGCAGAAGTAAATTTGTACGAAAAACAGTTTTATACATATATCTCTGTGCTTGAAAAGGAAATTAGTAGTGAAAATCGTTATCGTTTGTGTGGTATTAATTATGTGCCAGTGAATAGAGCACCTATACTTGTTAACTCTACATTGGAATCTATTATTAGACGTTTGGATGAACGTTCACAGACTGCATATGATGGATATTTGAATGAGAGTGATTTGCTGTTGGATGAACTTGAAGATAAAATACAGTATGAATTGAGATTTGCAAACGGAAAATCTGTATTATTAGATAGTAATGACAGTGTTTTTGATGATAAAGGAAATTTAATCAAAACACGTTTATTACATGTTGGGGATGTTATTCGGATTTATCCCAAAGGGGAGTTAGCTGAGAATTTATTGCAGACAGCTATTGATTGTGAACCAGATATTTATGGGAATGTGTTGGAACATGCAAATTTTTGGTTAGATATCTTAAGAAGATTAGACCAAAAATATAAAGATAGGAAAATCCTTTATCGAGAATTGAAAAAGAGAGGATTGAAAGTTCAGTTCAATACTGTTGATACTTATTTTAAAGGATATAGGCAGTACCCTATGTTTAATAGTGATTTAAGGGCTATTTTAACCTTGGGTGGACAGGAAGATAGATTTGAGCAAATAAAAAAATCAAAACGATTATATGTCAGTACAACAATTGCTTTGGGACGAGGAATAAAACAAGAGTTAAAACAATTCTTACAGGAGAGAACACTTGGAGACATACTGATTAAGCGCAATTTTTCGATTGAAACTTTAGCAAGGTTTATAGAGGAAAAAATGCCATTATCTATTATTACTGAAATAAAAGAGAGAATATATGAATGCTAATAGAGAAATGTTAATTACCAGAATAACCAAAGAGTTGATTGGTCCTGGATCTGATATTTTTGAATGTGGAGATAAAGTGAATTATTCTGATGAAATAATAGAAGGTAAACCGTTACAAAGATATTTTTCTGGTATATTGTATCCTAAGCAATATACAAAGAATGGAAATAATAATATTTCAGAAGAGGATGATATCAACGAAGTGGAAGATACTAAGGAGGATAGTGCTATTATAAACGAAACAGATGATTTTTTTAAACAAGAGGAATGTATATATCAGAATGCTGCTGAAGATGAAAAGGAAGAAGTACAATATGTTTCCAATACATTTTTTCCTTCTCAATATGGCATTTCGTTTGTTGTCTCAAAAGAATGTTCCGAAATTAATGTTAGTGTATCTTTTGGATGTTATAAGAAAGCAAAAAGTGGGGAAGTAGCTTTAAGTTATGATGGAGATGATATTGACTTGTTATCTCGGTTTGGATTGGATAAATTTGTTGATTATGATTGTGATCGTAAACTATTGAGATTGTCTAAAGAATTGACAAAAAGTGAAAAGAAAGCGAGAACTGAATGTCAATATCAATTGTGGGAGGAGCATCGGAATAGTCAGTTGTATAAAACTCTCTCTAAACTTTTTTTTAAAGATAAATATAAAAGAATAAATAATGAATTAACTTTTAAGATTCCTCTTGAGTATATACTAAAAGCAGAAAACAGACATTATAAATGCTTATTAGCTGATGCAAATGTCAATGTTGCAGAGAAGTGGTGGCGAGGTAAAATAAATGCAAATGAAATTTTGTTAAAGGATAATTTGTGGCTTCATGTCGTTGCATATCCTAAAGATAGTAGGTATTTTTTGAAAGTTATTGTTGAAAATACTTTGCAGTATCCCAAAGATAAGTTTTCTCTGGCAAAGGAAATTATGAATCAACTTTGTCTGTTTCAAGTTAATATTAGGATAGATACACCATTTCTTAAATCTTTTAACAATTATAAGGATATCCTGTACAAATCTACCGAAGATAAAATGTTGGATTATCTTTATCGAAATAAAATGGCCTATGGTGTTGGGCATAATACTTCTTGTGTATGGGAAAACTGTGAGAAAGATGAATCTCATCCGACTTGGATTTCTTCTTCATTTTTGCCACAATATAACGTAAAAAGCCAAAGTACAGATATTGAAGATATTTCAAAAGATGTGTTAGTTATTAAAGAATTATCTTCATTTAATAATAATAAAACACAAATTATTGAAAATTTAAAATCGCTTTCTGTAGCTTATGAAAAATGGATAGCTAACGAACAATTTAATGCCAATGGAAATGAATGGGCTTTAAGGAATGGTGAAAAATGTGTTCAGATAAAAGAGCGGATGAATCGGGGTATAGAGTTGCTGAATTCTAACAATAATGCAATGCGTGCTTTTCAGTTGGCTAATGCGGCGATCTATTTGCAGATGTTTCGAAATGAAATATACTTCAGTAAAAAAAGAGATGGTTATGAGCCATTTGAGCAGCATGATTTTTTTGACTATTCTTATGAAGATTATGCTCATATTCAATATCCTGATCTCAATAAAATCCCAGCTTGGAGACCTTTTCAGTTGGCATTTATATTGCAATGCCTTCCTTCTTTTATAGAAGAGAATACAAAAGACAGAGAACTTGTAGACTTATTATATTTTCCGACTGGTGGAGGTAAAACAGAGGCTTATTTGGCTGTTTCTGCATTTTTGATTTTTTGGAGAAGATTACAATATCCAAAAAATTATGGAGGAGTAAATGTTATTGTCCGTTATACGCTACGGTTGCTTTCTGCGCAGCAATTTGAAAGGGCGACTAAGTTAATTTTAGCTTGTGAATTTATCCGTCAGAGTCATACTGATTTAGGTTCGGATAAGATTACTATTGGCTTCTGGGTCGGTGATTCGACTATTCCGAATAATATAAAGAAAGCTACAGTTTTACTTACTAAAGTACAGGATAGATTAAATAAAAAGCAAGCTGTGATTAATCCCTTTCAGGTATCTAATTGTCAATGGTGCAATACGAAGGTGATTGGACGGATGGAGGCAAAAGCAAATGGTGTAATTGGACATAGAATATTACATAATAGATTGACAGCCTATTGCCTTAATCCGGAATGTAGTTTTTCGGAACGAAAAGGTGGATTTCCGATAGTTTTAATTGATGAAGATATTTATAGTGATCCACCTACAATGTTATTTGCAACCGTAGATAAATTTGCCCAATTGGCTTGGAAAGGTGAGGCAACTACTTTATTTAATCATGGGAAAAATAGAAAACCCGAATTAATCATTCAGGATGAATTGCATTTATTGAATGGTCCATTAGGAAGTATGGTTGGACTTTTTGAAAATGTAGTATTGAATTTATGTACAACACCCACTCAAGCTCCGAAATTAATTGCTTCCACTGCGACTATTAAAAATGTAGATAAGCAAATTGCTGGCTTGTATGGTAAATCTGTGCGAATTTTTCCGCAAAATATAACTAGTGCCGATGATTCCTTTTTTTCGAAGACACAGGAAAATAGTAAACGTCGGTATGTGGGTATTTTACCTACAGGAAAAACTTTCACAATGGCTAATCTTCGGTTAAATGCGGCTTTGATATTTGCTCGTTTGGAAATATGGCAAAATGATTTGAATAAAGTAGAAGTAGACCAATTCTGGACAATCTTATCGTATTTTAAAAGCTTAAAGAATATAGGCAGGTTTTCAAATAAGATTGCTTCTGAATTGATACCTGAAATCAAACAATTACAAGTGAGATATTTAATGAATCAGGTGCCTTATAATTATAACTATAACAAATTATCTTATCGCAATTTAGAGTTAACTAGTAGAATTCCTAACGAACAAATAAAAAGAAACTTGGATAAACTTTCTGTTGCTTTTGATGGGAATTTGGCTGAACATCAGGCATTTGATTTGGTGTTGGCTACGAATATGATAAGTGTTGGATTGGATATAGGACGACTGAATGTTATGTTAATAAATGGAATGCCTCCTAATACGGCTGAGTATATTCAGGCAAGTAGTCGAGTCGCTCGTCAGAGAGAGGGGATTGTTTGTACGCTTCTAGATCCCAATAATACTAGAGATCTGTCTTATTTTGAAGATTTTATATCGTTTCATAAAACGTTTTATAAACAAGTAGAACCTTTAAGTGTGACACCATTTGCAGAGAATGCTTTAGATAAAATGCTGTTTACTTTGATGGTGACATATTTTCGCCATAAAATGGGATTTTCAGTCAATAATATGGCTGACGCTTTGCAAATGGAAGATATAAAAGCTGGATTTGTAGCAGGTTTAAAGGGTATGTTTAATGATCATTTGTTTATAAATGAGGAGGATAAGAGTATTGTATTCCAAAAAATAAATAATTTGATACAGGATTGGTTATATAAAATTGATGCGAGTCCGGAGCATGGATTGTTTTTCTATGGTGGAAATAGGGAAACTGAAAAGAAAAAAAATTTATTAATTCCTATTCAGGAAAAACAATCAGAGGATGATATTAGGGTGGCTATGCAATCAATGCGTAATGTGGAGCCAAGTGCCATTGTTGTTGTTAAAAAGCAGTAAGTTATGAAAGAAGAAGTAAAGCATAGTAGAAGTAAATTCATATCAAATTATGGAGGCATTGGCTCTTTGATTGATACTGTGAATAGTTCTATAATTATAGAAACATTTGATAATTGGCAATATCCGAATTATTATGATAAAGAACTAAGTAAGTATATCATTACTGATGATCGATTGTTGAATAGGTTAAAAACAAGATTTCCATTATTGAAACAATTAGTGAGTATTCCTACAGAGATTGGAGGTAATGTGAAACCACAGGCGAATTACTTTCCGAAATGGTTTTATTGTCCACATTGTAAACGTTTTATGCATTATTCTGATTGGAAAAGACGTTGGGGGACTCAAGGGGAAGATTTTAATTTGCAATGTTTTAATCCGGAATGTAAAAAAGAATATTTGGAGCAGGTGCGTTTTGTTATGACTTGTCCTAATGGTCATATTCAGGATTTACCTTGGAACTTTTGGAATAATCGTAAAAATCGAAATGTAGAGGATGCAAACGTAGATAAGGTTGATAGAGAAGAAGATGATAATTTATTTACAATATTCTTAAACTATACTAAATGCTGTGAAGAGCAGGAGCTATATTATGAAATAAGTAATGAAAATACTGATTTATCGGGTATTCGAATAAAATGTAAAAAATGTGGTAAAAGTGAGTCCTTGAAAGGTATTTTTGGATTCCAACAAAAGTGTGGTGGGAAAAAATATTGGTTGGGTTCTCAGGAGGGTACATTTATAAAAGAAACTTGTGATGAGAAAGCTACGGTAAAGATAAAATCGAGTAATAGTGTATATTATGCGAATACGTTAAGTAGCCTTTGGATTCCTGAACAGCAAATTATGTGTATATCATCCGATAATTGCTTGTTGATTGATAAATGGCTTGAAAAAGGTAAAGCTGTTAAGAAAATTATTGAAGATATGTGGCTTGATTACGAGGTTCCAAGAGAATTATCAATGCAATATATTGAACAGCCGAAGAATACTTTTATTCCTGAAATTCTTTATCGTCAGACAGAATACGAATATTTTTTAATGAAGAAACAGCCTGATGATCGGAAGATTAGGTTTCGATTAATCAATGTTGAAAATAAATTGAGTGGTTTTAAATATTTGGTTAAGATTGATAAATTAAAGAAAGTGACGGTACAGACCTCTTTTACTCGTAATGAACCTATTGATGTAGACAGTGTATTGGTTGGGGATGAAGAATATATTAAAAGCTATAATGTTAAAAGACAATCTTTATCGAAAAATAGTTTTAATACTTATATTTTACCTGCTATAGAAAGTTATGGTGAAGGTATATTATTTGTTTTAGATATAAAAAAATTAACAGATTGGGAAAAGAAAAAAGAAGTTATAGACCGTGTTAATATTATTATTGAACATGGTAAAAGATCTGATTGGAAATTTCATCAAATAGAAGCTGAAAATTTGTCTCCGCGGAAAATATTAATACATACTTTGGCTCATTTGTTGATGAGAGAGTTGGAATATATTTGCGGTTATCCGATGTCTTCGATGCAGGAACGGTTATATGTTAGTGATACTATGTACGGTTTTTTGATTTCAGCTTATGATGGAACTAACGGTTATTTAGGTGGTTTGTCAAAATTGTGTAATGATTTAGTTGATATGCAAGAGATTTTGGATAGTGCATTGAATCGGGCCAGAAACTGCTCTCTTGATCCAATATGTTATGAAAGTGAAGGGCAAGGGATTGCTCAGTTAAATCTTGCAGCCTGTCATTCGTGTACTCTTCTGCCTGAGCTATCTTGTGAGCATGGTAACTTATTTTTAGACAGGCAGCTTGTTATCGATTCTGAAATAGGTTTCTTTAAATGTTATTTGAGGTAGTAAAAGAAGATAGTCATGGAATAAAAAAGAAGTTATTATCTATAATCGTTGGATGTTAATATGAAAGTTAATGTATTATTTTCAGATGTAAATGATTTGTTTTTTGTATGACAGATTTGATGATGATAGAAACGAATTGATTGTTTTGATTTGAAAGATAAAAGAAGCTACCTCTTTTTCGAGAGACAGCTTCATTTATGCAATGAATTATTTAGAGTGCTTTATTGTTTTGAGGAGTTGGAGCATCAAATAATTCGGGATGTTCTTCTATGTATTTTTGTTGTTCTTGCGCACGTTTATATTGTTCTACAAAGTATTCACACAAACGTTCTGCGGAAATCGGTTCTCCTGTGATTTTGAAATACAATGGTTTCCCTTGTTTTTCAAAGGTTACAAATTCTCGTGTACTTCCATGTACGAATATTTTACAATGTTTTGTTCCGGCTTTGTATAAAGAATCGCATAACCACGAAATCGTTTTTCCGTACGTGGGAGTTAGTTGATTGAGTTCCCATGTCCCGTGTACTTTTTCAATAAGCATTCGGGCTTTCGTAATTCCATCACGTTCTGTTATGATATTCAGTTTGTTTAATGGGATCATACATTTTAACAAATTTTCTTCAGAGGGATTATCGTAAAACTTTTTTGCGTCAAATTTGTAATACGAGAGGGCGGAGAGCTTATATTGTTCGAGTTCGCTAATAAATTTTCTGGTTGGGCTGCTACTAATAATCTCTGAAGATTTTGATAGTTCTTCTGGTGCGTAACGTGATTTTAAGTCTTTTACAATATCCTTGTATTCATCGCCAATATCTTTACCAATCTCTTGGAAAGCGTAACGTTCTACTATTTTCTGTTTCTCTTCAGAACAGGAAAAGAATACGAATGCCATACATATTAATATATACTTTTTCATGGATTATAATTTTAATCTATTATATACGAATATAGGAATGTTATTTCAAATATACAACTATATTGGCTTGTTTAATGGACAAAATAGTTGTTATGTGTACTAATTGTTTATTTATATATACAAAATTTATGTTTAATGATAGTATATGATTGAATTACCTGAACAAACAAAGGTCGTGTTCAGGAAATGTTTTCTCGAGGGCTGAAAATACCAGGAAGTAGCAGATGAGTTGGCAATCTCTATTTATACGGTTGTCCCCTATAAATAAAGCTTTGTGTATCCTTCTACAAACTTTAAATACACAGAAGTCGTTTCCTTCGCAATGACTTATTAACCTGATAAGGATGTTAATCGTTCATGTATTCGTTTTTCAGTCAATTTCCGGTATCATTCTGTTGTATATAGGTCTTCTAACTTCTCTCTGCTTACCAGTACAATATCTCCGTTTTTGACTTTATGTTTTTTTAGCGAATAATTTTCGGGAGTGAAAATTGCTTTTGTTTCAATCATCCGGTTTAATTGATTGGCCGATAAACCTAAGCAAAATCTGACAACAGAAGATAATTTTAGTCCGAACTCGAAATGATTTCGAATTTTAAATGTTATAAACTCATTGTCGGAATTTAAAATGTCGTTTATCGAAATAATATCATGTACTATTTCGTATTCGACACTACTGTAATCCAATTCGACACTATTTTTTCTTCCTGTTTCGGGAGAAAAAGCATATTCCCAGGCTATGGCTTCATTGTTTTCCAAAAATTTGAGAAACAAATCTTTTTTTATTAGTTCGGGTTTTGAACGTGATAATATGGTTAAGTTGTATGTACTGTCGCATTTTGTACATCTATAAATTAGCCATACATCAATATTTTTTTTCTGAGAATTCATTCTGAATTTGTCGCTGCAATAAAACCTGTTAGAATTACAGTGATTACATTTTCTTTTTAAGGTAGGAGTATTTTTAACCTTTATTTCCCATATATATTCTGTTTTCATGATCTATACTGTGCTTAAATGTTCTTTTTAAGATTTCCTGATGATTCACAGTATTGCAGGTTATGACAAAACCAGGGATAGCCGTAATTACAATAACAAATATTATTGTCCTTAAAGGAAAATACTGTGAATGATAAAGATGATATAAAAACCTCTCCGAGTAGTCCTACTCGAACAAAAGAACTATTAGCCTGTGGTTTATGAGGCTAATATTAAACCAGTATAAGTCTAAGAATTGTTCTCAAAATGTGACTATTTAGAATTGCGGAGCAAAGATAAGTGATTTTGCTTCATATTTAGAATTTTGGCGATCTAAAAAAATCATTCGTTTTAAAACCATTCCTCTTTTACTTTTATAGCTTGTTAAGTAGTTGTTGTATAGTAAAGTATATGATTTTTATATTCTTGAAAAATGTCACAAGGTCTGTTGTTTCGATGGCTCCGGAAGTGTAGCTCGAACGTTAAGTAGATTGATATTTGTGATATTATAAAAAAAATGACACTTATTGAAAGTTTTTCTCGTATATTTGCCATTGTTAAGCTGAATGAAAATGGAACGGAATCATACGATGAAAGAAGATATGAAAATGGATACGAAAGGTCATATGGCAGGAAATAGTATGGGTGGTCATATGATGCATATGGGTAATTTGAAACAAAAATTTTGGGTTTCGCTTGTAATAACCGTACCGATTTTATTATTATCCCCGATGATGGGTATACGTGCTTCTTGGCAATTGTCGTTTCCGGGGTCGTCTTGGATCGTGCTCGTTTTGGCTTCTTTCCTGTTTTTTTATGGAGGTAAACCTTTTTTATCCGGGGCAAAAATGGAGTTACAAATGAAAAGTCCGGCTATGATGACCTTGATTGCCATGGGAATCATCGTGTCTTATGTCTATAGTGTATATGCTTTTATTGCAAATGATATATTGCATACTATTGATCATAAGATGGAGTTTTTCTGGGAATTAGCCACGTTAATCGTGATTATGTTACTGGGACATTGGGTTGAGATGAGGGCGGTCGGACGTGCCGGGAATGCTTTACAAAAAATGGCGGAATTACTTCCGGGGAGTGTACATCTTGTACAGCAAGATGGAAGTACGAGGGAGGTTCCTCTTCAAGAGGTGAAAATAGGACAGCAGGTGATGGTGAAATTGAACGAACGGATCCCGACGGACGGAAAAATCGTCTCGGGAGAAACAACAGTAAATGAATCCATGGTTACGGGAGAATCCCGGGGAGTGAAAAAGGGAGTCGGAGCTTCTGTGATAGGAGGCTCCTTGAACGGTAACGGGACGATTGTGATAGAGGTTACGGGTACCGGGGAATCCGGTTACCTTGCCCAAGTGATGGAGTTGGTAAGTAATGCCCAGATGGAAAAGTCCAGGGTCGAATCCGTATCCGATAAAGTGGCAAAAGCTCTTTTTTACGTGGCGTTGTGCGTGGGAATAATTGCTTTTATTCTTTGGTTGGCCATCGATCAGAATTTAAATACGGCATTGACTCGTATGGTAACTGTATTTATTATTGCTTGTCCTCACGCGTTAGGATTGGCTATACCTTTGGTGGTAGCTCGTTCTACCTCTTTAGGTGCGACTCGTGGACTTCTGATTCGGAATAGAAATGCTCTCGAAAAAGCCAAAAAAATAAATGTGGTCACTATGGATAAAACGGGAACCTTGACGGAAGGAAATTTTCGAATAACCGAAATAAAGAGTCTTTCCGGTAAATGGAATGACAAGCAGGTTATAAGTATGATGGCCGCCTTAGAAGTTCATTCGGATCATCCTTTGGCTCAGCAAATTGTAGGGGAAGCCCACAGAAGAAATATTACTATATCCGATGCCGAACATGTTACTCTTATGGAGGGAACCGGGTTGACAGGGGAGATCGACGGTAATCCCGTGAAACTTGTTGCCGTTACTTACTTAAATACAAATCGTATCCCGTATGATTCCGACGAGTTTGATCGATTGGCCCGTCAAGGAAATTCGATCAGTTATCTTTTGTGGAAAGAAGAAGTGATCGGTTTGGTTGCCCAGGGCGACCGGATAAAACCGGAAGCCCGTGAAACGATAGAAGCTTTGCGGCAAAAAAATATCCTTTCTGTTATGTTGACGGGTGATAATCCGGCATCGGCCATGATGATTGCCGAATCATTGGGTATAGATAATGTACGTGCTTCTTTACTTCCCGGGGATAAGGAAAAGATAATCGAAGAGTATCAGCAAAAAGGGGAAAAGGTGATGATGGTCGGCGATGGAGTAAACGATGCGCCCGCGTTAGTCCGTGCGGATATCGGTGTTGCTATTGGTGCAGGTACGGATGTCGCTATCGATTCGGCCGATGTGGTTTTAGTACAAAGTAATCCTTACGACATCATCCATTTTTTGTCATTGGCAAAAAGAACCTCTTCCAAAATGGTACAGAATTTATGGTGGGCTGCAGGATACAATATCATTGCCATTCCTTTAGCTGCAGGAATCCTTGCTCCGGTCGGCATCGTTTTAAGCCCTGCGTTGGGGGCGGTCCTGATGTCATTCAGTACGGTTATAGTTGCCGTGAATGCGTTGTTATTGAAAATAAAATAATTGATTATTGATTTATTGATTTTGCGAGATGAACCGTCCCGTCAAGTTATTTTTTGTACCCCGGGGACGGTTCTTGAGGTATAAAAATAACACCCAAGAACCGTCCCCGGGTATCATTATAGGAGTTAAATTAATCTTTTGTCAACTTGAATTTATTCTTTTATTTTCACCCACTTCACGGCATCGGCCACAAGTCCTTGGCGGAAGTCTTTATTTAAGGTCTTATCGCTTAGGGTTACCCGGGCGTTTTTCGAAAAATCGAACGTTCCTAAGGATATCCAGCTCCCTTCTTTCTCTTTGCTCAAAGAGACGATAACTTCCTGCTCTTTTTTACCGTCGAAAACGGTATAGGAACGTAATATCTTTAGATTTTCGGGTACACCCATGGTAAAAGAATCTGAGTCACCGAATTCCGTGTAGTAAAAGAATACCTCGTATTTTCCCTCTCGCGGTAAGGTGACGTTCCACTCCACTTTTTGCTTACCAGAACCGGCTATTTTATAATATGCACTTTTCACGGGGAAGCCATAAAAATGGTTTTGAATAGTAAGAAACCAGGTATCTTCCGTGAAAAATTCATGATATTTTTCCCGTTTTTTTTCTTTTCGGAATAAAGAGGTGATAAAACTCTCCGGTTTTACCACCTTGAACCCGGGATCTTCGTTATCCACGATAATTTCATTCTCTTTCTTGTCCGCAGGGAACATGGATGCGTCTAATTTAAGGACCCCGGTAGTCGTGTCCACGTTGGCGTTTCCCGGGTCTTCTGTTTTGAAACGTACAATAGCGGGAATATTTTGAGCCAAAGGTGTTTGCAGGATATTTCCATAATATTGCTGTCCCCGAACCCGTATTTCCCTTCCCTCGTGCGGTGGGATAATCCACCCTTTGTGTTCTCCCGTTTTGATTAGTCCGGGCGCATCACTCCGGTTAAATACCTTGAAGCTATACAAACTATAGGGTGTGTCTGTTTCCGTGATCTTCATGACCCGTACATCCCGCACATCGAGCAGGGGCAATCGATTAGCGTTGTAGCAATTCTCCACGAGGGAATCTAACCGGAATCCGAACGTATCGTTAAACTGCCGGAAAAACTCACCCGAGGTGGTTTCCTGAAAAAGGTTATTCTTGGCAAAGTCCAAATAAAATTCTTGAAATTGTTCTTCTTTCACCTGTAACATGATGTATGCCCATAGTTCTTCACTTTTTTTACGGATAATACTTCCTAACCTGCCCGAGGATAATTTTTTATCGTGTAGGGCATCTTTTAAACTCTTGCCGTTCAGGTACTCGGCAGCGAGGTAATCGTCCATCGGGGATGAATTATTGTCTTTGAAATCTCCACGTGCCACGTTGGTTAAAATATCATGAATGATCGGGTATTTCCGGGAGGAAATAAACATTGTTTTTCCGCTGAACATAGGCTTCACGTCATAACTGCCGTTCTGTTTGATAAATTCAATATCCAGGTTTAACCAGAAAATTGCTATATCTCTATCTGTCATTTCTTTAGTAGGTTCGAAAGAATAAATTTCTAACGAATATTTTTTTTCCGGTATAAACACTATTCCTCCCTGTACACGCTCTCCGGTCAATCGCATTATCCCGGGAAAGCAATGAAAGTTACAAGGTACCTCCACGAGCGAGAACCAGCGGTAGGGGTATTTTTGTGTCGGGTCATAGTTATTCTTTTGCCCCAAGTAAGATCTTTTTTTAGATTCGGCAGTTCGTATACATTCGCTTTCAAAAGTTACCTCCTTGATGCCTTTTAATTTCTCTCTTAAGTCTTCTACCGGAAAATCGTCGTGTTTCTTTAGAAGATACTCGTGGCTGGGTAGGTAATAAAGTGTCATACGGGTTGAATCTACCGTGATTTCCCGTTTCTTGTAGTTCCCGATACACAAGCTGATACCCGGCATGTCATGGTCGAGGGTGAACGTGGTTTCTCCTTTCTTTTCCTTTATGGTACTTCCTTGCGAGATAGCTGTCAACCGGGGATCGTGTTCCACCCGTAACGAGTAGCGGGAGAAATTGACGTTCCTGATCCCGGTTTCCCCGTACGGTGGCACGCACACCGGGTACCAGATACACTCCGGTGTAAGCAGCTTGTACCCCTTCCCGCAAAAAGCGGGCGTGTAACCGAAGCGGTATATATCGATATTATTTATCGCCGGGGAATGGTATTTTTCCGAGTCCGTATCTAAAAAGCAGATATCGTTCTCGATGTTTCCCTCGTAATCGATAGCTACCTCGACCTTTTCCCCGGGTTTTAATTTTTTCTCCGAGACAATAGCTTGCTGTTCCCTTTTGAAAGAGGCCATTTTCCCGTCTATCTCGAGGGAGTTGACTTTGAGTCCCGGGTTGAGATAGATGACGAGAGGTATTGCTTTCACGTTTCTGTTCTCGATTTCCATCCTGCTGTTTACCGCGATATTGCCGTTTTTTTTCTCTTTCACGTGCAAGTCGTTTCGAACGATTCTTGCGGCCGGGAGTTTCCCGTGTTCCTCGTACACTCGCTTGTAGGCTTCCCTTTGATTGTCAATTGCCCCGTGACGGGAAGCGAACACGATCGCCAGTCCGCATGCCAGTATAAACATAGCGAAGGCAACGTTCAGGCTTTTTTTGGAGGTTTTCCGGTAATTGGGAATTCTGGGGTATGGAATAATCGACAAGGCGAGGAACCCGATACCCGTTAGCAGGATAAAACTTCTTTGCAACAGGTAGTTTCCCAAGTTCACGTGTCCCGTGAAATCGGAAAACATATTGGGGATATAACTGGCGCACGGGTCGAGTAAACCGTTAAACCAATCGGCACCATAATAACCGATGGTACCAAGCAAGAGGATTAAAATCATCAAATTTAGTCCTTGTTGACGAACGAACCGGATCACGAGGTAGGAGATACCGAGGAAGTAAACCAAGGCCGGTAGGTTAAGCGTGAGCCAGTAAAAGAGATAGAGAGCCAAGTCAAAAGAGCGGGGATAAAAAACGGCGTTTATCAGTATGGAAATGGCAAACACGATAAGGTTCACCACGGTAAAGAGAAGCCATTTCCCTAAAAAACTTCCGATCACGATATCGTCATTTTCGAGCGGGTGTGTGTGTAAGGTTTCTTTGGCTCTGAACCTGGTGGTTCTCGAGTCGTTAACGATAAAACCGATGACGAAGAACAATTGAACGATGTTAAAATAATAAGCCGTCTTGTAAGGGATGGAGGAGGGTAAGGCTTGTGATACCCAGACCATGGAGAACCGGAACAAATCTTCTATCGAGTTGATACCATTTTCAAACAGGGGAGTGAACTGGTAGACAACGAATCCCGTGATAGATAGAATTGTAAATATTCTGAAAAGAATATTCCTGCGGGAACATTTAAACTCGTACACGGCCTCGATAAAGATATTGTTCTTGTTCATGATGCTAACTTTATAATTTTTATAAATAGATAAGTTTTTAACTATGTGCTGAAAAGTAAGGAGAAATATAGTATACTTTAAAAAGATTGTCCTTATTTTTCCATTATAGAACAATTCTTTTAATAATGCTTTAGAAAATTAAGTTTAGCCTTGTATTGGACTTTTTTTGGCAACGGTCAATGTGCATATTGCTGATACGGAGCTTACTTTGTTTGTGGCTATTATTTTATATTCCCCTGCATGTTTTGCTTTTGTCTCACTAATGACAATGGTTACAATATTTTGATTTATGGTTATTGTATAATCTGAATTATCGATAATTGATACGTTATTGTGACGAATGTAAACTTTGATAGGTGTAGTTCCGGTAATTAGTGTCGTAATGGTCGTAACTCCGTCCTCTTCAATCGTAAGCTTTTCTGGGGGAGGAACTTGGAAAAACGGTGGTTTCGGTGTTTCAGTAGAAGAGAGAGTTTCCATAAAAACAAGACTACTGGCCGCTTTTACTTCCTCTTTATAACTCCCGCTAAGAGTTATAAATAACATCATAATAAGTAAAATTTTCTTTTTCATAGCTAATCATTTAGATTGTTAATTTATTTCTATAAATTAAAAACAAAATAATTATATATGCAAATATTTGCTGATATTTATTATAATAATGCTTGTTATGGTTTCCAATAAAACTTGTTGCTATTTTGATATTGTATTATTTATTGTCAATACAATCATCTGAATAGCATGTAGAAACGGGATGCGGTGCTTTCTGAAAAATATGTATTTTATGTAACCGGATGGAAGTGCGATGGATGTTTCTTTACAAAAAAAATACTGATCTTGCTTATAAAGATCAGTATTTTTTTGTAATAATGGCGATGAAAATTTATTTTATCTCTTTTTCTTTTAAAAGGTCCCGTATTTCTGTTAATAGCTGGACATCGGCAGGGGGAGCCGGTGGTGTGGCGGGGGGTTCTTCTTTCTTTTGAGATAGCTTGCTGATTACCTTTATAAGGATAAATATAGAAAAGGCAATGATTATAAAGTCTATGACTACTTGTATAAAATTGCCATAGGTTAAAGCAACTTCCGGGGAGACTATCTTCCCGTTATCGAGGACAGCTTGTTTTAAGACTATTTTTAGATGAGAGAAATTGATACCTCCCAATGCCAAGCCGATAGCTGGCATTAGAATATCACCGACTAACGAGGAAACTATTTTGCCAAAAGCTCCTCCGATAATGATACCGACAGCCATATCCACTACATTCCCACGCATGGCAAAAGCTTTGAATTCTTGTAATACTTTTTTCATTTCTTTTTGTTTTTAGATATTATCCATGTATATCGATTGTACGCTTTATTTTGTTTTGTTTAAAATGATTTATGATTATTGAAAAATAACATGAATTTACTATCAGTAAATGTTTCGTGTTGATTTATAAAACATTAACCGGGAAAATTATTTCCCGGTTAATACGATTATATTGAAACTTTCTTTGTGATGAAATTATAATAGTTGATCCGTGTATATATAAGCATTACGAGCTTTTGAAAGGATATAAAGAGCCGGAAAATTTCCTTCACCCTGGGCAATGTGCTCTATGATCTCCTTTTTTTCGGGGCCGAGAACGGGAACCAAAATATGTTTTCCCTGTAAAATAAGAGAACCCGTCATACCGATTCGTTTTTGCCCCGTGACGGGATGTTGAGATACCGCATAGCAACGACGATCTGTTAATAAATTGGATGACTCCGGAAAGATAGAAGCCGTATGCCCGTCCGTACCTACGCCGAGAATGATGCAGTTGAAACGGGGAAGATCGGAATAGCCGGGAAGTTCCCATTTAACCATTTCCGAGTAACGTTCCGCCTCGATATTGGGATCTTGTTCTCCCCAGATGCGGTGAATGTGGTCTATGGGAATTTCCAGAGGATGGAAAAGAAGTTGTTCGGCATGTTTGAAGTTACTTTCATCGTCATCCGGGGCGACACATCTCTCGTCTACCCAATAGAAACGGAGTATGTCCCAGGGAATACGTTCTTTGTATTCTTTTACCCATATTTTGAATAGCATTTGTGCCGTTTTACTGCCGGATAATGCAATGTGAAACGGATTTACCCGACTTTGTCCGATAATAAAGATGAGTTTTTCACTTAGCGAACGTAAGGCCTCTTCAGCTGTAGTTAAAGTTTCTATTTTCATGTTCAATACGATTTATTTACATGATTTGAATAATGCAAGTTATATTTTATTCGTGATTAAAACAAGGGTTGTTACATCTTACTTCATTAAAATGACCTGTTTTCGAATGAAATTCATGAATTGGCACGGAAAAACGGTTCGTTAACTTTTGGATTTGTTTATCGTATAAGAAAATTAAAATATGAGATAGATAAATAAAAGAATATGGATTAATGTGAATCCTTATCAAATTCATAAATTATTTATCAAAAACGTTTTTTTTGAAAATAATATTTCTTAATTTTGAGTGTAATTAATATGAAAAAATGAGAAAGATATTGTTTCAATATGTCTCGCTGTTCATGCTTCTCTTCCTGTTTGGCACGGAACTATTCGGTTTGGAGTCCGATAGTCGGGGAGTCGTGGGGAATGAAGTATGTGTAGAAGGGGAGAAGGATGATCCAACACTTTCGACGGCTGAAATAGACCGTAGTGGGGCCATAGAGCGATCTCTCGTTTTTTCCCAACAAGAAATTTCTTTTAATGGTAATCGGGAACACGTGTCCTTATTACATTATCGAAATATTCAACTTTCTTCTTTAAAAATAGATGTAGTTTTATCGGAGAAAACTCTTTCTCAAGAGAATTTTGATAAACTTCTTGTGCTTCGTCACCAGAAAGGTTTCTATGTCTATCATCTGCGTAAAATAATTGTTTAGCCTGCCTGTTTTTTGCTGTTCTGACCCATTGCGCCTGTGAATATCAGGTGTGAAAAGTGAAGAATGAATAGATTTGCGAGATTCATTCGGGAACAGGTATATCGTAACGTTGATATCGTGTCCGGGTATCAAGGTGTGTAACGTATGTTTATGGATAAATTGTAATCGGCCGTTCGTGTATGAGAAAGAAGGCGGAGAAGTTCCGGTTTCTATACTTCGCAAAGAGCAACTATTTTATGTTTTTGAATAAATAATTATATCATGGAAAAGAGAAAATTAAGCGGGGAATTGGTCCTGCAAAAGTTATATCCGTTTCTCGTAATGGGAGTTGTTTTCGGGTTAGTTTTTTTAGCGTTGTACTTGGCATTGTAATATTTAAAATTTGAAATCATGAAAAAGAGTGAAAATATAAATAAAGGAAAAAGAAACTTTGGAATATCTGCATTTCCGATTATTATTCTTTGTTTTGCTTTGGCATTGGTCGTTTATCATTTCGTGTTCGGTAATCCTGTAAACTTTATTAACAATGATCCGAATAACCATCCCTTACCGGGGAATTTATTAGGAACTATTTATAAAGGGGGTATCATTGTTCCCGTGATCCAAACTCTTTTATTTACCGTATTGACGCTAAGCGTGGAACGTTTTTTTGCTTTACGCAAGGCAAGAGGCAAAAAAGATTTGAAACAGTTCGTGGTGAAAGTAAAGAAATCCTTAGCGGATGGAGATCTGGAGGGTGTAAAAACTTTGTGTGACGAACAGAAGGGGGCTGTAGCCAATGTGATCCGGGCTTCCCTGGCAACTTATGCGGATGTGAAGTCGAACGAAAGAATGCTTAAGGAAGAGAAGCAATTGGCCGTGAGGAAAGATTTGGAAGAGGCGACGATGTTGGAATTACCTACTATGGAACAGAATCTACCCGTCATTGCGACGATAACCACGTTGGGAACCTTGATGGGATTGCTGGGAACTGTTATCGGAATGATAAAGTCGTTTGCGGCTTTGTCGTCTGCCGGGGGGACGGATTCTATCGCTCTTTCGATGGGTATTTCCGAAGCTTTGGTAAACACGGCCTTTGGAATTGCGACGGGAGCTTGTGCGGTTATCGCCTATAACTTTTACACGAGTAAAATAGATGGTATTACGCATAGTATCGATGAAATCGGGGCTTATATCGTGCAAACTTTTGCCGTTCGAAAGCCGGAAGCGGACATTCGGGAGGAGACAGAAAATCAGGTTGCCCCGACAACCGATCCGCTTTTGGCATGATTTGAATGAGAAACCATTAAAATGAACGAGTGATGAGTCAGAAAATGAAAAAGAAATCAACACGTATCGATATGACGGCCATGAGTGACGTGACGGTCTTATTGTTGACCTTCTTTATGCTGACATCCACTTTTATCCAGAAAGAGCCTGTGAAGGTCAGTCCTCCGCAGTCCGTATCGGAAATAAAGATACCGGAAAATAATATCGTATCCATATTGATCGAATCGAATGGAAAGGTATTTATGGGCTTGGATAAACCTCAGGATCGGATGGAAGTTTTAAAGAGAATGGGAGAAAATTATAATATCGCTTTTACGGATCAGGAGTTGAAAAAATTTAGTTTGAATAATTCTTTTGGAGTACCTATTCAAGGCATGAAACAATTTCTTGCACTATCTCCGGAAGAACAGGATAAGCTGATCATGAATTACGGAATACCGTGTGATAGTACGGATAATCAATTTAAGACCTGGATGCAATGTGCACGGGAAGTAAATAAAGAGTTAGTCATTGCGATTAAGGCAGATCAAAATACTCCTTATCCTTTGATTAAAGATATCATGAATACCCTTCAGTATTTAAGAGAGAATCGGTATAATCTGATTACCAATTTAAAGAACGCACCTGAAGTCTGATCGATTTTAAAATAAAAAATTATGGCAGAGATTCAACAAAAAGAGGAGGGTGGCAGAAGAAAGGGTAAACAGAAAAAGTTCGACATTCATGTGGATTTTACTCCCATGGTGGATATGAATATGTTATTGATTACTTTTTTCATGCTATGTACCTCTATGAGTAAACCTCAGACAATGGAAATTAGTATGCCTCGGAAAGATTTATTAAATGAACAGGAGCAAAATAAAGTGAAAGCTTCTAAGGCGATAACGATTTTATTAGGAAAAGAGGGTAAGGTATATTATTACGTGGGGGAGCCGAATTATGATGATCCGGATTTATTGAAAGAGACTGATTTTTCCTCCAACGGATTGCGTGCTCTATTGTTGGGACGTAATCAGTTTGTGGTTCAAAAGATTCGTGAACTAAAACGGAAAAAAGCCAACCTGGAGATCACGAATGAAGAGTATATGAAACAGTCGTCAGAGATTCGGAAAGATAAAGATTCTCCCGTGGTATTGATTAAAGCAACAGATTTTGCCAATTATAAAAATCTGATAGATGCTTTGGACGAGATGCAAATTTGTAATATAGGGCGTTATGCCATTATGGATATTACTCCCGGTGATTTGCGTTTATTGCAGGATTTGACGCATGATGGATACGCGGAAGACCTGAAAGAAGTTGTTCGTTATGTGGAATTAAAGCAATAGGTTATGGCAAAAGATTTGGATGTAACCTGCGGAGAATGGTGTGATCTGATCTTCGAAGGAAAAAATAAGGAATACGGGGCTTACGTGCTTCGTAAGAGTTCTTCCAGACGCCATATCACGGCCTACCTGATTATTATCGGTTTGATCGTGATGCTTATGGTATTGCCTATTTTTATTCGTTTTTTTACTCCGGCGAAGGCCCAAGAAAAAATGGTTACGGTAACCGAGTTGTCGAATTTAAAGATGGAGTTACCGGAGGTAAAGGAAGAAAATAAGGTGGTTGCGGTAAATGTTCCGCCTCCTCCCACGTTGAAGAGTACGATAAAATTCACGGCTCCGGTAATCAAAAAAGATGAAGAGGTGAGAGATGAAGACGAGTTGAAAACTCAGGAAGAGGTAACTCAGGCAAAGGTGGCGATCTCTGTAGCGGACGTAAAGGGAAACGATGAGGAGTCCGGAAAGGATATTGCCGATCTGGAGGATCACAAGTTAGTTGTAAATGATGAAGATGCTGTTTTTCAGGTGGTCGAACAGAGTCCGACATTTCCCGGTGGGATGAAAGCGTTGTTGAAGTGGCTCAGTAAAGAGGTACATTACCCGGCAATAGCAGAAGAGATGGGGATTTCCGGTAAAGTAATCGTACAATTCGTGATCGGAAAGGACGGGAGTGTCAGGGATGTCGAAGTGTTGCGTTCCGTGGATACGGATTTGGATAAAGAGGCCGTACGGGTAGTGAAGAAAATGCCGAAATGGATTCCCGGAAAGCAACAGGGAGTTCCTGTTTCCGTACGTTTTACTTTACCGATCACGTTTAAAATTCAACGGTGATTTATGAAAAAACGAAGTAACTATATTGGGTTGGGTTTCGTCTTACTGCTGATGGTTGCCTGTAAAGGCAATTCATCGGCGGTACAGGAAACTTTGTTTAGCGGCGTAATTCCCATAGCTGTCGATCAAACTCTTTCTCCGATTGCGGATGAGGAGATCGCTGTATTCGAATCGCGATACGAGTACGCGGGAATACTTCCTGTATATACGAATGAAGTGGAGGCAATCAATCTTTTATTAAAGGATAGCGTGCGTTTCGTTATCGCTACCCGTCCTTTATCGGAGGAGGAAACGGAATCGTTTCATAGTCGTAAATTTTTTCCGCAATCGATTAAAATTGCCACGGACGGAATTGCTTTGATCGTACACAAGCATAATGCCGATTCGATTGTCAATCTGGATATGTTGCAAAAGATTTTTTCGGGAAAAATTACGGATTGGAGAGAACTCTCTTCTCGCTCCGCGTTGGGAAAGATTCAGGTCGTTTTTGACCATCCGAACTCCAGTACGGTTCGTTACGTGATCGATTCCATATGTCGGGGAGATACGTTGTCCGATCGTTGTCGGGCAGCCGGGACTAATCGACAAGTTATTGATTATGTCGCTCGTACGCCGGGAGCTTTAGGGGTGATTGGGGTGAATTGGATTAGTGAAGAGCAGGATTCGCTTTGTAAAGATTTTAAAAAGGATATTCAGGTCATGCGTATTAGTCGCTCTCGAATGCCTTCGTATCAAAACAGTTATCAGCCCTATCAGTACTATCTTTATACCGGTCAGTATCCGTTGAGAAGAGACATCTATATTTTGTTGAATGATCCCAAGGGTGTTTTACCGACCGGATTAACCTCCTTCGTTACGGGTGCTCAGGGGCAGAGAATTATTTTAAAATCCGGATTATTGCCGGCTACGATGCCTGTGAATATTGTGGATGTAAGGGGTGAGTTATAAGATGAATGGATAATAAAATGTAAAGTCATGAACTCGATAAAATTAATAGGATGCATAAGTTTGTTGTTTGCCGGAGTATGGGTAAAGGCGGCGGGTAACAAGGAGGGTATTGATTTATATCAATCCGGAATGTATGATGTCTCTAAAATGTATTTTTTGAAAAATCTGGAGGTCGTTGCGCCGGAACAAAAAATGGAGGCATATTATTATTTGGGAGAAAATTATGTAGCATTGGGACAGCCCGATTCGGCACGAATTTATTATGAAAAGGGGATAGAGGTTCAGCCTGAATATCCCTATAATTATATAGGAATTGGAAAGTTAACATTAAAAAAGGATGCGAAAAAGGCGGAGGATATTTTTGAAGAAGCTCTTAAAATCAAAGGGTATAAAAAAAATGTCCGTTTACGGTTGGCATTGGCTCAGGCTTATTTTTATACCGGAGACCGAGAAAAAGCGATGGAGTATATACAACAGGCTAAGGAGTACGATAGTAAAAGCGGATTACCCTATTTACTGGAAGGAGATGTTTTAGCCAAAGAGGGCAATATCGGTGATGCTTGTGCAAAATATGATATGGCGCTTTACTTCTCTCCTGATTGTATAGGGGCTTATATGAAATTGGCACAGCTGTATATGGCGACCAATTCATCGTTTTCAATGGAAAGCCTGAATCGGGTGAAGGAGATGGCTCCGGATTTTTGCGGGACTTATTGTCTGCTTGGAGAGTTGTATGAAATGTCCGGAGCTTATAGTGATGCGGCAAAATATTATGCCGAATTCATTCGTTACGGTTATTACGATACGAGTCATTTGTTGCGTTATGCCGGAATCCTTTATTTTAATAAACAATACGAAGAGATGCTTCCGGTAATCAATTCGGTTTTAAAAGAGTTATCCGACAATAAAGTGGCTAAGAGATTGTATGCTTATTGTTTGTCGAAACTTGAGCCTGATGCTAATGGAATAAATGCTATCCGGCATTTTATAGAAACAACTCCCGAAAATGAATGCATAGCCCAAGATTTTTTGTGTTATGCGGAGCAATTGGTATTAGTCGAGCGTTATGATGATGCTTTGTCTTATTACGAAAAAGCGTTACTTAAGGATGAGACCAAAAGAGACCTTTACCGGGAGATGATGGATATAAGTATAAAAATGAAACAACCGGATCGGGCAATGCGCTATTACCAAAAATACACGGAAGAAACGGAAAATTCCGAACCCGGGGATGTATTACGATTGGGGAAATGTTTTTATAACGTGGCCTGTCGGGATTCCGTTACGGATTCACGAAATAGAGAATTGATGGTAGCCGATTCTTTATTCGGTGTCGTGAGTGTGGAAGTGCCGCAAAGTTATGTCGGCTATTTCTGGCGTGCCCGGGTGAATTCCATGTTGGATCCCGAGACGGAGAAAGGTTTGGCTCGTCCTTACTATGAAAAAGTAATTGAAATAGCCTTGGAACAACCGGAACGCAATAAAAAAGAGTTGATAGAGAGTTATAAGTATTTGGGATATTACTATTATTTGCAGGCAGATGCTATTACCGCTAAAAATAATGGTAATCCCTTGCCGGCTAAAGCGGAGTATGATACTGCAAAATCCTATTTCTCTAAGGTGATCGGGATCGATCCTGCAGATGAGATTGCCAGTCAGGCATTGAAACAGATCAAGTAGAATCCTGCCAGGAAAACGGAAGGTAATAAAGGTATCTTTTTCTCCTGATCTGAAAATTACCTCCGTTTTCCGATTCTGCTCTACTTAAAGATTGAGCTGTATCAGAGGATATTACTTTTTTTTTATTTGAAATATGTTGTAATAATTCAAAATTGGCATTATCTTTGATAACGTATGAGTGGTTATGCAAAGATTGGTTAGAATCATATTGATTTTAGTGGTGTCCCTGAGTGTCGGGGCAGAGCCTCTTCAGAAAGCTATTTATGAGGGAGAGGATGCAAATTCTATTGTTTCTGAGAATTATCAAATGAGTTTTTCTTTGCCTGTGACGGTTGATAAATTAATGAATGCTTACGATTGGATAGGAAGCTCGTTTGTTTTGATGCCTACGGTTGATTTGCCTGCAGAATCCGAACTTCAAAAAGGCAGATGGTTTGATTCCTCTGCAAGGAGTAACCGTCAAACGATGATCGCTTTATTGAAGTATACCGATAGTTACCGGAAAATAGAAGGGCATTTATTCGAGCGGCATATACAGGGATTTTATATCTATATGCTGAATAAAATAATTATTTAGTTCTGTTTGAGTCTATTAATAGAGGATGTTCCTGCCTTGTAGTGTTAACGGTATTAGAATAAAAACTTTTTAAGTTGAAATACGTTAACATATAGTTCTGATGTTTATAGAATTTAAATTGATGTTATGATACAGAAAATTGGGTATGTTACACAGGTAATCGGACCTGTTGTCGATGTTATCTTCGAGAATAAAGAAGGCGAATTACCACCGATTTATGAAGCGTTGGAAATTGAAAGAGATAATGGGCATAAGTTGATCGTAGAGGTTGAACAGCATGTCGGAGAAAATACCGTACGTTGTGTTGCCATGGATACGACGGATGGATTGTGCCGGGGAATGAAAGCTATTGATTTGGGCAGGACTTTAACGATGCCTGTAGGACAACAAATAAAAGGACGTTTGCTGAATGTCACGGGTGATGCCATTGATTACTTGGCTCCTTTAGACTATTCTGAAACACTTTCTATTCATAGAGAGGCTCCTAAATTTGAAGATTTATCGATTAAGGAGGAGTTTTTGTTTACGGGTATTAAGGTTATCGATCTGTTGGAGCCTTATGCCAAAGGAGGAAAGATCGGTTTATTCGGCGGAGCGGGCGTGGGAAAGACGGTATTGATCATGGAAATGATCAATAACATAGCGAAGGGACATAACGGATATTCTGTTTTTGCGGGAGTTGGAGAACGAACAAGGGAAGGAAACGATTTGTTGCGGGAGATGATCGCATCCGGAGTCATCAATTACGGTGAAAAATTTAAGAATGAGATGGAGGAGGGAAAATGGGATCTGGAGAGTGTGGATATGGAAAAAGTGAATCAATCTCAGGCGACTTTGGTTTTCGGACAAATGAACGAACCCCCTGGAGCTCGTTTAAGAGTGGCTCTCTCCGGTTTGACCGTGGCGGAAATGTTTAGGGATTCAAACGAGGGAGGTCATGAGATCTTATTCTTTATTGATAATATATTCCGTTTTACTCAGGCGGGGTCCGAGGTTTCGGCCTTGTTGGGACGGATGCCGTCTGCCGTGGGGTATCAGCCGACCTTGGCTTCAGAGATGGGAAAATTACAGGAGCGGATTACTTCCACAAAGAACGGATCGATTACTTCTATTCAGGCTATTTACGTTCCCGCGGATGATTTAACCGACCCCGCTCCGGCTACAACGTTTAATTTTTTGGATGCTACGACGGTATTGAGTCGTAAGATTACGGAGTTGGGTATTTATCCTGCTGTTGATCCGTTAGAATCCAGTTCTCGTATTTTGGATCCGAATATTGTCGGTGAAGAACATTATAATATAGCTCAACGGGTGATAGAGTTATTACAACATTACAATGAACTTCAAGATATTATTGCTATTTTAGGCGTGGATGAACTTTCGGATTCGGATAAAATTGTTGTCAATCGGGCGAGACGGGCACAAAGATTTCTTTCTCAGCCTTTTCATGTCGCAGAGCAATTTACGGGAATACCGGGAGTGATGGTACCTTTGGAGGAGACTATTCGTGGATTTAAGATGATCCTGGATGGTGATATGGATGAATATCCGGAACAGGCATTTATGAACGTGGGAACCATCGATGATGTGATAAAGAAAGGAAAAGAGATGATGGCGGCAGCGGAGAAATAGGAGGTTTGTTAAGTAGAAAAGGGGTGTATTATGAAATTGAAAATTATATCTCCGGAAAAAGTAATATACAAAGGTGACGTGGAGCGGGTCTCTTTACCGGGAAGTCTGGGACTTTTTACCGTTTTAAAAGATCATGCACCATTGGTTTCCTCGTTGGTTGAAGGAAAGGTCGTTTACCTGGGAACAGAAGGGGAGAAAGAGCTGATGATAGAGAGTGGAGTGGTGGAAGTACGAGATAACGAAGTGATTATTTGTATCGGTTAAGGTTATGAAAAAATGGATTACATATTTCGTGATGTTGTTTCTGTTTGCAGGAGGTATGAAGGTATTTGCTCGGGAAAATCCGGGAGTGCGAAACGATAGCCTGGAAACCGTATCGAGAGGTGTGGACGAGGAGATAGGGCAGGGAGAGAAGAAAGATGTTTTCCAGCCTAAAAAGGTTATTTTTGAGCATTTGGGAGATACATACGGCTGGGAAATTGCCAGTAACCTGAAGTTACCTTTGCCCGTCATTGTCAGAGATAATACGGGTAAATGGCATATATTCAGTTCGAAGCATCTGGAGAAGGGGAATAAACACGAAGGCTTTTATATCACCGGGGAAGGAAAATACGAAAATAAGGTGGTTGGTGAGGATGTTTTGGGTAATTTGTATCGGCCGTTAGATTTTTCTATCACGAGAAATGTGATGTCGATCCTTCTAACTGCTTTATTAACCTTGTGGATGGCTTTTGCTTTGGTTCGCTTTTATAAACGAAAAAAATGGAAGGCTCCACGCAAGGGATTGGGATTTATCGAGATGATTGTGGAGATGCTGTACCAGGAAGTTATTGTAGGAATATTGGGAGAGGAAGCCAAGCGTTATGCTTCTTATTTATTGACCGTATTTTTCTTTATTTTTATAGCAAACTTGGTGGGCATGATTGCTGTTTTTCCCGGGGGAGCCAATGTGACCGGAAATCTTTCTATCACCTTGGTACTGGCTTTATGTACTTTTGTTATCGTGAATGTTTCTGGAACGAAGAGGTATTGGAAAGATGTTTTTTGGCCGGATGTGCCGACGTGGTTGAAGTTTCCTCTTCCGATCATGCCTTTGATCGAAGTATTTGGGGTATTCACGAAACCGGCCGCCCTAATGATCCGGCTTTTTGCCAATATGTTGGGGGGACACTTGATTATTATTATTTTAATATCATTGATATTCCTGTTTGGAGCGATGGGAAGCCTTGTTGTGGGCACAACGACAGTTTTATCTGTCTTTTTTGCCGTATTTATGGATTTGATTCACGTGTTAATCGCTTTTATTCAGGCTTACGTATTTATGATGCTTTCCGCCTTATTTATCGGATTGGCCCGGGTAAAAAAGGATAGTGATGAATGATCGAATGAAACAATGAATTGAAACAATCAAAGGGTTGTGGAACAATAGATGAATAAAGAATTAATTTAAAATGAAAAGGTTATGTTAAGTATGATTTTATTAGAAGCAGTTGCCAGCGTTGGTTTGGCAAAGATCGGAGCAGCAATCGGAGCAGGCATTGCGGCAATCGGGGCCGGTATCGGAATTGGAAAAATCGGTTCTTCTGCCATGGATGCCATCGCTCGTCAACCGGAGTCAACCAATAAGATCAGAACCAATATGATTGTTATTGCCGCTTTGGTGGAAGGGGTTGCCCTTTTTGCGATTATTGTTTGTTTGTTGGCTTTATTTGTATAAACGTTAGGTTATGTCATTATTTACACCGGAATTCGGATTGGCGTTTTGGATGCTGGTTGTTTTTTTGATCCTGTTGGGTATTCTCGGAAAATTTGCCTGGCCGGTGATCATAAAAAACATGGAGGAACGGGCCGCTTTTATTGATAAAGGCGTGGAGTTCACCCGGGAAGCCCAAAAAGATAGGGAACAGGCGAAAGCCGATGCCCAAAAGTTGCTTGCCGAAGCGCACAAGCAGCAATTGGAGGTGTTACAGCAAACAGAACGACTGAAACGGGAAAAAATCGAAGAAGCTCGTCAAGAAGCGGATAAAGAGGCTCATCGGGTGATCGAGGCGGCAAAATTAGCCGTAGAACAATCGAAACGGGAAGCTGAATTACAAATGCGAAAGCAGGTGGGAATACTTTCTCTCCAGATAGCTGAAAAGTTGGTGCGAAGAGATTTGTCTACCGATAAGGCTCAGATGGAAATCATCGATAAGTTATTGAATGAGTTAGAGAATAAAGAGTAAAGAGTATGGATGAAGGATTGATTGCACGTAGATACGCGAAAGCACTATTCCGGTATGCACAAAGTCTGGGAGTAGAAGAGTTGGTCTATGATAAGATGAAATTATTTCAGGCAAACTATATCTCTCATCCGGATTTACAGAAGGCTTTGTTGAATCCGATGTTGTCGGCTGATGATAAAATACAACTTTTATCGACAGCGATCGGGATTGAGCCCGGACAAGCCTATTTGCGGGCCATTCGGTTGCTGATCAAAAATCATCGGGAGATGTATATGAGATCGATTTGCCTGGTGTACCAGAAACTTTATAGGGAGGCTTATGGTATAATACGGGTGAAGGTGATTACGGCAACCGATCTGAAGGAAGAAGGATTGGAGAGGATTAAGGCATTTGTGAAAAAAAGTACAGATAAAACAATAGAGTTCGTGCATAAAATAGATCCGGCTATTATCGGAGGATTTATTTTGGTGATCGGAACTCGTCAATTGGATGCTTCATTGCTCAGGGAATTGAAGGAGATTCGTCTGGGACTTTTGAAATAGAAAATTAATTTTTAAGTGAAAAGTTATGATTAAAGCAGATGAAATTTCAGATATATTAGAGATGCAGCTTAAGGAGGTGGATACCAAGATGGCTTTTGAAGAGGTGGGGACGGTAATGGAGGTCGGTGACGGTGTTGCTCACGTGTTTGGATTGGATAACGTGCGCTCCAATGAGTTGATCGAATTTGAAAACGGGGTGTTGGGAGTGGCAATGAATCTGGAAGAGGATAATGTCGGAGTCATACTGATGAATGCCGGGGATAAGGTAAAAGAAAATTTTACGGTAAAGCGTACCGGTAATATTGCCTCTATTAAGGTAGGAGAAGGGTTGTTAGGGCGTGTAGTGAATACGTTAGGAGAACCGATCGACGGAGCCGGTCCTATTCAGGGGGACTTGATCCAGTTACCTTTGGAACGGAAAGCCCCGGGTGTTATCTATCGGCAGCCGGTGAAAGAGCCTTTGCAAACCGGGATTAAAGCTGTTGACTCCATGGTGCCAATCGGTCGTGGACAACGGGAGTTGATTATCGGCGACAGACAAACGGGAAAGACAACGATAGCGATAGATACCATATTGAATCAGCGAAAGAATTTCGATGAAGGAGATCCTGTCTATTGTATTTACGTGGCGGTCGGACAAAAGGCTTCTTCTGTTGCCATGTTGGTAAATACGTTACGCGAGCGCGGAGCGTTGGAATATACTATTGTGTTAGCGGCAAATGCTTCGGATTCCGCGGCAATGCGTTATTACGCTCCTTTCGCGGGAGCAACTATCGGGGAGTTTTTCCGGGACAGCGGTCGTCACGCTCTTGTCGTGTATGACGATCTTTCCAAGCAGGCCGTGGCTTATCGTGAAATTTCGTTGATTTTGCGTCGTCCTTCCGGACGGGAAGCTTATCCGGGTGATATTTTTTACCTGCATTCCAGATTGTTGGAGAGAGCAGCACGGATTATTTCGAATGACGAGGTGGCCGCCTCAATGAATGATTTGCCGGAAGTATTGAAACCTTATATTAAAGGAGGAGGGTCTTTGACGGCTTTGCCTATTATTGAAACTCAGGCCGGTGATGTCTCTGCTTATATTCCTACAAATGTGATTTCAATAACGGATGGACAAATATTTCTGGAATCCAGTTTATTTAATGAAGGCGTACGACCTGCTATTAACGTGGGGGTTTCTGTTTCCCGTGTAGGAGGTAATGCACAGATAAAATCCATGAAAAAAATAGCGGGGACTTTGAAAATCGATCAGGCCCAATACCGGGAGTTGGAAGCTTTTGCTAAATTTGGCGGAGATATGGATTCGGTGACGGCCATGGTTATCGATAAGGGGCGTAAAAATGCACAACTACTGATACAACCTGCTTATTCTCCTATGCCTGTGGAGGAAGAAGTGGCTGTCATATATTGTGGTACACAAGCTTTATTGAAAGGTGTTCCCTTAAAGAATGTAGCTGAGTTTGAGAAATTCTTTTTGGAAATTTTGCGATCCAGGTACCGGAAAGAAGTATTGGATAAACTACGTGACGGTATTTTGGATGATTCTGTTTCTGTTTTGTTGAAAGAGGTTGCAGCAGATGTAGCTCAAAAATTTAAGGAATAAACAACATGGCAACGACACGAGAATTAAAAGGGAGGATTAATTCGGTACACTCTTCCCAAAAGATAACGGGGGCGATGAAGATGATCTCTTCGGCCAGGCTGAGAAAGGCAGAAAATGCCTTGTATAATACTCGCCCCTATCTGGAACAATTGCAACGTCTATTGGATCGTATCTCGGGTACGTGCGATTACGTTTCTCCGTGGAGTATTGAGCGATCCGTGGAAAAAGTTGCTGTTGTCGTTTTCGGGTCGGACGAGGGGCTTTGTGGCTCTTTTAACCTCATGTTATATAAAAAATTGCAGGAAGTATTATTGGATCGGGAGAAGGGAAAGAGGGTGGAGGTGTATCCTGTCGGAAAAAAAATTTTAACAGAAGTAAGACGTACGGCAGGAATCGAGATAAAAGAGATACCTGAATTGACAGTACGGAAAGAACATTCGAAAGAGATGTTATCCTTGGGCGATGAGTTGATGCATCGTTTTTTGGAAAAAGAGATTGATCGGGTAGACGTAATATACGCTCATTACAAGAGTATAGGTTCCCAGGAAATGACTTGTTTTCAGCTTTTACCCTGGAAAGGGAAAGAGCCTGAAAAGCTTTCAGTCACGGAGCAAAATAGAATATATATTTACGAACCGGATTGTGTTTCCATTTTGGATGCGGTTTACCCTCTAACGATTCGTTCCACTTTGTATCGGGCTCTTTTGGAGAACCAGACGTCCGAGCAAGCGGCTCGAATCCTTTCCATGCAAATGGCTAATGATAATGCAATTAAATTGTTGGGTAATTTGCAATTGGAATACAACAAGCTTCGACAACAGGGAATAACAACAGAATTATTGGATATTGCCGGAGGCGTCGTAGAGTGATTTCGGGGTATGTTCCGGGTAATCCGCATCAATTAGGGTTGATATCTGCCAGTCTTTGGTTAAGGAAAGGGCTGAGCGATCTAAAAAGAGTTCCAAACGAGCATCTTCCTGTAGGATAAATTTAGCCGCGTAATCATCGACTAAATTGGAATCGATTAGTATCTTCTTTACAATAGGGGCTTTATCTACTCCTGTGATATAAATGCTGATATCGCGGGCGTGAAGCGTGGGATTACCGGTTAAAGCTATTCGTTTCTGCCCGCTTTCCGGTTGAAAAGCTACGGCATAATTTTCCTGACAATGGAAAAGGGATTCCTCTCCCGGAAAGATAGCGGAAGTATGTCCGTCATTACCGACCCCGACTATAACCATATCAAAAACGGGTATACCCTCCTTGGATGGTAATTGATCCTTTACCAATCGCGAGTAGCGGCAGGCTTCTTCTTCCGGATCGGCTTCCCCGTGGATACGAAAGATTTGAGATACTGGTAGAGGGACATGGTCTAAAAGCAGCCGTTTCACCAATCCGTAATTACTCGCCGGATCTGTCGGAGGTACGCAGATTTCGTCTACCCAGTAAAGGCGGATACGTTCCCACTGAATATCTTTTTTATATTTTCCCGCTAAGGCTTTATAAAATGGAATGGGGGTATTACCGCCCGGTATGGCTAAATGGAAAGCTCCCTCTTTTTCTTTCATCTTTTCTATCAATTTCCGACATAACGCGTGGGCCGTTTTTCGAGATGAAGAATACACGTGTAATTTCATATTCCTATCAATTAGTTTACTCGTTGTACGTTTACGGTCTCATTTTGTTTATGGGAAGGATGAAGTAGCTTTAAAGAAAGGACGCTGCTTTGTTAAAGAGCCCCTTGAATGATTGATAAAGTAATTCGGGAGCAATGCGCGTATTCGAGGGGAACGGATTTTGATGATTGTAATCGTACGGGAAATCCCATTCTTCTAATATAGTGGTGGCGTTGGATACTCCCAAAGCCTCGATAACGCCGGAGGTCGGCATAACGATGTCATTCTTTAACGTGAGGATTTTGATCCGTTCTTTATTTTCTTTAAAGAAGGTTTCCCTGTATTCTTTTAAGGTTTCGGGAACAAGCATGGCCTTGAAAGCTTTTTCCAGAAAATCTTCTTTAAATACCGTGGGTAACATCCGGTGATGCTCGTTGTTTTCCAAAAAATTATGTAAGAAATAGTGACGCACGCGTCCATAGGCTTCCTGATCCATGATGTCCCTTGCATTTCCGTTCATTTGACTGAATATGGAGCCGCCACAAAACATGAATAAGCGACTGTTTTGAACCAAATGATCCGGATTTGCCAGGAATAAAATCTGAGCGAGTAATGCGCCTATCGAGTAAGCAAAAATATTTACGGAGGAATCTTCTTTAAAAAGTGGATGTTTTCCTTGTTTGATTTCTGACAGTAGTTGCCATAGATTGAAAATAGATTCCCTTCCTGAAGCATAAAACCGGATGGGGCTTTCGGACAATCGACAGCTCAGCGCCACGTTGACGAAGGTAGAATTAGACAGGTCGGAGATTTGTTGTTTACGCTTGGTTACCCAAGGGAGGATAGCTCTTGGGTTGTACCAGTTACTGGGAGTCCTGTTCATATGAAAGGCGATAGGAAAAAGGATAACGGCTTTTCCGGTGGCCAAGGATAAAAATTCTGCCCATGTCAGGTATTTTTCCCAACTCCGTTCGTTTAATCCGTGTAGTAACAGAATAGCCTGATCGGTCTTTTGTGTTCCTTTAGGAACGAAAACCACGTACGGGAAATTTTTATTTTCTTCGATACCGTTATCCGGTATAGGGCAAAATTCTGTGGTGGGGATGGACTCTTGAAAACAATTGATTTCGTTTTCCCCGGTACGTTGTATAAAACGGTAGGGACGAATTTCCAAAGGTCTGTCTTCGATAATTGCCTTCTTTTCGTAAGAAAAAATAGATTTCAATTGTTGGGTACGTAACGAAATTTTCATGACTTAGTGTGTTTTTGTTTACAAACAAAAGGTAGAAAGCTCAATTTTCCAAAAAAAAGGTTTAGCACCTCCCGGAAAGGGACAAAAATTGATATAATGGGGTGAAATTCGTTTATAGGTGGTGAAAATTCTGGGAAAAAATAACGTATCTTTGTTTGCAAACATGGAAAGATGGGATTGTTGAATCGTAAGATACCGGCTTATATGTACGAGAAAACGAATTTAGTTCGTTTAGTCCTGTTTACCGCCCTTTTTGCCCTTGTATTTATTAATATATATAAGCCTTTTAGCTCTTCCAGTTGGTATCCTGTTTCTGAGTTTAAATTTTTCGTTTTTTCCAGTCTGGTTATTCTAACCGGGGTTTTGGTGGTCGTCATCAGTCGTATCATAATGTATCATTACGTAAAATCTCATTTTATCTCATACGTTCAATACGGGCTTTGGATTTTAGGAGAAATATTCTTTATGGCTCTTTTTTACACGGTATACACGCTCTCGTTAAATGAAGGGAGAGAGGTGATGGATGTTTTTAAAGATTCCATGAAAAATACAAGTCTGGTATTGCTCCTCCCTTATGCTATTCTTATGCTCTATTTTTCCTGGCAGGAGAAAGAGCGGCAGTTAAGGAGACTGGAAGAGGAAAAGACGGATGCAGGCGGAAAAGCAACCGTTCTTTCGTTTTACGACGAGAAAGGGGAATTGCGTTTATCTGTAAAGCGGAGTAACCTATTATACATAGAGTCGGCGGATAACTATGTTTTTATCTGGTACTTGAACAAGGGGGTCGTGACCCGCTTTATGTTGCGTAATACGTTGAAAAATATGGAAGAACATTTTTTTAATACGACCATATTACGTTGTCATCGTTCCTATATGGTGAATTTCGAGCAAGTCAGGGTTATTCGACGGGGAAAAGACGGGATTTACCTGGAACTGGGAGTGGATAAGGTGCCGGATATTCCGATTTCAAAAACTTATAGCGAGAAAGTAACCCAATGGTTTATGAGTTATTCTTCCTGAATCTTTTAATTGCAAATTGTAGATTTTAGATTGTAAATTAAGAAAATCTGTATCCCGTTTATAAAAGTCAATCTCTGAATCACTAAATAAGAAAGCCCTGAAAGATTCGATT
>NZ_UQRQ01000006.1 GCF_900543425.1 uncultured Sanguibacteroides sp. | reverse complement strand
TTTTCGGGGCGAAAGCGGACGCAAAGATAACACCTTTTTATACTTCCCTCCAAATCTTTTTCACCATTTTTTCAAACTTTTTTTTCGACCCCTCGTTACATCCCTCTTCACCCGGTGTTAACCGCCATCCCCTCCGGGAAAGCGGGTGCAAAGATAAAGCAACATTCATCGCTTTTCCAAACATTCAAGGCACTTTTTTTCAAGAAAAAATCAACTCGAGACGCATCAGCGTGCGCCTCAGTAACTTGCGTGGGAGCGGGCTCGTGACACGATGACCCCGGGGCCAGAAAAAAACATCGAGAAACCCACTTTGTTGCAAATCGCCGGCCACGAATTGACGATGGTAGACCCAAAAAAATCTCGCGAGACTAATCTACAATTTACAATTAATAACACGCCAACAGGGGCATAGCAAGACAGAAATCGCCCAATCACTTAATCATTTGATCACAAAATCCCTAAATTCGTTTAATCTACAATCGCCAATTGTCATTTTTATCTTCTATATTTGCAAGCAAAAAATAAGAGATTAACGTATTTTAGGCGAAAAGACAACGTGTTGTCCGTCCTGAACACAAAACATAAATCTAAAATTGACCATGGCACAGATCCCATCCATACCCAAAGGTACAAGAGACTACTCACCGGAAATTATGGTGAAACGAAATTACATATTTGACACGATCAAATCCGTATTCAAACTTTACGGTTATCTTCCGTTGGAAACTCCGGCTATGGAAAATTTATCGACATTAATGGGTAAATACGGGGAAGAGGGAGATAAATTACTTTTCAAAATTCTAAACTCCGGCGATTTCTTATCCTCCGTCACCAACAATGAGATCGAAGAGAGAAATATCCCCCGGCTCACAAATAAAATCTGCGAAAAAGGATTAAGATACGACTTAACCGTCCCGTTTGCCCGCTTCGTCGTACAACATCAAAACGATATCAGCTTTCCATTCAAACGTTATCAGATTCAACCCGTATGGAGAGCCGATCGTCCGCAAAAAGGACGTTATCGGGAATTTTATCAATGCGACGTGGACGTTGTCGGCAGTGATTCCCTATTAAATGAGGTAGAACTCATACAAATCGTGGATGAAGTTTACCATCGTTTAAAAATTAAGGTATGCCTCCTGATCAATAACCGCAAAATTTTAGCTGGAATCGCCGAAATAATCGGTTCTTCCGACAAACTGATCGATATTACGGTCGCTATTGACAAGATGGATAAAATCGGAGCAGAAAACGTAAATGCAGAATTGCGGGAAAAAGGAATTTCCGAAGAGTCTATCCTGAAGCTGCAACCCATACTAAATTTGCAAGGTAGCAACGAAGAGAAATTAAACTCTTTACAACATATTCTTCAAGGAAGCGAGACAGGTCTAAAAGGCGTTGAAGAATTAACCACGGTCTTTCAATATATAAAGGAACTGAATATTACAACCGAAATAAAACTGGATCTTACTCTTGCCAGAGGTTTAAGCTATTACACCGGGGCCATATTTGAGGTAAAAGCAAAAGATGCGGAAATCGGAAGTATTACAGGAGGAGGACGCTATGATGATCTAACCGGCATTTTCGGTATGAAAAACATGTCTGGCGTAGGCATATCTTTTGGAGCTGACCGTATTTTCGACGTCATGAATCAATTGAATCTATTTCCCCAAGACACTACCACTACAACCCGCATTTTATTCGTCAATTTCGGAAGACGGGAGGAAGCATTTTGTCTTTCTATCTTGAAAAATTTACGGGGTCAAGGTATCAATGCAGAGATATATCCGGATACGGCAAAAATGAAAAAACAAATGACCTACGCCGACAAAAAGAGAATTCCCTATGTCGCATTAATAGGAGAAAACGAGATGACAAATCATACGGTAACGTTAAAAAATATGGTAACGGGAGAACAGGAGAGTGTCGAAATCAATCATCTGTACGAGAAATTAAAATAATATCTATCGATAAGTTCATATTATGCAAATCCATAAAAAAGAACAGCGTCCTTTAAAGAACCACGGGTTCGATACCCGCTTCCCGTGACGATACTATCTCCTTATGCTCAGAAGATATGTTTATCTTCTGTTTTACTTATTGATATTTCTAATTTTTTAATCGCTAATAAAATGAAAACTCATTATATATCACCTGAAACTTTAACCTTCGAAACGATTGAGGCAATCTTAACCCAAAAATATAAATTAGCCCTATCGGAAGAAAGCAAAAAACGAATCAACGATTGCAAAACCTATCTGGACAACAAAATTGCGACATCAGACAAACCCTTATACGGCATTACGACCGGCTTCGGCTCTCTTTGTAAAATAAGTATCTCTACAGAAGACCTGAGTCAACTACAGGCCAATCTGGTCATGTCTCATGCATGTAGCCTGGGAACCCCTATTCACGAAGAGATCATCCGTTTGATGCTGTTATTAAAAGCACATGCTCTCTCTTTAGGTAAATCCGGAGTACAACTACAAACAGTAGAGCGAATCATCGATATGTTTAATCACGACGTACTTCCTGTCGTTCGGGAATTAGGCTCGTTAGGTGCTTCCGGAGATTTGGCTCCGTTAGCAAATCTCTTCCTGCCGATTATCGGAGAAGGAGAAGTTTTCTATAAAGGTAAAATCTATCCGGCACAAGAGATTAATAAAAAATTCGGCTGGGAACCTATTGCTTTAGGAGCAAAAGAAGGTTTAGCCTTACTAAACGGAACCCAATTCATGAGTTCTCATGCCGTATACGCCTTATTGAAAGCCTTTAAGCTTGCGAAATATGCCGATATCATCGGAGCTCTCTCTTTAGAAGCCTACGATGGGCGTATCGATCCGTTCTTACCACAAATTCACGAGGCGCGTCCTCATCCCGGACAAATTGAGACGGCCTATAACATTCGTTCTCTATTAGAGGGCTCTGAATTCCAAAAAGCAGAAAAAACACACGTACAGGATCCTTATTCGTTCCGTTGCATGCCGCAAGTTCACGGGGCCGTGAAAGATACGATCAATTATGTAGCCTCAGTCGTAGAACGGGAGATCAATTCCGTTACAGATAATCCGACAATATTCATGGAAGACGACCTTATCTTATCCGGAGGAAACTTTCACGGAGAACCCTTGGCCCTGGTATTGGATTTCTTAAGTATAGCCGTAGCCGAATTAGGAAGTATATCCGAAAGAAGGACTTACCGACTTATTGCCGGTGACCGCAAAACACCCGAATTTTTAGTTGCCAATTCGGGACTAAACTCCGGCTTTATGATCCCGCAATATGCAGCAGCAGCCATCGTGAGCAAAAACAAACAATTATGCACCCCCTGCTCTGTGGACTCTATCCCCTCTTCCAACGAACAGGAAGATCACGTCAGCATGGGAGGCAACGCAGCCACGAAGAGCGTGAAGGTTATGGAAAACGTGGAAAGGATCCTGGCTATAGAGCTCATGAATGCGGCCCAAGCCATCGACCTGCAACGTCCCGCCAAGACCTCGCCCTATCTGGAAGAGTTCATGGCTGAATTCCGTAGTGTTGTTCCTTTCAACGCACAAGATCGAGTGATGTACAAAGACATCGAAAACGCTGTCGAATTTTTAAATCAAGGCGAGTTCGCTAATTTTAAATAAAAAATAACAACAGGGGGGGAGTATTCCCCCCTGTTGTTTTCATGAAATTTAAGCACATCATCCCACTACCCGATGAAATACATTATCCTATACGCGTTATAACAGGCAACCAACGTTCCATTTACAATCACCATTTCATAGAATCATAATTAAGTTTAACTCCCTCATTATCAACATACCACGAAAGAATAAAAAAAATACCCGCACAACAAACAAGCCTCTATCTATTTAAAACTATTCTAAATTATCACTCAACCTCGATCGTAATCATTTGTCTTAAAGTATTTTTCTTAATTTTATAGAATTGCAAATGAAGTGATTCTCGTTTTTTATCATTAAAACTTTAAAATCGAAGGTTATGAGAAATTTAATTCCAAAATGTACCCTACTACTTGTATTTGTCATAGGAATGACAACGGCAAGTTTCGCAAATACCGATGTTCCGCCTGTCGAAAGACATACGATCAACTTTGGTGAATCCATCAGTCTTGTGGTAAAAGATAAATTCGATAATTTAGTAACGGAGGTCGAAATTTGGCAAAACGGAAACCTTATATTCACTTCTGCCTCAGGAAGATTTTCATTAATTCCCAGTTACCCGGGTCTCTGGATCTGTGAAGCCAGAAAAAACGGGGTCGTAATCAGAAAATACGAAATAACGGTTATAGATTCCCGTTCTCCGAATTTCGCCTCAAATATCGACAACAAACTAAAAACCGTTTATATAAAAGAGTTTTCAAATAGAATATGCACAAGCAACCGTAAAGCCGTATTAAAAAAATACAGCTAATCCTCTCTGACATAAATTTGCACGATATTTTTCATATTGTCCGATGCAAGGCTAAAACACCATCCCGGAATTGAATATTCCAGATTTTAGCTGTTCTTGCTTTAGATGGAATCACTTTCTTTCAATCCGGTACAGAACAATGACACTGTCCCACGCGGGAAGAAAATCGTCCTACTTCGTTCAATACCGTTTTCGACATCTATATGTTTAATATCGTGCAAGCATTTGCGCCGTATTTAGATAGCCTTCAGGGAAAAAACGACTCGCTGAATCAATAAAACATATATGTATCCTTGATTTTTAACATACTTTCATGTCATGTAAATAAGTATAGAGAAATAAAATAAAACGTTCGTTTAATGCGTTCAAATGTAACAAAAAAAAATGATTTACTATTTTTTTTGAAACAACTGATAATTAGTTTATTTAAAAATAATCAAAAAATCCATTTTGCAATCATGTTGGATATCATTAAACGAACATTTTTTAGCTTAAATATGACAGAAGGTATTTCATACGAAGCTATCAAAGGTGGTGATATAAAAGCATTTGGAAAATTATTTGAAGAACTTTATCCGTCCATGTGCAGGATTGCGATAAAATTTATTGCAAATAAGGCTGTTGCAGAAGATATCGCCCAGGAGGCATTTGTCCGTCTATGGGAAAAAAGAACAGCTTACGAGAGTATTCCTAATCTGAAAACATTCTTATATGTTTCAGTTAAAAATCTATGTTTCAATCACCTAAGAGACAAAAAGGAAACCATTGAATACACCTCCCCCGAGGTAGAGAGGCAAGAAATTCTTTTTCACAACCGACTCATTGAAGAAGAAACTTATCGCATCCTCACACAAGCCATAGAAAAATTACCCCCTCAAAGTGCAAAGATCATGAAACTGACTTTAGAGGGTAAACAAAATAAAGAGATATCCGAAATTATGGAAATCTCCGTCAACAGTGTTAAGACTCTAAAATACAATGCAATAGATAATTTGAAACATAGTCTTAAAGACTATTTCTACATTTTATTGATTTTCTTGAGTCAAAGATAAATTTATAAAAACATTAACTGTCTATCATTTAAATCAAAAGGCTCCATTTTTGATTTCTATCAAAGAAAAAATTATCCTCCATTCATCCTTTTTAATAATTGTTGTGTTCTCTAAAAGGGATACGGAATCTTACTGTTCCCTGGCCAAATCAATGGCAGAAAAGATTGATTGTATGTAAATCTGTAAAACAAATCGAATGTATGGAAGAATCAGTAGTAAAAGTTGTACATCTTTCTCACCGTTATAGTATTCAATGGGCTATAAAGGATATCAATTTTGAAATAAAAGAAAAAGGTATCCTCGGTCTGTTAGGTTCCAACGGCGCAGGCAAATCCACCACGATGAACATCATTTGTGGAGTATTGAATCAAACAGAAGGAGAGGTGTATATCAATGGTATTAATCTAAACGAAAATCCGGTTGAAGCTAAAAAGCATATTGGTTTTTTACCGCAAAAACCTCCTTTACATCCGGATCTGACGGTTGAAGAATACCTCAGGCATTGTGCCATTTTAAGGCTTGTCGAAAAGGAGAAAGTAAAACAAGCTGTCGACGAGGCGATGGAACGATGTCGTATCACTCAAGTATGTAATCGACTGATTCGCAATTTATCCGGAGGTTATCAACAACGGGTTGGTATAGCACAAGCCATTGTACATCATCCCCGTTTTGTCGTCTTGGATGAGCCCACCAATGGACTGGACCCCAATCAAATAGTAGAAATCCGAAACCTGATAAAAGAAATTGCCAAGGATAGATCCGTACTGCTTTCCACTCACATCCTACCCGAAGTACAAGCCACTTGCGACGAGATTAAAATGATAGAACACGGTCAGGTCGTTTTTTCAGGATCCATCGGGAGTTTCAATAATTACATGGAACCCAGTACTTTTATCATGACATTGGAAAATCCCCCCGACCTTTCCATATTAAATCAAATTCCTGGCGTAACACATGTTGAATCATTAACCAGAACACGTTTCAGGGTTCACTTTAAAGACAGTCCGGATATTACCAAAAAAATAACAGCATTAAGTGTTTCCAACAATTGGAGATTAAGTGAGATTGTGTTAGAACGGGAATCACTGGATACCATTTTCGCTCAATTATCCGGGAAATATCTTTAAAATATAAAATGAAATATCTTATGAATACAATATATAGACTTGCAAAATCAGAATTAAGCCAATTATTTTTCTCTCCTGTCGCCTGGTTGGTTCTTATCATTTTTGCTTTCCAGACAGGGATGATCTTTTCTGATGTTTTCGTAAACCAGCTACGGAATCAATCCCTGGGACATTCTCTTTACGGTGTAACCAATCAAGTATACGTGGGTTACGTGGGTATATTTACGAAAATGGTACGGAATCTTTACCTCTATATTCCTCTTTTAACCATGGGATTAATGAGTAAAGAATTTAGCAGCGGTTCCATCAAACTACTTTACGCCTCCCCGATTACCAATTTACAGATTATTTTAGGAAAATACTTCTCCATGATGGCTTATGGTTTCATCCTTATCTGTATTTGGTTACTTTATATCTTATTCGGAGCCTGTACTATCCATCAAATGGATATACCCTTAACTCTAACATCTGTATTCGGTTTATATTTATTGATCTGTGCCTATTCCGCCATCGGGCTTTTTATGTCCACCTTAACCTCTTATCAGGTTGTCGCCGCCATGGGTACACTTGCCGTACTCGGCTTCTTGAATTATGTTGGAGAGATGGGACAAGGCATCGACTTTATCCGGGACATTACCTACTGGCTATCTATTTCCGGAAGAGTTTACGAGTTTTTAGAAGGGATGATCTGTAGTGAAGATGTCATTTATTTTATTGTTGTTATCTTCCTCTTCCTCGCTCTCTCCGTCATAAAATTGCAAGCCGAACGGAAAAAAAGAAGTCTCCCGAAAACCATATTGCAATACAGCACAACCATCATTTCTGCCCTATTTATCGGTTATTTAAGTACTCTTCCCCATCTGAAATCCTATTGCGACGTTACAGCTACCCAAAGTAACACATTGACTCCGAATAGCCAAGAGATCGTAAAGCAACTCGATGGAGGACTTACAATTACCACGTTTGTCAATTTATTGGAGGAGAATCGTTATTCCGGTCTACCGCGAAACAGAAAAGACGATATCAAAAAATTCGAAAAATACATCCGTTTTAAGCCGGAGATTAAAATGAAGTATGTCTATTATTACGATCATGCCAAAGATGAATCCCTCGAAAATCGTTATCCCGGACTAAGCGACAAAGAAAAAGCAGAAAAACTTTGTAAAGTAGACAAATTAAATTTCAATATGTTCCTATCGCCTGAAGAAATAAAAAAAGTAATCGATTTAAGTCCGGAACAAAATCGTTTCGTTCGCCTTATAGAAAGAGACAACGGCCAAAAAACATTTTTACGTGTTTATGACGATATGGAAAAGCATCCTTCCGAAACCGAGATAACGGCAGCTTTAAAACGTTTTCTGGTAAAAGGTCCCCGTTTGGCCTTCCTAACAGGACACGAAGAACGTAATATAACGAGTGGCGGCGATCGCTATTACAAACGTTTTGCAACTGATGTCTATTTCAGGCACTCTTTGATCAATCAGGGATTCGACGTGACGACCCTTTCACTAAAAGATGAAGAGGTCCCTCAAGATATCGACATTCTGATTATTGCCGACATGAAAGCTGCCTTGGAACCTCAAGAAAAAGAGAGACTGAATCGCTACATTGCAAAAGGGGGAAACTTATTTATCCTGGGAGAACCCCAACGACAAGAATTTATGAACCCTATCTTGGCCGATTTTGGAGTTCAACTCATGCCGGGAATTCTTGTTCAGGATAACAAAGAAGATTTCTCGCCCACTGTAATTGTCGGAGAAATTACCGATGAAGCGGCAAAACAATTTCTATCGTTTAGGCAGACCCGCAACCATGGTTACTCTTTTGCTTTCCCGACGGCCAGCGGCTTAAACTACGAGACAGATAAAGGTTTCGATGTTTGTCCTATTGCCCGGAGTCCGAAACAAGGAAGCTGGAATGAATTAAAAACAACTAATTTCCAAGATGCCATACTTACACTCGACAGTAAAGCTGGAGAAGTGGAACAAACAAACACAGTCGCTCTTGCTTTAAGTCGTAAACTTGGTGATAAAGAACAAAGAATTATGATTGTCGGTGATGCCGACTGTATCAGTAATGGGGAATTAGGTAAACAACGGAACGGAATTTATATCGCCAATCACCAATTCGTAACAGGTACATTTAAATGGCTCTCTTATGACGAATATCCTATCACCACGGATCGGCCGAATTTACCGGATAAAAAAATAAACTTGCCCTTTCAGGCTTCAACATGGATAAAAACAACCGCCATGGGTATCATACCGGGTTGCTTATTCATATTAAGCATTATGATCTGGATCAGAAGAAAAGGGAAATAATACAAATCCATCGATTGTTGCGTTTGTAAACCATAATCTATTATTATATATCAATAAAACACATGGAAGAAGCAGTTGTAAGAGTAGAGCATCTCTCTCACAGATATAGTGTCCAATGGGCCATTCGTGATATAAACTTTGAAATCAAAGAAAAAGGCATTCTCGGATTATTAGGTTCCAATGGAGCAGGCAAGTCCACCACTATGAATATCATATGCGGTGTACTAAACCAAACCGAAGGAAATGTATATTTAAACGGTATCAATTTACGTGAACATCCGGTAGAAGCTAAACGACACATTGGTTTTTTGCCTCAAAAGCCCCCGTTATATCCTGATTTAACGGTAGACGAATATTTAACCCTGTGCGCTCATCTACATTTGGTAGAAAAAAACGAAATTAAAAAAGCAGTAAATTTTGCCAAAGAAAAATGCTGTATTACTCATTTCAGTAAAAGATTAATCCGCAATTTATCGGGAGGATACCAACAACGAGTTGGCATAGCACAGGCTATCGTTCATAATCCGAGATTCGTCGTTTTGGACGAACCGACAAACGGGTTAGATCCTAACCAAATCGTAGAAATTCGCAATCTCATCAAAGAGATCGCAGAAGACCGGACGGTTATGCTCTCTACTCATATTCTTTCTGAAGTACAAGCCAGTTGCGACAACATCAAAATGATCGAACAAGGAAGAGTCGTTTTTTCGGGAAGCATGGATGACTTCGATAATTACGTGGAACCGACCGCTTTTCTGGTAACTCTGGATAATCCCCCCGCAATAGAAGAATTACAGGCATTAGAAGGCGTGAAACAAGTCGAATCGATTGAAAATTCGACCTACCGGATTCAATTCAACGCCCCTAAAACCATTACCGAGAGGATGGTAGAAGAAAGTATCTCCAAAGGCTGGGAACTTCGTGAAATTCACCTGGAAAAAGAATCTTTAGACGAAATTTTCGCCCAATTATCCGGGAAAAGAACACACAATTAAAAATAGTAAAGATATATTATGAGAACATTATTCAGAATCACCAGAACAGAATTAAGCACACTATTTTTCTCTCCGATAGCGTGGCTGATTCTAATCATTTTCACCTTTCAGGCCGGGATGACCTACGCGAATGTTTATGCGGACGTAATACGTTATCAAGCATTGGGTTACAATCTTTCAGGTATAACTTCCAGGCTTTTCTCTAACTACAACGGAGTATTCTCCGAAATGCTCGATAATTTATACTTATATATTCCTCTTTTAACCATGGGATTAATGAGTAGAGAATTTTATAGCGGATCCATCAAATTGCTTTTCTCTTCTCCTGTGACTAACAAACAGATCATATTTGGAAAATACCTGTCTATGATCATCTATGCGTTAATCTTAATTGCCATTCTTTTCATATATGTCATATTTACCGCATTTGCCATAAAAAATATCGATCTCCCCCTACTCCTATCCGGACTATTGGGTGTATTTCTTGTCACGTGTACTTATGCAGCAATAGGTCTCTTTATGTCTTGCTTGACCTCCTATCAAGTAGTCGCCGCAATAGGTACATTAGCTCTCCTAACCGTATTGAACTTCATCAAAGATGTGGGACAGGATATGGAATTTGTCAGAGAGATTACTTATTGGTTATCGATCTCCGGACGATCTTCCACTCTATTAGACGGTCTGATCTGTAGCGAAGATGTTCTTTATTTTATTATTGTAATAGCCTTATTCTTAACTCTTTCTATTTTAAAGTTAGGTTCTGAACGGAAACGGCGCAAGTCATATATTGTCATCTCCCGGTATACCTCAGTAATTATCATAGCACTCTTACTCGGTTATGTATCTTCCAGACCTCAGTTTATGAGTTTCTACGATACTACTGAAACCAAAATAAACACATTAACTCCCAATAGTCAGGAGGTGATGAATAAACTGACGGGGGGTCTGACTATCACAACTTATGTCAATATTTTAGAAGATAACTATTGGCGAGCTATGCCCAATCGAAGAAAATATGATTTCCAAGAGTTTGAAAAATACGTACGTTTTAAACCGGAGACCGAAATCAAATACGTGTATTACTATCATCCTTGCTATAATCCATATATGGATAAGCGTTATCCCGGGTTAACACCTAAACAACGGGTTCAAGAAATATGTAAAGTTATGGAATGGGATACTGCTATGTTCCTCACTCCTGAACAAATCAATCAACGAATCGACCTATCAAGAGAAGGATACCGGTTGGTTCGGGTTATTGAACGAGAAAACGGTCAGAAATCATTCTTACGATTTTATGAAGACATACGACGTACTCCAACAGAAAGCGAATTTACAGCTGCTTTAAAACGTCTCGTCACAAAACCCCCTAAAGTTGCTTTCCTCACGGGACACGGAGAACGGAGCATTAACGGAGCAGGGGAGCGGGATTATGGAGCTTTCGTTCGAGATCTCACTTTCCGATACGCGTTACCGAATCAAGGATTCGACGTAACATCACTAAACTTAAGCGAGCAAGAAAATATCCCTGAAGATATTGATATCCTTGTCATCGCAGAACCTAAAACGGTTATAGAATTGGAAGAATTAGCCAAAATCAAAGAGTACATAGAGAGAGGAGGAAATATGATTATTTCAGGAGAACCTTATCGTCAACACATAATGAATCCCCTTCTCTTTTCTCTCGGACTGGAGTTTATGCCAGGTATTATAGTTCAACCCTCCAAAGATTTCACAGCCGATTTGATTTTTGGTAACATTACCGAAGAAGCAGCACAATTATCCCAAGGTTATCAAAGACTATGGAGAGGAAAATACAAAATTACGATGCCGGGTGCCGTCGGAATCAAAATTTTAGAAGAAAAAGGATTCAAAGTCACTCCCCTTGTCACCACAAACGAGAAAGGAGCCTGGAACGAATTAGAAACGACAGATTTTATTGACAACCAACCTATTTGTAATCCTCAAATCGGAGAAGAGGAAAGAGCGATTCCGGTTATGGTCGAATTAACGCGTCAGATGGGAGAAAAAGAACAACGCATCCTGGTATGGGGAGATGCCGATTGCATCGGAAACGGAGAATTATCCACTTCCCGAGAGGGAGTGAAGAGTTCTAACTTTTCTTTGATTACAAATTCATTTGGAGACCTTAGCTACGGCGAATTTCCGGTAGACACAAGTCGTCCCCGCCCCTCTGATGACAATGCTTACCTGGGAGAAGGTTCTGAAATCTGGTTAAAACTACTATTCATGGGACTTCTGCCTGGTATATTAATATTTATCAGTCTCAGAATGTGGTGGTTTAGGAAAAGTAGATAATACAATAATCCATTTCGTATCAACAACCAAGAGCTGTCCGAAAATAAAATTTCGGACAGTCTCTTCATCAAATCAATTATTTATAAAAAAATAAATACCCCTATTCATCCTTTTCTATTTTTGATGTGTTCTTTCAGTAAGAAGATTTTATAAAAACAAAAATGATGAACAAATCCCAGTACTCCGAAGCATATAGAATCTCACAACTTTTAGCTAAATTTCTGGCCAAAACCATCACCACGGAAGAAGAAGCCGAGTTAAACGGATGGAGAAACCGGAATGAAAACAACCGTCTTTTATTCGAAGAAATTTGCAACGCAGAGACACAAAAAGAAAGGAACCAATTTATTCAACAAATTAATGTTACCCATGCTTGGGAACAAACACAAAAGCGTTTATCTGCACCGACAAAGAAAAACAGGAATTTATTCATTTATGGCAGTATTGCAGCAACAATCGCTCTGCTCATCAGTTTTCCGCTCCTTTTCCAAACTCCGGAAGTGAAAAACGAGGAGACATCCTTCTCGCAAATTGTACCGGGAAGTTCAAAAGCCATGTTGATTACCTCCTACGGACAAAAAATAACCCTATCATCGATTGACGAGAAAGAGCAAGCTATCCAACTTAAAAACGGAACCAAAATAACAAGTGACGGCAAAAAAATAACCTATTTTCAGGCAACGGATTCTTTGACTCCTATCAAAATCGATACGATTAGAATCCCCCGTGGTGGAGAATTTACCTTAATTCTGCCGGATAAAACCACGGTTTGGCTAAATTCGGAAACAGAAATTTCTTTCCCGACCCGATTCGATAAAGATAAAAGGGTAGTCTCTTTAAAAGGAGAAGCTTTCTTTTCTGTTGCCAAGGACTCCACAGCTCCCTTCATTGTCAAAACGACAAACAACCTGACCGTCAAAGTTCTCGGTACTAAATTCAACGTACAAGCCTACACTGATGAAAACACCATAGAAACAACACTTAACGAGGGTTCTGTTTTAGTCAGCAACGGACAACAATCGATTCAATTAAAACCAAATCAACAAGCCGTTTATCATACTACTAATCGAACTTTGAATTCCAGAGAAGTTAATGCAGATTATATTTCTTCATGGAGAGAAGGCAAATTTATCTTTGAAAATGAAACTCTTGAATCTATCATGAACAAATTGAGCCGATGGTACGATATCCGCCTATTTTATGCGAATGAATCAGTTAAGAATTTCCATTTTACAGGAGATTTGGAACGATACGATGATTTTAACGAAGTACTAAAAATGCTTGAAAAAGCAACCAATATTCATTTCAACATCAATGGGAAAAATGTGATTATAAGTAAAACTCATCAATAAAAAATACAGAAGATAGTGGTAATATCTTCTGTATCCTGTTTATCTATTAATTGACTATTAATAAACTTTCAAATTTATGGAAAAAAAACGAATCTATGTCTTTGATTTACATCAAAGATTTAAAAAAACGTTAACTATTCTGCGAGCAATTCTATTGCTTATTCTGATTTCCACGTTTTCGCTGCAAGCCGGAAATTCATCACAGCTCGGAAGGTTGACAGTAAAAATGCGAAATGCAACTATCGATGAATTAATTAAAAGCGTCCGAACAGAAACAGAGTACAAATTTCTGTACCGTATCGAAGAAGTCCAAAAATACGGAAAACGGGATATTGATATCAAAGACGCCACTATCGAAGAGTTTTTACAAAAAATTTTAGCTAATACCCAACTGTCATATGAAATTCAGAATGGAGTAATCATCATTCGCCCTCAACAAAAGGCTAAAGAGGATTACAAACCTCGTGTAATCAAAGGAAAGGTCATAGATGAAAAAGGATTGCCTTTACCCGGAGTTTCTGTTATCATCAAGGGAACAACACTCGGAATTGCTACCGGAACAAACGGTGAATTCAAATTGGAAATTCCCAAACTGGACAGTACTATTCTGGTTTTCTCATTTATCGGGATGCAAACCGTAGAGCATCGTTTGAAAGAGAATCGAAAAGATGATGATAAAGATCTGATCATTAAAATGAAAGAAGATGTAACAGAAGTCGAGGAAGTCGTTATTACCGGTATTGCCAATATCCGTAAAGAGAGTTTTACCGGCTCTTCCGTAACAATCCATAGAGAAGAACTGTTAAAAGTATCCAAAACAAACGTTATCAAAGCATTACAGGTTTTTGATCCCTCTTTTCGCATTCAAACCAATAACGAATGGGGATCCGACCCGAATGCCTTACCGGAAATGTACATTCGCGGTCGTTCAGGAATCGGATTAAAAGAGTTGGATAAGTTAAAAGCCGATCAAGCGCAAGGTTATATTTCCAAATCCGCCTTAAAAGACAACCCGAACTTACCGACATTCATCATGGACGGTTTCGAAATCAGCGTACAAAAGTTATACGATATGGACCCGAGTCGGATCGAATCGGTCACCATTCTAAAAGATGCCGCAGCAACGGCCATGTATGGTTCGCGGGCAGCCAACGGAGTTGTGGTTATTACAACTGTTGCCCCGAAAGCCGGAAGTATCAATATCTCTTATAGTTTCGATAGTGAAATTACAATGCCGGACTTAACCGATTACAACCTGACAAATGCCGCAGAAAAACTCGAAACGGAAGTTCGTGCCGGTATCTTTGAAGCAGAAGACGAGTATGACAGATTAAGTCTGGAAAAAATTTATCTCAGGAAACAGGCCAACGTTGCCAAAGGTGTCGATACCTATTGGCTTTCATTACCTTTGAGAACAACCTTTAATCATAAACACGCGCTTTTCGTAGAAGGAGGTTCCGAAGCATTGCGTTTCGGACTGGATGTTTCTTACCATAATCAGGACGGTATTATGAAAGAGTCTTTCCGAAACAGATTCGGCGTAGCCCTATACATAGACTATCGATATAAAACTTTACAGGTAAAGGATCAGGTCTCCTATACTGTTGTAAGATCCCAAGAGTCTCCTTTCGGAAGTTTTTCAGAATACACGAAAGCACAACCTTACGATGTATACAAAGACGAATTGGGACGCTATTTGGAAAATTTGGATGGTTGGGGGCAAACTTTAGATAAACCAAACCCACTATACGAATCGACCTTGGGGAGTTTTGAAAAATCCTCCACCGAAGAGATTACCAATAATCTGAGTATCAATTGGTATGCAACAAATCATATGTTAATCAAAGGAGAATTCAGTATAACCAAAGAAGTAAGTGACGGAAAAAAATTCTTAGATCCGCTATCGAAAAGAAATTCTCAACCACTTAGCTCATACAATACCTCTTCCGGAGAACTTAGAACCAATGACGGAAAAAATTTTAACTGGAACTTAAATTTACAGGCATCTTATAACCGTAATATCAATAAACACAATATCAACGCTTTAGTTGGTATAAATGCCCGTTCGACTAAAACAACCGGAACTTCGGCTTTTTATAGAGGTTTCCCATCAGGAAGTCTTAGTTCTCCGAACTACGCTCAAACGATCGTTCAAAAACCGTCTTATTCGGAAAATTCTACCCGATTAATCGGATTCGTAGGCTTAGTTAACTACAGCTACAACAACATCTATCTATTCGATGCGTCTATTCGCGTAGACGGTTCTTCCGAATTTGGAGTAGACAACAAATATGCCACCTTCTGGTCAACAGGAGCCGGTATAAACATCCACAACTATGCTTTTCTAAAAAATAATTCCATTATTGAACAATTAAAAATCAAAGGTACTTACGGACAAACCGGTAAAGTGAATTTTGCCCCTTATCAAGCGAGAACCACGTACGAAATTCTTTCGGAAGAGTGGTATAAAACCGGATACGGAGCATCCTTAAAAGCACTGGGAAACAAAGATTTAACATGGGAGACTACGAATAAGATCAATCTCGGTATCGAATTAGGTCTTTTGAAACAGGCTTTTTATGTGGATTTCAACTATTATAACGAAAAAACTGTCGATTTGGTCAATAGCGTAACAATTCGCAGTTCAACCGGTTTCACGACCTATGTGGATAATATCGGAAAATTACGGAAAACCGGATTCGAAATCAACATGAGAAGTAACTTAATTTCAAAAGGAAACCTTTTCTTGGCATTGTTTGCCAACTTAGCCCACAACGAGGATAAATTATTGGAAATTGCCCAAAGTTTAAAAGATTACAACAACCAGGTTAACGACCATTTTACGAATAGTAGTCGATATGACGGATCGAACACCAAACCTTTCCGGCAATTCGAGGAGGGAGGCTCATTAACGTCCATTTTCGGGGTTCGTTCATTAGGAATCGATCCTGCCAGTGGTAATGAAATATTAGTGAAAAAAGACGGAACGTTAACCGATAGATGGAATGCCAACGATCAGGTTATCTTAGGAAATGAGGAACCCAAAGCAAAAGGATCGTTCGGTATGAATGCATCTTACAAAAACTTCAGTCTATTCGTTACCTTTTCATATGAATGGGGAGGTCAAATCTACAACCAAACCTTAGTAGACAAAGTTGAAAATGTAAACATCCGTACCACGAACGTGGATAAACGTGTTTTAAAAGAGCGTTGGAAAGAACCCGGTGATATCGCAAAATACCGTAAAATTAATTTGGGAATAGCAAACCAATCGGAAGAAACGACCCGTCCTTCCTCTCGTTTTGTCGAAGACAATAATTGGTTGTCCTTGAATTCTGTTACCCTCGGATACGATTTCGACAGAGAATTAAGATGGATGAAAGCTTGCCGGTTAAGCATGTTGCGTCTGGAAATAGGTGGTAGCGAAATTTTCAGATGGAGTACCGTAAAAGCAGAGCGCGGATTGAGTTATCCCTTTGCAAGATCTTTTAGTTTCTCAATAAAGGCTAGTTTTTAAATTGTAAGTTATGAAATTAAAGAAATTTTTAATCATATGTGTTTTACCAATCATGTTGGGTTCCTGCAATGATTGGTTGAATGTAGACCCACAAGATACCGTAACGGAAGAAGAACTTTTCTCAACATACGAAGGGTATCGAAATGCACTGCACGGAGTATATCGTCAAATGTCCTCATACGACATGTACGGACAAGAAATGAGTTGGGGACTAGTCGATGTTATGGGACAACTTTATTACAAATCCCGTTTCAAAAGCTCTACCGCTTATCGTAAAATTGCCGATAATTACGCTTATACCGACAAAACGGTAAAGCCTATTACTGAAAACATCTGGACGAAAACATACAATTGCATCGCTAATTGTAACAATCTTATCACGAAATTACAAAAAACCGATCCCCTGATTTTCCCGGGAGCACAAGAAGAGAAAAACCTAATTGAAGGAGAAGCATTGGCATTGAGAGCCCTACTCCATTTCGATATGTTACGTCTTTTTGCTCCTTCGCCGGAAGTAGCCAAAAATGACGATAGAGGTTATATCCCCTATTTCAGTAAATATCCTTCTACTTTCGAACCGGATAGAACCGTAACCGAAGTATTGGATTTGGTTGAGAAAGATTTGTTAAAAGCCAAAACCCTCGTGGGTTCTTTCGACACGATACCCGCTCATGTAAATATGCTAAACATGGCACAATACAGGTATTATCTTTCAGGTGAAAGCAGTTCTGTTCCAAAAGATTTATTCTACAGATATCGCGGATATCGTATGAACTATTACGCAGTTACAGCCTTATTAGCCCGCGTTTACAACTATATGGGTAAATACGAGGAAGCCTATAAACAAGCAAGTGAGGTGATCGATGCTGTTTACGGAAGCTGGGACACCGAAGTATTTAGTTTTACCGATGCTTATGATGTTGAAAGTAACAAAGATCGTAAAATGTACGAAGAAATCATATTCACGTTGTCTAACACGTTATTATTGGATCGATACAAATCAGTAAATAATTACAATGACAACAGCATTGAGTTTACCCTTATGACCAAAACTACCGATCTGAAAACGATGTTTGATGACGGAGGTGATTGCCGCGGAAACGCTGTAACGGAATTAATCGGAAGTTATAGAGCTTGCAATAAGTTGTTAGAACCCACCGGAAGTGCAGGCGATTATAGCAAAAGTGCAGACATGATTCCGATGATTCGTCTTGGTGAAATGTATTATATTAAAGCCGAATATCTTTATAGAAGTAATAATAAAACCGAAGCGTTGAAAACTCTTGACGATCTAAGAGAGGCTCGGGGCTGCGAACGGGAAGGCTTAAATAGCAAAATCAACGATTTAGATAGTTTCTTAGAGGAATTAATAAAAGAGGCTAAAAGAGAATTCATGCAAGAAGGCCAGCTCTTTTACTACTACAAACGTTTAAACATAAAACCGGTCAGAACTATGCCCGATAACGGATTTGTTATTCCATTACCTGATAATGAACTCATAAATTAAACATCTATATCATGAAAAAATATATTCTATTATTCGCATTTTTTGCAGGATTAATCGGCTGTGAAACAAATGAGACCCCTATTTATGAAGGGGAAGCGCGCTATCTCTATTTTCCCAATGATGAGGGACGGGATTCAGCCGTGATCTCCTTTACCCATTATCTTACAAATGAACTGGACGTTCCGTTTGAAATTGCTTTAATCGGTAAACCATCCCACGATTCGTTGGAATACAAATTGGTTGTAGTCGATTCGTTAACAACGGCATTACCTGTGGACTACGAATTACCTAAAACATTGAAATTCGCCCCGAATCAAGATAAGGACACCATCTATATCCACATCAAAAAGGCCAGACCGGAACTCTCCGAAAGAAGATTTAAAGTAACCTTCCGGATCGTTGCAAATGAAAATTTCTCACCGGGAATTTACAATAAACAGGATATTAAAGTTATCTTCAGCAATATTAAAAGTCAACCGTTGTGGTGGAAAGACGACATCGAACTGATTCTATTAGGGGAATACAGCGATCAGAAATACGACCATTTTGTTATCGCCACACACGTCAGTGATCTTTCAGAAATGTCTTTTTCGGAAATTCGAATTTTGGCACTGGAATTCAAAGAATATCTGATTAAAAACAACATTATGGAAAAAGACAAGAACGGTAATGAATTTCCTATGGTTGATGGAGTTCCGGCTTACTAACTTTATAATGAATAGAATATTATGAAATCAAAAAATATCATATATATACTTACGGTATTGATACTGAGTTTTATCGGATGTTACGACGATAAAGGGAATTATGACTACGCCGACCTGAACGAAATTAAGATCGAAGAATTCAACTATATCTCCAGTCCTACCCTCGGGGATACCATACGGATTACTCCGAAGTTCACTTATGCAAAAGGAGATAGTAGCAATGTGGAGTTAAGTTATGAATGGTCATTTGCAGAAAAGGTTATTGGTAACGAACGGAATCTGGAATGGATCATCGATACCATGGCTGAAGCATATTGCATTTTGCGGGTCACGGATCACAAATACAACGTACAATACATACAAACGACTCATTTAAATATTACAACCCCTTACGTTAACAACGGTTGGTATATTTTAACGGAGAAGAACGGATATTCCAGTCTAAGTTATATTCGTGAAATTCAGGATGACGAGACGAATAAATACAATAATCGAATCTACGAAAATCTTTACAAAACCGTGAATAAGGAAGAACTGGGAAGCGGTCCGTTGAAATTGCATGAACATTTCGGTCGTCGTACGACCCCTCCCGCTCAACTTTTAGTACTACAATCAGGAGGACAAGGCGATATTGACATCAACAGTACCACCTTTGAAAAAGACATAAACCTGAAACAAGCATTTATCGGAGGTGGTTATCCTGTTGATTTTCGTCCGGTAAACGCCATGTTTATGCAATGGGTTGATCTTTTACAGAATCACAACGGTAAAATATACTCCCGTGTAAAACAAACCAATGAATTGATTCATTCAGGATTCTTCATTCCAACCCCAATGAAAATTGAGGAGCATGAAATTTACGGACAATTGATTCATTCCAGAATTGGAGATACCCAATATTGCCTAATTCATGAAAAAGGCACTGCTCAAGCTCCTCAAAATAGATTTTTGGTCGTATTTGACGTGAAAAATACTTTTCAGGATGTTTACGCAATGGGTAAAGTAGAAGTATTACCGGATCCTAACGACGGATGGCCCAAACAATACATTCCGGCAAACAATTTAGGAAACAATACTTTGATTCACTGTGGATATATATTTCAAAATAATACCTCTTGTCAATATTTCTTAGTACTAAAAGATAATGTTACTAATAAATATTATCAGGAGCAATTCATCCTAAAAAGAGACTATAGTTCGACCGGCTTAACGTATGAATTTCCGGGCACGGCATACGCAGAATTACCTCAACAAGCATCAGACGGTACCCCGTTAAAATACGAAGATTGTGTAATCTATAATTTACCCTACAAATCAAAACCATTCGTAATGATTGCACAAGGGAAAGATTTATTCATCTACAATCTCAATAATCCGGAAAACGGAGTTAAACCGTATTATCATTTCGAGGATAGTGAAATTGCTTGTATGAACGCCGAAAACTACAATTCAAACAGGTTAGGTGTCGTTCTTAAAAACGGCCGGGTCATTATACTCGAAGTGAACGGTTTGAATTTGGAAAAAGAAAAGTTACTCTGGGAAATGCCCAAGGGGACAAGCTTAGGCGATAAAGTTATCAATATTCTTTTCAGAATTGGAAGTGACTTCGGATAATCCATTCTCTAACATAGCGCAAAAAGGCAGCCCCGGTATTGAGGCTGCCTTTTCCATTTTTCAGTAAAAGTCATAAGTTACATTATTGAGGCCAATCCTCTACGATCAAATCGATTGCTGCCGTATAACTCCCCTTTTCATTCGTTATTACACACACGTACCTTCCCATGTCCGAGAAACGTACGTTCGGGATGTACAAGATAAAATCTTTTATCACAATTCCACTCGAGGATTTAATTTCCTGTCCCTCTTTATAATAACGAATATTGTACGAACCTGTACCACGATCCGGAAAAAGGGGAGAAAAATCCAATATCACACTCTCTCCAACCCGTACTTTAACAACATTATGGTTGGCTGTCATAGATACGCTACCCACCCATAGAACCAAGGTCATTACGACCATCTTTAGTACACTTTTCATAGCATTAGATTTTAGAATTTAACAAACAAGGCCAGCTTTAATCACTATGCTTACAAATATAATAAAATTTTATAAAAATATAAATATCAAAAGTTCAATATAAACATTTTTATCCGGAGCTCTTTATACAAAACCAGATAAAAAAAGTTGGATTCAAAAGTTTTCAAAGCTTTTGAATCCAACCTCCGTTCAGTAAAATCGCTACTACTACTATTTCACATAATCGTATTTCTGATCGATTCCTCTCTCTTTAATATTGATACCCTCCTGCATCCAGCGAGGCATAGGAGCATCCTTCAGGTAGTAATCGAAGAATTGTTGCAGACGGATGGTCCAGTCCACCTCGGCCGCATGATTATAGATAAAATGACGATCGCCCTTGTAATTCAGCAACCAGGCTGGCTTTTGCAATCGACGCATGGCCAGGAAAAGGTTCAATCCTTCCGAATAAGGGACGGCTTCATCGGCATCACAATGGAAAATCAACAAAGGCGTCTGAATCTTATCGGCAAAAAAGATCGGTGAATTTTTAATATACATCTCCGTATTACCCTCTCCCCAAAGCGGTTTTCCCATACGGCTTTGGGTCTCTTCGTACATAAACATACGAGGCATTCCGCTACCGGAACGGATTCCTGTATAAGCCGACACCATACTGGATACGGCAGCTCCGGGATTGGCACATTTAAACATATTCGTACGCGTCACCAGATAAGCCACCTGGTAACCGGACCAACTATGTCCTTGTATTCCAATACGATCCTTATCGGCAATTCCTTTGTCTATCAACATCTGAGTTCCGCTGACTACCGCATTATAGCTGCTCTCACCGGGGGCGCCGACCGTGAAATGCACATCCGGCATAAAGACTACATACCCGTTGCTTACGTAGGTTACCGTGTTAATCATGGCACTGCTCAGAGCGGGAACATGATACATATGAATATCTCCCGTATGGGTCTCGTAAAAATTCACGATGGTCGGATAGGTTTTTGTCGAATCGTACCCTTCCGGCAAATAGAGTAATCCCCGGTTAGGTTTTCCCTCGTAATTAGTCCACTCCACCAACCGGACGGAACCCCAGCTATAATTTTCCTGTTGCGGATTGGTGTAAGTCAAACGCTTCGGATGTGCAAAATCGGACTTACTCCACCATAAATCTCGAAATTCCGTGTAACTCTGACGTGTAAAGATACAGGATTTCCCATCGGCAGAGAATTGATTGACATAAACGGAAAAAGGCCCTTCAATCAATTTTTTAAATTTCCCGTTAGGAGAAAAACGATAGATTCCCATATCCAGATTATCCATCTTTACCGTACGCAACAATAAATTCTGACTCACATCCAGGGTTTTCGTATCATAATCAGACTTTAACCAACGCAAAATAATATTATGTTTACGACCGTATCCTTGTGTCAGAGAAATTGTTTTGTTTTTTCCGGTCAGATCAATAGTCCAGATATCATAACGATCATAGATATAAACCGTATTCCCATCTTCCGACCATCCGGCAATACCATAAGCATCTGCAGGTTTCGGTTTATCATAGTCCTCATCATACACCGGATAACCGATAGCCGAAGAGATATCTGTCAATTGCCCTGTCCGTACATCCAATTTATACCATACTTTTTCCTCCCCGTGATACAACAATACATAGTTACCATTCGGACTCCAGACAGGACGTTCTCTAAAATCCTTAAATAACGGCTTCCGCTCTCCTGTTTCTAAGCTGACTAAATATAAATCGGCATTTACCCCGTCTTTCCAATCGGAAAACCGACGATAGGGAGCTTCATCCACGAGAATCACATATTCATAATTTTCAGTGGCAGGAGAAGAAATCCGGTCGATCTCAGCCGGAGCAATTTCGATACATTTCTTATCTTCTACATGATAAACATATTTAGGCATCCCTCTCCTGAAACTGGTCCACTCATGCTTTTGGCGACTTTGAGAGATTTCATCATCCCATTTCCACAATTCCAACTCGAAACTGGTATCCGGCTTTACTTTTGGTTTCTGAGGTTCACGGACCTTGGGTTCCACATCCACCAAAATATACTTACCATGATTGAAAACCGTATAGGTACTGGGGCTGATTTTATACTCCCCCGGTAATTCGACTTCTTTCAAATCCAAGACTAATTTATACTCTCCATCGGCGATAGAAAACGTATACAACAGATCCGGGTTTTTCAAATAAGAGGTATCGGAAGCAACTGTAAACACTCCCTCTTTTCCTCCCATTTTCAAAGAGAAATTCTTTATCTGAGCCTTCTGATCCCCGTATATCAACCGATGTTTTCCTTTCAACGGTCCGACATAAAGACTTTTATACGCCCCGTTATTTTTCAGGTAAGCTATCGTCTTATATTGATCATAAGAAACAGGATTTTCAATACTATCGAGCACGGTAGAGTCTCCCGTTTCAAAATTCCAAACAACCAATCTATTAATAGATTTTCCGTTTGTCTCCCCGATAGAATAAGTATACGTAATAAGCGGCGAACGTGGCGATTCATTAAACGAATATTCCCTATTCCAATACGTTTTTTTCATGTCTTTCAAGGAGAGCAATATCGTGGTATCGGATGTCAGATTGGCCGTATCCAACGGAGATTTATTCACGGTATACTTCAATCCCTTGCCTCCGTTAAAGAAATTCACGTAATTAACATTACGTAATTCATACTCTTTACCGGTCGCCACATGACGCAAATAGGTTACCGGTTCATCCTTATCGTGTCCCTCGTTATCGATATACGCGAAACGGTAAGTAACCCACTTTCCGTCCTCGGACATTTTTTGAGCTTCTACCCGTCGCCACAGTTTGTATGACTCCAGATCCAAAGACTTCTTTTGAGCTCCGGCCTCCCATCCCACAAGCAATAGCAACAAGACACCGAAGATTCGTTTTAAACACATAATGTACAATTTTAATTTACCTTTAAATAATTACAGGCTGACCAAGTACAAAAAATATACCCGCCAGCCCGTAATCTATATTGTATTAATAATTATTTCCGGTCAAGAGCTTTCTCTACCTTAAACAATAACAATTGATAATAAGATTTGGTCTCGCCCGTACTTCTGCTTACAGCCTGAGCTAACATATCCTTTGTTTTCAAAAGCATGTTATAGAAAAGATGAGTGGTTGAATATGGTTTAGCTTCAACGAAATTCGCCACATCGAATCCCTCTTTTTCTCCGGCAATCATCATACCTTCTCTCATCGGTTCTACCGGAAGTCCCGCATTCTCAAGCAACGCAAAATCATGTTGATACATGCTCCGAACACCCAGATCCTGGAAATCTGCCAAACGGAATGCTTCTCTCGGAACATCGAATGCTGCCGGAGACAATGTCACGGTAGAACTCGTAATAATTCCCATCAATAAAGCATTCTGCAATTTCATATCCTTATTGGTCAATTTCTGGTTCTTCATCGTCGGAGCCCAGATAATATTATAAATATCATTTACATACTCTTCCGGAGTATAATCTCCTCCCCGTTCTGCAGCAAGAGCGACAAAGCGAATTCGATCCAATAAGCCGTAGATGATCTCTTCCTCGTTTTTAGCGGCCGTTCTATCCCCGATTTCAAACTCTTTTAAAACAGCCTCATTATCTAACCAGGAAAGATCACGGGAAAGACCAACCAGGTATTTTACGATCTCTTTTTGTTTTGCCTTCGGTATCGGTTGATAAGAAGGTTTGGTATCTCCCGCACGTTTATCCGTTAAATACATTCCACCGATATAAGCATAAACGTAATCCAATTTGGATCTGAAGGCTGAAGTCAATCCAGCATACATAGACCGTCTCTTCGTCATACTTCTATCCTTATCTCCCCCATACCAAGTAAACACATTTTGAAGAGATTTCTTCAGGTTGTTTACGGTATACGTCAATCCTTTCACGGGATCATCTCCCAGGTCGGCATAAAGTGATGTCGGATCATAAGAAGCATAAGAAGCCTGACGAACTCCGAAACGATACATCGGATCATCCTGATGTTCACGAATCCATTGATCCAGCACAGGCTCTTCATCTTTGGGAGTAGCAGCTTCATATATAGGTTTATATAACCATTGAATAGCATAATAGTCATAGGCTCCGATTCCGGTAGTTGTCAAACGAACCCCTTTCTCCACATCTCCCGGTTGGGCCACATAGTTAAACATGAAATAGTCCATGATGGAAGGACTCAATCCGTATTTCTGAGTGAAAGAAGCAGAACGTAAAGAATCAGTCGGGTAAGCAGCCGTAGCTCCCATATTTTCCGTCAACCCAAGGCTCTTACCGACAATCTGCATTACCTTCAAACGAAGCGCCTCGCCATCCAACTCGGGAGTCGGATCTAACGTGCGGACAGAAGGATCTACAGCCATCGTCGTGACCAAACGATCTTCATGTAAACCGGTAACTACATTATCATGAATATACATGGAAGCCTGCAATATCTCTCCCGTACGAGGATCCGTAAACATGGAATTTTGGATAAAATACATCCACAAAGGAGCGTAACGAATGGTATTATAGTTGATGTTATTAGCATCAAAAGAGGGATCATCGGCAGGAAAATCTTTTACCTGCAATACATTTTTGAATCCGATCTTCTCAAAAGCTTTGTTCCACTCTTCAACTCCAGCCTTAATATAAGGTTTCCAGAATTCAGGCATTAATGTATCCAGGTAAAATACAATCGGTTTTTTCGGTTCAACCAACTCTCCGTTCCGGTATTTTATTTCGTCGGAAGGTTCTATTCTCCAACGTTTCGTGTAATACATCGGTTTAAAACCTTCGCTTCCTCCGGTATAATCGGTTTTTCCCGTGTAAGCGACTCCGATTCGAGAATCAGCCATACGAGGACGCATAGGCTCTTCCGGTAAAAGAGACAACATCTTATCGATATTTACGCTTACCGGAACGTCTTTTTTCATCAAGAAAGCTCCGAATACCAAATGGTCTACATTATATCCCATATTACACATCACCACGATGTTGTCGTCATAGGCCCTGATTCCGGAAACGGAAGAACGATTTTCCTGGAATTTATGAGTCCGGGCAACGAAGCCGAACAAAGAGTTTCCGGCATAACCGGCAAACGGATTGGTGTAATAAGAATGCTCCAGGAATAAATCCGTCATGTCTACCACAATAGCGGTACTATCCGGAGTATAAGCTTTGATCTTAAAAGATTTGAAGATACCCGGAATATTAGATTCAGCTAAAGCCTGGTTTGCTTTTACCTCTTTCCCCGTGTTTACAGGAATGTTAAATAAAAGAAAACGAGCCTGTAACAAAGAATCCTGACGAGTAAAACGCAAATGCATAGGACGGCCGGCAAATTGACCGACAATCCCCTCTCCGTTATCACTAATCGTTCTGATAGAAGAGGTTAATGCCATATCCTTATCCAAAAAGGCTACCGGGAATTCAACCAAAATCTTCCCCTGCATATCATGGATTTTCATCAACCCTTCGGCCGTAGTATATTTCTTTCCCTTAAACAACTTGTCGTAAGCTGTCTCGGTCACTTTTTTAGTTTCCTTGTTCGTCTCTTTTTTCCGTTTGGCATCCACCTGACCGCAGATACCGAACAAGAAAAACGAAAGAAACAATAAATATATTCCTTTTTTCATATATCAAACTTTAGATTCATGATTTCAGATCCCGGATTACGGTGTATATACCGCAATCCGGATCTTCTATCGCAAATTATTTTTTAAGCGCTTGTTCTATTTTGTAGATCAACAATTTGTAATGTTGACGGGTATCAGCATTTCCGGTATTCGCTTTACTCTTTAATAGAGTTAACGTATTTTGCAAAGCATCGAAATAAAGATGCTCCAACGGTTCGTAAGGAGGAGTAACACTCACGTACCAACCAAAACCTTGTTTTTCCGCGCCACCACATTGTACATCGTCATGGCTCATCTCTTTCTTGTTCGTGAACATACCCATCCAATGTTCGGAGACATCACCGTACATTTCACGGCTCTTCTCTTTTATGTATTCAGGTACCGGAATCATCAGGTCTTCGGCATGGAAACTCAACGAGTTACCTCTCATCATATTTATTCCGGTATTTCCGATCGTGAAAGAGACAAAGTTCAATTGCAATTTTTTCTCAATATTACTCAATGATTTGCCTTGTTTGGTAGGAGCCCATACGAAGTTCATCAAATCTTTCATATAATCCTTTTGAGTATAAGGATTCTTTTCTGCCTTGTCCGCACTCATGGCAACGGCACCGAAACGTTTGGTCAAACCCTCCCAGATAGCATCTTCCATATCGGAAATAATATTGCTGCGAATCTCGAAGTTTTTCAACAAAGCTTGGTCGTTCAACCAGGACAGATCCTTCAATTGAGCCAACATAAATTGGGTGGCCCGTTTTTGTTTCTCTGTCTCCACGGATTTATAGCTCGGACGTGCATCCTGCGCGTAACGCTCATTCAAATAGATACCTCCGATATTGAAAATCACGTGATTGATATAACGGAAATATTGATAAATCACTTCATTATATATATTCTCACGGAAACGGAAATCCTTATCTTCATCACCGATCCAATTGTTCAGGTTCTTCATCAAGTACTTTAAGTTCTTCACACCGTAAGTAGCAGCTTTTACGGCATCGTCACCCAAATCTTCTTCCATTGCACTCGGGTCAATCCGATAATTGATCTGTTGTTTTCCGTAACGATAAACCGGATCATTGGATTTCTCTGTAATCCATTTATCCAATACGGGTACTTCCTCTTCAGATGTTTTTGCTTCAAATATTGGAGTATACAACCAATGAATAGCGTACATATCATAAACACCCAAGTCAGGAGGAGTCATTTTCACACCCCGTTCAGCATCTCCCGGCTGTGCTACATAATTATTACGGGCATAATCCATAATGGAGTATGTCGTTCCGTATTTTTGAGTAAATGACGGAGAACGTAACGAATCTACCGGAATAGCAGAAGAAGATCCCATGTTATGCATCAATGACAAACAGTGACCGATTTCGTGAGCTACCACATAATGGATACAATCGCCTAAAGTCTCTTCATCCAACACCATTTTACGAACAGCAGGATCAGCAGGTCCCCCCTGAATGAAACGCCAGTTCTGTACCAATTCGATCAGGTTATGATATAAATAAACAGAAGCATTTAAAATCTCTCCGGTACGGGGATCCGTCCAAGAGGGTCCCATAGCGTTAGCCGTCCAGGAAGGAGAATAACGTACACAAGAATATTTTAAATTATCCGGATCAAATTCAGGATCATCCGTGGGAAAATCTTTGGCGATAATCGCATTTTTGAAGCCGATAGCTTCGAAGGCTGCCTGCCATTGCTCTACGCCCTCTTTGATGTATTTACGCCAAGCTTCCGGGAAAGTATTGTCCACGTAGAACACGATCGGTTTCACCGGCTCCACTAATTCTCCTCTCTTATAGGCTTCCACATCAGAAGGCTCTAATCTCCACCGATTAGCGAAATAACGAGGCTGTATACCGGAACCGTCACTCGTAAACTCGGAACGACCTCCCACGAAGATACCAATACGGGGGTCGGCGTAACGGGGACGCATCTGCTCTTCCGGCAACAGGATAATGCTCCGGGTCATTACGGCATTAAACGGAGCTTTATAAATATAATAATAACGTTGATCGCTTACGCTGATAACGTAGTTCAATGAAGACTCCACGCTAACATTATCAGCATAGGCTTTGATTCCGGTAATCTGAGAATCCTGTTTTTTAAACTCTTTCTCTAAACGACGACGATATAAAATAGGTGCATACGGTGAGAACGGTCCGATATTATCCTCATTGGAAAGGAAATAATCAGTCACGTCGAATACGACAGCCGTACTATCGGCGTTGTAAGCCATAATTTTAAAGGTCTGCATAACGGCAGGGATCGTACTCTCCTCAATCCGTTTCCCGATGTTTTTGTCTTTGGTCGTGTAATTGGTATTAACGGCACAAAGATTCACGGCAGAATCTCTTTTTACAAAAGTGATGTGTAAAGGATCGTACGGTTTTTCTCCGACACTACCAAAACCGTTATTGGTAATTTTGGTAATTGTTGATCCCAATAGCATATCCTTATTCAATAAATTCAATGGAAATTCAAAATAAACTTTCCCGTCCATTTTGTGAATGGTAATCATTCCCTTTACGGTCTCGCACTTCTGCCCTTTAAATAATTTGTCATAGGCAGACTCTTTCTTTACTTCAACTTTCTCTCCCTTCGATTTCTTTTTCTTCCTTTCTCCTGCAAAAGTCACACTACTTTGCATCAAGAAAAGACCGATAACAACAAAAACGATAGTTTTCAGTCTCATAATAAATTAATTTTGGTTTAAAATATAGTACACAATAATTATTCGATTTGTCATGCCGTATGCCCTTGGTAGACCCCTTTCTCCATACACATCCGACATCACAACTTATTATACAAATGAAATAATTTTAATTCAGACAAGCTTGCAATGTAACATATATAACATAAGTTTAACAAACAATCCCGATTCCGTTAAACTTATAACAAAATGAGTCATGGGAAAACAGCGGTTAACCGGGAAGTGAATTCCCGGTTAACCTCATAGCTATATATCCCCCCTACAAACATTAACGTTTCATAAAATAATTGATATCACCCTCGTAATCAGCAGAGTCATCCTCCAGAAGATGCTTGGCGAAATGGAACCATAATTTCCGTTCAAAGAAATCTTCTGCCTCTCCGCTAAAACCATGCGTATTGCCTGGTAATACCAACATATCGAAGTTCTTTCCCGCTTTAATTAAGGCATCCACCACCCGTAACGTATGTGACGGGTGAACCGTTTTATCCATATCTCCGGTAACGATCAATAATCCTCCCTTATAATTTTTCGCCAACTCCGCGTTACTCTTACTCTTAGTCGTAAACGTAATTTCCTCCCGATCTCCATTGACACTATCCCGAACAATCTTCTTGTTCTCTTTTACGCCGTAATGGATCTCCACGAATCCCTTATTATAGATATTATTATCATGATTTCCCGCGGAAGATACAGCCGCACCATAAAAATCAGGATAAGTCAACAAAGCGGCCGTAGACATAAAACCGCCACCGGAATGTCCGAATATCCCGACTTTCTTCCCGTTAATATAAGCATGACGATCAGCCAGTTGTTCAATAGCATATTTATCATCCGCTAACGGATAATCCCGCTGATTTCCATACCCATAGGTATGATAAAATTTACCTCTCATCGGAGTTCCCCCGCGATGTCCTACCGAGATCACAATAAAACCTACTTGTGCCAAACGGGTATTCAAATCGTCATTCAAGGTAAAACGAGTCTGAACATATTCGAAAAAAGGCCCCGGATACACAGAAGAGATAATCGGATAACATTTGGTCGAATCAAAATCCGCCGGTTTCCACATCGTTCCATACAAATCGGTCACTCCATCTGCCGCTTTCACTTTAAAACGCTCCGGTTTTCTCCAACCCAATTCATAAAGACGGCGTAAATCCGGTTTTTCCAACTCCATAATAACTCTTCCTTTCCGATCCCGGACCACATTGACAGGCTCCATATCCACTCTCGAATAACTATCGGTAAAATAGTTACAGGAAGGAGACAGGCTTATGTCATGAGTGGCATTCTCGGGAGTCAACAAGGTTATCGCGTTCGTTCTGTCCAAATCGGCTCGATATAGCACGTAGTAATAAGGATCTATATTTTTCTCTTTACCCAAACCGATAAAATAAATTTGTCTCTTTACCGTATCGATCTTCATAATCGGTCCGGCAACCCAAGCACCGGAAGTCACCTGATTCTTCAGATTTCCGTTCTCGTCATACAAATAATAATGTCCCCAGCCTGTACGTTCCGAACGAAATAGTATCTCCTTCCCGTCATTTAAAAAAGAGATGCTTCTCATTTGGTAGTCCAGATAAGGTTTATCAACTTCATGGATCAAAACTTTTACCTCTCCGGTTTCCGTATCGACACAACAGATTTCACATTCATCCCAGGTTCTCTTGTAACGTTGGAAATAAAGCCTTTTCCCATCATTGCTGGCATATAACACATCAATATACTGATCCTTCCAACGGCTTATATCTATTTTCTTCACCTCTCCTTTATCCGCATCTCCGATCAGAAGTTCGTATTGGATCACATGTTCGTCACCTGCTAATTCAGCTTTGTAAGTTTTCAACCGGGGACGGGGCTTCGCTAATGCATCCACCAGCCACAACTCCTTTACCAAACGGGAATCCTCCCTCACCGCATAAAATTTATGTCCCTGTTTAAACCATTTGGCGGAACAGCCGAAACGGTCGTCGATCTCTCCTTCCTCCTCCCGGTTAAAGGTATAATAACGTTCTCCGTCCGAGGTCAACTGTACCTCTGTCGTATCTTTTCCCTTGTCAGCGTTACCGACCACATAAAGATTGTGTCTTTTGGCAAAAAGCATATAGGAACTATCCGCACTGTAATACATCCAATAAGGACTGGAAGAGTAATAACCTCGCATCTTCTCCTCTATCTCCAATACTTTGGTTTCCGTATTATAGGCAAAATTATTCCGGTCGAAATTGAAATAAATAGTTTTTCCGTCAGGAGCGAATTCAAAATTAAGATCCAACTCTTTATCGCCATAAGCCTTACGGGTAATCTCACTGATCTTCATCAGTAACTCGGCGTTATCAAAGAGTAAACGTTTACTTCTTTTCGAGGGATCGACCAAATAATACCGGTTTCCTTCTTCCGTACGGAAACTGTACCAAAAACGATCGGTATTATTGATATAGCGGGGACGAATTTCCAATGAATTTTTTACAATAGGTACCTTGGTCACAGCCCGAAAACGTTCCGCCAACTCATAGTTTGCCTTTTGTTGGGCCATACCGCCAAGTACATTCCCGCATAGTAAAATAGAAATTAAAATACTCCGTATCATACTTTTAATTGTAAATTGCAGATTGTAAATTGCAGATTAATCCAAAATCTGCAATTTACAATCGTCAGTATTATTTTCGGTCTTTATATTGTTCTATCTCGTAATAAAAATCACCCGTTTCATCCCCCAACAGATGTTTGGCAAAATGGAACCACATTTTCCGTTCATAGAACGTATTGGCAGCGCCTCCGAAACCATGATTTTCAGCAGGTAGAATGATCATATCAAAGTTTTTATTCGCCCGGATCAGGGCATCCACCATCCGCAAGGTATGGGCCGGATGTACATTATCGTCCACCCAACCGTGAATCAGCAATAATCCCCCCTTGTAGTTTTTGGCCAATTGCATATTTGTGGGAACACTAAATTTAAAAGTACTCTCCGTCCGGTCACCGTTGACACTGTCTTTAATTACTTTTTTCTCCTCTTTTACCCCATGATGAACCTCTCCCCACCAGGAATTATAAATCGTATTGTCGTGATTCCCGGCTGAAGACACGGCCGCACTATAAAAATCGGGATAGGTACAAATGGCCGCAGTAGACATAAAACCACCTCCTGAATGTCCGTATATTCCGACCTTCGTTCCATCGATAAAAGAATAACGATCTGCCAATTGTTCGATAGCATATTTGTCATCTGCTAAAGGGTAATCCCGCAAACGGCCATGACTATAGGTATGATAAAATTTACCCCGCATAGGTGTACCCCCCCGGTGTCCCACGGCAATCACGATAAAACCGAGTTGAGCCAACCGGGTATTATCGTCATGCGACAAGGCAAATTGGGTCGGCACATATTCGTAGAACGGTCCGGGATAAACCGAAGAAATAATCGGATACTGCTTCGTGGAGTCAAAATCAAAAGGCTTCCACATCACCCCGTACAAATCGGTTACACCGTCGGCAGCTTTTACCTTAAACCTTTCAGGAGCTTTCCAGCCCATCTCCACAGCTCTCCGGATATCCGGTTTTGCCAATTCCATCAACTCTTTTCCGTTTCTATTCTTTAAGACTATCCGGGGAACCATATCTACCCGGTTATAAGTATCCACGAAATATTTATAAGACTTCGGGAAATGAACCATATGAGTCGCATTTTCAAAAGTCAACTGCTTCACGCTTCCAGGCTTATCGATATCCACCTTACACAAGGTATAATAATAAGGATCTATATTTTTATCTATCCCCAAACCATAAAAATAAAGAGTACGTCCGACAGTATCTACATCCGATACCGGTCCGGCAACCCAAGCACCCGAGGTAATGGCATGTTTGAAATTACCGTTCTCATCGTAAAGATAGTAGTGCCCCCATCCGGTACGTTCCGAGCGATAAATAATATCTTTTCCATCATTCAAAAACAGGATATTAGCCATCTTATAATCCATAAAAGGCTTATCGATTTCGTGAATCAGCACTTTTACTTCTCCTGTCTTTGTGTCCACTACACCTACCTCCTGTTCGTCGAATGTCCGGGGACGACGCTCGAAATAAATCTTATCGCCGTTCTTGGAAGTATGTAAAACGGAAAAATACTCCCCGTTCCATTTCTGGATATCGACCTTTTTAATCTCTTTTGTCTCCACATCGATGATCACCATCTCCGTACGTCCGGCTTCCTGATCTCCCGGCATTGAATATTTATAGGTTTTCAACTTCGGACGAGGCTCTGCCAGCACATCCACAATAGCCATCTCCTTCATGTCCCTCATATCCTCGCGGACAGCATAGATTCTTTTGGAATCTTTCAACCATACCGCAACGGGAGCGGTAGGAAACGTATCCGCTTCCTCTTTCGCGTAAGTATAATATTTTTCTCCGTCCTTCGTCAGTTGTATGGCGGTCGTATCTTTTCCTTTCTCCTTATTCCCCATCAGAAACAGATTATGATTCTTGGCATAAAGGATATAAGAACTATCCGGAGAATATTTTTTCCAAGATTCTCCCCAGCCCTTACTGATCACAGTATCCATTTTTTCAATCAACTCTGTCTTCATATCATAACGGTATTTGTTTTTTTCAAAAACAAAGGTGAAGGAAGTCCCTTTTTTATCAAAGTTCATTCCCTGAAGATTAAAGTCTTTGGCATCGTATGCCTTACGGGTCTCTTCGCTTAATTGTCCCAACAACTTTTCCGTGTCGAATAACAATCGTTTTTCCCGTTTGGCAGGATCCACATAATAATATTTTTTACCCTCTTCCGTGGTAAAAGAAAACCAGAAACAATCCCCGTCATTAATAAATTCCGGATAAATAGACAGACTATTCCGATCGGCATACCGGAAATTTTTAAACGTAAAACGATCCGCCAATTTATAATTTGCCTTTTGTTGGGCAGAAAGGGTAAGACTCGCTAAAAGCAGTACCCACAGCGCTATATTCTTTATCATTATTTTCAATTTTCTGTTTCTTTATATTGATCTATATCTCCAAAATAATCGGCAGTCGTATCACCTAACAAATATTTGGCAAAATGATACCATAATTTCCGCTCAAAGAAATGATCGTCATTCCCGTATCCATGACCTTTTCCGGGTAATACCAGCATATCGAAGTTTTTTCCGGCTTCTATTAAGGCATTCACCATACGTAAGGTATGGGCCGGGTTAACATTTTTATCCATATCCCCTGTTACCAGCAAAAGATGTCCTTTCAGATTTTTCGCAAGTTCCATATTGGTCGGAACCTTTACGCTGAATTCCGAAACGTCCCGGTCTCCGTTAATACTATCCTTGATCACCTCTTTCGTCTCTCTCACCCCGTGATGAATTTCTACCCAACCGTTATTGTAGATATTATTATCATGGTTTCCCGAAGAAGAAACCGCAGCTTTATAGAAATCGGGATACGTACAGATAGCGGCCGTAGACATAAAGCCGCCGCCGGAATGTCCGAAAATACCGACTTTCGTGATATCGATAAAAGAGTAACGATCTGCTAATTGTTCGATAGCGTATTTATCGTCTGCCAAAGGATAATCCCTTAAATTACCGTATCCGTAACGATGATAAAATTTACCACGCATGGGACTTCCTCCGCGATGTCCCATGGAAACCACGATAAACCCAAGTTGTGCCAACTTCATATTATAGCTGTCGTCCAGACTGAATCCGGTTGATACATATTCAAAGAAAGGCCCCGGATAAACGGAAGAGATGATCGGATATTTCTTGTTCGGATCAAAATCGGCCGGCTTCCACATGATTCCATGAAGGTCTGTCAAACCGTCGGCTGCTTTTACCGTAAATCGTTCGGGAGCCTTCCAGCCCATTTCGTAAGCTCGCCTAAAATCAGACTTAGCCAACTCCGAAATAATCACCCGTCCCTTATTGTCTTTCAATACAAACTTAGGCTCCATATCTACCCGGGAATAGGTATCCACAAAATACTTTCTGGAGTCAGAAAATGTAGCCTTATGCTGACCGTCCTCGGGAGATAACAAGACAACCCCTTCCCGGTCAATATGGGCTTTCACCACCTGATAGTAGTAAGGATTTATCTTTTTATCATACCCGTGCGCGTACAGATAAATGGTACGGCCGACCGTATCTATTGCCGCAATTTGTCCGGCCACCCAATCTCCGGAAGTAATCGTATTCTTCAGATTTCCCTCTCCGTCATAGTGATAATAATGGGCCCATCCCGTACGTTCCGAACGGTAAAGAATATCCTTCCCTTCATTCAGGAAAACGATATTCCGCATATGATAATCAACATAAGGTCTGTCTTCCTCATGAATCAATACTTTTACCTCTCCGGTTTCGGTATCGGCAACACAAAGTTCCACCTCATCCCGCTTCCGCTTATAACGCTCAAAGAAGATTTTATCCCCCTTTTTGGTGGTATATAACACTTCCATATCCTGATCCTGCCATTTATCTGCATTGATCTTCAATACCTTGAGTTTTTTCACATCGATAACCGACAATTCCCATTTGGACAACTCTTTTGCCCCGGCCATATCGTATTTGTAACTTACGGCTTTCGGTCTCGGTTTAGCCAGTACGTCAATTACGGCCATCTCCTCCACCTTCCGTTGATCTCGACGCAAAACATAAGCCTTATCGGCAAATTTAAACCAACGTCCCTCCATTTCCGTCTCCGTGGAGTCCATACTTTGGTTATCCCGGGCATAGGAAAAATACTGTTCCCCGTCAGTTGTCAATTGTATTTCGGTCGTATCCTGATCTTTATATTTGCTTCCTCTGACATAGAGGTTATGATTTTTCGCGTATAAAATATAACTGCTATCCGGAGACAACGCCATCCAGGAATACCTGATAGGCTCCTCCTTCTGTTCCCGCTTCGGCAATTGTTTTACTGCCTTTGTCTTCATGTTATACTCGTACTCTCCATCATCCATAGAAAAGGTCATTTTCGACAAATCTTTGGAGAAATCGATATCCGACAATACTAAATTTTTCTCGTCATAAGCCCTGCGGGTGTACTTACTCACTCCCTGGGCTATATCCGTATTCTTGAAAAGCAGACGCTTTTCTCCTTTTTCCGGATCTACAAAATAAAATTTCTTCCCCTCATCCGTTCTGAATTCAAACCAAAATTTTTCTCCGTTATGGATATACCGGGGAACCACCTGCTTACTATTTTGCGACACGACCCCGCTTAATCCCATCCGGGTAAATTTTTCTGCTAACTTATAATTCGCTTTCTGCTGGGCATTCCCACTTTCAAAAACAAAAAATAACAGAAATAAAATCAAACATTTTTTCATACAATTATCATTTACATACAATTACCATCTATATCCTTCACATCCGCAACCCCTTTGTTAGAACATAGAAGGGAGCCTAAGCTCCCTTCCATATTTATTAAAATCCAGTTTGTAATCAATTCGGCTGATACGGGAAAGTTACCATAGAACTTTCTCCATACTTATATATAACATCTACGATATTACCAAATCCGGCATAATGATACAACTCCCGCATCTCTGTCACTTTCGCCGCATCCTCGTCATACTTCAACTCGTAGATATAGAACTCTCCGTTATCCAACGCCACTCCGACATGAGCACCACCGAAATCGTATCTCGGGCTATCCGGATCTCGTCCCATATCTTTGGCATCGATGGCAACGATATTACCGGCGAAGGTCATAAACTCCTTACCGGGATCGTTCTCATCGGTCAAAGAACAACTGTATAACTTATTGCCGTTAGCCACGATCAAACATTTATAGTAGTAAAGAGCAGCCGCATCCGTGAAATTATTCATCATGGCAGAAGAAATTTTATGTGTTCTTCCGTTGGTTGAGATAACATCCAAATTGGGCTCTTCCGAAGAAGGATTACTCTTATACTCAAAAGAATAGGTATGCATGTAATAATCGCTCTGTCCTTTCAGCAAAGATACGAACGAAGGATCTTCGTACTCACCGTCCGTCCATGTCGTAAACAACACCTCTTCCGGAATATTCTGGAACAAAGTCTTATCGTAGCTTGATTCGGGGAAACGAATCTCGGCTAACGCACCCGCTTTACCCCCCATTTGAACATCCTGACTACCGTATCTGGCGGTAGCATCGTCTACGATTCCGACCAAAGTGTTATTTGCATCCAGTGCCAAGAAAAACTTAGCGTTATTCCGGTTGGATTGATAAAGTGCTTTAAATTTCCTTCCGTTGAAAGCCGGCTCCGACGGATATCTTCCGGCGTGGAAGTCGGTGATTACGGCTCCCGTACTCGTGTAAACATAACCGTCTTGATCCAATACGCATTTTAATCCGGTTGTCATAATAGCATCCAAAGGACGGAAATTGGAGGGAACGGCTCCCGAGAACTCTTCTTCCGTATTAATTACCTTATGCAAGTCGCTCCCGTGTAATTCAGCGCATTTGTTATCTTGTAATACAACAATTTCATCCATGGCTCCGTCAAAAGCATAATCGTAAATCATAAAAGATTCTCTCAATTTCTTCGGTCCCGTTCCCAGATCCTTTACAACATTGATATCCTGACCATCATACAAAATCGTATCTTTGGTTTGATTTTCCGGTAAAGCGACCTCGCTTCTTCTCATCAACACCATGGATACCTGAGAAGCGTCTCCGGCCCCCTTGGACAAGATCATCCACCCTTTTAGCCAACGAGAGTCAACGGAAACCTGAGTTCCTGCCACAAACTGAACACCGGTCTGATTATCGGTCACACAAAAAACTATCTTATGTGTGGCGATAACATCCGATTTGAACGTATATATAGAATCGGTATTCTCGATTAAAGCACCGTTAACATACCAGGAGTAGCTTACATCTGGATTCAACGTGTCTTTTGAAAGCTTTACTTCGGGAACCAAACGCACTTCTTCGCCGGGGAAACAAGTATAAACACTTCTTAATCCTGTAATCTTAGAATCCCCAACCGTATTTATATCCTTGTAATTGTAGTTGTTTTTATCGTCCAAACAACTCACTGCCAACAGCAGCATTACAATCCATAAAAAATTATGTCTCATCTTTTTTCTCGTTTTAATTATCCCTTGATAGGAACAGTTATTACTCTACCTTTCTCATCTTTCAACGGGGTCTTTCCTGCAGCGATATTCGCCGGATCATTGTTGAACTCTTCGATCTTGTACTTCAGCTGCAAACAATAACCTCTCAATTTGTTCCGGTCCTTTCCGTCAAAAGGCTCACCGTCCAATATATCCAGGAACATCAAGTATTTCGTATCCGAATATTCTCCGATATAATAAGCTTCCGCTATATTAAAGAGGGGTTGTCCGTTCGTACCGATAAAATCCCATACGGTCCACCACTCCGGTTGGAAAATCCTGTCCGTAATAGAGATAATCGCTCTCTGATTGATAACCGGTCCTTCCAAAATATCCCCTTTCGGATCGATTTTCAAAACTAATCTCAAATCTTTCGTGGCCAAATCGGGATGATTGATAAAATCTATATAGATCGTATCAACCTTATGATCGGCACGATAAACGAATTTTTCCGGAATAACATAATTCTCGGGATATAAAGTGGTCTCGTTCAAATCTACTGATACCGTAAATTCCATATCCTGCTTCGGCCATTTACCGGCAACCGTTACCTCCACGGGAATTGTAATCCGATTCTCTCCGGCATACAATTTAAAGGAAGTAGCCGTGCTGTCTTTTGTTGCATCTTTAGAGAAATAGATATAAGTCACATCATTCGAATTTTCCCATAAACCTTGCTCATCGCAAGCCGACAGAGAAAACAGGGACAATAAAAGAAGTAATATAATATTCGTCTTCATAATTCGATTTTATTTAACAGTAATTTCACTATCGGGTACCGGAAGTACAAAATACTCATCCGAAGGACCGAAGGTCTCGTAATCCGAGGGAATAGCTTCATTCACTCTCTTAAACATAAAGAACAATTGTCCCTCTCCCCACAAGTCTCTACGCATATCGTTACGCAAAGCTTCTATAAAGGCATCTTTATCCTGAATAGCCTGTTTTTGTTCCGTCACGGCAGCAGATCTGATTCCTCTTCCGGATTTCACCTTAAACAGATACTCCTTAGCCTCTTCCAAATTGGTTTCATAAATAGCCTCTGCAGCGATATAATATACTTCACTCATACGCAGCATCGGAACCAAGTCGTTAGCGACCTTGGTCTGGGTCGTAGTCGCCGTTTGCTCCTTGTATTTCAAGGGACGGAAATACTCGTATCCCATGTAGTTCTCAATCTGATACTTAAAGCGATAGTCATCACTCGTTATATTTTCATAGGAACCTTTCAAGTCCGGAGCAAAGATTTTTTTAATGTTCGTCAACCTTAAATAATACATACTGTTTCCGCTCATCACCTCATTGGCTGCCCGATCCCAATCCCTTAATTTAGAGGCATACAGTCCCATAATGATGTCGCTATAGAACTTCAAATCTCCATTGTTTGCACTATTTTTAAAAGGGAAATAGTTATTTTTCTTCTCCAATTCGATCAAAGCAGTAGCTTCGTTATACGCGTTGGTCGTCTGTTCGGCATACAAATATACCCGGGCCAATGCAGCACAAGCGGCATAATAGTTCATCCGGTATCCTCTGGTCGAAATAAACCGGTTGGTTAAACTTCCGGCAACCTCAAAACGATTGGCAACAGATAACGTATAAGCAGAATCACTCTTCCATAACAACGCTTTTGCATCTTTCAAATCCCTGATAATCAAATCCAAACACTCATTTACACTTTTCTTGTTAGAGATCAAAGAGGGATAGGTCTCCACGTAAGGAATATATTTCGTGGTCGGTTTCGTTATCGGAGCTGCCGCATACAAACGCAACATATCGAACTGGATAAAGGCACGTAAAGCCAAGGCTTCTCCCCATATCATATTCTTTTCCCGCTCTCCGGCTGCAAAAATTTCAGGCTTAGCCTGAGGCACATTATTCAATATGTTATTGCAATTGGCTACCGTATTGTAAGCCTCTTCCCAGATCGTCTCGATAACCGGTTTCAAAGCTTCGTCTTCAAACTCGTACTCCACGGCCTTCTTCATATCCTTGGTAGCATTATCTGCCGCGTAATTTAAATTATAACATTGTCCCAAAGCATCTACCAATCCCCAGGTCAAATTACGACCGTAAAGGTTATAAGCGGCCATCGATTTATAAACACCGTTCAAGGCATTCCGGAATCCTTCTCCCTTACTCCAAAGTTCTTCCTCCGTGATCTGATCCTCCGGAGAGACATCCAGCCACTTGTTGCACGAAGCCAACACAAACGGCAACACGCAAACAGAAAGTAATATTAACTTATATCTTTTCATAGTTTTCTAATTAATTAAAAGTTGACCATTAACGAGAAGCTTACACCCCGTGCAAACGGATAGCTAAGTCCCCGTTCTTGACGAATACTGGACCATCTTACGATATCCTCCATACTTACCTCGAAACTCATTCGACTCATTCTAAGACGTTTTACAAATGATTCGTTGAAATCATACGTCAAAGAGATAGAAGACAAGGTGAGGAAATTATCATCCTGCACGAAACGAGAGGTGGGCAAAGTCGTCACGTCACGATTCTTAATATCTTTCAAAGGAGTCACGTCTCCCGGATTTTGCCAACGATCGGTCAACACCCGTTTGTCCACGTTTCTGTTTTCCACTTTTGCATTCTCAACCCGGTCAACCAAAGTCTGGTTATAAGCCTGTCCTCCCCATTGGTACATAAAGTTAACAAACAAAGTGAAGTTCTTATAAATGGCATTCAAACCGAAAGAACCCTGAGCATCCGGCTCGGTATTTCCAACGATTACCTGTTGGGTCGCACTCCAGGTATGAGTAACAGATCCGTCGCGATTCAGGAAAAGTTCCTTTCCGTTACTCGGGTCAATTCCCAAAGATTGCATCGCAAATAGAGAGGTCAAAGAACCGCCCTCTTCGTATTTCATAATCGGCTTGGAATACTTGGGATCTTTACTAATCCAGGAAGCACTAACCTGATCATCCTCGGCCTCTTTATAATAATCGTTTACCTGATCATTGTACATTTTCAACGACTCGGAGATTTTCAAAATCTTATTTTTATTGTGGGCTAAATTTCCCCAGAGAGCAATGTTCAAATCCCGCTTCTTAATGATATCGGCACGAAGTTGAATTTCAAATCCGCGGTTTTGGTTCTCTCCCACGTTGTCTACATAGTAAGAGAAACCGGATGAAGTCGGAAGCGTTACATCGTTGATCAAGTCTACCGTTTTCTTATTATAGAAGTCGAAATTCAACGTGAACCGATTAAACACGGTCATATCCAAACCGATATTCAATTCATTCGTGGTTTCCCAGGTCAAATCCGCATTTCCTAACGCTTTTAATTTCACACCGTATCCGGTCTTATACCACTCGTCCGTTTGAGCTTCGTAAGTAGTAATTGCACTATACGGAGAGAAATTTACCTTACCGGTTTGTCCGTAAGACCCGCGGATTTTCAACTGGTCGAAAATACCGTTATCTTTCATAAACTCGTAGTTATGGATATTCAAACCCAAACCGCCGGACCAGAAAGAACCCCAAGGTTGATTACGTCCGAATTCGGAAGAACCGTCAAAACGTACGGAAGCATCCAACAAGTAAATATCATTATAGGTATAGTTCAAACTTCCGATAAAACCGACCAAACGGGTCTGATTCTCACTCTTAGAAGGTTTATCGTATACTTCGGCAGCATAGTTCGGTGAATGCAACTCTCCGGACGGAAAACCTCTGTAGTGAATGGAGGTCGTAGTCGTTTTCGTGGAACGGGCATTCATACCCAAAGAAAAGTTTATACTGTGGGCACCGATCAAACGGTTGTAATAAACGAACACATTGGCATTCCAGTTCGTATTTTCTCCTTTATTCCAGTACAAATCTCCCAAAAGACCGTCGCTATCGTCAGAATCCTTTGCAGATACTTTGCTGGAAAGAGGATCGTAAAAACGTTCTCCTTTCGTATACTGTTTGGTGATACTGAATTGTCCTTTGACAGACAAGAAGTCATCAACATACCAGTTCATACTGAGGTTATCGATAAATTCGTCGTATTTACTATACTCGAAGTTATTCAAAGTAGCCTCATACAACGGGTTGTTCAAACCTGAATTGGAGGCATCCACGGAGAAATCCAATTTCTGTACCAATTTACCCTCCTTATTGTATGGACGGTCATAGGGCAACAACTCCGTATAATCACTAAAGGACCCGTAAGGAGACTCTTGAGATTTCGTGTAAGTATAAGAAATGGTATTTTTCACCTGGAATTTCTTATTCAATCGATAATCCACGGAGAATCCTACACCCATCGTTCTACGATAAGAGTCTTTCATTACACCGCCTCTGTTGTTGAATTGAGCATCCAAACCGTAACGCAAATCATTGTTACCTCCTTCAACATACAAACTGTGTTGGTGTTCAACAACATTACGCAATGGCATAGACATCCAATCGGTATCCACACCCTCAACAATACGCTCGTAACGTTTATTATATGCCTTCATGGCATCGTCTAAACCATTATAATTAGCCGGATCGTATAAGCCGGAAAGTACCTCGATATCTAACTTTTCCTTCGCATTTGCCAAGTTATAATCGGATAAGTCAGGCATGGTTACCGTGGCTTTTCCGGTATAAGAAACCGTCACCTCTCCCGGTTTCGGAGCAACCAACTCGATAACGATCACACCGTTAGCAGCACGAGAACCGTACATAGCCGTTGCTGCGGCATCTTTCAAAATCGTAATATTGGCAACCCGGTTCATATCCAAGTCATACACCTTCTGTACATCTACCTCAAAACCATCCAAAATAAAGGTCGGCAGGTTCGGGTTATTCTGCAGGGCGGATTTAGATAACGGGTCTTTATTCAGTTCCTTTACACCTATACCGGAACGACCCCGGATATACATTTCAGGCAATGCATTCGGGTCGGATCCCCATTGATTATTGGTCTGAATTCTGAAAGACGGGTCAAAAGCCTGCAATGCTTTTATCACGTTGCTTTTAGAAGCTTTCATCAACTCTTTTCCCTCTATCGTTTGCGCACTACCGGTAAAACTTTGTTTTTTGATTTGTCCGTAACCGGTAACCACAACCTCATCCACTTCCGTTACATCCGGTTGTAATTTGATGATAACATCTTTCGTCAGGTCTTTAATCTTATTGACATCGACCTCTTGAGATTTCATCCCAAGGAAAGAGAATACCAAAATCATCGTATCCCTTTTGGGTAACTTAATTTCAAATTTACCATCAATATCCGAAACAACACCCAAAGTTGTCTTCTTCAAAGTAATCGCTACACCGGGTAAGGATTCGCCCTTTTCATCATAAACCTTACCTTTTACCGTGATTGCCTTTACCTCTTCTTTCTTCTGATCGTCCGGAGTGATAATAATGATATTATTCACGATCTTAAAATTATACTTTGTTCCGGCCAAACAAGATTTTAGAATTTCAGAAATCGTTGCATCGGTAAAGTCACGAGTGATGTCTGTGATATTCTTCACTTCCTCATCATTATACAAAAACTCGTACGTAGTCTTTGTTTTCAATACATTCAATACTTCACTCAAAGACTGTTTCTTAAACTGAACCGTGATGTTCTGTTGACTGAAAGCTTTCTCGCTGGAAAAAGCAATGTGCGTGATTAGCAATAGCATTAACGTTAGCTTCGACCCTAACGAAAATCTGCTATGACTAAACAACCAGTTTTTCATTTTACTTCTCATTGATTTTTAATTTATTTAGGTCATTTTTAGTACATATCACCCAACTCAGAAGATCACTGTCAATAATCTCTGAACCAAGCAATTGATGTTTTATAAAAATTCAATACACCACAAACCGACCTTCTCCCGCATAATTTTTTTTCAAAATTGCAGTGAGAAAATTTGCTTAATATTTGTTTATGGAAAAAAAAAGAGTATATTTGTAATCCCTTTTGGTTTATTTTTAGTACACATTTAAGGGTCGGGGTTGCAGCTCCGGCCCTTTTCTTATACCCTTTTTATTTTTCCCTAACCCATACACTTTTACCTTTCACTTCAAACGCTATATTTTTTGTTGTCAAACTTAATAATTCCAACACATCTTCGATTTTTGCATAACGAGGCAAAAAACCGGTAAAATGAAAATCTTTTACAGATTGATTGGCATAAAACACATCCACCACATACCATCGCGCCAACTTTTTCATAATATCTTCTATATTTCCACCTTTAAAGCGGAAATTCTCGTACATCCACGTGGTATAAAGCTCCACATCAACCTCTTTCACATTCACTCCTTTACCCGTCACGATAGCCTGTTCTCCTGGCTTTAATACAATCTGCTTGTTATTATGCATATCGATTTCGACCTTTCCGGAGGCTAATGTTGTCCGAGAATCCTCGTCATCCGCGTAATCAGAAATATTAAAAGAGGTTCCCAGAACCCGCACATCGTAAGTAGAACAAATGACAATAAATGGTCGGTCGGCATCTTTAGCCACCTCAAAAAAAGCTTCTCCCGAAAGATAAACCACCCGCTCCTTACATCCCGCAAAACTTTCCGGGAAACGTAATTCCGTTGCCGAATTCAAGTAAACCCTTGTTCCGTCACTTAAAACCATTGTATACTCTCCCCCGCGAGGAATTTCTATTTTTCCATATTTCGGCAATGAATCCTGCACCTCATGCAAATCTTTAAATATCACCTCTCGCCCGTTATTCTCTGCCGCAGAACTCGACAACATCAAGTCACCCAAAGTATCCAACTGATACGTGATTCCGGAAGCAACGGTCAACTTTGCCATCGGACGCCCCGGAACGATCTCTTCGCGCACGGCCACCCTCTCTCCCTCTACAGGCTTATTCGAAGACTTTAACCACAATACCATAGACACACCAAACAAGACTACCACAGAAGCTGCAACTTTATATATCCTAAATAAACGTTGTTTACGGCGCCTTTCGGCTTTCATCTTCAATACCACCCATGCACTATTGGCATCACGAGATAAAATTTTCCGGATCTCTTCCAACTGCATCGTCTCGTTACAAATCCGGGAAAAGAGATCCTTGTGACCCTCTGAAGAAGCCAGCCAGACATCTAACTTTCGTTGATCTGCCTCACTAATCTCATTCCGCAAATAGGAAACTATTATAGCGGCCATGTCATACTGGTATGTACAGTTTTCTCTTTTCATCATCATTATTACACGAAGGGTATTCAAAAGGATTAAATGAATCTTCTTTTTTTTCCAAAAAAAATTCCATGTCCATTTTGGGAATAACTATCCTAAAACAAACATATCATAAAATCCTTATAAACAAGTTAATAACACATCATCAATATTTATCCAAAATATTCAAAAAAAACATCACGAAAGGGAAAATATCCCTTAATCCCTCTCTTAAAATTTTTTTCCCACGAGCTTTTTGAGCCTTCACGGTATTCACGCTAAGTCCCAATTCTTCCGCCACCGTTTCATTATCTTTTCCCTGGAAATAAGAGAGATCAAATACTTTACGACACTCCGGCGGCAACTTCTCCACCGCCTCTGCCAATTCTTTATGAACTTCCGTAAGAATCAAGTTATCTTCAAAATTCTCGGAAGATTCTTCTCGAGTAATAAACTCAATGTATTTTTCCTTGGAAACCTTATTCCTTAAAACATTCAAACAAGCATTCCGCACAGATAAATACAGGAAATTTTTCAAATGAAGTTCTGTCTGGAAAACATTTTTTTTCTCCAACAAACTGATAAAAATATCCTGCACTATGTCCTCCGTAATACTATCATCCTGGATATACTGAGATGCAAAATAACATAAAGAGCCATAATATTCTTTAAATATAGACTCCACATTATATACATATCCGTTTATCTTTTTCAAATTCCTATCAGTCATCTCGTACACGTCTTTCATACACAACAAAAATGGTGATAAAGTAACCTATTTCTTATGTGAAAACAGCATAAATAAAATGGAAAAATTAAGAAAAAATACTAATAAAAACAATACAAAAATAGCTCAATAAATACAAAAAGAGGACCCAAAATAAGCTAAAAAGGTCCTCTTTTTCACATTTATAGAAAATGACTGTACATTTACGACTTAAAATAATTTCCTTTTTGTTCATTAAAAGGAAATTCACAAATTATAAAAACCATATCTGTCCTACTCTCTTCAATCTGTTACCTCATCTCTCTCCATTTACCGGAATCATAAACCCGGTATAATTTCCCCTTTTTCATCATAACGCCGCGTCCCCGTTGGGCTTCCCGATTTTTTACATTATTCACGTTTACCGCAATCACCCGTTTCCCGTAAAACCGGGATATATCCTTAAAGATAGTATGCCCTACCCATACCTTGTCTACTTCCAATTTCTGCATAACGGATTTAACCTCTTTTAAAGTCATCGGATCGTATTTTTTCTTGTTCAGCACCATCCCCCGGTACCATAAAGGTCCTTTCCCCGAAAATAGAAAGGCGGACAATTCGGATACGGCCTTACGTTCCGGCTTAGATAAAAACAAAGAAGTACTTACGGTTCGGTTTACCACTCCCAAATCTTCCTTCAAAGCGGCAAACTCTCGACTAAAACCGGCATGCACAAAAGCGTTTCTCCCGATAAGAGCGACCGTATTTTTGGTTTGAAGCCAGCGGCCTAACTCACTATTTCCATGCCAAAGATTCTGATAAGAAAGCCCCAGACGTTTGGCCAGATTCAAATATTTTTTCCGGGTATAACGTAGGTCTCCCCGCAATACCATCTCTTCGTGATTCCCTAACAATAAGGTAACGGCTCCCCCCGCCTCCCGGGCCTCTTGTTCCAATTTATAAATCAACCAGAAGATCGGGAGCACGTCTTTTCCCCGATCGAAAACATCTCCGATAATAACCAAACGATTTCGACCGAAAATCCAACGATATGTCTTGTCTATAACTTTTCCGGCCTGTAATATGGAAACAAAACAATCCAAATTCCCGTGAGGATCGGAAATTACAAAAACCTGATCCGAAACCCCGGGAATTCTATACTCCTCCCGTTCAAATTCATGTAACCGGACGGAAAAACGGTGTTCTCCATCCTCCGAACGTACCTGAAAAGAGAAGCGATCATCCGGAAAAAACAAACTATCCGTCAATTTTCCGGCCTCATCTACCTTCAACAACCTCAACCACCCCTCTTTCTCGTGTAAAATATAAGGCCCATCTACCGAAAGGGCCGTATCTTTCGTTTGTATTTCTTGTGCAAATACCCGATCTGCAGGGAGCCACATTATGAAATACAGCAATCCCCATATTATCCTGTTCATTTTCATACCTTTCATTAAAATCTAAAAAAACATTTTTAAAACACCATGTATAATCCGACCGTATAGGTCGTGGCCGAAGGATAAACCTCCGGTCTTCGATAACCGGTTAAGGTGATTTCCGGATCGAATCCTTTCAATTCGGTCCATACAAAAAGATTTTCTGCTTGCAAAAACAAATGCGCATGCTCTATTTTAAATTTTTGGGTCCAACTTTCAGGCAGGTTATATTGAACCTTCATACTCTTCAACTTTAAATAATCCCCGTCATACAAATACCGGGTTGAATTATAACGATCCCAACCATTATTTATACGGATCGGATTTTTCCCGGCCGGATTATCCGGTGTCCAACGATCCAATTGATCCCGCTCCATATTCCGGTAGTTCCGGGCACCATCATTCTTCGTACTATAAGAACCGGTATAATCCAAGACCTTATATCCGCAGGCATAAGTAAACAAACATCTCCATTCCCAATTCTTATACCGCAACACGCTTGTCAATCCTCCGCTAATCTTAGGCAAAGCACTACCCCTCACGTCCCGCGAACCTTTTGAATATTTTGTTGTCAGTTCCTTTTTCCCATTTTTTTCCACATGAACCCATTGCTGTTCGCCCGTCTCCCGGTTCACCCCGGCCCATTCCCTTAAATACCAGGAATATATACTCTCCCCGTTCCGCTGTATCTGTAATCCGAGGTAGTCTCCTTTCAATCCGAAAAATCGATTCTTCAGGGTTGCCAGATTAAAATCAATACCCCAACTCCAGAATCTCTTTTTCAGGAGATCCAACTCCACGTCCAACTCAATCCCGGTATTGCGCAATCCTGCTTCCGTATTCTCCAAGCGGCTGGAATAACCACTTACGTAGGAAAGAGGAACATCCTGCAACAAATTTGCCGTCACCTGGTAATAATATTCCAGATTCAGATGCATCCGGTTCAAAAGAACGGCTTCTACCCCCAGATTCAATATCCGGTTATTTTCCCAGGTCAAACGTTTATTGGCAATTGTTTCGGCGTTCAATCCCGGTTTACCGTTATATTCATAACCAAAAGAATAGAGGGAACGCCAACCATAAAGCTTCTGGGGCAAACAGCCGTTATTTCCGTAGCTGACCTTCAATTTCAATTCTTGTATCTTATCCTGTCGTTGCATGAATCGCTCCCGGGAAATCCTCCAGGCCGCCGAAACGGAGCCAAAAAATCCGAAACGATAGTCGGGATGAAAACAAGAAGAACGATCCCCACGCAAAGAAACCGACAAATAATATTTCTGCCTGTACGTATAATTCGAATTAAACAACCAGGAAAACATGGCATAACCTTCTCCGCCGCCCCCCACTCTCGACACCTTGGCGGAAGCCGATAAATAAGGAAAGTCATCCGAGAGGAAACGTATTCCTCTGGCCGATATATACTCCTCCTTTACATCTTCCAGTTCAAATCCGGTATAAGAACTCCACTCGTGCCCTTTCCCCAGAACGGGACAATAGTAAAGTATTCCCGTACCCATGATTTTCCGGCGACGGGCATCCCGTTCGTAAAGAGCCCCTCCATCTTTTTGTCCATCTCCGAAATCCTTATCGTAATATTGACGACGACGGGCCATTAAAGCCGACAAAGAAACGGTTCCCCGAAAAGAAAGAGATCGAGACAACAAACAACGTATCCATCCCGAAGCATAAACGACTGTTTGCGGACGGGCATAAATGTTATATTTATTAACGGCTAACGGATTCATATTGCTATTCTGTCCGTACGGAAATTCCAGATTCAAAGATCCGTCCTCTAAATAAACCGGGACGACCGGAGCCAAAGAAAGAGCCGTATACTGAGGCATGGCATACCCCATAGCATCTTGTCGCGGCCCTCTCTGATCGGAATGAGAAAGCATAGTCTTTATTCCCCAATGAAACGATTTCCCCGCGGGTTCCGAAGCAAAATTCACCCGTAAAGAATAACGTTTCAACTGACTTCCCCGAATAACTCCCTGTTGATTCAGATACTCCAGCGAAATATAGTAGTTTCCGGCAGGATCTCCTCCATCCATGGAGAAATTAATTTTTTGAAACGGAGCCAAGCGAGTCACTTTCTCATACCAATTGACATCCGGTAACTTTCTCCGATCCACCCCAAACAAATCCTCGTAATACCCCCCGTCCCCTCTCTTTATCTTAAAGACCTCATTAAACCTTTGTTGTGCGGCATGATACCAATCATAATAGTTCTTCCCCTCGATCAGATAGTTTTCTTTATCCGCGTACAACCGTTTCACCTCTTCAAAAAAATTATTTTTAGAGATCTGTTGGTATACTAAACGGTGCATTTCACCCTCCACCCATAAATCGGTAAACTCGTCTGCATTCACAAGATCGGGCTTTGCCCCGGAGAACAACGAAGCCAACCCCAACTGGGCATCCAGGGTATAACGGGTCTTCCCGTTTCCGCTTCCCTGTTTTGTCGTAATAACGATAACACCGTTTGCTCCCCGGGAACCGTAGAGGGAAGCGGAAGCTGCATCTTTCAATACCGTAATATTAGCAATATCCTGCGGGTTAATCGTGTTCAAAGGATTGATCGGATATTCATCGTCACCGGAGAGATTCATCAAATCCCAAACCATCCCGTCCACGACATACAGGGGATCCTTGGAAGCATGCATGGAACCTACCCCGCGGATTAAAACGGAATAAGCCACCCCGGGTTGTCCCGATCCGCCGACCAACGTACCGGAAGAGAGTCCCCGGATAACATCTTGAAACGAACTGACGGAACGCCCTCCTATATTTTCCGATCCGATAACCGTAGCCGATCCCGTATAACCGGTCCGTGCATACTGACCATACCCGGTAATGATCACTTCCCTCAAATGTTTACAATCCGGCCGCAACACCACGTCAACGGTCGCTCCTGCAGTAATCTCCACTTCACAACTCTCCATCCCGATAAAAGAATAAACCAATATCGATCGTCCCTCTTTCGGTACTCGCAAAGCGTAGCAACCGTTTATATCCGTGGCAACTCCGATAGAACTCCCCTTCAACCGTACGGTAACTCCCGGCAACACGACTCCCTCTTCGTCCCGTACGCATCCCCGTATCGTTCTCATTTTCATCTTTACAGGCTGCTTGTCGCATCGTCGAAGTACAAAAACCTCGTGACGGACATCGTAACACAACCCGGTACCCTCGAGGTATTTATCCAGAATCGCCCGAACCCCCTTGTTTCTCTCTTTTACCCGGGACAGTCGTACCGATTCCACATCGGACGTACTATAAATAAAAATCAAATCGGTCTTACGCTGCAACTCCCAGATCAAATCCCGTAACATGACATCCTTCAGATTCAAATTAACCCGTTGCTCCTGAGCCTGAAGAGTTTCCCCCATGCTCAGACACACCCAAAGCAATAGATATTTAATAAATCTTTCCATAAATGCTTCTGTTCGTCCTCGATCTTACGATTTTATTCTGGTTATCGATTACTGTAATTCACCGGTATAACCCAGTAGTATCCCTGACGCAAATAAGATTGTCCGAAAACGGATTTCGGACAATCTCTCTACAAACAAGCAAATCTATTCACCCAAACTTACTGATAAGGCGCATAGCCCGGGTTCTGTTCTCCCCGGATATTGGGATTCGCATCCATCTCATTCTCCGGTATCGGATATACTACCTGAGGCAAAGTATAATCAATATTTTCGTTTGCAGCCGTCACACATCCTTTCCTTTCCCGTTTAAAAGGAATCGCCCGACGGAAACAATCCCAATAGGTATGTCCCAATAAAACCAATTCTTTGCGACGCTCCAATAATATGGCATCGATCAATTCCTGTTTTGTCAACAATCCTCCTTCAAACGTTTCGTCCGTCCGGGCCTCATGCACCTCATTCATATAATCCAAAGCCGTCTTTAATCCATTGGGACGGCTACTCTCCGCGTAAGCTTCGGCCAGATTCAGATAGACCTCAGCCAAACAAACCACAGGAATATTATGTTGATAATGGGTAGGATCACCTATATATCTCCGACACCCCTTGCCTTTTCTATTGTCACAAATCAAATAACTCCGCACGTCCTTTGCATCCTTTTTTACGGTATTCATCCACAACGAATTGATACTATAAGCAGCGTACCCCTGCTTGGCCGAAACTTTTCCGTCCTTCGGATCTTCCGGATTATCAATTGTCGGATAGCGTATAATATAATTCAAGGCTGCCGTACTCAAATTATCCGTTGCCGTATAAGCCAACTCCCATATATTCTCCTTACAGAAAGGTTTATAATAATTCGTTTTGTACTCGCTATAATCCATCATCTTACTTTTTCCCCCTAAAGCCAACTCCCCTTCCGTGATCGCCTCTTCCCATTTCCCCAAATAAAGGTATACCCGGGAAAGCAAAGCACAAACGGCATAATAAGAGATCTCTCCCTGTTTTACCGGCATTCCCTTCAAACAAATCTTCGCCTGATTCAACTCATGGAGAATTTTCTCATAACAAGTGGCTGCATCCGTACGACCGATAGGTGTAGTAATCACACTATTCAACTCCTCGATAGTCAAAACCAGAGGTACTCCCTTCTTATATTTATCTTCGTACTTAGCCCCTCCCGGACAAGAGAAGATCGGAGGATAAGCAAACATCCGCATCAAATCGAAATAGGTCAATCCGCGTAAAGCATGAGCCTCTCCTTTTATCCGTTTTTTCTCTTCCTCATTACCGGGAACATTATCGATACGTCCGATGATATTGGTCGTAGCCTTTACCACGCCATAAAGCTGTTCCCACGTATCGACCGCAAATCCGCCGGAGGAAGAGGACTCCTGGTAACCGTTCTCCCGTTCGAAACGGTTTCCCGTCCCGCTGTTCACGTAAAAGTCAGGGCCTTTTGCCGCCTCATAAGCATACACTTGGCGTCCATAATAATTTTCATGAGATATCGCATCATACACTCCATACAAAGCCCCCTGTACATGCTCCAATTTCTCGAATACAATATCTTCATCCATATTATCGTAAGGTGTCCGGTCCAGAAAGTGATCACAACCGGATAACATGACCACCAATATTCCTAATAGATATATCTTTTTCATAACTGTATCATTTTAGAAGTTAATCTGTAAACCTGCCGTAAACGTCATAGCCGAAGGATAATCGTCCGGATTACGATAACCGTTTAAGGTCATTTCGGGATCATATCCTTTCAATTTGGAAAGGGCAAACAGGTTCTCCGCCTGTACAAACACTTTGGCGCTTCTCAATGTCAATTTATCCATCCAGGGTTTGGGAAAATCGTATTGCAATTTAATATTCTTCAATTTCAAATAATCTCCCTTATACAAGTACCGGGTAGAGGTCCAGCGACTCCATTTCTTGGAATTGATCCGTAGCGGATTTTTCCCGGTAGGATTATCAGGAGTCCAACGATCCAGCTGATCTTTTTCAATCGCCCGAATATCCCGGGCTCCGTCATTTTTCGTGGCCGTACGACCGGTATAATCCAACACCTTATGCCCCATAGCATAGGTAAACAGGAAACTCAACTCCAACCCCCGATACGAAACGGTACTGGAGAACCCTCCGTTTACCTTCGGAAGTGCCGTCCCCCGGATATCCCGGTCTGCTTCATCATAATCCTTGGTGATTACTTTATTCCCCTGATCGTCCTTTTTATACCACTGCTGTTCCCCGGTCTGCGGATCTATACCGGCCCACTCCCTCAAGTACCAGGAGTAATAACTCTCTCCGTTACGTTTGATCTGAGTACCGATATCATCGTTGGTCAAACCGAAAAATTCATTTCTCAACGTGGCTATGTTGATATTAAAATCCCAATTGATCTGACGTTCCTGAACAATCGACGCATGTAATTCGATTTCCCATCCCCGGTTTTTCAGCCCGGCAGAAGAGTTCACCAAACGTTCTTTATGTCCTGTTACGTAAGAGATCGGCAGATCTTGTAATAAATTTTCCGTCTTTCGGTTATAATACTCCACGCTCAAATCGATCCGATTGAAAAAGCCCATCTCCAAACCGATATTAAAGATTTTATTCTCTTCCCATGACAAGTCCTTAGAAGCAATTGCCGTCGGTTTTAAACCCAAATGTCCATTGTAATTATAACCGAAAGAGTAACGGGAACGCCAGCTATAATAAGAACTCGGCAAGGTCCCGTTTATACCGTAACTGGCTTTGACTTTCAGGTTATTCAACCAATCTAAACCTTGCATAAAAGACTCTTCCTTTATACGCCAAGCTCCTGATACGGACCAGAAATTACCCACCCGGTAATCTTTATGGAAGCGGGAAGAACGGTCACTTCGGAAAGAAGCAGAAAAGAAATATTTATTATCATAACTGTAATCTCCTTTCAACAGCCAGGAAAGCATGGAGTAACGATCTCCGTCCCCGGCGACCTCATCGGGTACGGCAGCCGCACTTAGGTAAGGAAAATCGTCCGAAAGGAACTTAGTCGCTACTGCCCTGATATACTCAGATTTCATATCTTCCCACTCGATTCCTCCATAGATTAATACCTCATGTACTTCGTTAAAAGTTTTTTCAAGATAGGCTAAATTAGTATTGGAGATCTTCCGTCGACGGGCATCCCGTTCGTATAGATAACCATCACTCTTTGCTCCGTCACCGAAATCCTTATCATAATACTGACGACGACGGGCGTGCAGATAATCAAGACCAAAAGTACTCTTTATCTTTAACCACTTCGTAAGATTAAACTGTAAAAAACCGGATGTCAACACTTTTGTCTGCGGACGATCGTAGCTATTGTATTTTGCTACAGCCAGAGGGTTCATATTCGAATTGACATTTTTGGGAAAATTGAAATTAAAAGATCCGTCCTCTAAATAGACCGGAACAACCGGAGCAAGAGATAAAGCCGTATAATGCAACATGGCGTACCCCAATGCATCCCGGCGGGGCCCCGATTGGGCGGAGTAAGTTAATTGAGTATTCAGCCCCCAATTAAAGAAATTGTCCGGATCGTCGGAAGTCAAATTCATACGTAGAGAGTAACGTTTTAATTCGCTCGATTTCAAAACTCCCTGTTGATTGAAATACTCCAACGAAGCATAAAATTTTCCGACACGCGAACCACCCCGGGCCGAAACATTGATCTTCTGGAAAGGAGCCGTACGGGTCACCTCGTCATACCAATTCACATCGGGCACCTTGTCGGCATCCGCCCCGAACAGATCGGTATAGTACTCGTCACTATCCGCTCCTTTTTTGATTTTAAAGACGTCACAAAACTCGGTTTTGGCATCCGCATACCATTCGTTGTAATTTTTTCCGTCAAACTTATATCCCTCCTTGTCTTTATACAAATCCTTAATGATCGCAAAGAAATCATCTTCCTTGGAACAGGCAGCATATACCATCCGGTGCATCTCCCCTTCCAGCCAAAGCTCCGTAAACTCTTTTCCGTTTACCAACTCCGGTTTGGAGGCTTCAAATATTTTGGAAAAACCGAATTGCATATCAACCGTATATTGCGGTCTTTTCCCTATCTGACCTTGTTTCGTGGTAATTACAATTACCCCGTTAGCTCCGCGCGAACCGTATAAAGAAGCCGATGCCGCATCTTTCAAAACCGTCATACTGGCAATGTCCGAAGGATTTAAGGTATTCAACGGATTGGTGGGGAACTCTGCGCTACCCGACATGTTGGCGGCATCCCAAACAATCCCGTCCACGACATAAAGCGGAGCATTGGAAGCATTCATAGAACTGATTCCTCTTAAACGGATAGTTCCGGAAACTCCCGGTTGTCCGGTCGAGGTTACTAACGTCCCCGGCGAATTTCCCCGCAATACATCTTGAAAAGAGGCTACCGGCCGCTCTTCGATCTTTCTTGCTGTCATTACGGTAGCCGAACCCGTGTACGCTTCCCGGCGGACGGTCGCGTAACCGGTCACCACTACATCTTTTATTCTTGCCACATCTTCTTGCAATAAAATTTTCAACGTTGTTTCCGGTTTAGTGATTTTGATCTCTTTGGTCTTCATGCCGATAAAAGAGACCACGATAATCACCTCCTTAGATTTCGGAATTTTAAGTTCAAATTTACCGTCGACAGCCGTAGCCGTACCGATTTGCGTTCCTTTTAAACGAACGGAAACTCCCGGCATCGGTTCTTTCGTCACACTATCGACGACCGTCCCCTTTATCACCCAGAGTTCCGGCGCACGCTCGTTTGTCGTGTTAGCGGAGGGAAGGTTTCCCGCCGATAGGTCTGACAGACCCCAAATAACCACATAAAAGGCTAATCTCATCAGAAAAAAAACCTTTTTTAATTCTTTCCGCGTGAAAGAAATTCTTTTTTTTTCCATAACTTTGTGTGTTAAGTTTAACATAAGTTCTTGTTTTACAAGAACTGGGGCTACGCGATGTTCCCGCATCACGTAGCTTTTTATTTAGTCTTAGTATTCGCTTTTTCCAATACGACGGTGTCCCCCTCTACCTTCACCCTCACTTTACAAGTCTCCTCGAGCAACTCCAATACCGGAGTAATATCCCGGTAACGATTAAAACAACAACCGAACCGGATATCTTTTAAAGCTTCTTCCCGGAATTCAACCTTCATATCATACCACCTGGCTAACTGCTCCATGATCTCTTCCAACCGCCAATCTTTAAAACGAAACAATCCCTCTTTCCAGGCAATAAAATCAGCTACATCTACCTCTTCCACTTTTGCTTCTCCGGACAATTTATTAAAACTGACCTGCTCCGAAGGTTTCAGAAGGAATGATCTTCCCCGAACCTTCGCCGTAAAACGGACGCTCCCGCATATTAATGTTGTTTTTACCTCTTCATCCTCCGGGTAAGCAGAAACATTAAATTTCGTACCTAATACTTCCGTTGACGTTTCTCCGGTCGTCACTACAAAAAGACGATTATCCTTTTCTACCTCAAAATAAGCCTCCCCGGTTAATTCAACTTCCCGTCTCTCTCGCGTGAATCGAACCGGGAAACGCAAGGAACTCATGGCATTAAGATGTACTCGGCTACCGTCACTCAACACTAAAAAATATTCTCCCCCAAGAGGGGTTTTTATCGTATTATATATAACCTCTTCTCCGGTCGTTTCTCTTTCATTCTTCCCCCGATAATCCAACACGGAAGAGTCTTTACAAATTACCGTCCCATCGGATTCCTGAAGAGTAAAAGAGGAACGGGTTTCCAATGTAACATGCTGCCCGTCGGCTAAAACCAAGACAGCTTTAGCTTCACCCGGACGAATAAGCCGGGCTTGTCCGACCTTTTCATTCGGTCCTTCAGGCAAACGAAAAACAAAATAGGATGCTACAAATAAAACAATCAATAAAGCCGCATAGGTCGTCACTCTCCTTACCGTTACAAACCGCCGATTGTCTATTCGTTTCTCCAGATCTTTCCAACGTTGTAATTTCCGGTAACGTTCGGCATGCTCGTTTCTACGGGCCAAATTTTCGGGAGAAGATAATCTTTCGAATAATCGCCGATGGGCAATATCCTCCTCTTTCCATGCTTCCAATAAAGCATGTTCCTCCTCGCTCATTGTTCCGGCTAACGATTTTGCGATGAAAGAAGCAATATCAAATTCCCGATGTAACATTTTTTCAGTTTTTCTCTATAACAACTGAAAGTCAAAAATGGGGTAGTTAAAAATAATTTTTTTTTGCAGTTTTTTTATTGAACACTGTGCATCAATAAGATAAACAAATAAAAATAATGCTTTAAATCTTCTCGCAAACGTCTATAAGCCGTCTTTTTTAAAGAGTGTACCGTACCGTCCGATACTCCCAATTCTTCGGCAATCTCTTTATTCGCCTTGCCTTCCATGGCCAACATAATCACCCGCCGGCACTGCGCCGGTAATTTTTGAATCGCTTGCATCAGCAACCGATAACTCTCCTCTTCTATTACCTCTTCCCCCCAAAGTCGGAAACCCTCTCCCGCCCAATCCCGATAAGCCTCCTCCACACGTTTATGCTTTATTTCATTGAGGGCCAAATTTCGGACAGATACGTATAAAAAAGATTTCACCTGATGTAAGTAATTAAAATTCTTTCGATTCTGCCATAATTTAACGAAACTTTCCTGTACAATATCGGCCGCCATTTCAGGTTCTTCCACGTATCTCTCCGCAAAAAGACACAAGGTCACGAAAAAATCGTTGAACAGACTTTTAAATACGGCCTTATCTTCTATCTTTATCTTATATACAGACGAATACATGAAATTTTCCCTTATCTTTAATAAAACAACATCCTGACAGCCAATGTAACATCAGACTCTTAAAACGAACCTTTTTTGAGATGGCAGTATAAGTAGACCGTGGTTTGTTGTTCAATAATGTAATATTTTGATTGTTAATCATATAAACATCGCATGTAAATATTGCATAATGAGAAATTTTGTTTAGTTTTGTATCTTTATAATCGTTCGTTTTTTGAGATACTGAACGATCTTGTTCGTTCTACATATCTATCATATTATCAAAAAGTTATATCGCAAACGTATGCACAATTATATGTTATATAAGATATTTTTTAATCTAAACAATTGTACTACTTTTGCCCGCGTATCTTAAAAACAAGAATATAATAACGATATTTTAATCAAACGAAACATGATTTACTCACAAGAGGTACAGCACATGTGTGTTGTGAAAAAAGGACCGGATCACGGTCCGGCTCCCATTCCGGAAGAAGGGAAATGGGTACGTTCAAAAGAGATCAAAGACATTTCCGGCCTGACACACGGGATCGGTTGGTGTGCTCCCCAACAGGGAGCTTGTAAGCTGACCCTGAACATCAAAGAAGGGATTATCGAAGAGGCATTGGTAGAGACCATCGGTTGTTCCGGTATGACTCATTCTGCGGCCATGGCTTCGGAAATTCTTCCGGGAAAAACGTTATTGGAAGCCTTAAATACTGATTTAGTTTGTGATGCTATCAACACGGCAATGCGAGAACTCTTCCTGCAAATCGTTTACGGGCGCAGTCAAAGCGCTTTCTCCGAAGGAGGTCTTCCTATCGGAGCCAGCCTGGAAGATTTAGGAAAAGGACTTCGCAGTCAGGTAGGAACCATGTTCGGAACACGGGCTAAAGGAACTCGTTACTTGGAAATGGCTGAAGGATACGTTACCCGCATGGGATTAGACGAAGAAGGTGAAGTCATCGGCTACGAATTTATCCACCTCGGAAAATTCACCGATATGTTGAAGAAAGGTATCGAACCCAAAGAGGCACTCGAAAAAGCAAAAGGATCTTACGGTCGTTTCGCCGAAGCTACCCAATACATCGATCCGAGACACGAATAAAAACGATTAATTGATTATGAGATTAAGTAATTACAGATTACAACAAATCACAGAATCAGGTAATCACAAAATCACAGAATAATAAAAATCAACATGGCTTTATTTGAAAGTTACGACCGCCGGATTAATCAGATTAACGCGGTTTTAAACCATTACAATATAAAAGACATCGAAGAAGCGAAAGCGATATGCGATGCAAGAGGAATCGATCCTTACAAAATGTGTAAAGAAATTCAACCCATTGCTTTCGAAAATGCAGCGTGGGCTTATGTGGTGGGAGCAGCCATTGCCATCAGAAAAGGTTGCACAAAGGCAGCGGAAGCAGCAGAAGCTATCGGAGAAGGATTGCAAGCATTCTGCATTCCCGGTTCCGTTGCCGCCGATCGGAAGGTAGGATTAGGACACGGAAACCTGGCAGCCATGTTGCTTCGGGAAGAGACAAAGTGTTTTGCCTTCTTAGCCGGACACGAATCGTTTGCAGCTGCAGAAGGAGCCATCGGTATTGCCAAATCGGCCAATAAGGTACGTAAACAACCGCTGAAAGTCATTTTAAACGGCTTGGGAAAAGACGCCGCCATGATTATCTCTCGTATCAACGGCTTCACCTATGTTCAAACAGAATTCGATTACTATTCCGGAGAATTGAAAATCGTAAAAGAAAAAGCCTATTCCAAAGGCGAACGAGCCCAAGTAAAATGCTACGGGGCAGACGATGTTCGCGAAGGAGTAGCTATCATGCGTCACGAAGGAGTGGATGTTTCCATTACAGGTAACTCAACAAACCCTACTCGTTTTCAACATCCGGTAGCCGGAACCTACAAAAAAGAGTGTATGGAAACCGGAAGAAAATATTTTTCAGTAGCTTCCGGAGGTGGTACCGGACGTACCCTTCATCCTGATAACATGGCAGCTGGCCCTGCCAGCTACGGCTTTACCGACACCCTCGGTCGCATGCACGGAGATGCCCAATTTGCCGGTTCCTCTTCCGTACCCGCTCACGTGGAGATGATGGGATTCCTCGGTATGGGAAACAATCCCATGGTCGGAGCAACTGTAGCCGTTGCCGTCGCTATCGAAGAAACGAAATAATCAACAATTGTAAATTCGGAATAACCCACAGGGACGGGTACAATATGCTATTTTAATTGTAGAGTGACGATTGTAAATTGTAGATAATCAGCCTACCACAGTGTACTTTGTGGTAGGCTGAATCACAAGAAAAAACTGATTTATTTCTTTTTATCGGTTTCTACACGGAAAACTTTTTTCCCGTCCTTGGTAGCCGACATATTGATGGATTCGATTTGATCGTAAGATAAGTTTACGTTCTTTAGTTTTTCCCCGGAAATCTTCTTTCCATTCAAGTAAAAAACGGCATCTTTAGCTAAATAATTTGCCTGAAGCGAGCGATACAAATTTTTCATTACGCCCATCTCTGTTCCGTCTCCAAGAGAAATAAGGACTACTCCATTTTTAGCTTTTTTACCATACTGGTCAATAGCCGCTTTATCCTTTAAAATAGTGATATTCTTTACAAGATCCATATCTAAGTTAATCACATCGTTATATGTCGCTCTTTTGTTGTCAATATAAAATAAAGGATACTCTCCTTTTGTTATCTTTTCGTTATGAAGCTCTCGTCTCAGTTTATTAGCAGCAACATCCTCATAGAAGAAAGCATCCATCGAATTCATTTTTGCTATCTTTACGGCAGGTATCAGCGTATCGGGAGTAACAGTATAAAAAAACTCCCTATAAAGAGAATCCGATTCGGCTACTCCGCTCGAAGTTATTCTAATATTTTCTATCGCAACGCCGGGAGTGCGAACAAGGGTATCTGACTTTAAAACAATTACTCCCCTATCCGTTAACCTTTGGTTCTGTTTTTGAAGCATTATATTTCTATATTTTACTTGTTCGGTATCTATACTACCGAGTATCACATACTCTACCATTACGGAATCTGACGGATTCATATAGGTGGTTCTATAAAAAGATACCTTCTTTCTTTCACCTTTCTCTCCCTGTTTTTCTCGAGAACCTTCTGATTTTTTCAGGAAAAGCTGGGCTCTCGGATCTTTTCTCATGACGATTGTTTCAGTTTGCACGGCCGGATTCGATCCCTCACCCTCAAAAAATATTTTTATGCGCTCATCTGTAAGAGGTCCGAATTCCGTTTCCATCCGAACCATCATTTCTCTTGTCATACTATCGATGACCGCACTCGACTTAGAAGAGGCACCCTTCTTTCCTGACTTGGCAGCTTCTTTTTGTCTTTTTTCCAACAAAGAGATCATCTCCCTTAACTTGGTAATATACTCTTTATCAGCCAAAGAATCGGAAAACCTAGGATAAACAAAGGCAGCAGAAATAGCATTATTTTCTTTGTCGATTTCCGAAATCGAAAGTAAATCATTAACTTTGACGGTGGAAATCTCCTTTAATTCATTAGAGATTTCAGGACGGGCAAAAGCCGCCATACTGAGTGCAGCTAACGGAAGTACATAGAGATACTTCAAACGTGCCCACGGACTGGATTTTTCTTTTAACATCATAGTGATACGTTTTTTAAGTTTACTGTGATTAAAGCTGTTGGCCATAGAGTAGAGCCTTGTGCCGGCAGCTTTCTTTATTAATAATAACTGATATTGTTTTGCATCCACCCCTTCATGAAGCACGGCATCGTCCGCCTCATATTCGTGGATATTCTTCAGCTCTTGTTTTAGCAACCAAGAAGCCGGATTAAACCATTGGAAAAAAATAGCGATATCGGCTAATAACAAATCGATGGAATGCCGTTTACGAATATGAGCCATTTCATGAATCAGAATTTCACGTCCGTTTTCCTCCAAATCTTTTTGCGAAATCACAATGTATTTTATCCAACTAAAAGGAGAAACATTCCGCCGATGTACAATCAACGTGATCCCATCCGGCATTCGCTCTTTCCGCCCGATATGTATAAAATAGAAAAGCCGGAATAAGATACAAAGATGACGTCCTACAAAGAAAATAACACCACACCAATAAATGACCAATAAACATATCAACCCAAACGGTACACTTTCACTCTCCACAACCTCCACAGGAATATTCAATACCGGATATACAATATCTTCCTGTAGCGTAGTAGATGAAGTCAACGTCGGAACAAACGGTACTCCCGTTATCTTTTCTTCTCTCCCCGGATTATTCTCATCGGAAATTTCCCAAAAAGGAATGCATAAAGACAACATAAGAATACCCAAAAGAGCAATCCGGTTAAAACGGTGAAAAGTCTCTTTTCCAAGTAATAAACGATAGAAAAGATAAAAAAGAATCAGGCTGAATGCCATTTTCAATATGTAGACGAAAAAAGAACCCATAATTCCAATTTTTAGAATTTACTTTTTATGCGCTTTCTCTACCTTATCTATTAAGTATTTCAACTCATCCAATGAAATATCATCCTCCTCTACCAACGAAGAGACTACATTCAAGTATGAATTATTAAAGTATTTACTGATAACATTTTTCAATGTTCCCTTCCTGAACTCCTCTTCTCCGATAACCGCATAATATTGATAAGTATTTCCATAGGTTTCATGACTCAAAAAACCTTTTTCCTCCAACCCCCTGACAATGGTCGAAAGCGTGTTAAAATGCGGCTTGGGTTCATCATAAAAAGCAAGTAACTGCTTCACGAATAATGGTCCTTTCGCCCAGAAAAGACTCATGATTTCTTCTTCTTTGTTCGTTAACCCTTTCATAATTTCAATTCCTTTATTACAAAGTAACTAAAAGTTTTAGTTACTAAACTAATTTTTATCGTTAAAAAACCAAAAAAGATTTTTTAACGATAAGATAGACTTTTATATTCCATAACAAAAAATACAGTATTTCCCTCTGTCCATAAAAGAAAAAGATCGTGATTGGTCGAATCACGATCTTTCCTATAAAAGCGAACGCACGTTTTAAATCCTACTCCATTTGCTTTGGGGAACTGTTATTTTCCCGCTCCTTGCGTTCCATTCTTAATTCTAATACAAAAGCGGCCAATAACCCTATACCACCGAACAAAAGAACAGAGGCACTATAAATGACAGTTTCTATTTTCATGTTCAAAAAACTGTCATTGCCCGGAGCATACAAGTCAAAACCTAAGGAACAGATCAAAAAAGCAATAAAGATACCCAACCCCAAGCCGATCAACAAGCAGCCTCCTTTTAGGGCACTAAACGAGAAACTGGAAAAACCCGGCAATTGAAGTTTTTTGCCTGACCATTCAGCTTTACCAAGCACTTCAATCTTATCAAGCACCAATAAGCGTTCGCGTCTTCTGGCATACAACTCAAACAATTTATAGATCAACAGAAAGAACGAAACAAAACCTAACAAAACTAATAACCCATTCATAACTTTATGATTTAACAATTTATATTTTCTTCGCTCTTTTGACGCCGTCATCCTGCTTTGGTTACAAGTAAATGGATGTTTTCTTCAAAAAAATTCCTTAGAAATAAGACTTCCTAATATGTAACCGAACCCTTATCTTTGCGTCAAAGAGGCGAATGGAACAAATCGAGTCTTTATATATTCGACGTACCCTTAACGGAGAAACTGCCGCTTTCGGGCAACTGGTAGAACAATACAGTCAACGTATTTTTTTACTCGTCCTGCGTATCGTACGTTGCAGGGAAGACGCGGAAGAATTAACGCAAGATGTCTTTTTAAAGGCTTTCCGGCATTTAAATACCTTTAAAGGAGATTCCAGTTTCTCTTCCTGGCTTTATCGAATAGCTTTCAATACAGCTATCTCTTTCGTCCGAAAAAAGAAAATGGAATTTGTCTATTCAGAAGAAAAATTTATGGATAATCTCTTAGACACGGATAAAGAAGCAGAACAAAATGAAGAAGCAGATTTAATGGAAAAACTGGAAAAAATCATTCCACTTTTACCACCTGAGGAAGTCGCCCTGCTCACACTCTATTACACGGACAATCGAAACATCGAAGAGATCGCACTTATTTTAAGTCAGACCACTTCCAATATCAAAGTAAAACTGTTCCGTATCCGCAAAAAATTATACACCTTATTGAATTCAAATTAAAACCGGAAACATGGCAAAAGAAGAGATACAGGATAAAGAATTGAAAAAACTATTCCAACTTTCAGAACGGGAAAAACTTTCGGAAGATTTTAACAAAAGACTCGTGCAAAAAATAGTCCGGGAAACGTATCGCAAAGAACAACGGAACACGATAAAAAGCATGTCTCTTTTAGGAGCTTTTATCCTATTCACCTTAATTTTAATAAGATTCACTCTCCGTTATTTTTCCATCTCTATTCCATTACCTTCTTTTAAGGAACAGGCAGAACTATTAGTACCGTTAATCGCCATTTCTTTTATCCTCATTCTATTGCTCAGTCTGGATTATTGGTTAAGAAAAAAATTTCTACGCCCGTAATAGAAAGATTGACGATTTCGGATTGTAGATTGACGATTTGAAGAGGGTAAGATCAGAATCTTAATCATAAATCGTAAATCAAAAATTAATTTACAAGCTACAATTTAAAATTGTCAATTCTTTTATCTGTTTAGCCACTGTTTAAATTCCTGAATTCGGTCTGTACTGACAATCGATTCGATACCATCGGGAGGAAGCGGTGATAAAATAATTTTGATCCGGCTATTGGAATAACGAATCATCTCTTTTATCGCCGCAAAATTAATAATAAACTTGCGGTTTATTTTAAAAAAATGGAGCGGATTCAATTTGGTTTCTATACCGCTTATGGTCTGATCAAGGATATAGTTCTGTCCATCCCGGGTAAAAAGAATAAGGTATTTCCCGTCTGCCATAAAATAAGCTACTTCCTGAACCGCAATGGATCTCATCTTGGCTCCGACGGTCACTAAAAAACGCTCTTGGAAAACAGACAAGGAAGCTGCCGGAAAGGGAACGGAATCGGGACGAAGTGCTTCCAGCTTTGATAATGCACGTTGTAGCTCTTCCTTGTCAAACGGTTTTAGTATATAATCAATCCCTTGATATTTAAAAGCTTTCAATGCATACTCATCATAAGCTGTAATAAAAATAACCGGAACGTTGACTTCTACCTGTTCGAAAATATCAAAACTTTGCCCATCACCTAAATGAATATCCATAAAGATCAAATCCGTCCGGTTCTTTTTCAGCCATTTCACACTATCCGCTACCGAGTCCAGTTTCACTTCTATTTTTATATCCGGAGCAACCTCCTTTAGCATTACTTCCAATTCAGTTGCAGCCAAATATTCATCTTCAATGATAATAGCATTCATATCTATCCATTTTTAATTCAGAGCCCTTGCCCTTCCCTTTTTACAAAAATAGATAAAAAAATAACGATTAACAATTGTAAATTAAAAGATTCAGAGATTAAAAAGATTGACGATTTCGGATTTTAGATTTACGATTTAAAGAGGGCAAGATCAGAATCTTAATCATAAATCGTAAATCTTAAATCAAAAATTAATTTACAATTAACAGAGAAAAGGGATAAAACGAGAGGGCATAAACAGTGAACGGCGAGCGTCGCGTACGGTTATCGGAACGCCCGGACGACGGATTGTTCGAGCGAAGCAAGTCCCGGAGGACAGTGAACGAAAAACGTCTACGCAACCGTCGGGAACGTCCCAGCCCCCGAGGAGTTATCCCTTCCAATTGTAGATTGACGATTTCGGATTGACGATTTAAAGAATCAAGGGATTCTGGGATTAAAGGATTCAGTGATTGAGTGATTGGGGATTAAGAGATTAAAAAGATTGACGATTTAAAGAGGGTAAGATCAGAATCTTAATCGTAAATCAAAAATTAATTTACAATTGATTAAAGAGAACGGGATTAAGGGATTAAAAAATACGATTTTTGAATTCAGGGATCTTATAGACATTATTAAAATTAAAGATTAGATGAAAATAACACTATTAACAGGAGTTTTATTAATGATCGGAGCCTCATTATGCGCTCAGACGATCACGGAAAAAGAGTTAAAAGAGATTCAGGGAAGCTTTAAAAAAGATCCTTCCACGAAGGCAATCCAAAATATCTTGACAAACGACAAGAATATCCGGGATAATGCCCTTAACCGGGAACTTCAGGGCAAAATAGATCACTATTTCAAGTATCGGGTAGATGTCAAAGGAATCACCGATCAGCATAGTTCGGGACGCTGCTGGATGTTTACTTCCATGAACGTATTACGTCCAGGCATCATTAAAAAATACCATCTGAACGATTTTGATTTTTCTCATAACTATCTCTATTTTTGGGATATGTTCGAAAAATCCAATCTTTTTCTGGAGAACATCATCGCTACTGCCAACAAACCGATGGATGACCGGGAAGTGACCTTCTTCTTTTCCGCACCGGTGAACGATGGCGGAGTATGGAATTTGTATTACAATTTAGGAGAAAAATATGGAGTTGTGCCCAAATCCGTCATGCCGGAAACGGCCCATTCCGACAATACGGCAGCCATGGGTTCTCTTATCAACGAAAGACTTCGTAAAGGCGGTTATACCTTACGGGAAATGGCTGCTCAAGGTAAAAAGTCAAAAGCTTTGGAAACCGAGAAGATCTCCATCTTAAAAGACATATATCGTATTTTAGCCCTCTGTCTGGGTGAGCCTCCCGCCCAATTTACCTGGCGGTACACGGATAAAGACGGGAATATCAAAGAACTGGCCAATTACACGCCGAAACAGTTCTACGAAGAGATCACCCCGGAAGATTATGATCCGAAAAATTACATCATGATCATGAACGACCCGACCAGAGAATATTACAAACTATACGAGATCAAAAACTACCGGAACACCGTCGAAGGGATCAACTGGGTATACCTGAATCTTCCGAACGAGGAGATTAAAAAAGCTGCTGTCGCTTCTATTAAAAACAATGAAGCCATGTACTCTTCCTGCGATGTAGGCAAGTTCCTCAACCGGGAAACAGGTATCATGGACCCAGATATGTACGACTACAACTCATTGATGGGCGTCGACTTCAAAATGGATAAAAAAGCACGAATTCTCACCCGCCAGAGCGGTTCTTCCCACGCGATGACTTTAGTAGGAGTCGACACGGATGCCAACGACCGACCGTTAAAATGGGAATTTGAAAACAGTTGGGGTCCTTCTATCGGACACAACGGTTACTTGACATTCACGGATAAATGGTTTGACGAATACGTTTTTCGTATCGTCATTCATAAAAAATACTTAAGCGATAAAGCCATTGATAGCTTAGATCAGAAACCCATGCAACTGCCGGTTTGGGATTATATGTTCTGACAATATCCGATAAAAAAGTCTTAAATGCAGTCTGGAAGAAACAAATCCAGACTGCATTTTTCATTTCACCCCTTATTTTGACCGATTTTTAAGATTATGATATCAAAAAATAGGGATCTTTCGGCAGGTACGTTTATATTTTTATAAATTTGTATCTTGGTAAAGACAAACAAGCATGGATACAATTGCGACTGTGTATGAAGCTTTCTGTAAAGGCAGGCAAATAATTACTGACTCCCGAAAAGTAAAAGAAGGAGATATTTTTATTGCATTAAAAGGAGAAAATCACAATGGCAATGCCTTTGCAGCAACGGCGATCGCCCAGGGAGCCGTACTCGCGATAATAGATGAAACGGAATATGCCACTAACGAAAGATGTTTATTAGTCCCCGACACACTTCTGTTTCTTCAGGAATTAGCTCGCCACCATCGCCGGCAACTCCGGATACCGATTCTTGGCATTACCGGAACCAACGGAAAAACGACCACCAAGGAGCTTTGTTACGCTGTCCTTTCTAAAAAATTTAAGACAGTCGCCACACAAGGAAATTTCAACAATCACATCGGAGTTCCGTTAACTTTGTTAAGCATGGATACCTCCACGGAATTGGGAATTGTCGAAATGGGAGCTAATCACCCGGGAGAGATCAAAACCTTATGCGACATTGCAGAGCCGGATTACGGCATTATCACCAATATCGGATATGCACATCTGGAAGGCTTCGGATCATACGAGAATATTATACGTACTAAAAACGAATTATACGAGGCGATCAAAGCCCGAAAAGGAACTCTTTTTGTGAATGGAACCGATAAATTGCTAATGGGATTAGCCGACAACCAAACGAAAATCACCTATGGCACTTCCGATTGTTTTGTCAACGGAGAGATCTTACAAACCATTCCTTATCTGGTTTACGCTCTAAAAACCCGCAAGGGACACCTTTACGTGAAAACCAAGTTAATCGGCGGGTATAATTTCGACAATGCCATGGCTGCCTCCGCCGTCGGACTCTATTTTGATATCGATCCGCTACGGATCAAAGAAGCCATCGAAGACTATTCACCATCCAATATGCGCTCACAGCTCGTAAAAACGAAAGATAACACGATTATCCTCGATGCATACAATGCCAACCCGAGCAGCATGAAGGTCTCTATTTCCAATTTCGCAGAAATGACAGGAGATCGTAAATTGGTAATTATCGGACAAATGCGAGAGTTAGGTTCCATGTCACCCGAAGCTCACGAAGAAGTTCTTGACTTGCTGGCAACAAAACAACTTCATCATGCATTTCTGGTCGGTGAAAATTTTGAACCGTTTGTAAATAAATATACTTTTATAAATTATTTCCCCGACACGGAAACGTTAATAGAATACCTTAAAAAAAATAAAGTGACCACCTCGTTTATTTTAATTAAGGGTTCCCGAGGAAATAAGTTAGAGAGAATTGTCGAATACCTGTAAAAAGCACAACATGAACGACAGACTTGTCATCATACCCACCTATAACGAAAAAGAGAATATTGAAAATATCCTCCGTTATGTATTCAAGCTGGAACCGTCATTCGATGTTCTGGTGATAGAGGATAACTCTCCGGATGGAACTGCTCTGATTATCAAAAACCTGCAAAAAGAATTTCCCCAACTTTTCATGATCGAAAGAAAGGGAAAATTAGGTCTGGGTACCGCTTATATTACAGGCTTCAAATGGGCATTGGAACACAACTACAACTACATTTTCGAAATGGATGCCGACTTTTCTCACAATCCCGATGATCTGGTTAAGCTTTACGAAGCTTGTCAAAGCGGAGAGGGGGATATGGCTATCGGTTCCCGTTACGTTACCGGAGTGAATGTGGTCAACTGGCCCATGGGACGAGTTCTTATGTCTTATTTTGCCTCCAAGTACGTGAAATTTATTACCGGCATGAAAATAAACGATGCCACGGCCGGCTTCGTATGTTATACGCGTAAAGTATTGGAATCCATTAATCTGGATAATATCCGCTTCAAAGGATACGCCTTTCAGATTGAAATGAAGTTCACCGCCTGGACCATGGATTTCAAATTAAAAGAGGTTCCTATTATATTCACCGACCGGACAGAAGGGACATCCAAGATGAACGGGGGAATCTTTAACGAAGCCTTTTGGGGGGTCATCACCATGAAACTCCGCAGTCTGGGGAAAAAGAAAAAAATCAACCGAAACGAAACACATTAAAATTTCGTAATCCCATCATCTATGAAAACACTTATTCAAAACGGAACATTGATTAACGAAGGAAGAATTTTCCGGGCAGACATCCTTATTGATAACGATATCATTGAAGCCATCGAGGAAGAAGGGATTAAATCTATTCCCGATGACGTCCAAATCATAGATGCAGAAGGGAAATACGTCATTCCGGGAGTTATAGACGATCAGGTACACTTTCGCGAACCGGGACTTACCCGGAAAGGAGACATAGGAGAAGGAAGCCGGGCCGCCGCCGCAGGTGGAGTCACCTCCTTCATGGACATGCCCAATGTTATTCCTCCCACGACAACGAACGAATTATTAAAAGAAAAACAACATATTGCCCGTCAAAGCTCATTGGTCAACTACTCTTTTTACTTAGGAGCGACCTTAGACAATATAGAAGAAATTAAAAAAGTTGATCCGAAGACAACTTGCGGAATAAAAATATTCATGGGTTCTTCTACGGGAAACATGCTCGTGGAGGATATAGAAGTACTCGAGAAAATCTTTGCAGAATCACCCCTATTAATCGCCACACACTGTGAAGATACTCCCGCGATCAACCGGAATTTGGAACTCTACAAACAACGTTACGGGGAAGACATTCCCCCGGCCTGCCATCCGTTAATCAGAAGTCGGGAATGTTGTTATACCAGTTCTTCATTGGCCGCACGTCTGGCCCGGAAGTATCATAGCAGATTGCACATCCTTCATCTAAGTACGAAAGAAGAACTGGAGTTATTAGATCAAGGTACACGAAAAGAAAAGCACATCACGGGAGAGGTTTGCGTACATCATCTCTGGTTCAACGATGAGGCCTATTTAAGCAAGGGAAATCGGGTGAAGTGGAATCCCGCCATCAAAACAGAAGCAGACAGACAGGCCTTGTTACAAGCCGTGAACTCGAACCGGTTAGACATCATCGCTACCGACCATGCGCCTCACCTCCCGGAAGAAAAAGCCGGGGTATACACGAAAGCCGCCAGCGGAGGCCCGATGGTTCAACACTCTTTATCCGTTATGTTGCAACTGATGGAAAACGGAGAAATAACCCTGGAAAATATCGTAGACAAAATGTGCCATGCTCCCGCGGATATTTTTCGTATACAACAACGCGGATATCTTCGAGAAGGTTACAAAGCGGATATCGTGCTTGTGGAAAGAAATCCGTGGACCGTTACAAAAGAGAACCTATTGTATAAATGCGGCTGGTCGCCCCTCGAGGGAACAACTCTCTCTTACCGGGTAAATACGACCATAGTCAACGGCCATACGGTCTACCGGGAAGGTAAATTTGACGAAACATACAGAGGGGAACTGTTAACCTTCGAGGATTAACCGAAAATCAACAATCCGCAAGCAATCAGTAGCAGAATGAATAATACATTTCCCGCCCATCTGGTACGATGAGAAATAAAGTATTGTGAAAACAGATAGGTTAAAGGGATAGCTAATATATATATTCCCCCGTGACACGAGAAGGGAACAATAAACATGGAACCTCCCACAAAGAATAGCATGGACAACATGGAAAGTAACCCTCGACGCTGCGCCACAATTACCGTGGGATAATTAATCAACACGTTACCGAAAGAAGCGAAAATCAATATTCCTATAATAATAAACACAACCGGTTTGGCCAATACGATCTGCATGAAAGGATCCCCCTCCCATATTTTATCCCAAAAACGGGTAAATAATCCATCCGAATCCCCGGACAAAAAGTAATACCCCCAAACCAAAAAGATCATGGTTCCAAATCCTAAAAAGAGAGCAACCATATCTTTCAACGTTGCTCTTCCCGAAAAGGGCAACACGACCACGGCCCACACGACAAGAGCGAGTAAATCAGGACAAAGCATCACGGAAAGAGCAATAAAAAAACCAAAATTAAATACCGGAGCATTCGTCTTAAAATAAACGATAGCCGATTGCAGACAAGCTACGGCCAAAGCAACGGAAAACGCTGCAAACAAATAGGCATTCACCCCATAATGACATAAAGCCCCGACAGTCAAGAAAGAATAAAGGAAAGAAGGTAATACGGAAACATGGGATAAAAACTTATAACGGTCAGCAATAAAAAAAAGCACAAAAGCAAGAAATAAAAGCAATAATAAACCGACATTAGCAAGCCAGAAACTCCCCGCGTATGCTTCCAAAAAAGATAACGATATTAAACCGTCCACACTACACGGCGTATACTCTCCTCCCAGCCAATAACGAAAAAATGCTATACCTATCACCAAAAACGGTAATAGATATAGCATATATATACTTTTCGACTTTATAATAGTATTCAGTCTCATGCTCTATGGCTTACTATTTACAAATCCGTCCCGATGTCTCGTCTGAAATTTTTTCCCGTAAAACGAATCTTTTCTACATTCTTATAGGATAATGCCAACGCTTCGTCTTTCGTACGACCGAAAGAACTGACAGCGATTACCCGTCCCCCGTTTGTCACGATTTTTCTTTCCGACACTTTTGTCCCGGCATGAAAAACCAAACTATCGTCCACCTCCTCTATCCCGGTAATTACCTCACCTTTCTTATAAGCTCCCGGATAACCTTCGGAGACCAGCATTACCGTCGTGCAAGACCGGGTATCCAATTCTAAAGTGATCTCCCGTATTCCTCCCCTGGCGGTAGCTTCGAATAAAGCCAATACATCCGTTTTTATCCGAGGCATAACCACTTCCGTTTCCGGGTCTCCCATGCGTACATTATACTCGATCACATAAGGCTCTCCCCCGACATTCATCAGCCCGAAAAAGATGAAACCGCGATAATCGATTCCGTCTGCTTGCAAACCTTCCACCGTCGGACGGATAATTCTTTCTTCCACCTTACGATTAAAAGCATCGTCGGCAAAAGGTACCGGGGAAACGGCTCCCATTCCTCCCGTATTCAAACCGGTATCCCCCTCTCCTATTCTCTTGTAATCCTTAGCAGATCCCAACACTTTATAGTCTTTTCCATCGGTTAAAGCAAAAACCGAAAGCTCAATCCCCTCCAAAAACTCCTCGATAACTACCCGGTTTCCCGCTTTTCCGAATTTCCCGCCTAACATTAAATTCAACTCCCTCACGGCTTCATCCAAATCTTCCAGAATCAACACCCCCTTACCGGCAGCCAAACCGTCTGCTTTTAAAACATAAGGAGATTTCATTCCTTTTAAAAAAGCAATCCCTTCCTGAAGATTATCCCGAGTTACCGTAAAGTAGGCAGCTGTAGGAATGGCATGCTTTATCATGAATTCCTTCGCAAAATCTTTACTCCCTTCCAGTATCGCTCCAGCCTTACCCGGTCCGACAAGCATCAAATCGGCAAAACGTCCGTCCGCCTCAAAATAATCCCGGATTCCTTCCACCAAAGGATCTTCCGGTCCGACAACAACCATCTCTATTCCCTTCTCCGACACGAACTCTGCCAATGCAGGAAAATCGGTCACTTGAATATCGATATTTTCAGCCAACTTCTCCGTCCCCGCATTCCCCGGGGCCACGTACAATTCGGTTAATTTCGGACTTTGATTTATTTTCCAGGCCAATGCATGCTCACGACCTCCACTACCTAATAGTAATACCTTCATCTTTTATCTTATTTAACGGTTTGTCCTTTAAATAGAAAGCTGTTAAACACATAAACTATTTTAAATTAGTACAAAGATAGTTCTTAATCAGAAACCGTTAAGCATAAATCCTAAATAAATTTGGTTTATTACGGCATTTCTCTACCTTTGTTAAAAATCAATGGCCATGACCAGATATACAACCAATGGTAATGAAGGCGAAATATTGCAAAATTTGCTCGGTCTTACCGATCAGGAGGCCATTCACAATGCAGAATTCGAAGGCTTTCTAATGGCTGAAATCATTTTCACGGAACAACTCTCTCCCCGGACGCACTTTACCGTAAAATACATCCAAAGCATTCACCGCATGGCCCTAAAACACCTCTATCCGTTTGCCGGAAAATTTCGTAGTGTCAATATGTCCAAAGGAGGTTTCGTTTTTCCGGCAGCCCGGTTTATAGCCGAAAACATGATCCGCTTCGAGCAAGAAATATTATTCAATCTTCCGGATCGCTACCCGAACAAAAAAAAACTAATTAAAGATATGGCTATCGTACACGGGGAGTTACTTTTTATTCATCCTTTTCGAGAAGGTAACGGCCGCACGGCCCGAATATTAGCCAATCTCATGGCTCGCAAACAAGGTTATCCGGGCTTGGATTTCAATCGCATCGACTTTGAACAATACATAATTGCCGTTCAGCAAGTCGCCAAACGGAATTACACGTGGATGGAACAAATTATTTCTTCTGCATTTTAAGTTTCCGATCTACCTGTTCCAATATCGTATAAGCTGTCTTTTCTTGAATTTTTATTCCTTCCAAACGAAAGGACGCTATCATGCCTTGCAATATCTCTTCTTTCACGGTAGTCAATGTTTTAACAGGCATCTCTTCTATTACTTTTTCCATGTAACAAATATACGAATTTTTCCGCTAACAACCAAAGATTTAGACACGAAATATTCTATCAAAATCCTCATTATCGGCATTTTATAAAATATTTATACGATTCTGAAACAAAGGTAGTTCCAAGATATATAAACCGATCAAAATACCTGGGGAATCCGACCACCCTGCATGGATTCGTCCACCGTATAATTTAAAAACCGATTAAACGGCAAAAGCAATTTCAACCGTTCCGCACACCTTTCTACAAGGTGATCTCCCTCCCAAAAAGCATCCGAGACATCGTTTGTTACCGTATAGTTTTTATACTTCAATAGTTCACCCTCCGGAAAATCTTTGGGAAAAGGCAAGGGCACTTTCTTTAATTTCTCTCCGTCCATATAGTAATATTTTGCGAATTCCGGCTCCCGGATAATAGAGGTGAACTCTTCTATATTGTCATATACATCCTGCCTCAACGCTTTCAACATCGCCGGAGGAGGACACCATATCCCCCCGGCGAACAGGGAACCGCCCGGTTCTATATGCACATAATAACCACCCCGGGGATCCATTTTACCTCCTCTTGCCATGAAAGCCCCTATATGTGTTTTATAAGGAGTTTTATCAGTAGCAAAACGGGTATCCCGGTATATCCTAAAGATACAATCTTTTACTGCCAACCCGTCTATTTCCGGATCAAACTTGGCAATTTCCCGAATAAGCTCGCCAATAAACTCTTCATGAAGAACCTTTATTTTCAAATAACGGGATTTATTTGCTTGAAACCATTCCCGATTATTATTCTCTTTCAGGTCGCTTAAAAAATGCAATATCTCTTTCATCGCTTTTTTCATTTTTTCGGTTCCCATTTCATCTCCTCGATATGAAGATCGTGTGCCAATTTTCTTGATAAAACAAAAAGATAATCCGACAAACGATTCACGTAACGCGTAATCACTTCATCCACCTCTATTGTTTCACTCATATCTAATATTCGACGTTCCACCCGACGACAGACGGTCCGGGCAATATGACAGGCAGACACGGCCGGATCTCCTCCGGGTAACACAAAAAATTTCATGGGAGGTAAAGCCTCGTCCATCCGATCTATCGCTTTTTCCAAAAACTCTATATCCTCCGATGTACAAGGAAGTTTCTGTTTCAAATCCGAAACCGTCGTATCTGTTGCCAGATTGGCTCCTACAACAAATAATATATTTTGAATTCGAACAATCTCTTCCATACTTTCTGCCGGAATAGGATAAGAACGAATCATCCCCAAATGAGCGTTTAATTCATCCACTCCCCCGTATGCCTCCAATCTCACGTTATTCTTAGGAACTCTCGTACCTCCGATCAATGAAGTCGTTCCTTTGTCCCCGGTTTTCGTGTATACTTTCATTTTATATTAAATTTTGATTCAAAACTCATGACCAACCGACACTTACTTCCCCTCTTTTTCAAATAATCATATTATATCTCCCTCTTTGCAACCGCTTATCGAAGAACAACATACCATACCACATCATATCAATCGAAACCGTACTTTCTTTTCTCCATTGTCTCCACAACTGAGCATTCAACGGTTTTTTATAAATATCCGTAATAATAACACAAAGCGGTCCGTCTTTTCGCTCTTTCAACAAAGACTCCCACGCCGAACTCCAAACCCGATCAAGTTCCCGTCCTAAAAATATCATATCTAACGGGGCTCTACCGAGAGATGACAGTTCGGCTTTTTCATATTTTTCCTCCTTAAACTCCTTTCCCTTATAAAACAGATGCATATCCTTGGAAACAGCTTCCAGATAAGAGATTACGAACGAATTTTCCAACCCTAACAACAAGACATTCCGATAAGACAAATAATCCGACAAACGGAAAAGCAAACGGTATAATTTCTTTTCGTTGTTTCGCAACTTACCCCTTGCTTCTATTCGCTCAAAATCATAATAGACGGTTCTCTCTTTAATCACATTTGTAATCAAATCGAATACAAAAGGAGAGTGAACACCAAACCCTCTTTTATGCCTGAAGCGAATGGCATGTTTCACTCGTTGTTTCAAATAATTATACATCTCAATTTTTCCTCGTCAATATTGAAAACGACCTTGTCGTTCTTTCATTCAAAACTCCGAACAACGAAATTAAAATTTATTCCCGACTTGCTCAACAAAGTCATCTATTTTTTTTATTTTCGTTCGACAAATAAAATATAAACTTATCCTCTCTACATTGGAAATAGCCGGATTAAATATTAAATTTTTACCTGGAGTAGGCCCTAAACGGGCTTCTTTGCTCGAACAGGAATTAAATATTTGCAGCTACGAGGATATGCTTTATCATATTCCTTATAAATACATCGATCGTACCCGTTTATACACGATAAGAGAGCTAAACGCGCAACTACCTTATATCCAAATCAAAGCAAAGATATCTCGCCTGACAAGCGTCGGAATCGGGAAACAAAAACGAATGGTGGCAATAGCGAATGACGGTACGGGCGAACTGGAACTCATTTGGTTTAAAGGATACAAATACTTAGATAGTCAAATTTTACCCGATAAAGAATACCTGATATTCGGGAAACCGAGCGTATTCAATCAACAACTAAACATCGTTCATCCGGAAATAGACCCATATGAAGCAAATGCCAGGCAACTGGTAGGATTTCAGGCCGTTTATCCTACCACGGAAAAAATGAAAAAAAGCTTCCTCACGTCGAGGAGCATCAGTAAGATTCAGGCAAACATATTCAAAAATCTGAATGGACGCATCCCGGAAACTTTACCGGCATGGTTCATCAAAAAGTACAACCTGATCTATCTACACGACGCCCTGTTCAACATACATTTCCCAGAGAATCCGGAGCTACTCCGAAAAGCACAATATCGGTTAAAGTTCGAAGAACTATTCTATATCCAATTGAATATTCTTAAACTGAAGTTCAATCGTAAGGCTTCATTTAAGGGACATCCGTTTCATATCGTGGGAGATTTTTTCAACAACTTCTACCATAACCTCCTCCCGTTTCCTCTGACAGACGCTCAAAAACGAGTGATCAAAGAGATCCGGCTGGATTGCGGTTCCGGCAAACAAATGAATCGTCTTCTTCAAGGAGATGTGGGAAGCGGAAAAACATTGGTAGCCGTCATGTGTATGTTGATTGCCCTGGACAACGGTTATCAGGCTTGTATTATGGCCCCGACAGAAATTTTAGCCGCTCAACATTATGAAACCATCACGCAAATGTTGAAAGACACGCCTATTAGCGTAGCTTTGTTAACAGGCTCCACTAAAAAGAAAGAACGGGAAATCATACATGAAGCGTTAGCCGACGGACGTTTACAGATTCTCGTCGGAACCCATGCCTTATTAGAAGATGTCGTATGTTTTAACAACGTGGGCCTGGTCGTCATTGACGAACAACACCGTTTCGGCGTAGCACAACGTGCCAAATTATGGCAAAAAAACAATACACCTCCCCACATGCTGGTTATGACGGCAACCCCTATCCCCCGTACTTTAGCCATGACCCTCTACGGGGATCTGGATGTTTCCGTTATCGACCAACTCCCTCCGGGAAGGAAGCCGATTACCACTTACCACACGTTCGAGAGTAAACGAAACGACGTTTACAAATTCATTTTAAAAGAACTGGAAGCAGGCAGACAGGCTTATATCGTATACCCTCTGATTTCCGAATCCGAAAAAATGGATTACAGAAACCTGAAGGAAGGCTATGAACACGTTTATCAATTTTTCGCACCTCGAGGATACGAATCCGTTATTGTTCACGGGAAGCTCAAACCGGCAGAAAAAGAGGCTCAAATGCACTATTTTGTTTCGGGAAAAGCTCAAATACTTGTTGCAACTACGGTCATTGAAGTGGGGGTAAATGTCCCCAATGCCTCGATTATGGTCATCGAAAGCGCAGAACGATTCGGTCTCTCCCAATTACATCAACTCCGGGGACGCGTAGGAAGAGGAGCCGATCAGTCTTATTGCATTCTGATGACCTCCTACAAGCTTTCCAACGACTCCCGCAAGCGAATAGAAACCATGACCTCCACAAACGACGGCTTTGAAATAGCCGAAGTTGATCTGAAACTAAGGGGACCGGGAGATATCGAAGGAACCCAGCAAAGCGGGTTAAGCTGCAACCTCAGGGTAGCCAATCTCGGAAAAGACGGAATAATACTCAACGAAGCCGCCCAAGCCGCCAGCACCATCCTCGAAACTGACCCCAACCTTTCAAAAGAGGAAAACCAGGTATTCGCATCCCAGGTCAAACGACTTTTCAAAACTAAAATCAATTGGAGATATATCAGCTGACAATTGACGATTGTAGATTAAAATAGCACATCGCACCCGTCCCCGGGTGCTACAAAAAAAACGCCATCTGAAAAATCAAATGGCGTTTTTTGTATAATAAAAACTAAAATTAGTTTGCTTGCTCTACGACTTTGAACATTTTCTTCGTAGACTTCATCACCTTCACTTTATTCTGGCCATCCATCAAATACCAAGCTTTCTCTGCCGGGAAATATTGGAATTCAGCTTTGGCATCCGTATTTTCACTGGCAACAGACATCTTATTTAAAGATTTAGTTACAGTATAAGAATTTCCAGCATATACAACCTGACTCTCTTCTACCTCACCTTCATTCATTGCTAACGGATCTTCTCCACCCCAAAACTCAATGGAATTAAAGATCAACACGTCACCCAAACAAGCCAATTCGTAAGCCGGCAGGATACACAATCCCAAAAATACCAACTCATTCACAAACTTCTTTTGAGACACTTGTTTATTCCAACTATGTAATTTTGTTGTCAAACCAAATGATCCGAAACATCCTGTAAAGGCAACTGAAGACACTCCAATCATCAGGATAGCCACCATTCTTGTAAAATTCTTTTTCATAACTCTTTTTTTAATTTAGATTGTGTTAAAGTATTAGATAAAAAGTAAATGTAACAATTATTTTTTTTATCACTTCTTTTTATAGAATTTTTTTGGTTTAATCATCAATTCCGGACGTAATAAATTATCCAACTCCTCCTTTGTCAACAACCCTTCTTCCAAAACCAAATCATAAACACTTCTCTTTTCTTGCAAAGCACGTTTGGCGATACGAGAAGAATTCTCATAACCTAAAGTAGGATTCAACGCCGTCACAATACCGATACTATTCATCACCAGTTCTTTGCAATGTTCCGGATTTGCAGTAATACCGTTAACACACAAAACTCTCAGGCGCTCCATCACTTTAGTCAACATTTGAATGGAGTTAAACAAAGAATATACAATAATCGGTTCCATAACATTCAACTGTAACTGACCTGCCTCTGCTGCCATCATAACAGTCGTATCGCTACCAACCACGTTGAAACAAACCTGATTTACCACCTCGGGAATAACCGGATTAACTTTACCGGGCATAATAGAAGAACCGGGTTGCATAGGCGGCAAATTGATTTCGCCCAAACCGCATCTCGGACCACTTGATAACAAACGCAAGTCATTACAAATCTTTGACAATTGAACGGCTAAACGTTTCAATTCGGAAGAATAACTTACACAAGCACCGGTATCCGGAGTTGCAGCAATTAAATTCGGAGCCAAAACAAACTCCTCACCGCTAATGATACGTAACTCGCGCGTACAGATTTCAGAATATTCCGGTTCAGAATTAATTCCGGTTCCGATAGCCGTAGCACCCATATTTTGTTCCAAGAACAACCTGGAAGCGTCATTCAATCTCTCGATATTCTCTTCCAACGTAACAGCAAAAGCTTCAAACTCCTGTCCTAATGTCATAGGCACGGCATCTTGCAGCTGAGTACGTCCCATTTTCAACACGTCTACAAACTCTCTGCCTTTGGCTCGGAAAGCCTCTACCATCAATTTCAACTCAGCTACCAAATCTTTATTCATCAGGATAATAGCCAAATGGAAAGAGGTTGGATAAGCATCGTTGGTTGATTGAGACAGATTGACATGATTGTTCGGATGACAATATTGATATTCGCCTTTTTGATGCCCCAACAACTCCAAGGCCCGGTTAGCAACCACTTCATTAATATTCATATTCGTAGAAGTTCCAGCACCACCTTGTACCATATCAACCGGGAATTGATCATGCAACTTACCATCAATTATCTCTTCACAAGCGGCCGTAATCACATTCGCGATCTCTTTCGGGATTAAATCCAACTCCAAATTCGCCTTAGCTGCAGCCCATTTTACCATGGCCAAAGCCTTCACGTAATTCGGAAAATCACCAATATGACGTCCACTAATTCCCGCAAAGTTTTCAATAGCTCTCAAAGTCTGTACTCCATAATAAGCATCCATGGGCACCTCTTTGTTTCCTAACAAATCATGTTCTATTCTTGTTTTCATAATCCTGTTATAATTAATTATTTCCAATACGTTTATTACTTACTTTAGTTTCATTATGAATGGGAACTCTTTTATATAGAATTATATTCCCGATTTTCCATTAAAAACGAACCGTAAAAAATTAATCCGGCAAAGGTACAAAAGAGAAACGACAAAACGAATTTTTTTGTAGAAATTATCAAAAGTATGTAATAACAAAAACAACTATATACCAATAAGATAGATTACACATTAACAAAAAAAAGTCCTTCATAGGACTTTTTTATATCATTAATTTCGAGATAGGAATCATTCGAACGAACCGGATTCCGATGCCAAATCATTTAAAGGTTTAAAACGATCGGGAACCGTCTGCCCCTCATCCTCCGAGAAATAAGGGAATACATCCATAAAAGCCGTATCTGCAAGGGATACGATTTCAAAAGGAACTACATAAGTGGACAAACTCTTTTCCAAATTTTCCAATGCCCGATTAATATTCGCTCCCGCTACTAAAAAATACTGGAAAGCCCTCTTTTCCTTACCGGTAAGCTGATCGGCATCGATAATCGCGATCTTGGCCTTAAACCATTTGTCATCGTTTCCATCATTAGACTCTACTAATTCCGTAACGTTTGACTTTTTTAATCCGGCAATATAGAAATCTCCTTGGATCATAGAGGCTAACGCTTCCGTGATACGACTCTCTGCTTCCGTATAAGAGATAGCATCCAAAAGATACATCTCAGAAACCTTCTTCTCCTTTCCATCTTCCGTCACCTTCGTATACTTAATCTTGCATTCAAACCAATTTGCTGTCATATGTTCTATTTTTATTTACACAATAATGGACGTCAAAGATAGCATAAAAAAAAACGAGGAGATTTCGATTTCCTCGTTTTTTTTCATGATTGAATCAATCAATATCTTCTTTCTGATCTCTCGGAATTATATCCGCCACGACGCTCGCGGTTAAATCCGCCACGGTTTCCACCGCGGTTTCCGAAATTCGGTTTATCCGTTCTCGGTTTAGCCACATTCACGTTGATTACCTTACCATCATATTCAGCCTGATTCAACTCGTCGATAGCTTTCTGACCTAACGTATCGTCAGCAAGTTCAACAAATCCGAAACCTCTGGATCTTCCGCTTTCGCGATCCATAATTACTTTTGCAGAAACGATTTCGCCATAATCCGCAAACAACTCTCTTAAATCAGCATCATCGATACTGTAACTTAAATTTGAAATGTAAATGTTCATTAAGTAAAACTTTAATAATAAATACCTTATTCAATTGAGTGCTTTAGATTGATAAAAAGTCTACTTAACGATACATAATACATGAAAGGCAAGTACTTTAAAAACAACGAACTCAACTCAATCTTGCGACAAAGATAAGTCTATATTCTAATAAAACAATGCTTCTTTCAAAATTATTTCCTTAAACATCATTAATTATGATCTACTATCTCTCAGTACATTATTCCAAATCATTAAAATAGGTAACAAATTTTTCGTGAGGTACCGACACGCATACGCGGGAATACGCACTCGCGTACGTTTGCCGCGTCTTGGTAAAGAAATCAAGAGATACGGCCCCTATATAATGACGCAATAACTCCTCTTCACTCCGGTTTACGATTACGAAAATTCCTTTAGGAACCGTTCCCTGATAAAATTCATCAGCTAAGAGTTCCCTTTGTTTCAGGTAATCAATATTTAACGCAATATCCCGGGTCGTCTTTGTTTTAAAGTCCGTTACAGCCCTTCTTCCCTCCGGAGTCGTTAATAAACGAAGTACCAATTCCTGTGCAAAACCGTTGATCCCATTGGTATTATACATGATCCGGACTTCCAGCTCGTCATGTAATTCTTTATTTGGGGTATATATAAAGCCCAACCGCTGCCCGCTTAATCCCACGGACTTACTAAAACTCTCGGTGATAATTACATTCTCCATCTCCATCAACCTCACGTAATAATCATCCCGCCTGTCCATAAAAAGACGACGGTAAGGACAATCGTAATACACAACGACTCCGGCATCATTCAATTGTCGGATGATGTCAAGCTGTTGTTCATCATCGTGTTTATCCCCTAACGGATTACTCGGGTCACTAATCAGAACGGCATTACCCTTCAACTCTTCAAGCATCCCCGGAAGGTCGGCCTGACTGTAGTATTCGGCATTTTTCACATTCCGAATAGTCAACATCTTATAATAACATCCCCAGTAATAGGCAGGCAAATATAATTTTTCGATGCAAACCGTTTGTGCAACGAGATCCAAGGCATGCATCCCTCCTGCCGTGATCAAGATACGATCGGAGGAGGATTTTCCCATAAAAAACTCTTCATTAATTGCAGCCCTCAACTCCGGACGACCGGCTCCGTGGGGATAGACCTGTATCTCCGGGGAATTAAAATTGATTCCCTTTACAACTTCCGTCAAATCGATCGGAACGACCTGATTTACTCCCCGGTTCAGGGGTAGATATTCTTTCCCGTTTACCCGGGTCAATTCCTTTAAATTCTCTCCTATTTGTACAATTCTGGAAAGAACGGCTCCACTTCTATTTACTTTCATAACTATTCCGTTTAGCACTCCTTCAACCGTGCATTAATCAAATCCCGATACTCAAAATACAACTCTTCCAGTAATGGCATTTTCTCTACGAAAAAAGCGTATATTTTTTCCCAATCCCCCGTGTTATATAAATTTACCCCTGGCAATTCGAAAAAAATCGCACTCACCCGATGGCCTTCTTCTATTCCCTCGTACTCCTCCTCCCACATCAATTCCGGACCACACACGCCGGCAAACAATTTCCGGTAAGCAAGAAAGCATTCATAAATTTCAAAACGACGTAAATCATTCTTATGATCTATTTGAAACAAGACCAACGCTTTCCGTTCATCCGCAAAAAATTTCAATTGCACGGATTTTATCTTTACTCCGGTCAATATCCAACGCCGATCAATATGCTTTTTCCGGCAATAGGATTTAAACCCTTGCCAAAAACCGATTCTTATCGCTTTTGCCTCCTCTTTTGTAAACATAAAATTCTACTTTTCGGACCGACAAATATACAGGGTTCTCATGAAATGCCCAAAGCCTGCTTCATATGTTCTACATCCGTCCCGTGTAACATATCGATCAACTGATCGAATATCATATGGAAACCAAACTCTCCGTCGACCATCGCGTTCACGGCATCTTCCTTGCTGATTCCCAAAAAAAGGATCTGATACATGGCACAAACGGCCCCCGTTCGGTCGGAACCGTGCCAACAATGAATCAGAATAGGTCCTTCCCTGTCCCGGATGACACGCATCGCCTCCAAAAGGTCATCCTGATTCATTTTAGAAGCTTTCATCCTCAAACGATGCAATTTTATATCGGTTCCCCTTGCTTCATCATTATCATTATGACGACTGCGCAAATTCAAAACCTCTCTGATACCGAATTTTTCAAGAGCCCGAAAATCACGATAAGAAGGTTGATCCGATCGGTAGACATCTTTATCAACCCGATAACAATTTTTCAGCCGACTCCCGGGAACCGTTATTTTTTCTACCATAACCTTATTTTTATCGAATACAAATTTATATATTTCCCTACAGCTGAAAAAGAAATATCCTATTAAAGAACAACATTTTTTATATATTTGCTGGAGATTCAACCACGCGTATATGTTGACATTAAAATATTATTCCGATAAAATTGAAGCCGGTTGCGATGAAGCCGGACGAGGATGCTTGGCAGGTCCTGTCTTTGCCGCAGCAGTAATACTTCCCGACCACTTCTCCAACGAGATGTTGAACGACTCGAAACAACTATCCGAAAAGAAAAGAGACGAGTTGCGCTTGATTATAGAACGGGAAGCATTGGCTTGGGCTGTTGCCAGTATCGACAACGAAGAAATCGATAAAATCAATATTTTAAACGCTTCTATCAAGGCTATGCAGAAAGCCTTGGGAATGCTTTCCATCCGACCGGAACACATTCTTATCGACGGGAATCGCTTCAAGCCGTACGAGGAGATTGAATATCATTGCATCATAAAAGGTGACGGGAAATACATGCCTATTGCCGCGGCATCGATCCTGGCAAAGACACACCGGGACGAATACATGAAGAACCTGCACAAAGAGTATCCGGTTTATGACTGGCAACACAATAAAGGTTATCCGACCAAAGAGCACAGGTCCCAAATCCGGATACACGGGATCACTCCTTTCCATCGGAAGACATTCAATTTAACAGATCAACAACTGGAATTGAATTTTAGTGATTGAGAGATAAAAACAATCGTATCAATTTCATTTTTAATATATCATTATGGCTCTCATTAATTCAATTATATCTTTATTTTCATCCAAACGATTATCACAAATCGATTATTTCAAGGCAAATCCCGTGCAAACCCAGGAAGAAACCTTGCAAAATCTCTTGCAAACGGCGAAAGATACGGAATACGGAAAAAAATACGATTTTGCCTCCATATGGACGACAGAACAATACCGGGAAAGGCTTCCGATTATTCACTATGAAGAGATCGCACCCTATTCCGAACGTTTAATGAACGGAGAACAGAATTTACTATGGCCGGAACCGATTACCTGGTTCGCCAAATCTTCAGGTACCACAGCCGCTAAAAGCAAGTTCATCCCCGTTAGTAAAGAAGCTTTGGAAAACTGCCATTTCCGGGGAGGAAAGGACGTCATCTCGCTTTTTAACCGGAACTACCCGGATGCACAAGCATTCGGGGGAAAGACGCTGGCTTTAGGCGGAAGTAGCGAGGTTTCCAGCATAAACTCCAATTGCCAATACGGGGATCTCTCCGCCATTCTGATTTCAAACACCCCATTCTGGGCCAATCTAATGAAAACTCCGGATCAATCCATCATGTTGATGAGCGAATGGGAAGAAAAAATCGAAAAAATCTGCGATGTAACCATAAAAGAGGACGTGAGATGCTTAGCCGGTGTCCCCAGCTGGTTTCTAACTCTAATCAACCGCATTCTGGAACGTACAGGCAAAAATAACCTCCATGAGGTATGGCCCAATTTAGAGTTATTCATCCACGGGGGGGTCAGCTTCTCCCCCTACCGGGAACAATACAAACGACTCCTTCCCAACCCGAAAATGAAATACATGGAGACCTACAACGCCTCCGAAGGATTTTTCGGAATTCAGGACGATCCGGGCGATTCATCCATGTTATTGATGCTCGACTACGGAATATATTACGAGTTCATGCCCACCAGCGAACTGGGAAAAGCCAATCCCCGTACTCTTTCGCTAAAAGAGGTCGAAACAAATGTAAACTATGCCTTAATTATTTCGACAAACGGAGGATTATGGCGTTATATGATCGGAGACACAATCCAGTTTACCTCTCTGAAACCTTATAAATTCAGGATCACGGGACGCACAAAACTATTTATCAACGCTTTCGGGGAAGAATTAATTATAGACAATGCAACCCAGGCCATGGATGAAGCTTGTCGTCAGATGCAATGCAATATCATAGACTTTACCGCCGCCCCGGTTTTTATGGAAGAAGGAAAAAAAGGAGCGCACGAATGGATTGTCGAATTTGAGACTCCTCCTAACGATCCGGAAGCTTTTGCCGAGATACTGGACAACGAACTAAAGAAACTCAATTCCGATTACGAGGCAAAAAGATACAAAGATATGTCCCTTCGACGATTGATCATTCACGTCGCCCGTCCCAACCTGTTTAACGATTGGCTCAAAGAAAAAGGTAAACTGGGAGGACAGAATAAAGTACCCCGTCTATGGAATGATCGTTCCCATTTAGAAGAATTATTACGATTAAACAACAAAAAATAAAACAGAACGTAATCATTCCTTAGAGCATTTATAATCTTTTTGTCTATCATTTTTAACGATCAGATCGTTAAAGAATATACTTTTGTAAAAAAAATATCTATGAAAAAAACAACTATTTTAACAACAATCGCAACAGTATTGGTACTGTTAGGCTGTAAAAGCAACACGGGAAATTTAGCTCAATTAACAGCTAACAAATGGCAACTAAAAGAGATGAGTGTGGAAAATAAAAAGGTAGTACTCCCGGAAAGAGTTCCTTCCGTAGAGTTTGCCGATTCCAATGCCATGTTCGGATTCTCCGGTTGCAACCGCTTTTTCGGTAAATACTCCACCGAAGGAAACACCATCAAAATCACACCGGGAGGAAGTACCATGATGGCCTGCCCCGATCTGCAATTCGAGGATCAATTTATGAAAGTATTCGCCCAAATGACCTCTTATTCCATTACGGATAAAGAATTAAAATTAACGGACAAAGCAAAAAAGCAGACATTGATCTTTGTTCCTCAAAAAGAAGAACAACAAATAGGAGTGGCAAACGATGAACACGGATGTAACGCTGCAGCCGGGTATACTTGGTCGGAAGTATCCCAAGAATGCATCCGTCTATTCGAATCGGGTATTCGTATGCTTTCCGAACAAAACCCGGAAGCCTCAAATGCAGCTTTTATCGTTTTCGCACCGGACTCCTCCAAAGTCGAACTTTTTTTGCCCGGGGAGGAGACTCATCCGATCTTAGACAAAAGAAGTCTTCCCAAAGGAGGTAGCGCCTGGAACATAGAAGATGACGATACTTACAACGTCAGAAGAGCCGACGGTAAATGGATCATCGAAAAACGGGGAGAAACCTTGTTCGTACAAGACCCGAACGGCCCTGTCACCGTTACCTACTTGGGAGGAAACGGCAAGACCAAAATGTTGTATCAAATCACGGTAACCTATTTCCCCGATCAGGAAAAAGCAAAGGTTCAATACGACGACCAGACCTTCGAATTGACCCAGCAAGTTTCAGCTTCCGGTTTCCATTACAAAAACGATCAAGTGGACTTAATCGGTAAAGGTAAAGAGATCCAATTCACCCTTCCCGACGGAATGATCTTAAAAATGAACGAAAAATAATAAATAAAGCCTCCCTTAGCAAAGGGAGGCTTTATTTATCGGGTTAACGGGAAAACAATAATTCCCGGTATTTAGGCAAAGGCCATATCTCATCATCTACCAACAACTCCAATTTATCAATATGATAACGGATCTTCTCCAAATAAGGACGCACGTCAGACGTATATGCTTCAGCCCGCTTAACCTCATCCGATATGGTATTAGCCTGTTTCCTGGCTTCAGTCATATCGGAAACCATCGTTTGTATTTTTCGGATATGCAAAGAGATAGTCCGAATCATTTCCAACTGAATTTCAACGATTTCTTCATCTGCAAATACCGCTTTTAAGCCGTTCACGTTATCCAAAAGCGTATTTTGGTATTTTATGGCAATCGGAATAATATGATTCAAAGCCAAATCCCCCAATACCCTCGATTCGATCTGCAATTTTTTCAGATAAATCTCATTTTTTATCTCAAAACGAGCCTTTAACTCCCGCTCACTCAACACCCCTAAATTCACGAATAAACGACGGGCTTTATCCGACAGGTAAGCCTTCAGGGCAGGTACGCAATCCGTATCGGTAGACAAACCTCTCCGGGCAGCCTCTTCCCTCCATTCCTGTCCATAACCATTCCCCTCGAAGCGAATGGACTGGGACTCTATGATGTACTTGCGTAATATCTGAAATATCGCTTCATCTTTCTTCACGCCCTTATCAATCAAGGCATCCGTCTCCTTTTTAAACAATACCAGCTGTTCTGCCACAGCCGTATTCAAAACAATCATGGGACCTCCGCAGTTCGCGGAAGAACCCACGGCCCGAAATTCAAAACGATTACCGGTAAAAGCAAAAGGAGACGTCCGGTTTCTATCCGTATTATCCAACATAATCTCCGGAATTTTTCCCACGTTTAATTTTAACTCGGTCTTTTCATCGGGACTCATTTTTTTGGAACTTACCTTCTCCACCAGCTCGTTCAACACTCCAGACAAATAGGCTCCCAAGAACACGGACATAATTACGGGAGGAGCCTCCTCTCCTCCTAAACGGGCCTCGTTCCCCTGCGATACGATACAGGCTTTGAACAAGTCCGAATATTCATGTACCGCCTTTATGGTCGAAACCAAAAAAATCAAAAACTGCATATTTGACTTCGGGTTACGTCCGGGTGACAACAAATTCACCCCCGTATTCGTCATTAACGACCAATTATTATGCTTTCCGGAACCATTCACCCCTTTATAAGGTTTCTCGTGTAAAAGAACCCGGAAATCATGTCGCCTCGCCACCTTCTTCATGGTGGACATCAACAATTGATTGTGATCGACAGCCAAATTCGCCTCTTCGAATATCGGGGCACATTCAAATTGGTTCGGCGCCACCTCATTATGCCGGGTCTTAATAGGAATTCCCAGACGATGGCACTCGTATTCCAACTCCTCCATAAAAGAAGTCACCCTTGCCGGGATAGAGCCGAAATACTGGTCTTCCAACTGTTGATCCTTTGCCGATGAATGCCCCATCAATGTCCGTCCACACAACTTCAGATCGGGACGAGCGTTATACAAAGCTTCATCTACCAAAAAATATTCTTGTTCCCATCCTAACGTAGCAATCACCCGATTCACGTCCTTATCAAAATATTGGCAAATATCCACAGCTGCTTTGTCAATCAAGGCCAAAGCTTTTAACATCGGAGTCTTAAAATCCAACGCTTCTCCGGTATAAGCCACAAACACGGTCGGAATACACAAGGTCCGGCTATTAATAAAAGCCGGAGAACCCGGATCCCATGCCGTATATCCCCGAGCCTCGAATGTATTTCGAATCCCCCCGTTCGGAAAACTCGAAGCATCCGGTTCCTGCTGTACCAAAACCCGGCCATCAAAGGATTCGATCACGTTACCGTCAGGCAGGACATCCACGAAAGAATCATGCTTCTCGGCCGTTGCACCGTTCAACGGATGAAACCAATGCGTGTAATGGGTGACTCCCCGCTCTACCGCCCATGCCTTCATAGCTGCAGCCACCTGATCCGCCAACCCTCGGTCAATACTGGTTCCATCGAACATAATGCGCTCTAATTTTTTAAACGCTTCAATAGAAAGATAATGCCTCATTTTTTCCAAAGAAAAAACATCTTCCCCGAAAATTTCCGAACACCTGGGCCAAGCTTCTCCCGTTATTGGCTTTCGTTCGGCCAATTTCTCCAAAGCCATGAATCTGATTTTTGCCATAAATTGTTTTATTTAGATACAACCCCTATATTTTCAGGGGTCAAATATATAAAAAAGTAATTAATTTGATCATTACCCCCTATATTTTTATCAATATATCACTAAAAAATAATTTTAAAGCACCACACCCCCTTCACGAACAAGTTTTTCTTTTCAAAAATATTTTTTATAAATTTCAAAAGCACATGCCTGAATATTCCTCTTTTCACGTAACTTTGTTTCCTAAAATTTTGAATATGAAAAAAATTGCGGCCATACACGATTTATCCGGTTACGGAAGAGCCTCCCTGACCGTTGCCATACCGATACTTTCTCATATGGGATATCAGGTATGTCCACTTCCTACGGCTATATTATCGGCACATAGCGAATACCCGAACTTCCGTTCACTCGATTTGACCGATTTTATGGAAGAGTATATCGCACACTGGAAAGCATTAAACCTGCATTTCGATGCGATTTACTCCGGTTACCTCGCATCCGTAAAGCAGATGGAAATCGTATCCGATTTTTTTCACCATTTCAAAAACGAACAGAACTTCATATTGGTAGATCCTGTACTCGGTGATCACGGTTCCCTTTATCCGAACATGGATCAAGCTATGGTAGAAGGAATGAAACACCTATGTACTCAAGCCAAAGTAATTACCCCTAATCTAACGGAAGCCGCATTTTTACTCGGGGAAAACAGTATCAAAGAAATTTCGGCAGAGCAAACGTTGGGATGGTGTAAAGCCCTATCTCAATTCGGACCGGAACACGTGATCATCACTTCCGCCCCGGGCAATCATCCCCAAGATATCGTAACGATAGCCTATAACCGGACCGACAACCGTTACTGGGAAGTCATTTGCGATCACATCCCGGCATCCTATCCGGGAACAGGAGATGCCTTCGCCAGCGTAATTACGGGTAGTCTACTAAACGGAGACAGCCTTCCCGAAGCTATCGACCGTGCCGTTCATTTTATCAATATGGGAATCAAGGCCACTTTCGGTTACAGGCACAACCCTCTCGACGGCATGAATCAAGAGAAAGTATTACACTACCTGAACGAGCCCCTACCTTATTACAGGTATCAACTGATAGAAGAACCGAAAACGACCGACCGGACATGACAAAAGCCATTATCATTGATTTTGACGGCACAACTCTTCCCCGCCAATGGCATTCCGTGAGTGAAGAAAACCGGAAGGCTTTGGAAAGAGCGGGAGAGATGGGCATCATCCGGATTTTAGCAACCGGACGTTCTCTTTTCTCTTTTAACCACGTTCTTCCCGAAGGGTTGCCCATAGATTATATGGTATTTTCCTCCGGTGCCGGAATCATGCAATGGGAAAACCGCCGAATCACGCGATCCCGGGAATTAACAGTTGAAGAAACCCGGGAGATAGCCTCCTTTTTATGGAAATACGATGTCAATTTTACCATCCAGAAACGCATTCCGGATAATCATTTTTTTTATTACAGGCATATTGCCCGGCAACATGAAGATTTCAGACGCCGGATAGAAAATTATCCCGGCTTAGGAACACCGATGCCCCAACCGGAGAAGATCAACGAAGGTGCAACCCAATTTCTGACCATTTTAGGAGCGGAGCAAGCCGCTCTGCACGAAGAGATACAGCAACAACTCTCCTCCTATTCTGTTATTCGAGCAACCTCCCCTATCGATAACCAGGCCATATGGACTGAAATATTCGCCAAAGACGTGAACAAAGGAAGCAGTTGTGAACTTCTCCTGAATCAACTCGGCATCTCTTTTTCCGAATGTGCCGGATTAGGAAACGATTACAACGACCTGGATTTTCTGGAACGGTGCGGTTTTTCCTTCGTCGTGGCGAATGCCCCGGAACCCCTCACAAAGCGATTCAAAAAGGTTCCCGCCGATATCGACAACGGTCTTGCTGCCTTTATCCGCCAAACCCTCGATCTATAAACAGACTATTGACCCCTGTATTTCCATTTCACGGCATCGGCTATTATTACGCCGGAAAACTAACTTTACATTCGCCGATCTTAACAAGAATCTGCGTTTTGCTGGTCCTACACCTATTTTAAATATCCCTACCGGAACGGAGACAATCCCTTCCGTAGGGGCATCGTAATTTAAAACTCGATTCCTCCTTCCTCGTGTGCCAAACGCTTACCTCTTTCATTTCAAGCAACGGAAATACGACTCTCACGCGTGACAGCAGATATCGTTTCAGATAATTCCTTTTCTTTCCAAAAGGTCTTTCATTTGTTGTTCCAATTTAATAGCTTCAACTCGGGCTCTTACGGCAAAATTTTCCGTGTTATCGGCAAAGATAATTCCGCGGGAAGAGTTGACGATCAACCCGCAATGATCATTCATTCCGTACTTAGCTACCTCTTCCAAGCTACCGCCCTGTGCTCCTACACCCGGAACCAATAAAAAATGATTCGGCACAATTTCCCGGATATTCTCTAACATCTCTGCTTTGGTCGCTCCGACCACGTACATCATATTCCGTTCATTCCCCCATTCCTGAGATTTACGCAATACCCGCTCGTACAATTTCTCCCCGTTCTCCTCGAAAAACTGAAAATCATACGCTCCTTTATTCGAAGTCAAAGCTAACAAGATCACCCATTTCCCCTCGTATTTTAAAAACGGGGTTACGGAATCTTCTCCCATATACGGAGCTACCGTTATAGAGTCGAAATCTAATGTCTCCAAAAAGGCACGCGCGTACATTTCCGAAGTATTCCCGATATCTCCGCGCTTGGCATCGGCAATGGTCAGCACCTCCGGATAATTCGTTTTTATATATTCAATCGTCTTTCCCAAGCTCTCCCATCCTTCCACGCCGCGACTCTCGTAAAAAGCGATATTCGGTTTATAGGCAACCGTTATATCCGCCGTCGCATCTATTATAGCTTTATTAAACTCGTATACAGGATCTTCTGCATCCAATAAATGCTGCGGAATCTTCTTTATATCGGAATCCAATCCGACGCAAAGGAAGGACTTCTTCCTCTTAATCTGTTCAAACAACTCTTGGTACAACATATTTATTGATTTTGTGATTCTCCGATTTAGAGATTTTGTGATTTAGGGATTCTGTGATTTAGGGATTCTGTGATTTAGGGATTCAAATCTCCTAATCCTATAATCCCCTAATCATCGAATCTCACAATCGCTCAATCCATTAGTTTTTTAATTTACAATCAAAACCCGCTTTCCTTTAGTTTTTCCGTATTCTCCTCTATCTGCAACTTCTCTATAATTTCATGCAAATCTCCGTCCATGATAGCGGCCAAATTATACAACGTCAAATTAATCCGATGATCCGTCACCCGTCCCTGAGGATAATTATAGGTACGGATCTTTGCCGAACGATCTCCGGTAGATACCATCGTTTTCCGTTTAGAAGCAATCTCATCCATGTATTTCTGGTACTCGATAGCATAAATTCGGGAACGTAACTCTTTCATAGCTTTCGCCAGGTTCTTAATCTGCGACTTCTCGTCCTGACAAGTTACCACGATCCCCGTGGGAATATGCGTCAACCGAATAGCCGAATAAGTGGTATTTACCGATTGCCCTCCAGGACCGGAAGAACAGTAGGTGTCCTTGCGAATATCCGAAGGATTCAACTCCACATCCACCTCTTCGGCCTCAGGCAAAACAGCCACGGTTGCAGCAGAAGTATGCACCCGTCCCTGTGTTTCGGTCGCCGGCACGCGTTGTACCCGGTGTACCCCGGATTCGTACTTCATAATACCATACACGCCTTCGCCCGAAATATTAGCCACAATCTCTTTATATCCCCCGGAAGTTCCTTCACTCACGTTCGTCACCTCCATCTTCCAACGTTTGGTTTCACAAAACTTCGTGTACATACGGAACAGATCTCCCGCAAAAATACAGGCCTCGTCTCCACCCGTCCCCGCACGTATTTCTAAAATGACATTCTTGGAATCCTCCGGATCTGCCGGAATCAATAACATCTTCACCCGATTTTCTATCTCCGGAATTTTCTCTAACAACTCGTCCAATTCCAACTGAGCCATCTCCCGCAACTCCTTATCGTTCTCGTGCTCCAGAATCTCCTCTGCCTCTTCACGTAACTTCACTGCATTCTTTAACTCGTCAGCCGCTTCTACAATCTGTTCCAAATCCCTATACTCCTTATTCAACTTTACAAACCGATTGATATCCTGAATCACTTCGGGATCCGTAATCAGTTGTCCGATCTCGCGGAAACGAATATAAAATGTCTCTAACTTCTCTAAAAGGGCATTATCACTCATATACATTTAATTATAATTCCCGCGAAAATAATAAAAACAAAACAGTTTTCAATCCATTTCATCACAAATCCCCGTTTATGTCCGGACTTGTAAAGCACAAGAACAATCCGGATGTGGTTCGAATCACCTCCAGACTCCCCGTTTTTTATAAAACAATAGAAATATCAACAGATTTAAATATACATCTATTCCCTCAACGGCTCCTCCAGATTTTTCCCAACCAAATCACTCAACTCGATTTCCAAAGCACTACAAATCAAACAAAGCGTTTTTATGGTAACATTACTTTTACCAGCCTCTATTCGGCTCATATTCGAACGTTCTATTTCGCATTTATAAGCAAGTTCTTGTATTGTAAGATTTCTACTCATTCTTATTCGTTTGATATTCAATGCTATTCGATGTATTTCTTCGTCGTAATCCATTTTATTACGTATCATATTTGATACGCAAATTTTTTACTTTATATTTGCAAGATGCGTATCATAAATGATACGCCGTGATTTATATCAATAACGTTGCAGCATGAAAAAAGTTATTCTACTCATTATTACGGTCGTGGGAGTACTTACTATTATTCCCATTCGCGGTTTCTCGCAAAATATAACGGATTTTTTCTTTCAGGAAAAACAAATACACACCCTCACCGATGGAAAAAATCAGACAGAAACTTACCAGATACAGCGCTATGATAAAAATACGGTTTATCTGGTTTATACCTTATCAATAAAACACCAAACAATTCGAACGATCTCCCTTAAACTTCAATTTCAAAAGAGTTGCATTACATCCGAATTCATTCGGATAGCAGGGATTAACGGAAATATGAATCAAAAGAACAAAACAACCGTCTTGGCGTTACCGGGAAAAAAGGGATACAATTACTGGACCAATCAAACCTCCTCGGAACGTCTGGTATACTCCTGCAAATACGTTACATTAACCCTGAACGGGCAACACACGTATAAAGCCTTACAGGTCACCCGGAAAAGTTTCGACTTGTCGAGCAACAAGTCGGTCGTTCCTGATGAAATTTCATATTATATAAAAGGGATGGGACTAATATTGAAAACAGACGGAAAAAACATCCTAAGTTACTCGACAACATTAGATTACAAACCCGATCAAATAGAGATAAAATGATCACGCGTATACACAAATGGATGCCTGCAATCCCGGCCTGCACACTATTAATCGTATGTATCACTTTATTGATTTTGCTACATACGTACCGTGCGGATACGGCCTCCTACTCCTTTCCCGTCAAAGAAGAAAACAGGGACATCACACCTACCCGGGACTCGCTACCCGCAGATTCCGTGTCGAAACTACTCCTTAAAGAAAGCTACAGTATCTTCTAAGGAACGGAAATGAAAATCAGGCAATACTCTTAACAATTTAGCACTCGAAAAACAGGCCCTATGCTGAGAAGAACGAGCCGTTTCCCGCGTAAAAACAGGTTTAGACCCCTGCAATAAAGTTAAAACCGCCATTACTCGCCACAACACAGAAGTCATCCAGGGATACAGAGCGACACGAGGAGGCCTCTTTCCCGCAACACGGGCAATCGTTGAAAACAAATGTTTATAGGAATAATTTCCTCCGCATAGTACAAAACGCTCGGAACGAATCGCCGGATGATTTGCCAGAGCGATCATCGCCACACACACATCACGGACATCGACATAGCCATTTACCCCCAATGTATACACGGGCATTCCCCGTAACGCCCGTTCCATAAGTTGAGCACTACTCCTTCCCCTTAATCCCCCACCCAATATAACAGCCGGATTCACGATGACGGCATTTAACCCCTCGTGAATAAAATTCCACACTATTTTTTCCGATATACCTTTACTTTCCGAGTACAAAGAATGCTCGGAACCCGGAACAACCGGAGTCTCCTCGTCGATACACTCCCCCTCTCTTCTGGCATCTCCTAAAGCCGCAATAGAACTGACAAAACACAAACGCACACCAAAACGAAGACATAAGCGACAAATAACCTCCGTCCCTTTTATATTCGTTTCCAGCAACTGGTCTCGATCACTTCCGTGAAAAGAAACGACCGCAGCACAATGATACACGACAGCAGCCTCTTTCACATAGGCAATCAAAGTCTCTTCATCCAGAACATCACCCGTAACCCATCTCACCCGTTTCTCGGCAAACTCAGGCATATCGGAATAACGAGAAAAGAGAGCCATCGTCTCGTCCGTTCGACTCTCTTTTCTTTTTAAAGCTATAATGTCTTTTTCGGTTTTCGCCAAATGACATAACAAATGACTCCCCAACAGACCCGTGGCCCCAGTTACAAAAACCATATATTCGAAAATCTATTCCGCCCAATCGAAAACAAAATTCTGTTTTACGTCAGGGTGTAAACTTAAATGGACGGGACAAGTATGAGCGACCCGTTCCAATACTGTTTTATCTTTTCCGGAAAATGCACGGGCCGGCATATGAAAAATAACATCAATTTCGGCTATCCGACGTGGCTCTGCCGCCATTTTTTTGGTGATTTCTATTTCCGCTCCCGACAAATCGAGTCCATTGTTTTTCGCGTATATTCCCATGATCGTCATCGCACAAGCGGCCAAAGAAGTAGCACACAAATCCGTGGGAGAAAAAGCTTCTCCTTTACCGTTATTGTCTGTCGGCGCATCCGTAATAATCGTTGTTCCGCTTTGCAAATGAGTGCATTCCAAACGCAAGTCTCCTAAATATTTTGCTTTTACTGTTGTCATAACCTCTATCTTTAATTTTGATTTTCAAAGATAACAAATTACTTTAAATTTGATACAAATATCGAATATTTGATCTTTTTTACTCCTGTAGACAGTTTTAGCACAGTTTTTGATATTTACAAGTACCCTTTTGACACTTTAGAATGCCGGGGAAACTGACTTATCCTTTACATCACACACACTAAAAACAGAAGAGCCCGGCATTCTATTCTTCTCGTCCCACCTAAAACAGGCCGACGGCATCGGGGATATGTTCTATTTTCATCTCCGCTCCTATCACCAATATCAAATCAAAACGAATTTCCCGTCGAATATTCTTGCACGTGAGATAAGCAGCTCCGGCAGCTAATAAATTTTTTTTCTTCTTCAACGACAACAACTCTTCCGGATAGGCTTCCGGCATCATCCGGGTTTTTACTTCTATCACCACAAGGACATCACCGTCGAGGGCAATAAAATCCAACTCTCTGCGCCCGATACGCCAATTCCTTTCCAACACGACATACCCCTGTTCGAGAAGAAAGTAATATACCTTTTCCTCTCCAATCTTACCGTAATCGTTATGCCGTGCCATATTGAAAAATGTCTACAAATCACCGTTTCCATCCCCTCAAAATAGTTGCCTTCACATGGAAATAAAAGCAATTACCCCACGTAATACCCGTATTTTTCAGACAAATACATACTAATCCCAATTTACAGGCTAAAAAGAGTTTTGCAATGATATATAAAAGCATCGAAAACGCAAAATTTTTATTGCAAATTCATAATATATCTCTAATTCAAGAGTTTAATTTAAGGATTGATTTTTTATTTGTTTTGGAATCTCGCCCTAAATCATTATCTTTGTATGATTTTTGGGAAAAGTAGTAGTTATGGCTAAAAAAAGAGTTTTATTTATCTCCCAAGAGATAGTTCCGTACCTTCCGGAATCGGAAATGGCAAATATCGGCAGGTATCTACCTCAAGGGATTCAAGACAAAGGAAAAGAAATTAGAACGTTTATGCCTCGATATGGCTGTATAAACGAACGACGCAATCAACTGCATGAGGTGATCAGACTTTCCGGGATGAATTTAATTATTAATGATACGGATCACCCTCTCATCATAAAAGTTGCCTCCATACAAGCAGCAAGGATGCAGGTCTATTTTATCGATAACGATGATTATTTCCAAAGAAAACACGTGATTACCGATAGTGAAGGGAATTTTTTTGACGATAATGATGAAAGGGCCATATTCTTCGCTCGCGGAGTATTCGAAACCGTACGCAAACTGAGATGGGCTCCGGATTTAATTTATTGTCAAGGCTGGTTGACATCACTCGTACCTCTTTATTTAAAAAAAGAATACCATGATGATCCGGTATTCTCAAAAGCAAAAGTAGTATTTTCGACGTACAACGATAAATTCGAAGGGAGCTTAAATCATAAATTTGCAGAAAAAGCGATTACGGAAGGCGTATACCCGAAAGATTTGACACTCGTGAAGGAACCTACTCACACGAATATCAACAAATTGGCGTTTCAATATTCTGATGGAATCATTTTCAATCAACCCGATATCGAAAATGAATTGAAGGCATTCGCGGAAGCATCCGGAAAACCGATTTTAGAATATCCCGGAGAGGAGTCGTATGTCGACCAATATTCCGATTTCTTTGACAAAATTATAGGATAATGTTATAACAAACGTCATTTTCGTTTGTCTAAAAAAATAAGTATATGTGTGGTATCGTAGGATATATTGGGTCGAGAGAGGCCTATCCAATCTTAATTAACGGTTTAAAACGATTAGAGTACAGAGGATATGATTCTGCCGGCATTGCCTTAATGGACGACGAGCAAATCAATATTTACAAATGCAAAGGACGGGTCATCGATCTGGAAAATCATATTACGGGTCAACAAACGAAAGCGACAATCGGAATGGGACATACCCGCTGGGCCACTCATGGAGAACCGAATGATGCCAATGCACACCCGCAAACATCTATGAATGGTATTTTCTCTATCATCCATAACGGCATCATCGAAAATCACGCTTTATTGAAGGAAAAACTAACGGCAAGAGGATACGTTTTCACCAGCGAAACCGACACGGAGATATTAGCCAATCTGATCGAATACATCTACCTGAAAGGAAAAGTTTCGGCGGAAATAGCGGTACGTCTCGCTTTGACAAAAGTCATCGGAGCCTACGGCTTGGTCGTCATGTGTGAAAACGAGAAAGACAAACTCATCGTGGCGAGAAAAGGTAGTCCGCTTGTAATAGGGGTTGGCCAAAATGAATATTTCGTGGCTTCGGATGCAACACCTATCGTAGAGTATACCAAAAATGTGATTTACCTGAATGACGATGATATCGCGGTGTTGAAAAAGGACGAAATGGTTCTTAAGAACTTACAAAACAATCTTCTGACTCCCAATATCCAACAAATCGATATCGATATTGAAAAAATAGAAAAAGGAGGCTTTCCGCATTTTATGTTGAAAGAGATTTACGAGCAAGTAAATTCTATTTACGATACCATCCGGGGACGAGTTAACGTAGAAGCTTCCGAGATTTACCTGGGAGGTATTTCCGAAATTATCCCTCAAATGATCCGGGCTCAACGTATTATCATTATTGGATGCGGAACCTCCTGGCATGCAGGACTGGTAGGAGAATACCTACTGGAAGAGTTTGCCCGGATTCCCGTGGAGGTAGAATACGCCTCTGAATTCCGTTACAGGAATCCCGTAGTCACTCCGGACGATATCGTGATCGCCATCTCCCAGAGCGGAGAAACAGCAGACACGCTTGCAGCCATCAAATTCGCCAAACAAAAAGAAGCTACCGTTATGGGCATATGCAATGTGGTAGGCTCCAGTATCGCCAGAGAAACCCACGCCGGAGTATACACGCATGCCGGTCCCGAAATCGGAGTAGCCTCTACAAAAGCGTTCACGGCCCAGATTTCTGTTTTAACCATGATGGCTTTACAAATCGGCTACCGGAAAGGAACGCTACCTATTGAATGTTATCACAAATACATACACGAACTATATAATCTGCCCGACAAGATAAAAGAAATTCTACACCAAAACGAGCAGATCAAAAAAATTGCAGAAGCCTATAAAGATTCAACAAATGCCATATACCTGGGAAGGGGCAGTCAGTTCCCCGTTGCCCTGGAAGGAGCCCTGAAATTGAAGGAGATCTCGTACATTCATGCAGAAGGTTATCCCGCGGCAGAAATGAAACACGGTCCCATCGCCCTTATTGACGAAAACATGCCGGTATTTGCCATTGCAACGAAAGATAACTTTTATGAAAAGATTGTATCGAACATAAAAGAAGTACAATCCCGCAAAGGCCATGTTATCGCCTTAGTCAATAATAATGACGTACAGGTAAAGAAAATGGCAGAGCACGTGATCGAGATCCCGGAGACACTTGAATACCTCTCTCCCCTTCTAAACGTGATTCCATTACAGTTGATCTCCTATCATATTGCCGTGATGCGGGGATGCAACGTGGATATGCCGCGAAATTTGGCGAAATCCGTAACCGTAGAATAACAGAACAAGTTGATTCTGTGATTGGGTAATTCAATGATTCCGTGATTTGAAGTTCGAATCTCGGAATCATTGAATCTCTTATCCTGTAATCGTCAAGAAATAATCCCTCGGGGCTTGGACGTTCTCGTCGGTCGTGTAAACGATTTTTGTTCACTACCCTCCGGGACTCGCTTCGCTCAGACCGTCCGTCGGGTAGCCGCTCCGAAAACCGAACACGACGCTCGCCGTTCGCTATTGATGCCCCTTCGTTTTTATCCCTTTCCCTTCAATCAATTGTAAATTTTAAATGTAGATTGTAAATTAATTTTTGATTTTAGATTTATGATTAAGATTCTGATCTTACCCTCTTTAAATCGTAAATCTCTTTTATCTCTTAATCCCCAATCACTGAATCACTGAATCCTTTAATCCCTTGATTCTTCAAATCATAAATCTAAAATCCGAAATCGTAAATCTCTTTTATCCCTTAATCCCCAATCACTGAATCACTAAATCATTGAATCCTTTAATCTTTTGCTTCTTTAAATCGTAAATCTAAAATCCAAAATCGTAAATCTTTTTATCTCTTAATCTCTATATTCATAGAAATAATTCTGGTTCTCGCCTCTCTTTTAACCCTTCTTCCAACTCCTGTTTATGGTAAAGATATCCGGCATCCTCATAATATTTGGCTCCCGTCGGACATCTTTTTATACAGGCCCCGCACTTTATACAGATCCCCGTGAAGAGACGTACATCTTCATAACTTATTGAACCCATAGGGCAAACCAGAGCACACAATTTGCAATCGTTGCACTTTTCATCAGTCAACGGTTTCACTTTACGAATATCCACGGCATTTCCTTTACGATCCCGGGGAGTATAATAACCGCGATAGGGGTAAGGCATTCCTTTTACTTCCACCGAAACTTTTATATCGTATCCTTCCTTACATTTTTCCACCACCCGGACGACAAACGCACTTGCCGTTTCCATATCCCTCTCGTCCGGACGCCCCTTGGCCAACACACGCGAAAAGGAGTGTTCTCCGATAAATGCCGCCGCGGCCATCGTATGCAAACCGGCTCTCTCCATGATATCCCTGAGTTCTATCAAAGCATCGTCATAATCCCGGTTACCGAATAACACAACCGGTATTCCAATCGCCTCATTACCTTCTACGGTTGCCAGATATTTCAATAAAACATTGGGTACCCGTCCGGCGTAGACCGGTGTTCCCAACACCACAATATCCGTTTTTTTCAAAGTTAAAACCGTTGATCTGGCCATTGGCAGGGTAAAGTCGTAACACGCTACCGGCACCTCCAGTATCCGGGCAATTTCCAAAGCGATAGCAGACACGATCTTTTGGGTTGTGCCCGTCGGACTGAAATAAACAGCAATAACTCTATCCGCCATTCCGATTACTTTTCCAAACTCTTCTGCCACTTCCAGGCGTTCACCATTGTCTCTTCAATCGGAGTCTCGGCCCTCCAGCCCAACTCTTTATTAGCTAAAGTCGTATCAGCCCATACCTTCTCCACGTCGCCAGGCCGGCGTCCGACAATCTTATAGTTAACTTTTATCCCGGTAGCACTCTCAAAGGCATGTATAACCTCCAGCACGGAAAGAGCCTTTCCCGTACCGATATTAAAATACTCGTAGTTCTCCTTATTCCTCTTCTCCAACAAACGTCGGATTGCCAGGACATGAGCCTTAGCCAAATCGACAACGTCGATGTAATCCCGTAAAGGAGAACCGTCGGGAGTATTATAATCATTACCGAAAACACTCAGTTCTTCCCGTATTCCGATAGCTGTTTGTGTCAAATAAGGAATTAAATTATTAGGAACGCCATTAGGCAATTCTCCAATAAATGCCGTCGGATGAGCTCCGATCGGATTGAAATAACGCAAGGCCAATGTACTCATTGAAGGTTCTACCCGCATAAAATCCCGAATAATATCCTCGCTCATTACTTTCGTATTCCCATAAGGAGATTCGGCCTCTTTTCGAGGAGTTTGTTCCGTAACGGGCAATATATCAGCTTGTCCGTACACGGTACAAGAAGAAGAAAATACCAGGTATTTCACTCCAAATTCCCGCATACAAAACAAAACATTCATCAAAGAATTCAAATTATTATAATAATATTCCAAAGGCTTGTTCACCGATTCTCCTACCGCTTTTAAAGCAGCAAAATGAATAATAGCTTCGATATCCCTATGACGGGCAAAGAAATCTCGTGTTTCGGCCAGATCCGTCAATTCGATCTGCTCAAATTCCGGTCGAATACCTGTGATTTTTTGGATGCCATCCAACACCTGAAGATTAGAATTAATCAAATTATCCGCAATGACAACCTCATAACCCCTTTGTTGAAGTTCAACAACCGTATGTGATCCGATATATCCCGTTCCGCCCGTTACAAAAACCTTCATAGTACCATATATTTTTTTCAATTTATAACTTTCTGAGCCACCGCTACAGAGACTACAAAGTAAATAATAATAATTCAAAATGCCCAAAAATACCTTGTGTTCGTATTCTTTTTTCTTACCTTTGCCGTATGTACAAATATATTGAACACATAGAAGACCTTCTCTATCTGCATGATTGCGTGATAGTTCCCGGATTCGGTGGCTTTATCGGTAATTACACAGAGGCCACCATTCATCCGAAAACAGGAATTTTAACACCTCCCTCCAAAAAGGTGGTGTTCAATAAACATTTGAAGCAAAATGACGGACTGTTAATCCATTGGATTGCCCGGAAAGAAAAAATCGATTACGAAAAAGCAGAACGTCGTTTATCACTTTTTTGCGAAGAACTAAAAGTTCGATTAAACCAAAACCAAAAAATAATATTCGGCTCTATCGGTACCTTTTACACGGATCGTCGTTTCAATATAGTATTCGAACCCGGAGAACAAAATTTTCTGGCCGATACGATCGGCATGCACGCCATCGAGGTCTCCCCTTCCGGTAAAAAAAGCATTCGCGCAGAATATATTAACACAGACTCGGGCAATCTGGTTACACGTCTATTCAAATACGGGCTTTCAGCCGCTATGATCACGGGTATCATAATCATTTCACAACAGGATATATTCAAGACGGATCATCAGGCAGAGACAAGCAACCTGCAACCGACGGCCATTCAAGCGAAGACGAAGCCCGTTCACGCCCCCGCCATTATTTCACCCGATTGTGATTTTGTAGAATTTGATCCGCTCTCTACTTTGTAGTCCATCCGGCCCAATAACCGACAAGAGAAAAAAGAATATAGAGGGGTATCAGAAAAGTCAAAAAGCCGATCTGAAACAGGATAGCCAAGAGTACAGCCGTTCCGAAATAAAGATAACGTATCCGATTGGCTTTCCATGAGAAATCAGTTATCTTCAAGGAGAACATGGGTAATTCAACGACTAATAGCACGGACAAAATGATAACGCACCCGAAAAGTACCCAAACATTTCCCCACAGATAAGGGAAAAGTTCATTATTCCAATAATAAGATAACACCAGACAGACCCAGAACAAGGCATTTGCAGGGGTCGGCATACCGATAAACGAGTAGGCCTGACGAGTATCCAAATTAAATTTAGCCAAACGAAAAGCGGAAAAAGCGGGAATAAGCAAGGGGGAATACATCAAAACATACTCGATCCATGAATAAGAGGAATCCGGCGAAAACTGAGCTCCGGATAACAAGGACAACTTGATCAACAAATGAGCCATAACGGCAGGGACCACGCCGAAACTTACCATATCAGCCATCGAGTCCAACTCTTTCCCCATTTCCGACTTCACATGCAATAATCTTGCGGCAAATCCATCAAAAAAATCAAAAACCATGGCCAACAATACCAATAAAGCAGCCACCAATAAATTATCGTACATCGCCATAAAAACGGCCATTGTTCCGGAAATAACATTCATGCAGGTGATCAGGTTCGGAATTTGTTTTCTCATAAGTCTATGATATTTAATACGAGTACGAAAGTAGTGCTTTTTACCCTAAATAAATCACATTTTTATTACTTTTGTCATAAAATTATAGGGCATGACCAAATTTCTTATCATTAGATTCAGCTCCATCGGAGACATCATTCAATGCATGAATGTCATCAGTGGCATTAAAAATCATTTCCCGGATTCGGAGATTCATTGGATTGCGCGAAAAGACATGGCCTCTTTTCTTCATATGGATAAAAGAATCGACAAAGTATGGGAATTTGATAAGAAAAGCGGCTTAAAAGGTCTTTTAAAGATTGCCCGGCAACTCAAAGCCGAGCAGTTCGACTACCTCTACGATGCACATAGCAATATCCGGTCGAATCTATTGAAGACGGTTCTATTGCCGCCTTGCCGGAAGTTGCTGCACCGGAAACCGGATTACGTGTTAAGAAAGAAAGAACGCTGGAAACGATTTTTACTGTTTAAATTAGGAATCAACAAATTCGACAACCCTTTCAAAGGAATTACCTCTTACCGGAAACCCTTGGCCCAATGGGGGATTACCCGTTTTGATTCAAACTATTCCGATTGGTATTTCCCGGCCGATTTCGAAAAGCGCTTAACACCCCTGATCGACAGGCAAACCATCACCCTCGTCCCATCGGCCAATTGGGAGATGAAACGCTGGCCCGTCGGCTACTGGCAGCAAATCATACAACTCCTCCCGGAATACAAATTCCTCATCCTTGCCGGGCCGTCGGACTCCTTCTGCGAAACCATCCGAGCCGTCGCCCCGGAGCGAGTAAACAATATGGCAGGAAAAACTTCTTTGCTGGAATCCTGTTACCTGGTCAAGCAATCCAATCTGGTTATCAGCGGAGACACCGGATTCTTACACGCGGCAGATCTTTTTCATACACCGGGCATCGCCCTGATGGGGCCCACGGCTTTCGGGTTCCCGACGGGAGAAGAGATCAAAGTGATGGAGGTTCCCCTCCCCTGCCGTCCCTGCACAAAAGACGGACACGGCAAATGCAAGCAATCGGTTTGGCAAAAATGCATGGTCGATATTACCCCCAATAGAGTAGCAGGGCAAGTGAAACGAATGCTTAAGTAATCTTATATTTTCTCACTTTCTAAACTAACCCGAAATACGGTTCCCACTCCCTCTTCACTCTCGAAAGTGACGGTTCCGCCCATACTTTCTATGATCTTATAAGACATGGCCAATCCTAACCCCATGCCTCCGGATTTTGTCGTAAAATTCGGTTCCGATATGTGATTTCGTATTCCTTCAGGTATTCCAACGCCATTATCCCTTACCTCCAATACCACACTACCGTCTTTATGAATCAAAGTAACCGTAATCAACCCCTCCCTATCTTCCGGAATACTTTGTTCCGCATTTTTCAATAAATTTACAATCACCCGGTTAACCTGCTCCTTGTCACCATACACCAATACATTCGACTCTATCTCACAAATCATTCGATCCACATTATTTTCAAACAATGTGGTACATCCCTGAACCAATTCGCTCAAATTAAACCACTCGCTATTAGCTATCGGCATTTTTGCAAAATCGGAAAAAGCAGAAGCGATGGAGGCCATATGATCGATTTGTTCTACCAAAATAGAGGATATATCTTTAAAACGCTGCCGTACCTCTTCCACGTTACCGCCTTGCAACGTCCGCTGCAAAAACTGGATGTTCAATTTCATCGGTGTCAGAGGATTTTTAATCTCATGGGCAATTTGACGGGCCATTTCACGCCAGGCCGTTTCCCGTTCAGACTTGGCCAATTTCTTTACACTATCCTCCAATTTATCCACCATCCCGTTATACTCCTTCACCAACATCCCCACTTCATCCCGCTGATTATAAACAATTTTCTCATTTTTTCCTCCTACCCGCATTAAACGCAATTTTTCATTCACCATTTGTAAAGGTTTAGTTACCCGCTCCGCGACAATTCCCGAAAAAATAAATGCCAGTACCATCACGATCATGGCAATATTTATAGCAATGATCACAAACAGCATTATATCCACGTTCAATTCGTCACTCTTGGTAAAATAAGGGATGTTTAACACGTAAGCTTCGTTATTCTCCAACATCATCGGAACGTAGGCCGACATATAATCCAGCTCTCCAATCTTCTCCTCCTGTACAAAACTCGTTGCCTTTTCTTTCACCAATTTCCGGTAAGCGATAGGATTCAACAAGGTTCCCTTGAAACCTTTTTCAAAGATAACAGGTTGAGAAGTAGCCACCAACCTTCCCGTTTGATCGTATATATTAATATCGACCCATAACATTCTGGCAATCTTGTATAGAATATCTTGAATTTGAGGACACACCTGTATATCGATACAATCATATTTTTCTAACTCTTTACTGATGTATTTGGATATCTGAACTACCTTCATACTCTGTTTTCTTTCCACACTATCCGTATTCACAACGATGCTCATCACCGTCATAATAATGAAAAGGGCGCTTATCAATGAAATGATATTGCTTTTAATCCGTCTTTTCAGGGTCTCCTGCCTGAAATTAATCCATTCTTGTCCCTCAAAACGGAAAAACAAACCATAAGAAGAGAACAGCACGCACACGAAAATAGCATAAAGCACATTCAGATAATAAAGAGCAAATATATCATCGCCCAAACTAATCACGAAGACCCCACTCTTACCCACAGGGATAATCATGTGCGAATAGTGATCTTTTGTCAAAATCTCCACATGTTCAAAATCACTTTTCCCGAATTGTTCCAAGCGTTTATAATAGTTAAACTCGCCCTTGGAAGTCAATAAAACTCCATCTTTATATTTTGCATAAGAATAAGGATACACAACCGTTCTATCCTCGGACGCCTCTTTCGATAAAACCTGCGAATACCCGATAGCCTCACCTTCATCTTTTGAATCGAAACGCAGGTATAATTTACTCGGCCCCGCGGGTGTTTTAAAATCAAAAAGTCCGACATAAGAGATCATTCCGTCGAAATCATCGATATTGTAAAAAGAGGTATTCTCTATTTGCACTCCCGTACTGTCAATCAATGCACGGAAGTAGGAGTTACAATCTTCTATCGCAAAACCGGGTTCCAGCAACAAACTATCCTTATCGGTACATAAAAATACCCTACAATCGAAATAAAAACCGGAAAGATCTGTCAACTCATCCAAGATTTTTCGGGTAATCCCTTCTTCATCCCGAAGATCGACCAAAGAATCCAGTTCTCTCGAAGTTTTGATCACCTGGTCTATTTCCATCAATTTCTTTTCGAACTGCGAATCCCGTTCTCCGATAATTTCTGTCGCGTATTTTGCCCGGATCGTTATCTCCCGGTGAATCTCACTACTTTTAGACAAAAAGATAACATATACAGAAACAACGACCAGTGCTATCATAAAAATACTCTTTTGTGCGTCAGGCTTTACAAGGTAGATGTTTAAAATAAACAGTATATATAAAGATAGCGTAAACAAACACTCCAGAGGAGTAAGAGAAAAATCGAAGAAATAACACAACACCGCACAAAACGCTAAGACAACTATAACTCCTGAAGAAACCTCCCTCAACGAAAAAATATTGTAAAAATAACGCACGGAGCCGTTAATCAATACAAATAGTCCCATCCCTCCAAGAATTAAAGTGATAAAGGCCACGATCGAAGAAAAATCGATGTTTAAAAAACGCGCGATATTCAAACTGACTTGCGTATTCTCGATCAAAGAGTTAATAGAGAAATGTAAAAAATTCGTATACAAAAAAGCAGAAAAAACAAATCCCGACAAAAAAAGATACCTGTATCGTATTAACCGGGGCTCCTTATACTTTATCCGTAGTTTATTCAGCGTTATATACAGAAAATGAGTAAGGCAGAACATCGTCAAAAACAGGTCTCCTACCGGCAAAACCAAGTTCCACTCGGAATTATCCGTCTGGAAGATCGCAAAATGGTATAACGTATAAGGTATCTGATACTGGACCATCAATACCCGAAGCACAACCAAGCACACGAAGAAACCGAATGCCGCAATCAACTGAACGCGAAAAGACCGGACTCGATCCAACACCACCTCGTAAGCATAAAACAACAAATACAAAAAAGCAAGGTAGAGAATCAATACAAAATAATTGGGCAAGGAATTCTCATAAGCAACGTGACGTTCTACCTGAAACAACCTCTCCCCCTCCTGATTATACACAGTAGGCTCATTCGGGACCCGAGAGATATGAAGGATCACACTTTCCGCATCTTCCACGTTAACACCAAAAACGGAATTAAAATTATTCTTAATATAATTGTTCGTGTAAGGATAATCATCCTTTAAGAAAAGCAAAGCAAAAAAGTCGACATCACCTACCGAATGTCGTCTTATGTCATAGTAAATATTATTGATCTTAACCAGGTTTCCGGCCTCTTTTAACTTGTCGTACAAATTGGGTTCCCCAACCTGCTCACTACTCCAATACCTTAATTCTCCACGTTCAAAGGCAACTAAAATAACATTTTTACTTTTCCATTCTATATTACTGATATCCGCGGGAATAACGATCTTTTTCAACTGCTCGTCAACATGTCGTTCTTCCCGGTGCAGCCGCTTCTCAAAAATAGCCAACTGCTCCTCTTCAGTTTGTGTCCTGATCATGTATTCCCAAGACAAAGCCGAAATAAGGCATGCAAACATCAATAATACAACGATCCAAAATTTCTTCATTTTATTCTCCTTTAGCCATGCAATCCGGCATCTTATTATTCATGGTGGTAAGGTTCTCCCCTTAATATAGTCATGGCCCGATACAACTGTTCCACAAAAACCATTCTCACCATCTGGTGTGAATAGGTCATCCTGGACAGCGAAATCTTCGCGTGAGCCTCCTTGTATACCTGTTCCGAGAACCCATAAGGCCCTCCGATAATAAAAACCAAACGCCTTGTACCTACCAGCATCTTTTGTGCCAAAAATTCGGAAAACCCTTTTGAAGTGTACTCATACCCTTTCTCATCCAACAAAACGACCACATCCGAAGACTCCAACTGTCCCAAAATAAGCTCCCCCTCCTTCTCCTTCTGTTGGTTCTCCGTTAAACTCTTCGCCTTTTTTATATCCGGAATAACCTTCATTTCATAAGGAATATAGAACTTCAAGCGCTTTTCGTACTCTTCAATCCCCGTCCTCAAGTAAGCCGCATCCGTTTTACCGATCACTAATAGACATACCTTCATATAAACATCGTATTAAACACCTCACCCTATCGATTTATTTATCGCCATTCACCTAAATCCACTCTTCTTTTCTAACTCCATATCAACGCAATCCGATCCGGTCTCTCACATACACCCAAGCGAAAGTAATATTTTTTTCGGTTTCCCCTTGCAAAAACCCAAAAATTATCCCTATATTTGCAGCCGTTAACAACAAACCAGAGTTAACACACGAAAGTGTAGGTCCTATAGCTCAGCTGGTTAGAGCACCTGACTCATAATCAGGGGGTCCTTGGTTCAAACCCAAGTGGGACCACAATATATCAAATACCAATTAATTGAAAATCAATTAATTGGTATTTTTTATTTCCCTTATTTTTTAGATTTTACGCAACGGGTACGCAACGACATTTTATTTTTATGACACGAACAATGGAAATCTCCACGGAAATATCACCGTACGGGACTATAACACAATTAAAAATCAACAATTTACATCGCAGGATAACGTATTTCTTTATCAAGAACTATTAGTAACTACTTAATATAAAAACAACTACCTTTGATGTTGCCAACAATATCGACTTCCTGTTTGAGCATTTCTCTTACATTGAGTTCCTTTCTTGGTCGTGGCTTGACACCTACCACTATATACGGATTCAGATGTAGTACTTACTTTTTTGGATTGGCTCTTTGGCGTAGACGGAGAAGTTGTTTTTGTCACCGAACGAATGGGGATTTGTTTTATTATACCGGCTCTATTTAATACACTATCCAATTTCGTATAAAAACAAGCCATACCATTTTTTAGACTCTCAATCTCTATTTTCAAAAAATGATTCTCATTTTTAATTTGATCATACTCATCACGCAATTTTATATTTTCTTGTTCCAAAGAAGCAAATTTCGATTGTAAATCCAATATTTTACTACTAATTTCCTTACTTGTTCCACAAGAAGTAAAAATAAACACAAATAGACCTGCATATAAAAACAATCTCATCACATTTAATTATTTAAGTTATTACTTTTAAAACTTCAATTCGCAAAATTACAAATATTAATTTATTTTTCAATAAAGAATATGATTATTGTTTTAAACAGTTTCAATTCTTCCATTTTAATACTTTTTGTATAGATTTTTTCTTTTTATTCAACAAACTACCGCATTATAATTTAGACATTAACATCCATTTAAAAGATTCAAAAGCCACTTCCAAACCGGAATAATCACAATTGTTTTATGGTCTATTTCCAGTACTTGTTCGAAATCACGGGTTATCACCATTAATTTTTTACATTCCAATACATTCGATAGCTTCAATAAAGCACTTATTTTCCGGTCAAAAACGCATAAGGTTATTTTAGACCTTTCGAAACCATATTCATTTAACGAATGGTTTAGTCTCGGAACTTTCACTTTAGGCTCGGGCAAAACAAGCGTCACCCTCAACGACAAGGGAGGGCCGAAACAATTTATCGTTGCCGATGTAATAAAATGGATAAAAAGAAAATAACTTATAATTACCAAAAAAGAGATCTATTATTTAAGATCATTCTGCTTATTCATGGTTTTGTTTTTATCACAAGCACAAAGTAGCTTGTATCATTTTGAATTTTTCTCATGGGACTTTATCACTCCTCTACACGGATGCAAACCCTCGTTTCATAAATCGATCCGTCTGATTTTCGTATAATAAAAGTGTATACTCTCCCCGAAGTCTGAAGCAATTTTCCATCACGACACCCCATAATCATGCACGAATCTTATGCAAAACATATTCGCCGGAGATACCCATAACTCACTCGTTCTTAGCGCCAAGATATCTCCATTTGACGGCATCCGCACAAACAAACTGCTCGGTAATTCCTTTATCCAGAAGAGATACCCGAATCACCCCGGGCGTACAGTAACATCTTCCTATCGATACCCAACCCGGTTGATCGGAAATCTCGATACTGGATTCTTTTAACTCGCCGTTGCGTTCGATCGTGTAATATTGCGAGAATCGTGAAATGGCATTATTATCTTTAAAACTCTTCATGTAAGAACCCGCACGTTTTATTATACCTGGCGGAATATAGACAGAAATTTCATAATATCCCTCCCTCTCGAGTTCCGTCGTCCAACTCACTTTACTACCCGAATTAGCCACCAACCGAACTACTGAAGTACGTACAGGATAACCGTAAGCCGCGTTATCAAGAATTATTTGCCAGTCGGGATTTAATCGATCGAAAGAAGTCCAGTCCTTCTCTTGAGCGACCTTTTTTTGCCGTTCTCTCCTCCATCGCTCGGTTAACGACAGTTTTCGCTCACCATATGAAAAACCATCATCCGCATTATCAACGATAACTTCTTCAGGCGGGAATAGCTCTTCTTTAGATATCTTTTTCTCCCGACTCATCGTGTCAATCAAAGGGGAAGAAGACTGATATCCACCAAAAGAAAACTCTGCCGGGTAATTTTGAGAGAGATTCAATTTTAAGACAGGATCGAAACACTTACCGTAAACCGTCCGGGTAATCGTTCTGCCTTCTCCTTCCGGAATGCGGTAAACATAATTACGAGAAACCCTCGAACCCGATTCCGGAGAATAGGACAAAGAGACAAACCCATCAACTTCGCTATTATTATAAACGGTGAAAATAAATTGTGTAATATCGTTAGAGTAATCGTAAAGATGTCCTGTCGGGCTGATTCTTCTCATCTGAATATCTTTTACAATAAAGGATGGTAAACAACTCTGATGATACCAACCGGATAATATTTCCATCAAATCAATCCCTAAAGCATACTTCATCTCCCGGCTAATTTCTCTCAAATCAATTCGACTAAAATGTTTTCGGGAGATATACTCCCGAAGATACGTCGCCAACTCATCCGTGGAAATTCCAAAGAAATTGAAAAAGGTAAATAATTCATCTGTCTTGAGATTTACAAGTCTACTCATTAGCTCCGGTTTTATCCTTGAATCCCCGAAAGCCTCTTTTAAACTATGGGCATTCAGAAAACGAATACCTTCACGGTAATTACTTATATTAAAGGAAAAAGCAGCAACCGCCGGATCAAAGGAATTTTTCACCATGCTATTGAATATGGTCTCTATAATCGGGTAATCGAGAGAATAAAAAGAATAAACATAATTATAAAAAAGAGGAGCGACAAAAAATGGATTACTGGTTTTCACCGGCTTAGAAGACCGGAAGGTCAATCGATCCACTTCCCGTTTCAGGGGGGAATAATCTATAGGCATGCTTTCTACCCAAAGGGTATTAAGAAGTAAACTCTGTATTTCGTGAAGTTTCATCTCTTTTCCTCCACCGAAGTAATTCTCTTGTCGCTCGTGAATGTCTTTGTTCAATGCCCATCGATCTTTCCACCGTGGCGGCATGCTTTCCGGAAAAAAGATAATTTCGGGTTGCACGTATTCACTACCACCTCGTTGATTCCGGTAATAAGTAGCAAAAGCGCGGGGCGTTTCAACGAAAATCAATCGTCTGAATGGATACTTCCTATTAAATTTTAGTTCAAAAAGAGTTTTTATTTGAAAAGAGAGAAAGTCCGGTAAAGCATCGAGAACATCCTCGTAAGCCTCCACGAAGATTCCGTGTCCTTTGAATAAAAAAAACTCGTAGCCGATAGTATCTACACTCAATTGACGCCCTTCATACCCTCCAATACACAAACTGATTCCGGGAAGAAAATAATCATTATCAAAGACAACACTTTCTCCGAGTCGCTGACATTCTCCCTGAGAGATAACCGTACGGTCTTTACTATCATGAACTATTAACTTATAGTCAGTAAAGTTTTTTTCAACGATATACGGGGAAGCGGGATTCACCGGTGGAACTGTCACGGGATACCATAAGCCTTCAGGGTTTAACAGCACCTGATTATTTTCCAGGTAAGCGTAACGTTTTCCCGACGGACATAAATTTTGCTTATAACTCCAATTCCAAGTATTCCTAAGCTCTTTTTCAGGCACATCGAGGTAGAAAACCTCTTCATCGATACCGCCCTCGTACTCCATCTCCACATGGAGCGTATCACCCGGAGAAACGTTTTTTTCAACGATAATAACTTGTTTTTCCCGGCGGAAAGATACGTTATTACCTTTTACCGTTAGTGATTTCACCTTTAACTTAGGATTCAAGTAAAGTAAAAAATCGGACAATATCTCTCCCGTCTCGTTCATAAGTTTCATTCGACTCAGACCTTTCAATCGGTCGCCTTCGGGTGTGATCTCCAGTTCCTGGCTCAGAAGATAGAGTTTCTCGCGATCCGCATAACGATTATACACGGCAGCGTAACAATCTCGCCGAATATATTTTTCCGTGTAAATTCCCCAAACCGTCATCAGGCAACCCACACCCAACAAAACGATCGCCAGCGCCCTTTTCCCGACAACTTTCCTTTCTCCAAGCCTATTCTCCAAGCGTTTACAAAAAAGAATCGAGCAAAAAAACAACCCCACTCCCACGGATAACCATCCCAGCCGTTGCAAAAGATAGGGAACGACAGCAACGAAACCCGTTATCCCGGAATATTCATTGGGTAACGTAAGTCCGGAGAAATTTAAAATACCCGCCCAAGACTCTCCGGACAAAGAGATGGTAGCCCAAATACAGGCAAACAAGATTAAAATAGCCGCAAACGCATGACGCAGGATAGCAAAAACAAAAAAAGAAAGTCCGAGCATAAAGACCATTGCCGGAAACACCAAAGTAATCAAGTAATAGAAATAAAGCCACGGATTAAAAGGCGCCTTACTGGTAAAGACCTGAACAAGCATACCTATGAAAAAAAGCACCATCGCCCATATCATAAATACCCGGATAAACCCGATACCGATTCCCGTGTAATATTCAATATTACTTATAGGTCGAGCATATAAGGAATCCAGCGTATCTATCTTTCTTCTGGAAAAAAACATCGCGGACAAGAAAACAAGCGGCAGGTATTGTAATATTGTCAGTAAAAAAGCTATAGTATAAGGAAACTGGGACGCCATGTAGAGTTCTCCAGACTGTCTTGCAGAATTGGTAGTACTCAAATTAAATCCAATGTAAAAGAGAATACACGCCGGGACAATCAAAAAAAAGAATTTTCCCAAACCAGACCTAAATAACAATTTTGTCTGCACTCGGGCTACCTGAACACTATAAAAACTTTTCATGCCAACTGAAAACTTTGGTTTAATCAAAAAAAATGCGATATAAGTTATAGAAATTATTCGAGAATAAATACTATTTTTTAGAAGTTACAATTTATTTGAATTTTACAATTACAAAACCTTATCGAGAGCGAATATTGAAATCTCCAAATATTTTATTGAATCCGGAATAAGTCTATGCAACTCAAAAACAACAATCTATTGACTATTGTTCGCCTCCATATATCACAAAGACAACATCACATGTTTTTTAAAATATTCTCATCCATTATTTTTCACATCTCGGGATGAATGTTTTCTATCTGTTACCGTAATCTTGAGTATTTTTACTTCTTTCTCTATATCCACTACTTCACCCTCTCTTGTTTTTACTTTCCCCGATACCCGGAAAGATATTTTGTATTCCCCGGGCAACAGCTTCTCCGGTATCTTTATCGTGTATCTTTTTACATGCTCCCGGGAATATGCCCTATCAGGATAACAACTTCTTTTCTTTTTTTACTATAGGATATCCCATGATTTTAACACCTGCGGAATGATAACATTCAATTCATAATCAAGTTCTTTATAATGGTGATCCTCTATGACTGAAATATAGACCGAAAGCGTATCTGAATTCGAGAGTGTCGCGCTCAAGCGATCGAGTCTCCATGGCACATAAGCCCCTGCTGCCTCTGAAGAGTGACCTAAAACCATTATACTAATTAAAAGTAAAAATATTTTTTTCATATTCACAAGTTATAAAATAAATAGTAAAGAAAAACCGGGCTTTCATTAGAATTAACCGGTTTTTACAATTTGATTAATGAACAACAGTCACGCGTGCCGTTTTGTCCTGATTAAAAGATACAGTCCCATTATAGTTATACGAACCAGAAAGATTTATATCAATAGTGTAAGTCCCTAGCGTTCTAGCATCGACCATAATCTGATATATAACCTTATCATTGAAATGACTCGGATTTTTAACGACAAGAATAGGAAGGCTTGTTGAATCACTACTAGTAGCCTTAAGAGCTAAACTAGTAAATTCGCCATGGGTTTTATAGATTGTCACATCGATGATAAACATGTTACCCTGGGTAACAGTTACCGTGTTTGGACTAACGATCCATGCCACGTCTCCTTGTACAGAACTGGAAGTAAACGACGTTAAAATACAAAACGCCATACTCAAAACAAGTAAAATCTTTTTCATACATTCTGTTTTTAATATTTATAAATAAATTAATGAAAGCCTATACCCGTAATTAATCAAACTTCACTCGTCAGCATCCTCTATATAAAGCATCCAACTATCCTTTACCCCTCAAAACACTCGTACTTTTCCAAGAGAAAATAAAATGTCAGAATAGTCAAAAAAAATCTCTACCTCCATCCGTGTATCAATCTTACTCGTATTTAAACTATTAAAATGCAAAGAAAAATTTCCATGTCAATTAAAAATTTTAGCCGCATAAAAATTTAGTGTAAATTACGAAAATTATTTAATATATAAATGTTATTATTATCTTAATAATCATAAATTACATAAACTTTATATTTGTCGATTTTATCGAGTTAAGCATTTGAAATTCTTACTTTGATTCACACAAATAGTTTAAACATTTAATAGTATTACATGTTAACTGATATAAAACACGAGTTTTTAATACTATATCAATTTAATACATTTCTCTCGGGTTCAGGACAAACTAATCATAATTAAAGATAACTCATTTTATTGACTATTGCCCTCACAAAATCACATCCATTATTTTTCACATCTCGGGATGAATGTTTTCTATCTGTTACCGTAATCTTGAGTATTTTTACTTCTTTCTCTATATCCACTACTTCACCCTCTCTTGTTTTTACTTTCCCCGATACCCGGAAAGATATTTTGTATTCCCCGGGCAACAGCTTCTCCGGTATCTTTATCGTGTATCTTTTTACATGCTCCCGGGAATATGCCCTATCAGGATAACAACTTCTTTTCTTTTTTTACTATAGGATATCCCATGATTTTAACACCTGCGGAATGATAACATTCAATTCATAATCAAGTTCTTTATAATGGTGATCCTCTATGACTGAAATATAGACCGAAAGCGTATCTGAATTCGAGAGTGTCGCGCTCAAGCGATCGAGTCTCCATGGCACATAAGCCCCTGCTGCCTCTGAAGAGTGACCTAAAACCATTATACCAATTAAAAGTAAAAAGAATTTTTTTCATATTCACAAGTTATAAAATTAATATTAAAAAAAACGAACCGAAGCAATAATTTTGCCTGTATTCGAGTTATCAATATGTAACTACAACTCTTCATACGAATCAAAAACTTTAGTTTTACCAAGAAATAAGGTGTAAGTTATAAAAAATTATTTATATACTCACATTTGCATATACTAATTCGTAAAATTTATAAAATTAATATGATACATATCGTGATACTTTTCCTGAATTATCACGTATTCTATCCACAAAAAAACATACGAACCTCGTTAATGAAGGTCCGTATGTTTTTCTACTCTCTTTAAGCCGGCCGACGGATACTTATTTACGTTCTCCCAATTTCGCATCCATAAAGAATAATCCCGCCTCTCCGGCTTTCTTTATCTTATCGACAATAGATTGAGCCGTTGCTTCTTCTTCTACTTGTTCACGGACAAAGCCCCACAGGAAGTCTTGGGTAGCATTATCTTTTTCTGCGGAGGCCACCCGGACCAAATTATCAATCAATTCGGAAACGTGACACTCGTGTTTATACACGTGCTCAAACACCTCCAGCGGACTTCCCCAACCTTGCGGGACCACATCGATTTTATCCACTTTCGGCACTCCCCCGCGTTTGATCATATAGTCTGCCATCAGACAGGCATGTTCGGTCTCTTCACCCGCTTGTTTTTTCATCCAGTGTGCAAAACCGTCAAAACCTTCTTTCTGCAAATAGAAAGACATGGAAAGATATAGATTAGCAGACCACATTTCTGCCGTGATTTGCTCGTTCATTGCCTTTTGTAATTTTTCTGTCATCATAACTCTTTGTTTTTAATTGTTCGTATCTACTTTTATTACTACATTATTTATTTTTCATATTATACCGCTCATTCCGACTATCGAATAATACCGATCCTATTATTTTATATTTTCAATACATTATTACATAAGAGAAGCCAAAAACGAACTATTGAAACTCTATATTAAAATTATTAACCTATTTTACACTAACCCATCTTCAAGCAACATAACAGGCTGATAAAAAAAACAAAAGCAAATACACTTATTATCAGCAATATAATAACAATCTTATAATTCTTTCTCTACAAACTTTCAACGATCGTCTAACGACTCGAAATACGTTATTGTATCTGTCATTTTGACATTCCAAGTACAGGGTTAACTTTTTTATCGTATTTTCGTTAAACGATCACAAGAGATTAGTAACAAACATTTAAATTTCTGCCAAATGAATAAAATAATTACCTGGTTTATGATGGCTATCTTATTAGCAAGCGTAACCCCTTTGATGGCACAAGAGAAAACGACGGCCAAAGAAAAAAGAAAAATGACGCAGGAAAAACGTAAACTTGCCCGGCAAAAAGAAGATGAAAAATTATTTCAAACGGCTATCGAGGCGTTAAAGAAACAGGATTTTGTTCTCGAGGCTCAGACATTGACCTTCAAAAGAGGACGAACGATAAGCGTAACCCCTTCCACTAATTTTATCTCCATGTCGGGAGACCGGGCTATCGTTCAGGTTAGTTTCGTTACCGGGCGGCCGCTTCAAAACGGTTTGGGAGGAGTAACCGTGGAAGGAAAGGTTTCCGATATAAAAATGAGCACGGATAAAAAAGGAAGGGTTTCATACAGTTTTTACGTTCAAGGATTAGGAATATCGGCTTACGTGAACATTTCCCTCGTCGGCAACAACAAAGCTTCTGCCACAATACTGCCCTCCTTTCATTCCAATACCCTTATCTTAAACGGCAATCTCGTACCATCGGAAAAATCCAATATTTTTGAAGGAAGAAAATTATAAGGCTATATATCATTCAAAATGACCTGATCCCGGAAATCGAATTTGTAATTTCCGGGATCATCTTTAACCGTTAAAATCCCGTCTAAATCTTAGATTATTTAAAAATATGAAACAACAATTCTCACGAAACAAAATCTTTGAAATTCGGAAGAAAAGGAACAAATCCGATTTCGATCCGACGAAATTGTACGGCATAGAAACGACCTTCTTTTAAACATCAAAAATCGAATTAAATTTTACATATTATTTGTAAAATAATATATAAATTATAACTTTGTAAAATCGAGGATATGAGGGGTATTGTGTAAACTAAAAATATGCCTTATGAAAAAATCACTCCTTTTCTTTTGTCTAAGTGTCATTTTTCTTCTTTCCTGTCAAGACAATAAATGAGATCACAAAGAAAAATTTACTTAGCTATAACCGGCCTAATAAAATTAAAAGCATACTATGATGCTAACTAACTTTACTTTACAGGGTTCTTTCTGTGGGAATTAAAATACATGACGTCTCTCGGGTCTGTCGTTAGAACAGACTCTATTTAAATGAAACAATATCACTCTAAAACAAATTAAAAACTACAGATATGAAAAGTATATTATTTTTAATCGCCTTACTAATAGGATTTTCTAGTGAAACGACATCACTAAAAAATAAAGTGGACAAGATCGAGATAACTTCACTACCCTTTGAAATAACAAACTTAACAAAATACCCTACCCCTCTTTACGCCGTCAATAGTGAACTTGCTTCAGAAATATCACTTCATGCCTATTCCGATGTAAACTTAAAGAAACGAATTAAATATGATGACACCAATTGTACCATCTTTCGACGTTTTAATACAGAAGGCAAAAATTATATTTTATTAGATTTAGCTATTGAAATAGGAGAGAATGAACGACACTTGTTAGCCACGTTCAATTCTAATTATCAAATCATAGACACATTAGACGTAGCCGTTGGAGGCTCATTTGACAATTTCACATTCACAAAACAATACCGTTTGGACAGCGACTTGAAGTTAACCGTGTATTGGTTAAAACCACTCTCGGAAACACCCGTGTATTTTCGTCCGGATACCCCTCCTTTCGAGGCTCAACGGATAGATTGCCGCTACCATATTGATGACAACGGCAAGTTTATACAAGACGAGAAGATTCTCTACAAACCGCAAATTTACAAGCCGCAAGAGATTTCGGTCGACGGAAAAAACATTTGGGGTGGAAAAGAAGAAAAAATTAATCGATAATCAAAAACTGTTTTCTAATGCATAAAACAAAAACATTCAACCTTCAACAAGAAGTTTATCCAAAATGACAAGACTTCTTTTACAATAACGCAGCATTCGTATCATTTCGGAAAATTACGAATTTCTATTTTTAGGAGCGGATGTCATGTTATCCAAATGAAATTCCAGCGCTTTTACCGAGATCAAAATTTCCCGGACGGATATGCCCAGAGAGATCACCAATAGCAACAAAGCGATTCCGAACACGTAGACGGCGGTCAATTGAAGACCGATATAAATAAAAAAAGTGCACAACACGCAAAGGAGTAAACTGATTACCCCGTAAATCTGCATGGAGCGAGACATATAAAGCCGTTTTTTCAGATTTTCCAGCTGTTTTTCCGTTATGGGAGTCGGGTTTTTCTCGTGTTCCGTCTTTAGATTGCGGATCACCTGTGCATAGGCCAGAAAACGATTGGTGTAGGCCAACATAATCAGCGATATTGCCGAAAAGAGGATCGAGGGTGTCGTTAACGTCAACTCTTCCATATCATCTATTACATTTTTGGAGATCCGAAGAGCCTCCCAAGGAAGAAACATTCCATCCCCCGTTCAACTCCGGTCCGTTCTCTCCCGCGGCATAGTACAACATATCTTCGTTCCGGTGCTTTGCCCAGTAGTTCACAATAGGATCAATAAAACGCCAACTGGCTTCCAAGGCATCGTTCCGAGTATACAGCATGGAGTCACCCAGCATCACGTCCAGCAACAGACGTTCGTAAGCTCCCGGAATATACTCCTTGCAAAGGGAGGCATAACTAAAATCCATGGAAACCTGTTCCACCTCAAATCCGGCTCCCGGTATTTTCAACCCGAATTTCATCCTGATTCCCTCGTCGGGACTAATACGTAAAACCAATTGATTGCAGGAATCGCCGGGACATTCACCCTTGAATAGTTTATGCGGGGTAGACTTAAAATGGATAACGACTTCCGACTTTTTCTCTTCTAATCGTTTTCCCGTGAAGAAATAGAACGGGACATCACTCCAGCGTCTGTTATCTATAAAAAATTGGATACCGACAAAGGTTTCCGTATCCGAATCCGTAGCTACATTTTTTTCTTCCCGGTAACCCGCAACCGCTTCTCCTCGAATATTCCCGGCCGTATATTGGGCCCGAACAACATTTTTCGCTATCTCGTCATCCGTCATCGGACGAAGAGCCCGGATCACTTTCTCCGTTTCGTCACGTATGGCCTCCGTGTCGATCGTGGCAGGAGGTTCCATAGCTACAAAAGCCAATAACTGCATCAGGTGGTTTTGAATCATATCCCGTAAAGCCCCGACCCCCTCGTAAGATTTTCCCCGCCCTTCGATACCGATGGTTTCGAGAGCCGAAATCTCCACGTGATCGATGTAATTGCGATTCCACAAGGCTTCGAAAGTTTCATTCGCGAAACGCAAAACCAATATATTTTGCACCGTCTCTTTTCCCAGAAAATGATCGATCCGGTAAATTTCGTTTTCCGAAAAAACGGAATTGACACAACGATTCAACTCTCGAGCAGAAGGCAAACTAATACCAAAAGGTTTTTCTACTACAATACGCCGCCACCCGTCTTTCGTGTGCAGCAAACGACTTCCGCGCAAATAGCGGGTAATCGAATCGTAGGAGGAGGGAGGAGTTGCCAGGTAATAGACGGTATGATCCGGAATATCGTACTTTTGACGTAATTTCATGACCCGTTCGCTCAATTCGTCGGTACCACCCTCCGGATCAAAAGTCTGATAATACAACAGGGATAAAAAATCGTCTATTCTCTCTTTTTCCTTTACGAACTCCCGTAACTTTTCTTTTATATCCGCCCGGAAACTCTCGTCCGTGAAAAAGGAACGGGCAGTCCCCACTATCAGAAACCGCTCCGGTAACAAGCGACGGACAAAAAGTTCAAATAAAGAGGGCAACAACATACGTTTGGTCAGATCGCCCGATGCCCCGAATATAATTAATATCTGATTCTCTGGTTTTTTCATGATGATGACTATGCATTATAAGTTCCGGAAACCGTTTCCCCTCCTTCTCCCGTCCAATCCGTGTGGAAGAAACGTCCCCGTTCGGTATCCGTACGCTCGTAAGTATGAGCCCCGAAATAATCCCGTTGAGCCTGTATCAGGTTAGCCGGAGACCGGAGTGTTCTCAACCCGTCGAAATAACTCAACGCGGAGGAGAAGCAAGGCAAGGCAATCCCGTTAAATACTCCGTCCGCCACGACACCCCGCAAAGCAGGAAGGGTGAATTGTATTTTATCCTGAAAAAAAGCATCGAATAACAGATTATTCAGGGTAGAATCCCGGTGATAAGCCCGGGTAATCCGTTCCAAGAAAACGGAACGAATGATACATCCTTTACGCCATATCTTAGCGATCGCCCCAAAATCCAAATCCCAACCGTACCGTTCGGAAGCCTGTCTCATCAAAGAGAAACCCTGGGAATAGGATATCAATTTAGCCGCGTAGAGAGCCTCCTTTACCGCCTCTATCCCGGAATCATTGATCGCCACGGAAGTTACCAGATCCCCGGCCTCTTCAGAGGGATAAAGCTTAGCAGCCTTTTCCCGTTCCTCCAGTCTGGTAGACATAAAACGGGTAAAAACAGCCTCTGCCACCGAAGTCAAAGGATCGGCTTCGTCCAGAGCCGACATGACACTCCATTTGCCGGTTCCCTTTTGCCCGGCCACATCCAATATGGAGTCCAACAAATATTGACCGTTCGCATCCCGGAAATGCAGGATATCGGCCGTAATCTCGATCAGATAACTATTCAACTCGCCCCTGTTCCATTCCCCGAAGATTTGGCCGATTTCATCGTTATTCTTACCGGTTCGCCTTTTCAAAATCGAATAGGCTTCCGCAATCAGTTGCATATCGGCATATTCGATCCCGTTATGTACCATTTTCACGAAATGTCCGGCCCCTCCGCTTCCGATCCATTCGCAACAGGGAGAACCGTCGTCCAACTTAGCCGCAATCGTCTGCAATATATCCTTCACTAAAGGCCAGGCCGTTTCCGATCCTCCCGGCATAATAGAGGGTCCGTTCAAGGCCCCCTCCTCTCCCCCAGAGATGCCGGTACCGACGAAATACAATCCTTTCTCCTCCAACATCTTTACCCGCCTTGCCGTATCTTTAAAATCGGAATTTCCCCCGTCGATGATAACATCTCCAGGACTAAGCCAAGGTGTCAGCTGTCCTATCAAATCATCCACGGGCTCTCCGGCTTTTACCATCAACATAATCTTCCGGGGTAACCTCAACGACTCTACCAACTGTTGGATTGAATAAGCCCCGACAAAGCGTTTTTCTCTTCCCCGCCCCTCCAAAAAACGGGCAACAGCACTCTTTTGCCCGGGATGAATCCGGTTATACACGGAAACAGTATAACCCTTATTCTCTAAATTCAGCGCCAAATTCTCTCCCATGACAGCCAAACCGATCAACCCGATATCTGAAATCTGTGTCATCTTATAAATTTTAATTAAATAACATTCAGTTTTACGAGATTAAATTCATTTTGTTTTCCTCTCAAAATATACCTTTACCCCATCAATACAAAAGAGGCATACCCCTTTTGTATAAGGGGATACCTCTTTTTACTTCCCTAACGGTCTATCGACTTCTTTCGATTTTCTTACAGAAAAAAAATAGAGCCTGCCTCTTCAAAACAGGCTCTAACACACGGTGATTATTTAAAACATTATCATAGCGACAAATCAATATTGTTTATAAAACAGATCGACGACTTTTCCGTCGACTTTCGTATTATAAATCACTTTATCTTCTTCCGTTCCGCTCACCAATACCTCGTCTACCACGTTCAACAAATAGAACTCCCCGTTATCCAGACCGATTCCGACATGATTATTGTTACTATAATCGGACTCCATGGCAACAATCTTACGTCCGCTAAACGTTTTAAACGGTTCATGTTTATTGGTTTTCAAATCATAATAATAAAGTGTGGAAGGATCTGTTTCCGAAACAAAAAACATATAGGGACGGCCTCTCAATGCATGGAATCGGGTATTTTCTCCCATCAACGCGGCTGAAGCGGCAAGGATCTGCGTGTAAGCAATATTTTTTACAATTACATTGGAACTCGACGATGAATATTCAAACGTATAGAGATACAGGTTTCCATTCGTTTTATGCTTCAAAATAGCGCAAATATCCTGATTATAAGAAGAAGCATTTTTCATTTGACAATACACCATCTCATAATTACTTAAATTATCGGGAGAAGGCCCTTTTGTTCCGTCCCAATCTTCCGGAGCTTTTAATTTATATAATCTTCCCGCGTCATAGAAAGAAGCTCCATAAAGCATAAAGAAAGCGTGGAATGTCTCGTCATACAGCATAAGATTATAAGTCGAAGTCCCCTGAGAAGCTCGTAACAGGAAAGGCACGTTCAATTTCTGTTTATTTAATTGAAGCGGAACATTTGCAAATAAGGCATATTCATAAGGTGTTCCCGACCAACTATCGAAAGTTTTCGTGAATACTTCCCCGTTTTCTCCCTGTATGGCAGCTACATTCCCTCCGGATACCGCCATAGATTTCGGGACAAAACCATCCGGGTATTTTCCTCCCACAAACTCATCGGCAATCGTCCCGATCTTTTGATAATTGGTTCCCTCCAAAATGACATTTCCCTCCGCTCCTTTCTGTAAAACCCGAACATCATTCCTTCCGGAACGATTTCCGATCAACCCCATCGGTTGTGTTCCCAACTCCTTATCATGAATGGCCCCATAAATATCCTTATCCGTGTACCATTGTTCGTTTTGTATCCGCACCAAATTTAACTTACTCTTTCCTCCGTCATCGGATAAAATGATCCAGCCGGCCGTATAGCGGCTCTTGTAAACAAACGAAATATTCTGAGTATAAATAGCTCCCGTCAACGTATCCTCAGCCATTACAATTCCCTCGTAAGTCTTGTTCACTTCCGCATCCTCAAAAACCATATTCATATTTCGCTCGGTACACACACATCCGAGATAATCAAAATGGTAAGACCATTTGTACATATTGGTGTCTCCGGCCTCTTTTTGTTCCTGATTAGCAAACGACAACGTCGGAGTGAAAACGACCGGTTCCCCCTGATACACCGTAATTCCGTAGACCGGATAACGAATGGTTATTTTATGTATTTCCAAATCCTTATAGTCATAATTACCATCATCTTCAAAACAGGAGAAGAGTAACAGCATACTGACCACGAACGTGCAAAATATTTTTATGTTCTTCATATTCATTCCATTTTAAGTTAAATTCTTACAGGTACAGTCATCGGATCTCCGTTTTCATCCGGGGTAGGATTCATATCCAGCCAATTTTTAAATTCAAGAGCCCAGGAGCGAATCCAATCCTCGCTCGGGTCGGAAAGATCCGGTTGAACAGCTCCCACTAACGTTCTGAATTTTGTATCGGTATAAGTCCCGAGATAATAAGTCTCCACCCGACTGTTCCACCAATCCGGCCGTGCCACATTATCATTCACCTTTAAATAAATACGACGATAATCCCGATCTCCCAATTTAAACACGGCATTCTCTTTCAATTCCAAACAGAGGTAAGCATTCGTGGTCGTCAACTCCGGATAGTTGGTTAACTTCACGTAAAAGGTATCCAACTTACTCATCGGTTGAAAGGTCGTTACCGTCGGCAAGCTATAGTATCCGCTTTTCAGGGTTGTTTTTTCATTGACCACAGAAAGCGTAAATTCCTGATCTTCCTCCTTAGGAATACCGGTATGCCTTATCTCTATCGGCCACTCGCATTCACTTAAATTTCCTAACATAAAAAAGGAAACAATTACCGTATCTTTCTCCTTATTGGTAAAAGAAATATAACTATCCGATTGGTATACTTTTATATCGTCATTATTACAACTTACCACACCAACAAGAAGCAGTAACAGATATACATATTTTCTCATAATATCACTATTTAATTAATAAAAATTCTGACTATCGGGAACCTTGAATGTCATTCGGTCCTCTGAAGCCGTAATTTCTCCATCCTCAACCAGAATATTCCGATTCAAACGTTTGTACATAAAGAAAAGCTGCCCCTCTCCCACAAATTCCCGACGGGCATCGTTAACCAAAATATCATATAAATTTCCGATATCGCTAATAGAAGAAATCTGACGTTTACACCCTTTCTTCTCCCGAAATTCCTTCAATAAACGCATGCATTCGGCTTTGTTCCCTTTCAGGAAGTTACACTCCATTAAAATGTAATACATCTCACTTAAGCGTAACACGGGAATAGCCAACCCTTCCACATCATCCTGCTGGTAATTATTTACCTGACGGTATTTATAAATATTACGGTCCTCATCATTACTAATCAAATTGGAACGATAATCATCCATGTCTTCGGCAAACACACCGTCATAATCCGCTAACTGTAAGGAACTCGGATAACTTCCCACCGCACAATAGCCCTCCACAGTCTGAAGCAAATCTCCATTGTAAAAAGCAAACAGACACTCTTCCAAGTATTTCTTTTGTTTATAGTTCAAAGAAGTCGTGTAATCGTATGACGAATTGAAAGTAAACCATTTATTCCCGTTATAGAAACGATCATAAAAATGTTTCGCGTAATACAAGGCATTATCGATATCTCCTTTGTAAAGATAAGCCCGGGCCAACAATCCCACGATAGCACAATAATTCAAACGATATCCCCTTTTGTTATAAAAGGAACCGCCTTTATTAGAATACTGCCCTTGGAAGCGAGCTGCCATTTTATAAGCCATACCCGTCTTGTTGTAAACCGTATCATGGTAAGCTACCAGATCCTTCGCCTTCAATAAATCTTCGATAACCTTATCTATCGCCTCTTTGGTCTTTAAGGGTACCGTTATGACAGAAGGATAAGTATCGTGATAAGGAACCAAGGCTGCCTGGTCGTTTTTGACCGGAGCCGGAGCAAACAAGCGAATCAAATCCAAATGACAAAATGCCCGTAAAGCATAGGTTTCTCCCATGATTAAATTTTTAGCCACCGTATCCAAGGTAAATGAAGAGGGAGAGGCAGAAGAGATCTCATTCAACAACAAATTACAGTTAGCGATAGCATTATAAAGTCCCGACCAAATATTATCGATCACGGTTAATCCGTAAGAGGACTCGTATTCATATTCTCCCATGTAACCGTCATTATTATCATAGATAACGTCTAAGTTATAATTCTGTCCGATTACACTTAAAGTTCCCCAACTCAGATTCTTTCCATACAAATTTGTCTCCGCACACTTCTGATAAATTCCATTCAATGCATTCTGAAATCCTGCTTCATCCGAAAAAAGTTTTTCCTTACTGATCTGGTTCGCCGGCTCCAATTCCAGCCAACTATTACAAGAACAGAATAAACCTATCTGTATGCATAATATTATAAAACCTTTTCTCATCGTATTCTATTTTATAGTTAGAAACTTATACCTAAGGTAAAATCAAAATTTCTGGCAAAAGGATAACCAGTCCCCCGTTCCTGCTTTACGGTTGACCAATAAGCCACGTCGTTCATCGTGAACTGCAATTTAAACTGACTCATTCTCAACTTCCTTACGAAGCCATCCGTTACGGTCCAAGCCACACTCAACGAATTGAATTTCAATACATTATTATCCTGAACAAAACGAGAAGTAGGACGAGAGTAATTCGTTCGGTCGGCAATATCTTTCAACGGAGTAATGTTTCCGATCGTTATCCACCGATCCGTAAGCACGCGCCTATCCGCGTTATAGTTATACAAATCCACACTTTCTATACGCTCTGGGATAGTCCCGTTATAAACCTGTCCTCCGAATTCATACATAAAACTGGCATATAAACTCAATGTCTTCCATTGGATATTTACCCCGAACGCTCCTTTCACATCCGGTTCTTTATCTCCCAATATTTGTTGTTCGTTGGCTTCCCATTCATAGGTAATAGTTCCGTCTTTTCTCACGAAAACTTCCTGCCCGCTGGAAGGATCGATTCCTAACGATTTCATTCCGTAAATAGAAGTCGTTGATCCACCCTCCTCGTATTTGGTAAAAGATTTCGCGTATTTTGCATCATATCCCCTGTAATCAGAATAATAATCGTCCACCATGTCATTATAGCGTTTTAAGGAGTTGGCGATCTTTAAGATCTTATTCTTATTATGTGCCATATTTCCATATACACTCACGTCCCAATCCTGATTCCGAACAAGATTAGACCTCACGATCAATTCATAACCTATATTTTCCACTTTACCCATATTATCGTAATAAGAGGTAAATCCGAAAGAGGAAGGTACGGACATCCGTGTAATCATATCATTCGTGACGGTATTATAATACCCCAATTGAGCATTAAACAATCCGTTGTAAAAATCGACCTCCAGTTTCAGGTCGTAACTGTTTTTCTTTTCCCATTTTAAATCGGAATTTCCCAAGGCCATCAACTTCACTCCCATCCCGGTAGCATACCAGTTATTGGAGAATATTTCATAAATATCTTTAGCCGCATAAGGCTCGAAGTCCAATTTACCCGTTTGTCCGAAAGTCCCGGTCAACTTCAGCTGCGTTAACACCGGGTTTCCCTTTAAGAATTTATAGTTGTGGAGATTCACCCCGAAACCTGCCGAATAGAAGGGAGCAAATTTTTTGTCCGAACCGAACTCGGAAGAACCGTCAAAACGCAAAGAACCGTCAAACAGATAGATATCGTTATAAGAATAGTTCAAACGAACAAAAGCTCCGGCCAACCGAGTATGATTATCCGATTCCGAGGGTTTACCCACGATCTCCTGAGCATACATGATCGAGCTTAAATTTCCGGATGGAAATCCCCGGTAATTGATACCCACTGAAGAGTAATATTTCTCCGTCGTATTGATACCGATAGAACCACTGATATGATTGACTCCGATAGAACGGTTATAAAGTACCTGTAAATTGGTTGTCCAGTCGAAAGTTTTTCCTTCTGAAGTCAACAAACTTCCTTTCGGCGTATCGTTCGAAGCATTAAAATATTTTCCGGAAGCCGGATCGGTAAAGTCTTTACCGGAAGTCGTCGTCCGCGTAAAACCGATTTGAGCCTTAATATTCAGATGTTCATTCAGATACCAGTCGACTAACAGGTTATCGGAAAACTCTTCCGTGGTCGTTTTACTAAAGTTTTTGGTCTCGGCTCCCTCGTACATCGGATTAACATAGATCGAACCGGAATGCCACGTGTTAAAATTATACAGGTAGTTTCCAAATTCATCATACAATTCGTTATACGGCAACTGGTTTACATAATCGGAAAAAGTACCGTAAGGCGAGTTCTTGGCAAGTACTTTATTAAAGGATATCCGATTAATAACGTTTAGATTCGATAAGCGGTAATCGATTCGTAATTCCGTTCCGAGCCGGCTACGCAAGTCTTTTTTCATAACTCCTTTCTGTTGGTCATAAAAAAGGTTGATTCCGTAACGGATATTATCGTTACCACCGTCTATAGCCACACTATGCTTATGATTGTATCCCACGCGTAAAGGCAGAGCCAGCCAGTCGGTATTCACTCCTTTCGCCAAGGCCATCTGTTTTTGTATTAACTCCGAATACACGTGACGAATGCCATTATTAGGCGGATTGATTTCATAATAACCGGCTAATTTTTCTACCTCCAACTTTTCAGCCGCATCGAAATAATCGTAACTGGTAAGATCCGGAGCCGTGATTGATCCGGTCAAATTATAGGTAATATTAAATTTCCCGGCTTTAGGAGCAATGGTTTCGATAACCACCACACCGTTAGAAGCACGCGATCCGTATACCGCCGTTGCCGCGGCATCTTTCAATATCGTGATACTATGGATTCGATTCGGATCCATATCGTAGATCTTCTCTACACTTACATCCAACCCGTCTAATATGAAAATAGGCAGGTTCGGATTATTCTTTGTTTTGGTTTCACTGATATCCGAAAAATTTAAATTACCGATACCGGACTGACCGCGGATGTAAAATTCAGGTATAGCATTCGGATTGGAACCCATGATATTGTTTTCCATGATACGAAAAGAGGGGTCGAAAACCTGAAGGGAGGAGATAATATTACGATTGGCCACTTTCAATAGCTCCTTACCTTCAACCCGGATGGCCGTTCCCGTGTAGGACTCTTTCCGTACATTAGCATATCCGGTAACCACCACATCATCCAAACTCTCAACCGATTCAACCAGCGTTACCACATAGTCTTTTTCCCCGGCCAAGATCTCCTGATCCTTAATATCTTTTATGTTTACCTCCTTGGTCTCCATTCCGACAAAACGGAAAACCAATGTCAGATCCGGAATATCCGGTAATACAAGAGAAAAACGACCGGCCGTATCGACCATTACCCCCGTTGTCGTCCCTTTTATCAAAACGGTCGCACCAACCATGGGTATCCCTTTTCTATCGATAACCCTTCCTTTTATTTTTTTCCCTTCCTTTTTCTGGCTTCCCGGCAGACTTTGTTTCACCAACACGATAACATTTTCTTCAAACAAACACATCAGTCCGGAATCTTTGAATACGTCATCCAACAATTCTTTCAACTCCTTGTTTTTTGCTTTGACATCGAAACGAGACATTTTTTTCACGTATTCACTCTTGTACATAAAGCGAACACCCGTTTGTTTTCTGATCTCTTTAAAAAACTCCTCCACGCTACAATTCTCCAAATCCAAACTGACACGCTGGTTCTGAGAAAAAATCTCCCCTTTCACCTGGAACATGAACACAAACATCAGAAATAGAGTGATCTTCATAATTTTAAAGATTTTCTGATTGGGCCGTAAATTTTCTTTACGATCTTCATTTTTTTTCATAAATTTGCGATTTAGATTATTAATGAACATTATCTTCTTGATAATGTGGTTATAAACGGAAGGATTGGCCGATCTTTCCGTTTTTTATTTATCTTCTACTATAATGCTTTTTCCCTCTATTTTAAATTTCACCTCCATGCTGCTCTCGAAAAAGTGAAGTAATTCCTCTATTTTCCCGTACTTTCTCATATCTCCGGATAGACGAATCTCTTTCAATGCCTGACTCTTAAAAAAAACATGACAATCATACCAAAGTGATAATTTGTCCATAATATCTTCCAGCCGTTCTTCACTAAAAAGAAAATCACCCTCTTTCCAGGCAATGTATTTTTCAACATCCACATCCTCCCGATACATCGTATTACCCGAAACATCGTATACCGCCCGTTGGGAAGGTTTCAAACAAAATTCCATACTGTCTTTCTTCACATGAACTTCTCCCTTGACCAACACGGTCTCTACCGAGTTATGCCAATGGGTATTTACATTAAATTCCGTTCCCGTTACTTTTATTTCAACCCCATCGGCCCAAACGATAAAAGGCTTTAAGGAATCCGATTTTACCTGAAAATAAGCTTCGCCCTTTAACTTAACCACACGTTTATCCCCCATAAAAACAACAGGATACTCTATTTCGGTAGACGAATTTATCCAGGCAACAGATCCGTCCGAGAAAGTCATCTTATATTCACAACCCCGCTCCACAAAAAGAGTGTTATATACCTCCTTTAAGGGGGTATTCTCTTTCGATTGATAAATTAACTCCCCGGATTCATTGGTAAGTACCCGAACCTGTGGTTGCTCCAGAATCTCCTTTTTCCTTTTCGTTAACTCTACTTTTTCTCCCGAAGCGAGAAGTAACTTCGCCCGAAAAGTTCCGGGAGTAATCATCTCCTTCGCGTAAGTATTCATCACAGGTTTTCTTTTCTCTCCCCTCCAGAAAACAAAAATTCCCGCTAATAAAAGAAAAGAAGCAGCAACGGAAGTAATATATACCATACGCCTTCTCTTCGAGCGTATTCTCCACTGACTCTTACGACGAATCAACTTACTCCGGAAAAACCAGCGTTGCCTTAAATAATTGATTTGCATTTGTTCAAAAGAAGCCCGATTTCTCTCATCTGCTGCAATCCAAGACTCAATCTCCTGCTTTTCTTTTTCATCGACCACTTCACCCGTCACATATTCCAATAACTTAATGTCCCAATTTTGTTCTTTCATATTTTATTCTATTTTGTATATAATAGACATGAATCTCCAAAACGGTTGACAACGAATTATATTTTTTTTGAAAAAAATTATCATAAAATAAAAATAGCCCCTTGCCATTATGTTAGCAAAGGGCTACCCGACCGAACATCCGGTATAAGGTTATTCCCTATACGATGTTGTTTCTTGGAATCGATATAAATTTAACCGCTTTAACCGTATAGATATAGAATAGCAATATACTTCCTTCCATGGATTGGCGCAAAGACTTCACGCAACGAACCAACAACGTCTTAACCGTAGAAACAGAGACTCCCATTTCCTCCGCCACCTCCGCGTATTTCATATTTTTCAAATGAACACATTCCAGGATTTTCCTACTTCGAGGAGGCAACTTCTGTATTTCGTCCATGATGTGCTTTATGAGCTCATCATGCGTATGGTCTGCATCTTCCCACACTTTTTCCACGAGAGATATATCAGGCAAATTCTCGATCTTATTCTTCGTTTGCAATTTCCGTAAAGCCAAATTCCGCACGGAAGTATACAGGTAGGACTTTAAATGTTTTTGTTTTAAATGCTCATATAACTTTTTCTCCCACAAACGAATAAAAAACTCCTGCACCACATCCTCCGCCAAATTCATATCTTTCACAATCGTATCCGCCCACAACACCAATGGCTCATAATAATCATGATACAACTGTCTCATTTCTATCCGTTCCTGAATTTTTAACACACCCATTTTTACTCGTTTTGGATAAAGTATCTTTAAAGCAAAAATAAGCTAATAATCCAAAGATCACAATTCAATTTCTATAATATTTTTAAAAATAACATTATTATAAACAAAAGGGAGTACAAAATCTCTTTATTCTTTCAACCATTAGACAAGCGGACAACCTTGCCAAACAGATAATTTATTCTATCTTCGCACCGCTGATCAAAATTAAGAGTCAACGATCTTTTTCTGTTTGATTCTTAATCCGTTCAGGTATTTTTTAATTTAGATTTATGATTTCAGTAGACGGATTAACAGTAGAATTTGGAGACAGGGCTTTATTCAAAGACATATCATTTGTCATCAACGAGAAAGATCGAATTGCCTTAATGGGAAAAAACGGTGCAGGTAAATCGACCTTATTGAAAATACTCGCGGGAGAACGACAACCTAACCGGGGTAATATTTCCATACCTAAAGACACGGTGGTAGCCTATCTTCCCCAGCACCTGATGACCGAGAACAGCCGATCGGTATTCGAAGAAACTTCTCAGGCGTTCGCTCATCTCTTCGCCATGGAGAAACGAATAGAAGAACTCAACCAACAACTAACCGAAAGGACAGACTACGACTCTCCGGAATACTATAAGCTAATAGAGGAGGTCTCCACGCTAAGTGAAAAATATTATAGTATCGACGCCACTCATTACGAAGCCGATGTTGAAAAGATTCTTCTCGGATTAGGATTCCAGCGGGAAGATTTCGATCGTCCGACAGGTGATTTCAGCGGAGGATGGAGGATGCGTATCGAACTGGCTAAAATGCTACTTAAAAATCCGGACGTACTTTTATTAGATGAACCTACCAACCATTTGGATATCGATTCCATTCAATGGCTGGAAGAGTTCCTTATCAATAACGGGAAAGCGGTCGTTGTCATTTCCCACGACCGGACTTTCGTCGATAATATCACCACCCGGACCATAGAGGTCACCATGGGACGGATATACGATTACAAGGTAAATTACTCGCAATACCTCATTTTGCGGCAAGAAAGGCGCATACAGCAACAAAAAGCTTATGACGAACAACAAAAAATGATTGCCGAAACAAAAGAGTTTATAGAGCGTTTTAAAGGAACTTATTCTAAAACATTACAGGTTCAATCCAGGGTGAAAATGCTGGAAAAATTAGAGATTCTGGAAGTAGACGAAGAGGATACCTCAGCCTTAAGACTAAAATTTCCACCCGCACCCCGTTCCGGTAATTACCCGGTTATTGTTCAGGAGTTGTCTAAAAATTACGGAGATCACACGGTATTTGAGGAGGCCCATTTCACTATCGAACGAGGAGAGAAAGTCGCTTTCGTGGGACGCAACGGAGAGGGTAAATCCACGTTGGTAAAATGTATCATGGGAGAAATTAACGACTACACGGGAAAATTAAGTTTAGGGCATAACGTACAAATCGGTTATTTCGCCCAGAATCAAGCCTCGTTATTGGATGAAAGCCTGACGGTTTATCAAACCATAGACGATGTTACGCCGAGCGAATTAAAAAGTAAAATCAAAGATTTATTGGGAGCTTTTATGTTCAGCGGCGATGACATCGATAAAAAAGTCAAAGTTTTATCGGGAGGAGAACGAACCCGCCTGGCCATGATCAAACTCCTTTTATCCCCGGTGAATTTGTTGATTTTGGATGAGCCGACCAACCATTTGGACTTAAAAACCAAAGACATTTTAAAAAACGCATTGATCGATTTTGACGGAACCCTGATTGTTGTATCACACGACCGGGATTTTTTAAGCGGATTAGTGAAAAAAGTATACGAATTCGGCAATAAACGGGTCAAAGAGCACCTGGAAGACATCCATGGCTTTTTACAAAAGAAAAAGATGGAAAACCTACGGGAAATTGAACGCAAAAAGTAATATACGATACCAATAAAAACGGTCTCCAACTTTTTCAGCCGGAGACCTGCTTTTTAAATATTTATTAATCAAATACAATGACCGAAGGGAACCAATACGTATCTTCATTCTCTTTCGTGTAAAATATCTTCTCTTTTAGTAGTCCGCTTTTACCGTCGACGATATAAATAGCCGTATTTAAATAATAGGTACCATAACCGTCTTCCGTGTATGTAATATAAAGATCTCCGGTTTTCGGGTTCACCTTCAGAGCCGACCCGTACACGGAAAGGTCTGCGGAAGGTGCCGAATAAAATTTAGTCGCTTTTCGGGAAAAGACATCGAATTTCCAAACCTCTTTTCCGTATATACTCCACTGTCCCTCTTTCTGCTCTTTGGCAAAAAACAAGGTTTCTCCATCCGTAGAGACGGCAAGAGTCGCGGGTCTGTACGAAAAAGAACGATCATAATAAACGGAAATATCGTCTCCCAATACGACCCTCTCTACCTTCAAGTTTTGTACATCGATTTTCACCAACTCTTTTTCATTGGTTGCCCACAAAGAACCGTCTTTTGCCTGAACAAAACCGGACTTTCCTTCTCCCGATTCTTTTACAAAAGCAAGATCGGAAGCCTTGTATACCTTTATTTTTCCGTTATTAATCAAAAAAACCTCCGGTCGAAACGAGACTTTAAACTTCATATATAAGACACATTTATTTTGATTATTTATCTTGAAAAGCAAGAGTTCTTCCGAATAAATTCCATATCTTTGTCACCGAAAAAAGTGGAAAGATTTGGCTGATTGCAACCACGGAAAAAAAGTGCTAAAATGCGAACCGATTCTGATTCAACCATCCGTTTACTTTCCATTAACAAATAACAATTGTAGATTTACGATTTAAAGAGGACAATATCTGAATTTAATCATAAATCGGAAATCATAAATCAAAAATTAATTTACAATCTACAATTTAAAATTTAAAATTATTATGGGATATTTATTTACTTCCGAATCCGTATCGGAAGGCCATCCGGACAAAGTGGCCGATCAAATTTCCGATGCGATTCTCGACAAGATCATTGCCTTCGATCCAAATGCAAAAGTAGCCTGTGAGACATTGGTCACAACGGGACAAACCGTCATTGCCGGAGAGGTAAAGACGAATACTTATGTAGACGTTCAACAAATTGCCCGTGACGTGATCAATCACATTGGTTACACGAAAAGCGAATACATGTTTGACGGGAATAGCTGCGGCGTATTAAGTGCCATTCACGAGCAATCACCCGACATTAACCGGGGAGTGGTAAGGGAAGATCCTATGGAACAAGGTGCCGGAGATCAAGGCATGATGTTCGGGTATGCCTGTAACGAAACAGACAACTATATGCCTTTGTCTTTAGAATTATCACACCTATTATTATACGAGTTGGCGCAAATTCGAAAAGAAAAGGAAAAAATGACTTACCTCCGTCCCGACTCCAAATCACAAGTAACCATCGAATACGGTGACAACAATAAACCGTCACGGATTCATACGATCGTGATTTCCACCCAGCACGATGAATTTATTTATCCCAAAGAACATACTCGCGAAGCCCAGCTAACCGCAGATGCACAAATGGTAGATCAAATCCGGCAAGATATTATCCACGTCCTTTTACCAAGAGTAAAAGCTCAATTACCGGAACGGGTACAAGCTCTTTTCGATGAAAATCTAATTTTACACGTTAATCCGACCGGAAAATTCGTAATCGGAGGCCCGCATGGAGATACCGGTGTCACCGGAAGAAAAATCATTGTAGACACGTATGGAGGTAAAGGTGCACACGGGGGAGGTGCTTTTTCTGGAAAAGATCCATCTAAAGTAGACCGCTCCGCGGCTTACGCGGCTCGCCACATTGCCAAAAATATGGTTGCAGCCGGAATTGCAGACGAAATATTGATTCAAATCTCTTATGCCATCGGTATAGCCAAACCTGTCGGTATCTTCGTGAACACTTACGGCACGGCAAAAACAAATCTAAATGATTCTGCCATTGCTCAGAAAATAGAGGAGATTTTCGATTTGCGCCCGAGAGCCATAGAAGAACGTTTGAAGCTCCGCAATCCGATATATTCGGAAACCGCAAGTTACGGACATATGGGACGTACGCCCCGTGTTGTAAAAAAAGTATACACCTCAAACTATTGGCCGATCATTGAGAAAGAGGTAGAACTATTCACGTGGGAAAAGCTGGATTACGTGGAAACGATCCGGAAGGCGTTCCAATTGTAATTTAATGGACAATTGCAGGTTAAAAAACAAGAAATTGAAAATCGAACTTACCATTTACAAAAAAGTCGGCTGAAATCAGCCGACTTTTTTATTTTAGTTTCTGCGTCCCAGGTAGATCATGACGTAATAAAGTAACGTTGCCAACGAGGATAAAGCAGCAATTACATAAGTATAAGCAGCCCACTTTAAGGCATCGAAAGCGTATCCTTGAGTTTGGTTATTGGTAATTCCCGAGGAACGTAACCATACCAAAGCCCTATGACTGGCATCGATCTCCACGGGTAAAGTAATAAAACTAAACAGGGTAATCGTGGCAAACAAACAGATACCAATCAACAACAAACTGGGAAAGGTGTTTACCATTAATATACCGGCCAATAATATCCACTGCACCCAATGAGAAGCAAAGCTGACAACAGGCACCAAAGAAGAACGTAATTTCAGCATCTGGTAAGCCTTCGCGTGCTGTAAAGCGTGACCGCATTCATGTGCCGCCACGGCAGCAGCTGCAATATTGGCTCCATAGTAAACTTCCTTGCTCAAATTAATGGTCTTATCCGCGGGATTATAATGATCGGTCAACTGACCTTCAACGCTCCCGATCTTCACTCCCTGTATTCCGTTATCCCGCAACATTTTCTCGACCACATCCTTTCCCGTCATTCCGTTCGTCGTGGGAATATTCGAATATTTTTTAAACCTGCTTTTCAATTGCTGGCTGATCAACCAACTCAACAAAGTAAATCCAATAAATATTACCCAAATCCATATATCGGGTCTCATCGCTGTTTCTGTCATATACATTTAAGATTTTGATTCAACTTATGGCATACAAAAAACACGCCAAATTATTTTTGTCATGTTTTCCTGACAAAAATATAATATTCCTCCCGTATTACACACTATTTTTACCAAGAATGACATTAACTATTGTATTTTAATAAAAACTTTACTACTTTGTGATCGTTGAATTTTTATGAGATTATTTGTAATATAAATATTAACTTTAAAGGTATTACAATGAAAACCTATAAACCAAACGAAATTAAGAACATTGCCTTAGTGGGTAGCTCCGGTTCGGGCAAGACCACGTTGGCTGAAGCCATGATGTATGAAGGCGGGGTCATCCCGCGCAGAGGTAGCATTAGTGCCAAAAACACCTCATCCGACTATCGTCCGGTAGAGCAAGAATACGGTTCTTCTGTGTTTCCTGCCGTTCTATACACGGAGTGGAAAGAGCACAAGCTCAATTTTATCGATACTCCGGGTGCTGACGATTTTGTCGGTGGAGTTATCTCTGCGCTGAATGTTGTCGACACCGGAGTAATGGTTATAAATGCCGTAAGAGGTGTCGAGGTAGGAACGGAAATTATCAGCCGTCATGCCAAAAAACTCAATAAACCATTGATATTTGTTATCAATCAATTAGATCACGAAAAATCTAATTTTGAACATACGGTAGAACAAGCTAAAGCCGCTTTCGGCTCTAAAGTCGTTCTAATCCAATATCCGGTAAATCAGGGTGCCGGTTTTAATAAAGTCATCGACGTGTTAAAGATGGAGATGTACCAATGGAAGCCAGAAGGAGGAAAACCGGACGTACTTCCCATCCCGGTCGAGGAAGAAGAAAAAGCCAACGAATTGCACAATGCACTGATCGAAGCCGCCGCGGAGAATGATGAAAACCTGATGGAGCTCTTTTTCGAAAAGGGCAGTCTGACGGAAGAAGAGATGCGTTCGGGAATCCGAAAAGGATTGGTAAACCGCGATATGTTCCCCGTATTTTGTGTATCTGCCGAAAAAGACATGTGTGTACGCCGATTCATGGAATTTCTTATTAACGTCGCCCCGAAAGCCAATGAAATGCCTCCATCCGTTACGGAAGACGGTACAGCAGTTCCCTATGACGAGAAAGGCCCGACCTCTCTTTACATGTTTAATACCACCGTTGAACCGCATTTGGGAGAAGTCATTTATTTTAAGGTCGCTTCCGGCACTATCCACGAGGGGGACGATCTTTATAACGTAAATACAGACACCAAGGAGCGTATATCACAACTCTACGTTGTCGCCGGAAAGAACCGGACAAAGGTGACCGAATTAATGGCCGGCGATATCGGGGCAACCGTGAAGCTGAAAAATACAGGAAACGGGGATACGTTGAATACAAAAGATTGCGATTACAAATTCGCACAAATCGTTTACCCGAACCCGCGTTTCAGAACGGCACTAAAAGCCGTCAATAATAGTGACGACGAAAAACTGGCAGAAGTTTTACAACGGATTCATCAAGAGGATCCGACATTCAACGTGGAGTATTCGAAAGAATTAAAGCAGATGATTATTTCCGGACAAGGGGAATTCCATCTGAATACCATGAAGTGGCGTATCGAACATAACGATAAAATAGAAATCGAATTCATTCCCCCGAGAATACCTTACCGGGAGACCATTACCAAATTCTCGTATGCCGATTACCGGCATAAAAAACAATCCGGAGGTGCCGGACAATTCGGGGAAGTTCACCTGGTCATTGAACCTTACACGGAGGGAATGCCCGATCCGGTAACTTACAAAATCAATAATGTCGATACCAAAATGTCGATCAAAGACAAGGAAGAAGTAAATCTACCGTGGGGTGGAAAACTCATATTTTATAATTGTATTGTCGGCGGTGTTATCGAGGCTCGCTTTATGCCTGCCATTTTGAAAGGTATCATGGAAAAAATGGAAGAAGGTCCGCTAACCGGATCTTACGCCCGCGATATCCGGGTATGTGTATACGACGGAAAGATGCATCCCGTGGATTCCAATGAAATCTCGTTCAAATTAGCCGGACGTAACGCTTTCAGTACGGCCTTCAAACAAGCCAATCCCAAGATTTTGGAACCTATTTACGATGTAGAGGTTCTCGTACCGGACGATTGCATGGGAGATGTAATGGGAGATTTACAAACCCGCCGGGCTGTTATCATGGGCATGGAAGCCGATTCGGGATTCCAGAAGCTAATGGCTAAAGTACCTCTAAAAGAGATGCAACGCTATTCAACCGCTTTGAGTTCCATTACAGGCGGTCGTGCAACCTTCACAATGAGTTTCTCCGGTTATGAAAAAGTTCCGGGAGAGATCCAGGAAGAGCTGCTTAAGGCATACCACGAAGAAGAGTCGGAAGAATAATTCCGAAAATCAAATAAAAAATAGGCTTTGTAACAAAGCCTATTTTTTGTAAGCCCCTATTTCATTTTAAGTTTAATCACGAACTTTCCATCAAATAACCCAACGGGGACAGGGATTGAAAAGATTTACGATTTCGGATTTAAGATTTATGATTTGAAGAGACAAGGGATTCGGGATTAAAGGATTCTGTGATTGAGTGATTGGGGATTAAGAGATTAAAGAGATTTACGATTTCGGATTTTAGATTTACGATTTGAAGAGACAAGGGATTGGGGGATTAAAGGATTAAGGGATTGAGTGATTGGGGATTAAGGGAGAAAATCGGTTTTAATCATAAAAATAGATGTATAATTTAATGCTCGGAGTTTCCCGATGTTTTCCTATTTTTGCATCATCATTAATATTCTAACATTATGCATCTGTTTTACACCCCGGACATTAACGGAGAAAAATATATTTTACCGGAAGAGGAATCGAAACATTGTACTAAAGTACTTCGCCTGGAGACAGGAGATGAAGTCTGTTTGGTCGACGGACGAGGCGGTTTTTACCGATGTGAAATTATCCGACCGGAAGCCAAACGCTGTGAGGTTAGGTGTCTCGAAAAAAAAGAACATTACGGGAAAAGAAATTTCCATCTCCACATCGCCATTGCCCCGACCAAAAACATAGAGCGTATTGAATGGTTTCTGGAAAAATGTACGGAGATAGGGATTGACGAGATTACCCCTCTCCTGTGCGAACATTCCGAAAGAAAAATAATCAAACCGGATCGCCTGGAAAAAGTCATCGTTTCTGCCATGAAACAATCCTTAAAAGCCTACCTCCCCTCTTTGAATCCGTTGACAGAATTTCAAGTTTTCATAGAAGAAAAACGAAACGGAGTAAAATATATCGCCCATTGTGATGACGGAAATAAAAAAAGATTAGACGAAATTTACACTCCGGGAAACGATGTCACGATATTAATCGGACCGGAAGGAGATTTTTCGGAAAAAGAAATTCTTTCGGCCCTCTCCCATCAATTCTCTCCGATTTCGTTAGGAGAAAGCCGATTACGCACGGAAACCGCCGGAATCGTGGCCTGCCATAGTATCAATTTTATGAACCGGATATAACACTATAACAATTCAATACCCTCAACCTGTAACAATTTCATTTTTACCTCCAGGCCTCCCGTGTAACCGGTCAGCTTTCCTCCGGCACCCACGACCCGATGGCAGGGGATAAAAACAGGAAGCGGATTACGACTATTCGCCATCCCTACCGCACGACAAGCATTCTTATCTCCGGCCCTTTTGGCCAACTCTCCATACGTGATTGTATTCCCATAGGGTATTGACATTAAGAGTTCCCATATTTTCATCTGGAAAACGGATCCTTCCGGTGCCAGGGGTAAATCAAATATTTGAAGGCGTTTAGCGAAATAGGCATCCAACTGACTTTTGGCTTCCCGGATCAAAGGTGTCTCTTTTATTTCTATCTCCTCCGGAACTAATGATATTCGATTTCCCAACCATAACCGGACCAAACGTTCGTCTTTTTCAACAAGACAGTATTTTCCGATCAAACCGTTATAATCATATTTTGCCTGCATAAATCAAATTTCATGTTTTAAAGATACTACTTTATTTATAATTAAGACATTCATTTGTCGTTTTTTCAATGTTATTTTTACTCCTAATTTCATCTTTCCGAACAGAAGAGTAACAATTCTAAAAATATGGAGTGCATCTCTCCCGAATTAAAAAGGATTTTATATTTTTGTATCGGTAAAATAAGGAGTCTTATAACAATTTCAAAAACTCCTTTCCAAAAGAAATACGGAAGAAAAATCTCTTCCCTGAACAAAAATTATCGTGGATTTTACAAATGAGTTAAATGAACGTCAAAGGGAAGCCGTGCTTAACACGGAAGGGCCAACACTTGTCATCGCAGGTGCAGGCTCAGGGAAAACCCGTGTCCTGACCTACCGGATAGCTCAACTCTTAAGCAAAGGAGTTCCGGCTTATCGCATTTTAGCCCTTACCTTCACGAACAAAGCCGCCAGAGAAATGCAACGCCGAATCGCGACACTTGTCGGACAAGAGCAGGCCGCCAACTTGTGGATGGGAACGTTTCATTCCGTTTTTTCCAAGATATTGAGGACCGAAGCCGCACATCTCGGCTATAGTTCCAACTTCACCATATACGATTCGCAGGACTCCAAGAATCTGATCAAATCCATTATCAAAGATTTACGATTAGATGACAAAGTATATAAACCGAGCGACGTACTCGGCAGGATATCCATGGCCAAAAATAACCTGGTCATAGCTCAGGCTTACACGCAATCGGCCAAGATTACAGCCGCAGACCAGGCTGCCAAAAAACCGATGGTTAGTGAAATATACAAATACTACCAGCTACGCTGTAAGCAAAGCGATGTCATGGATTTTGACGATCTGTTGTTGCAAACCAATATCCTCTTTAGGGATTTTCCGGAAATATTGGCGAAGTACCAGCAAAAATTCAACTACATTTTAGTCGATGAGTACCAGGATACAAATTACTCCCAGTATCTCATCATTAAAAAATTGTCCGAGATACACAAAAATATATGTGTCGTGGGCGACGATGCCCAAAGCATCTATTCATTCCGGGGAGCCAGAATCGAGAATATTTTGAATTTCCGAAACGATTATCCGGAATACAAACTCTGCAAACTGGAACAGAACTATCGTTCTACCACAACGATCGTAGAAGCAGCGAACAGTATCATTTGTAAAAACAAGGAACAGATACCCAAGATCATCTTTTCTCAAAATGAAGAGGGAGAGAAGATCCGGATATTGAAGACAATGTCGGATAAGGAGGAGGGATTTCAGGTAGCAAACGAAATTTTCAGGTTAGCTCAAACCGAGCAATCGGACTATAGCCATTTTGCCATACTCTACCGCACCAATGCCCAGTCCCGAATCATGGAAGAGGCTCTTCGCAAAAGAAATATTCCGTATAAGATATACGGAGGACTCTCCTTTTATCAACGCAAGGAGATCAAAGACCTGTTGGCCTATTTACGACTAACGGTAAATCAAAACGATGAAGAGGCTTTAAAACGAATCATCAACTATCCGCGACGGGGTATCGGAGACACGACGATTGACAAATTGAAAGAGGTTGCGACCAAATACAACGTTAGTATCTGGACCGTACTCTGTAATTTAAATAAAATTCCCGGCATTTTGTCTGCAAGTACAGTCAGCAAACTAAACCATTTCCGGGATATGATAGCAGGCTTCTCTCAATCAGCCGAAACAGAAAACGCTTATGAGGTTGCCTCTCAAATAGCAAAAATCTCCGGAATAGCCGAAGATTTGGCTACGGATGATACACCGGAGGGAGTATCCCGAAAAGAGAATATTCAGGAATTGTTGAATGCCGTTAAAGAATTCAGCGAGACGGCTTACAAAGAAGGAAGAGAGGATAAACTCCCGGCCTTTCTGGAAGGAGTCGCCCTTTTGACGGATCAGGATAGTGAAAAACCGGAAGATCGGGAAAAAGTAACCTTGATGACGATTCACGCGGCAAAAGGTCTTGAGTTTCCCAATGTATTCATGGTCGGCGTAGAGGAAGATCTTTTCCCCGCCCAACAGAGTACATTCTCTCCGTCGGCCCTGGAAGAAGAACGACGTCTCTTTTACGTGGCCCTCACGCGGGCTGAAAAGCGAGTTCTAATCAGTTACGCTACCACCCGGTACAAAAACGGGAATATCGTCTACCCCAAACCGTCCCGATTCATCGGTGAAATAAACCCGCTTTATCTGGATGGATATTTTGTTCCGGCCCGTCCATCGTCAGAACAACCCGTTTTCAAGACACCGGTGCAATCAGAAAGATATGCCAAAGCGAACCAAATTCCTTTAAGAAACGTAGAAATACCTGCAATAGATACTTCAAAACTGAAAATAATACCGGTAGATGCCGTCGTTCCCGATATGATTATTTTTCATCCCAATTTCGGGGCGGGAAAAGTCATCTCCCTGGAAGGGTTAGGAGTAAACAGGAAGGCCAAAGTGTATTTTTCCAAACACGGTCAAAAGGTTTTATTGTTAAAATTTGCAAAACTGTACGTGCAAGAAGATTAATATTAATGACTTATAAACAATTTATATTATATTTGTCCCATATTCTAAGACAATAACAGGTAAAATAAAATTATTTCGGTTGAAATATTCTTATTCCGAAAATTCCAAAATCGATTTTAAAGATTAAATATCCTAATACATGGCATATAATTATAATACCCAAAGAAAGAAATTGATTCTTCCCGAGTATGGAAGAAATATTCAAAAAATGATAGATCATTTATCGACTATTGAAGACCGGGAGGAGCGAACCCGTGCAGCCAAAACCGTAATCAGCGTCATGGGAAATCTTTACCCCCATCTTCGGGATGTTCCTGATTTCCGCCATAAACTTTGGGATCATTTGGCCATCATGTCTAATTTCAGTCTGGACATCGAAACTCCTTATCCTCTTCCATCCATTGAGAAATTGTATGAAAAACCCGAAAAACTGGAATACAATAACCACCACATCAAATACAAACACTACGGTTTGCTAACCGAAAAATTAATCCAGAAAATAAAAGAAACCGACGATCCCGAGCTGAAGCGAGTCCTAACGGTACTGACGGCCAATCACATGAAAAAATCATTCCTAACCTGGAATAAAGACTCGGTCGAAGACGAGCAAATTTACAATGACATCAACACATTATACGGAGGCAATATCGAAATGCCCGAAGGCATGACTCTCTCTCACTCTAAAGACCTCCTGCAGAAAAAAGGCAAGCCTGCCAACAAACCCCAACCCAAAAACGGGAATACCAACGGAAACAACAATAAAAAAATACATTATAAAAAACATAATTAATTTCTCGTCTAAAAAATAAGGTTCTTATCCAGATATAACTTCATTATCTCCGGATAATCCGATTAATTTTAACTGACATAACGTATTAATACAGAGCTGACAAATGGATGTAACTCTTATTTTCGGTAGCAATATGGGTGACCGAAAAGCTGTCATTCAAGAAGCCATGAAGCAAATGGAAGAAATCGGAAAAATTCAAAAGATCTCTTCTCTATACGAAACGGCCCCATGGGGATTTGAATCTCCCGATACGTTTTACAATCAAGTAGCCCTATATTCGACCTGTCTATCAGCAGAAAACGTATTGAAAAAATGTATGGAAACCGAAAGGGCACTCGGCAGAAAGCGCAGCTCCTCTCAATATTGTTCCCGTATCATTGACATCGATATTTTATTCTACGATTCATGTATTATAAATACTCCTGATCTGGTTATTCCACATCCCCGGATAGCAGAACGAAATTTTGTTCTGACTCCGTTAAACGAAATCATACCGGATTTTATACATCCGTTAACCGGCAAAAAAATATCCGAACATTTTACCGAATGTCCGGATTCCTTACTTGTAATCAAACGGGAAGATTAAATTCTTCTGATCTCCGCTCCGATTGCATTCAATTTTTCGTCAATACTCTCATAACCTCGATCGATCTGGTCGATATTATGAATTACGCTTGTTCCCTGGGCAGAAAGAGCAGCGATCAACAACGCAATTCCGGCACGAATATCCGGAGATGTCATTTTCGTTGCCCGCAACTGAGATTCATGATTCTGTCCGATCACAGTAGCCCGGTGCGGATCGCACAAAATAATTTTAGCTCCCATATCTATCAACTTATCCACGAAAAAGAGTCGACTTTCGAACATTTTCTGATGAATCAGAACACTACCTTTTGCTTGAGTGGCAACGACTAAAAACACACTCAACAAGTCGGGGGTCAGACCGGGCCAGGGAGCATCCGCAATGGTCAATATGGAACCGTCAATAAAATCCTCTATCAAATAATGTTCCTGACGGGGAATATACAGGTCGTCGCCTCGTTCCTCCACCCGAATTCCCAAGCGTCGAAAAGCTCCGGGAATAATGCCTAACTGTTCAATACAAACCTCTTTAATCGTAATCTCCGAACGGGTCAACGCCGCCAACCCGATGTAACTTCCGACCTCTATCATATCGGGCAAACAACGATGACTACATCCTTTTAAAAAGGAAACACCTTCAATCCTTAACAAATTGGAAGCAATACCTGAAATTTTAGCACCCATGGCATTCAGCATCTTGCACAACTGTTGAATATAAGGTTCACAAGCAGCATTATAAATAGTAGTCTCTCCCTCTGCCAATACAGCTGCCATTACGATATTGGCAGTACCTGTTACCGAAGCCTCATCCAACAACATATAGGCTCCTTTTAATTTTTGCGCGGAAGCCTTAAAACACCCCCTCACGGCATCGTACTCAAAAGAAGCCCCTAATTTCTCAAATCCCAGAAAATGGGTATCCAAACGACGACGGCCAATCTTGTCTCCACCCGGCTTCGGAACCAATCCATAACCATATATTGCCAACAAAGGGCCGAGAATCATGATAGATCCCCGCAAACTTGCCGCTTTATTATAAAAATCTTCCGTATCTAAATAGCCGAAATCAATATCCGAGGCCTGAAAAGCATACTCTCCCTTGCGAATCCTTTCCACTAACACACCCATTCCTCGTAGTAACTCTATCAACTTCAGCACATCCAATATTTCCGGCACATTACTGATCGTCACCCTCTCTTTTGTTAACAAAGCAGCACATATCACCTGTAATGCTTCATTTTTTGCTCCCTGTGGGATAAGTTCTCCTTTTAAACGTTTTCCTCCGACAACTTCAAACTTGCTCATTCGTATACTTCATTTTAATTACAACGTATGCGTAAAACTATTAAAAAAATAAATGCGAACAAAATAAGCCCAACTTTAAATTTGCTCTAGCAAAATTATATGTATACATTTGTAAAAAACATATTGCTACACTAAATAAGATTAATCTTTAAAAAAAACAGTATGAAAAGTTTCTTAAAATACACCTTAGCAACAGTTGTCGGTATCATCATCGTACATATTTTCTTCTTTTTCATTCTTATCGGAATGATCGGCGCAATTGCCAGTATGTCGACCTCGACCGTTGCCATCAAAGACAATACGATATTAAAACTTTCCTTACAACATGCCATACCCGACAAAGCATCGGATAATCCGATCGAAAATTTCGATTTCAGGTCATTGACTCCCAGCAAACAAATGGGATTAAATAACATATTAAAAAGTATTTATCAAGCAGCCGGAGATAGCCGGATTGCCGGTATCTATCTGGATCTTACCGAGATTAATTCGAACTTCGGGGGATTGGGAAGTATCGAGGAAATACGTAATGCCTTACTGGCTTTCAAAAAAAGCGGAAAATTTATTTACAGTTATTCCAACTTGGGATATTCCCAGAAAAGCTACTACCTGGCATCTGTTGCGGATAGTCTTTTTGTCAATCCGGAAGCCCCGCTCTTACTAACGGGAATGAGTGCAGAGGTCGCATTTTATAAAGATTTGCTGAAAAAAATAGGCGTAAAACCGGAGGTTATTCGAGTAGGTAAATTCAAAGCTGCCGTAGAGCCGTTTATAGACGATCACATGAGCGAGGCTAACCGGGAACAAATACAAACCTATTTGAATTCGTTATGGAATACCCAAATACAAGGTATATCCGAAGCCCGTCATATTCCGGTGGAGAAAATCAATCAACTAACCGACAATTTTCAGGTATACACGACACAAGAGTTTAAAAAAGAAGGTTTTTTTGACGGAACAATATACGAGGACGAAATGTTGAATAAATTGAAGAGAGCCTGCGGACAAGAGCCTAATCAAAGAATAGAGATAGCTACATTACCGGATTACTTCAAAAGCCTGGTTCCTAACATCAATTTCACGGCTGACAAAATAGCTGTTATTTATGCCCAGGGAGAGATCGGTTTTGAACAAAACTCAAACACGATCGGACCGGAATTAGCCAAAACCATCCGAAATGCCAGAGAAGATCAAAGCATCAAAGCCATTGTTTTGAGAGTAAATTCTCCGGGAGGAAGTGCTTTAACTTCCGAAATTATCTGGAGAGAGGTCAAATTGGCTGCGGAATCCAAACCGTTCATTGTTTCCATGGGAAATGTTGCCGCCTCCGGGGGTTACTACATCTCATGCGCCGCAGACACAATCGTTGCCGACCCGACAACACTGACCGGATCCATCGGTATTTTCGGACTTCTATTCAGTGGAGAGGAATTGATAAAGGATAAGCTGGGTATCTCAACCAATGTTGTAAAAACCAACGAACACAGCGACTTCGGAGGAGGTTATCCTCTTCCCCTTCCCGTAAGCTCCAGACCGCTTACTTCTTACGAAAGAAACGTTATGCAAAACTACATTAACCGGGGATATGATACATTTTTAAGTCGAGTCAGTGAAGGACGCCACATGAGCAAAGAAGCGGTTAATGAAATTGCCCAAGGCAGAGTTTGGACCGGAGCCGATGCCCTTAAAATCGGGTTAGTCGATCTTCTCGGCGGTTTGGACGATGCGATACAAATTGCAGCCAACAAAATAAAATCAACCCAATACCAGATCATAGAACTGCCAACGAGTAAAAACCCGATAGAAGAGTTGATTTTAAATCTTTCGGAAACAGTAAAGAACCAAATAGTAAAATCCGAATTAGGGGCATATTACGACCTGTATACTACCCAAAAAACATGGTTAAGTATACAAGGAGCCGTCGCACGTATTCCCTACAACGTATCGTTCAATTAAAACAGTAAGGACCAATTACTAACTTAAAAAATCTGCATAGTGTTTAAATATCTTGTTCTATGGCCTTTAAGCTTACTTTACGGGATAGGCGTAAGTATCAGGAACCGTCTGTTTAATCTGGGTATTCTCGAATCAAAAGAGTTCGATGTTCCCATCATTTGTATCGGTAATATCACGATCGGAGGCACGGGGAAAACGCCTCATACGGAATCCATCATTCATGTTCTTAAAAAAGACCATCATGTAGCCTGTCTAAGTCGGGGGTACAAGCGCAAAACGTCCGGGTATATGTTGGCAACAGCAGATTCCACGGCGGATGAAATCGGAGACGAACCCAGGCAAATTAAAAACAAATTCCCGGATATCACGGTCGCCGTCGATGCCGACCGCGTCCGAGGGGTGAAAAAACTACAACAGCTACCTAATCCTCCGGATATTATTATTCTTGACGACGGATTTCAACACCGATATGTAAAAGCGGATATCAATATCTTGTTGATCGATTACAATCGTCCTATCTACAAGGATCATCTCCTTCCCCTGGGACGTTTACGCGAACACCATAGTGCTTTGGAGCGGGCCAATTATGTCATTATTACCAAATGTCCATCCAATATCACCCCGATAGAAAAGCGGATCATCTATAAAAACTTAAAGCTAAAAGCTTATCAGGAATTATTGTTTACCACGATGAAATACGGAGACATTACCCCATTGGACGGAAGAAGCAGGTGTATTCTAAAAAACAATAATGCCGTCTTATGCGTAACGGGTATCGCTCAACCGGAACCCTATCAGGAACACCTGAAAACGCTTTTCGAACAGGTCTCTATTCTGACTTTTCCGGATCATCATCGTTTCACGAATAACGACATACAGAAAATCATTCAGGAATTCAATAAAATCGATCAACCGGACAAATACATCTTTACAACGGAAAAAGACGCTACCCGCCTGGTTTCATGCGAATTTCCCGATGAAATTAAGGAACGTATATTTTATATACCTATTGAACCCGAATTTTTGACTTCCAAAGATCAACTTATCAAAAATATACACAACTATGCTAAGCAAAATAAAAGAAAGTAAAGATTTTATCTATCCTTTTCTGGACGGAGAATACTCGATAGGTATCATCCTTGGCACAGGCTTAGGAGAACTCGGAAAATCCATTGAAGTAAAACAGGCTATCCCGTACGCGGAAATTCCCAACTTCCCGGTATCGACAGTCGAAGGGCACCAAGGCAAACTGTTAATCGGCAAATTCGGCAACAAGAACGTAATCGCCATGCAAGGACGCTTCCACTTCTATGAAGGATACAGTATGAAAGAAGTCACTTTTCCCGTAAGAGTGATGCACGCCTTAGGAGTGAAAACATTGTTCGTTTCCAATGCGGCAGGAGGAGTAAATACCAACTATTTGGTAGGAGATCTTATGATCATACGAGACCATATCAATCTCTTCCCGGAACATCCGTTAAGAGGGAAAAACATAGAGGAACTGGGCCCCCGCTTCCCGGGTATGACCGAGGCCTACAGCAAAAGACTAATCTCTTTGGCGGAAGAGATCGGCAAGAAATTGAATATTAAACTCCAAAAAGGAGTGTATGCCGGTTTACAAGGACCTTCTTTCGAGACTCCCGCGGAATATAATTGGATAAGAGTCATCGGAGGAGATGCCGTGGGCATGTCTACGGTACCTGAAATTATTGTTGCCCGGCATATGAATATGGAATGTTTCGGTATGTCGGTAATCACCAACAGTACCGCCAGCGAAGAGTTGATAAAGACAAACCACGAAGAGGTACAAGACGTGGGGAATCACGCGCAACCTCGTATGACCGCAATCTTCCGGGAAGTAATTAACCAATTATAAAAAAATGACGGTAGAAACCGTCATTTTTTATATCTCTCTAATTCCAACATGATTTGAGCTGCTCCCCGAGCATCGCTTAAAGCTTCATGATGATTTAACTCTATCCCGAAATAATCACATACCGTGTTCAAACGATAATTCGGTAACTCCTTTATGTATTTTCGGGTCAGCTGATAGGTACAATAGTGTTGAGGCAGACGGGCATAGATATCAGCCCGTTCCAGGCAGGCTTTCAACACTCGCATATCAAAACCCGCGTTATGAGCCACCAATGCATCCGTATCCAAAAAACAGGCGATCTCTCCCCATAACTCTTCAAACAAAGGAGCATCCGCAACCTGCTCGGGTGTGATTCCATGTATATCAATAAATTTTCGATAAAAATAATAAGGTTCAGGCTTTATCAAACCGAAAAATTCATTTACGATCTTTCCGTTCCGTACCTGAACCAGACCTATTGCACAGGCACTCGTCGGGTATCGATTGGCCGTCTCAAAATCAATAGCTGTAAAATCTAACATCAAAACAGAGATATAATCCATTCAATAATCGGCACCAGAATAGCCGTTGTCACTCCCATCAATCCAATAGCCAACCCACTAATAGCGCCTTCCAATGCTCCTAATTCCATCGCCCTGGCCGTTCCCAGCCCATGAGCCGCGGCCCCCAAGGAAAGCCCCCGGGCAATTTTACTGTCTATATTCAACTTATTCAATATAAAGGGTCCCGTAATTCCGCCAAATATACCTACAACAATCACAATTACCGCGGCAATGGAAGGAATACCTCCCGCTTTCTCGGCCACGCCCATCGCAATAGGTGTCGTTACCGATTTAGGCTCCAAGGTCGCTACCAACACATGGTCTGCTCCCATTCCATAGGCAATACAAACAACACTGACGATCCCGACCAAACTTCCGACAAAGATAGACATCAGGATCGAAGCAGCATGACTTTTCATACATTCTACCTGCTCCCACAACATATACCCCAAAGCCACGACCGATGGACCCAGTAAAAAATTAATCATGCGACTTCCTTTCTCGAAAGTATCGTACTGCATGCCCAAGACATTCATCAATCCCAACAAAGCCGGAATAGAGACTAATAGAGGATGCAATAAAGCCACTCGGGTCTTCCGGTAGAGCCACAATGCCGCAAGATAAACACCGAATACCAACGTAATAACAAAAATCTCAGAAGATACGATCGTATGCATTTTTATTCACTTCTCTCATTTTACACGAATATCCTTACGATTCTCCTGCCATTGCTGTAAAGTCGCAACAACAATCAATACCAGCAGAGTGGTTACCGTACCGACAACCAACACGACATCCCAATAACGGGATAAAATATCCAAAGAAGTAATGATTCCCACTCCGGCAGGCAAAAAGAAAAAAGCCATATTATCTCCCAAAAACCGGGCTACAGGCCGTACATGATCCGCCCTTACCCAATGACAAGATAAAGCCAGAAATAGAAAAATCATTCCCAGCACACTCCCCGGAATAAACCCATCTATCAACCAGGAACAACATTCTCCCAGTAAATAAAATGCCATAATAATAAAAATTCCCGTCAACATTTTTTCTTCATCATTATTCCTGCCCCAAAACGTCCGGTATCTCCCTGATCCCCCCGATAAGAGAAAAAACGATCCCGGTTACAAACCGTACAGACACGGGCGACCTCAATATAACCGGAACACAAGCCGGCCTCTATCAATTCCCTGCGATTAGCCTCCCACAAGTCAAAATAATATTTCCCCGGATTTTTCCCCGGCTCCACCAGATCTTCCCAGTAGCTCAATTCTTTTCGGACGATCCCGATAACCTCTTCACCCACCTCAAAGCAACATTTCCCGATAGAAGGTCCGATACCGGCTCTTATATCTTTAGGATTACATCCGAACTCTTTTTCCATCCGGGCAACTACCCGAGAGACAATCCTCCCCACCGTTCCCCGCCATCCCGCGTGGATCGCCGCAATCACATGTTTTTCGGTATCATAAAGCAAAACAGGCACACAATCGGCAGCCAGTACCATCAAACAAACCTCCGGTAAAGCAGTAATCAAAGCATCGGTCTCCGGCAAACGGGTTTCCCGCTCTTCTCCCCCACACCCGACACTATCTTCGAGTACCACTTCAATATGAGTCGTATGCTTTTGCTCCCCGGTCGTCAGTATCGATAAATCGACTCCCACTTCCGACAATAATAATTGTCGATTCTTCAATACATTCTCTTCCTCATCCTCCTCTATAAAACCGATATTTAAAGAAGACTGTCCTCCACAACTGACACCACCCTCACGCCCGGAAATAAAATGCACAAGATGAGAATAACTTCCCAAGCCCGTAAACCGATAAACAGGTATATTATTATGAATACTCTCTTTCAACATAAATAGCTCTTTTAGGGCGGCAAAGTTATAAAAACACCCCAAGAAATACTCATGAAAACATAACAATTTCTCTCTCGGGAACGTACTTACCACAAATCAAAAAGTAAGAAAAATGTGGCAAGAATTATGTAAAATAAGAGCTGAATATCTTGATAAATATGATATTAAAGCCCAAGGCTATTCCTCTCGTTTAGTGGAAACATTACTTTATGAGATTGCCAGATTAGAAGGAATCACGGTCAAAAAGCAAGATTTTTCGGCTGTCCTCAACGAGAAGAGTACTCCGGCACGAATAACCGAATGGGATATTCATAGAATAAAAGATTTGGAATCAGCATTCCTGTATCTTATAAGGTGTTCCAAACAGCAGAAAAGATTTTCTTCGGAATTTGTACGAGACGTTAGTGCTCTGGTGATGAAACACACGGGAAAAGAAGAGACGACTACCGTTGGCCGATACGATACGTCGTTAGGAGATTTCCGTTTAGGAGAAGAATACTACGAGGAAGGAGTACTCTCCGATTATACCCAGATTCCGGATATGCTTGATAAATTATGCAAAGACGTTAACGAAGAGTTAGACCAGGTACACGATATCATGACGGTAAAATTAGGAGCTCGTTTCCATTATCGCTTCCTACACATCAAACCATTCGGAGAAGGTAATATTGAAGTTGCCTTGTTATTAATGAATTACATTCAAATGTTATTTAACGAACCGCTCATCATCATTCCGGGAGAGGATAAGGCCAAATACCTTTCTGCCTTAAAGATGCAAAAAGACAAGCCGACACCCGAAGTCTTCGAAGAATTTATTGGAAAAGAATTACTTGCGTCCTTACAAAAGGAACTATCTTAAAGACGAGCATATTGATAAGCAAAACCGATCGAAGGCGGGAATGGATAGAGCCATTTCTCGCCTTCGATTACTATAACCCCATCAATAACAGGCATCCCGATTTTCAGCCCGTGTTCTTCCAAACGAATTCAGGAACTTTTCAAAGAGATAAAAAAAAGTCAATGAAATTCTTTGTGATTTATAATGAATGGACTATCTTTGCTGGCCGTTAAAGTAGAAACAAATTTAAAATTATATACGAGATGAAAAAGGGCATACATCCTGAAAATTACAGATTAGTAGCATTTAAAGATATGTCTAATGGAATGACTACTATTACCAAGTCAACAGCCGCTACAAAAGAGACTATTGAAATTGATGGAGTGGAATATCCTCTGGTTAAGATGGAAATTTCTAACTCTTCACACCCGTTTTATACCGGTAAAATTAAATTGATCGACACCGCAGGACGTGTTGATAAATTCATGAACCGCTATAAATCACACATGGAAAGCAGAAAGAAATAATCGTTTCTGATACGATATAAAAAAGTCGCTTATTTATATAAGCGACTTTTTTATTATTTAAACGTTCTGAATTCACGGGTATCTTCAAAGACCCGATCTATAATACGTTTTTCCACTTCATCAAAAATTTTTCCCCGTCTCTTCATTACCGCTTCTGCCGTAACCACAAATTGACGCATTTGATGCTCTACAAAACCGGAAGCTCCTCCCCAGGAAAAAGAAGGAATAAAATTCCTCGGAAAATCAGAACCGAAAATATTGGCCCCGACCCCAACGACAGTTCCCGTATTGATCATTGTATTGATTCCCATTTTCGAATGATCGCCCATGATCAGTCCGCAAAATTGTAACCCTGTTTTCCGAAAATGCCGGGTTTCGTAATCCCATAGTTTAACCTCTACATACGTATTCTTCAAATTGGAATTATTCGTATCCGCTCCCAGATTACACCACTCACCAACAACCGAATTTCCTAAGAAACCATCATGTGCTTTATTGGAATAGCCAATAAATACGACATTATTCAACTCCCCGCCACATTTGCAATAGGGTCCCAAAGTCGTCGCACCATAAACCTTTGCACCCATATTCAATACGGAATGTTCACACATGGCTAACGGCCCCCGGATCAATACTCCCTCCATGATTTCCGCATCCTTACCTATGTACACCGGCCCGCCATCCGTATTAATCGTTGCATACTGTACAACAGCTCCCTCTTCCAAAAAGACGGGATACTTACCATGCACCCGCACGCTATCTTCCAAAGGAACACCTTTTCTCCCCTTCGTCAATAAATCGAAATCAAGAAGCAACTCCTGAGCATTATAAGCAAAAACATGGTAAGGATAAGCTATCCTCGTGTATTTTCCAGAATATTCCACGGAACGAAATGCAGACAAATCCTCTTTTCTCAACAAATCCGCCACATGTTTTCCGCCTCGTACGGCAATCATGACTCCCTGTTCTCCGAGTAACAAATCATTCGATTCCAAACAACGAACAGCAGCTATCAAGTCCTCATTAGCACACACGGATGCATTTATCCATAAATTATCATCTTCCGATCTCAAGGGATATTTCTCTTGCAGATAGTCACTCGTTAAATAGGAAACAGAATTTTTCAGTCTTTTTTCCCACTTTTCCTTTAACGTGAGAATACCCACCCGTAACTCGGAGACCGGACGGGTCAAGGTAAGAGGCCTTAATGTACTCCAACTTTTATCATCAAATAAAACGGTATTCATTCGTATTGTTTTATTATTTAATGACAAAAATAACAATTGCTTCCATTACTTCCAGTATTACAGGAAAAAATCTTTGGCACAGGAATTGCCCTATATAGAATCGTCTTTATTTCAATGAATCGTTGACAAAATGTCAGTTATTCATTCTTATTATAGATAAAACAAAAGGTGAAAAAGAGGGTCATTACAAAAAAAACTAAAAAGGAAGATAAGGAGATTATAATGAACGAAATAGACTTAAAAGATATATTATCGGAAAACATACAGGAAGAGCATCAGGACTTATTACAGATATTAGGGGATGAAAAAGAACTCCTAAGCGAACCGATTAATGTGCCTGACACTCTGCCAATATTACCGCTTCGGAACACAGTCTTGTTCCCGGGCGTAATTATTCCCATAAATATCGGTAGGGACAAATCTTTGAAATTGATCAAATACGCTTATAAACAAAGTGCTATGATCGGAGTTATCGCCCAGAAAGATACCAACACGGAGAATCCGACACAGAACGATCTGTATTCTATCGGTACGGCAGCCTCCGTTCTGAAAATATTAGAGATGCCGGACGGAACAACGACGGCTATCATTCAGGGTAAAAGAAGATTCCAGTTGGAAGATATCTTATACGACGAACCCTATCACGTGGGAAAGATTCTGGTAAAAACGGAAGAAGTACTGTCGCAAAACGATGAGGAATATAATGCCATTTCCGATTCGTTGAAAGAGATGGCCATGAAAATCGTGAAGTATTCCAGCAATATTCCCAATGAAGCCGGCTTTGCATTGAAAAATATCGAAAGCATGCTGTTCCTGATCAATTTCATTTCGTCCAACACGGACATCGATTACCGGAATAAACAGGAATTACTGGAGATAGATAACATAAAAGAACGGGCTATAAAACTGCTGGAATTACTAAGCAAACAAGTCAGTATCCTGGAGTTGAAAAACGATATCCAGAAAAAAGTAAAATTCGATCTGGATAAGCAACAACGGGAATATTTCCTGCATCAACAAATGAAAACCATTCAGAACGAATTGGGAGGAAATTCCGTGGATGACGATATTCAGGAGCTGGAAGAAGCAGCTAAAAAGAAGAACTGGGGAAAAAACATTCAGGAATTCTTTGAAAAAGAGCTACAGAAATTAAGAAGACAAAATCCTTCCATGCCGGATTATTCCGTACAGTTAAATTATCTGAAAGAGTTAACCGACTTACCGTGGAACCACTATTCGGAAGATAATTTTGACCTGAAGAAGGCTTCGGAAATATTAGACAGCGATCATTACGGCTTAGAAAAAGTAAAAGAGCGAATCCTCGAATACCTGGCCGTATTAAAATTAAAAGGAGACATGAAATCTCCGATCATTTGTCTATACGGCCCTCCGGGAGTAGGAAAAACTTCTTTAGGAAAATCCGTGGCCCGGGCACTAAACCGGGAATTCGTCAGAATGTCGCTGGGAGGACTACACGATGAATCGGAAATCCGCGGTCATCGTCGTACCTATATCGGAGCCATGCCGGGACGAATTATTCAGGGGATTAAAAAAGCGGGGACTTCAAATCCCGTGTTCATTCTGGATGAAATCGACAAGGTCGGACAAGATTTTAGAGGAGATCCTCAGTCCGCCCTATTGGAAGTACTGGACCCGGAACAAAATTCAACCTTCCACGACAATTACCTGGACGTGGATTACGATCTGTCCAAAGTGATGTTTATCGCAACGGCAAATGATATTTCCACCATAGCTCCACCTTTACGAGACCGAATGGAAATGATCGAGGTAAGCGGTTATCTGATGGAGGAAAAAATTGAGATTGCCAAACGACACTTGATTCCGAAGCAATTAACCAATCACGGGGTAAAAGCAGAAGAGGTAGAATTTAGTGATACTATTTTAAATTATATCATTGATAAGTATACCCGGGAATCCGGAGTTCGTAATCTGGATAAAACATTAGCCAAAATTATGCGCCAAGTGGCCAAACACGTCGCTCTTGATCCCGCATTCTCGATAAAGCTTTCCAAAGAAAGCATAAAAGAGTACCTGGGTACCCCCATATTCACAAGAGAAGAGTACCAGGGAAACGAGTTGCCGGGTGTCGTTACAGGACTGGCATGGACAGCAGTCGGAGGAGAAATCCTTTATATCGAGTCCAGTATCAGTAAAGGAAAAGGGGTATTAACCATGACCGGAAGCCTGGGAGAGGTTATGAAAGAATCTGCCACCTTGGCTCTGGAATATATTAAATCACACGCGGAAGAACTAAGCATAGATATTGCAGCGATCGAAGAGCATAATATTCATATCCATGTTCCTGCCGGAGCTGTCCCCAAAGATGGTCCCTCAGCCGGAATTACCATGGTAACCTCTTTAGCATCTTCCCTCACGGGCAGAAAAGTAAAAAAAGCGTTAGCCATGACCGGAGAGATTACTCTTCGCGGGAAAGTATTACCTGTCGGGGGAATCCGTGAAAAAATTCTGGCAGCAAAACGAGCTGGAATTAAGGAAGTTATCCTATGCCACGAGAATAAAAAAGATATCGACGAAATAAAAAAAGAATATATTAAAGGTATTAAATTCCATTTTGTCGATCATATACGGGAAGTTCTACAAATAGCCCTACTCTAAATAAAACGGCCTTTCCTCTCGAAAGGCCGTCTTTTATTTTTTACGACTCATTTGCTGAAAACTCTTTCAGCCTTCCTTATCATGCGGTATTTCATTCTCTTCGTTCAAGCCCTTTGTAAGTGTCTTTACGAGCTTATACTTGTTGAAAAATTCACCAAGAATGACTCTCAAAACCGTATAACCCGGAATCGCTAAAATCATACCCGGAATACCGGCAATGCTACCGGCAACCAATATCACGAGAAAAATCTCCAAGGGATGGGCATGTACGCTATTCCCGTAAATCAAAGGCTGTAATACCATATTATCAATCAATTGAGTAATAGAGAAAACGATCGCCATGTATACAAGTAAAGGAAGTAGCGCCGCATAAAAATCCATATCGAGATGCGTGGCTATTCCCACGACCAACCCGAATATGGCTCCGATCAAAGGACCGATGTACGGAATAACGTTTGTAATTCCCGTCACTAAACCGATCACCACCGCACTATTAAAATTCAACCCCACGATAGAGAGTCCAAGAATATTCAACCCCATCACAATAATCACTTCGAATATAATACCTACGAAATAACGAACGAGTAATTTTTGAATGGAGTCCAAAGCTTTCTTTGTTCCTTCCTCGTATTGCGTGGGTACAATAGCCAAAAGCATTCTGGAAAATAGCTTACTATCTTTCAAAAAGAAGAAAGTAATAAAAGAGATCGAAAATAAGGCAATGAAAATGCCGCTGATCGTCCCCGCCAATGAACCGAACAAATTTTTTACCCGGCTAACATCCACCAAAGAACTTAGGTTTTCCTCGATATAATCTTTTATATCCTGATCGTTATCGATGATACCAAAATGCTTTAAACCGCGTTCCGCATCTGCCAACGGAGCATCAAGCTGATTCACGATATTGGTAATACTCAGGTCACTCAATGACTGAAATTCCTGACTCGCCATCGGGATAATCGTATAAAAGAAAAGAATAAACACCACCCATATACAAACTAAGGTGACAGCAGCCTTCAATGAATCGGAAAGGACATATCCCCGTATTTTTAAACGGCCTAATAAATCAATGATCGGCCTCCCGAGGAAAGAGATCACTACAGACACCAAGATATATGCAATAATGGACGAAAAGTACCAACATAAAAATGCAATAATGGCTAAAATAATCCCCCCCAAAAGATATTTCCCTAAATTATTCATATTTCATTTATTACCTATTTATTCTATCCTTACACGAAACAAAATTAGATAAATAAATTAGTCATCTTCCTTTTTTTACCATTTTTCCGTCATTTCGATAATGTGATGTTTACGAATAATCAACATCCCATGCCGATCTCCCGTAATTCCCTCTTTCAATTTATAAGGATAAATTATCTTTTCTCCCTCCATATTCGTCGGAAAATAACAACATTGCAGATTATCATATTTTTTCTGTAAAACCTCCCCCGTTTCAATGATATGAGTCGAAAACAGGAACTGACTATTTCTACGTGTGGTAAACGCTTCTGTTACGGCAATCGTAGCATCATAAGCATCCTTTACGTTTACGCCTTTGAATAACTCATCAAAAATAAGTACCAGATTCTTATTCCGACCGACCTCTTCGGCGATCATTTTTATTCGGAGAATCTCAGCATAGAAATGGCTATACCCCAAATTCAAATCATCCGACACGTTGATTGAAGTATACATTCCATCCCGAACGGAGAAGGTCATCCCTTTCGCCGGAACGGGAAGTCCGACATGCGCCAAATACACGGCAATACCAAAGGCTTTCATAAAAGTAGACTTTCCGGCCATGTTTGCCCCCGTCAGGAAAAACATATTCTGTTTTGTATCGATCCGGAACGAATTGGAAACCGGGTTCTTGATGCCCGGATGAAAAAGCTCTTCCAACTGCATAACAGCCTCCTCTTTCGGCAAAATACGGGGAATCGTAAAATCATATTTATTCGCTACGCGAGCTACAGCCGTATTTACATCCAATTCGTACAACAAATTCCTCAATGTTTTCAGTTGTTCCTTACAAATCGTCCTTAGTATGTGATCGTAACGATATACCTTCATAAAGGATAACTTCTTTACGTTCGTTTCATTACGCCACCATTTCAATTCCTCAGAATTAATAATTCCATGAATGGTTTTACGTTGCTCAAGATAAGCCGTCTCCCGGGAATCAAACGACCGAATGAATTGTTCCAATACCCCGAACATCTGAATAGTCGCCGCTATGCCCCCGCGAATGATGTCGTACTCAGGATCACAAATACTTTTGTGCTTCATACTCAACCACCAGGTGTCGATAAAAGCAAGGACTTTTTTTCTTCTTTCCGTCGCCAATAAATAAGCATCCAGATCATCAAACACTTCCGGCTCCAAAGGAAATTCTATATTTGCATGACGGAAATAATCAATTACCCTATAACGACGCTTCAACTCCTCTTCATCGGTAATCGGATTTTCAAACATATATTCCAATAGTTGCTCCCCTCCCATAGTCTTCGTATCGTTAAACAAATTAAACACGGATGTACTTTTAAATTTACCCAATAGCTCCAGATCCTTTAATGTTTGCCAATCCGCAACGAATTTACCGGGTTTGCCGGAATCCGTATTCTTCACTTCTGCCTTTCCTGTAATAATATCAATGATTTGTTCATTACGAATAATATTCATTCCATGCCGTTCCCCGGTTATCCCTTGTGCCAGCTTATAAGGAAATACAGCCTTATTACCTTCCCATTTAGTCGGAAAGTAGACAAAATTCACATTCGTACAATCCTTTTTTAAATCTTCCCCGGCCTCTATGATATGAGTAGATATCAAAAAAACATTCTTAGTATTTCGGGCAAATGCTCTTGTTAGAACCAATGTGCCGTCATAAGCATCTTTTACATTCGTACCGCGGAATAATTCATCGAAAATAACGACCAGATTAGAACGACGACTTACATTATCCACGATCTTTCTCACCCGCAAAACTTCCGCGTAGAAATGACTATACCCTTTATGGATATCATCCGGCAAATTAATCGTGGTATATAAACCGCTACAAACAGAAAATTCTACTCTCTTCGCCGGCACGGGAAATCCCATGTGAGCCAAAAACAAGACCACTCCAAAAGCTTTCATAAAGGTAGACTTACCAGCCATATTGGCCCCGGTCAAAAAAATCACGTTACTCTGCTGGTCAACATGAATGCTATTGGCTACCGGATTACTCACGTGAGGATGATAAAAATCGACCATGGAAATCCGGTTACTCCCGTCCGGCAATACCTCAGGAAATACGAAGCCCATACTTTCCGCAACTCTCCCCACCGAAATATAGGCATCGAACATATAAATATGAGTCATTATCCTTTCCAACAAATCTTTCCCGTCAAACCGAAAAATCGTATCACATCCCACAACTTTTTCATAAGAATAAGACTTCACGGTCTTCTCTTTCAAGGTCCAACTCAACTGCTCCGTAGTTATTACAGACAAAATATCCGCTACATTATTTTTAAAAGAAACCGAATCAAAAAAATGCTTCTGTTTCTCAAAATACTTGTATACCTCCTTTATCATTTCGACAGTAGCCTTCACCCCTTCTTTATACATCTCGTATTCCAAGTTAAATCCCATATTCCGTTTTAACTTTTCATCCAACGACACGTCGTCGCTTTCCAACCGACTGTTCTTTGCAGCATTTTTCAGATAAACCTCTACTTTTCCGATCCTTTCCCGGTTAAAAGGAAAACGCATCTTATTCTCCTTCATAAATTGGATGATCGAAGACCGATCCACGATCTTCTCCCTTTCCGTCAACGGAGAAAGAAACATATCTTCTAAGTACCCGGAGCCCCCAGCCGTCTGGATATAGTTATATAGACTATAAATATTATTTCCCCGATGTCTCCCGAATATATTCAGGTCATCAAATGTTTGTTTATCCGTAATAAAACCCATGGATTTATATTTAGTATTAATAATGTTTCCTTCACATAGAATATACCCCACAAGTAAATGCATCCGACTTGCTCTTCGGGTGACTCTCCCTCGTTACACTCACCGTTGTAAATCTAAAAATTAATTATTTAATTTCAAAATTTATTTGCATTCAATTTCAAGCAATTAGGACAGAAACAGATCGAATCTTAAACAACTTTTTTGCCTTATAAAATCTATCTATCGGTTCATAAATAAATATTATTAACAATAAGAATATTATATTAGAAAACATTTTTATCTTTATTACGTTTTTAAGTTATTATAAACTCATTTTTTACTATGCTGAAAAAAGTTTGGAGGTTATATTACGACGGATTCAAAAATATGCCCCGTTGGGGAAGAAATCTATGGCTGATTATCTTAATCAAGCTATGTATTATGTTCTTAGTACTCAAACTCTTTTTTATGCCCAATTATTTAAATTCCAATTATGACACCTTTCAAGAAAAAAGTGATCATGTATTCGAAGAATTAACCACAAAACCTTAACATTATGTTCTTTCACCTAACAACAACTTCTTTAGTGGAATGGTCACGTTGGCAATTTGCGATGACAGCGATCTACCATTATATGTTTGTTCCGTTAACATTAGGGTTAGCCTTAATGCTTGCCGTTATGGAAACCATCTGGGTTCGTACAGGGGATCAGCGTTGGTTGGATGCGACTAAATTCTGGATGAAACTTTTCGGAATTAACTTTGCCATCGGTGTAGCTACCGGTCTAATCTTAGAATTTCAGTTCGGAACCAACTGGTCGAACTACTCTTGGTTCGTGGGAGATATTTTTGGAGCCCCGCTTGCCATTGAGGGAATCCTTGCGTTCTTCCTGGAATCGACCTTCGTTGCCGTCATGTTCTTCGGCTGGAACAGGGTCAGCAAGCGTTTCCACCTGATTTCCACCTGGATGGTGTTTGTAGGAGCAAATATTTCTGCCCTGTGGATATTGGTCGCCAACGCCTGGATGCAAAATCCGGTCGGCATGGAATTTAATCCGTTGACAGCCCGAAACGAAATGGATAACTTCTGGGCCGTACTCTTTTCTCCGACGGCCATAAGTAAGTTCTTTCACACGGTGACCTCCGCTTATACCCTCTCGGCTTGCTTCGTCGTGGGGATTAGCGCTTGGTTTATATTGAAGAAGCGGCATCTTGAATTTGCCCGTAAAAGCATTATATTAGCCTCCATTTTCGGACTAATCAGTATACTTATCACCATTTATACCGGTGATTCCAGCGCTCAGGACGTGACGAAGACACAACCCATGAAATTAGCCGCAATGGAAGGCTTAAACGAAGGAGGAAGAGGAGTCGGATTAACCGTTATCGGCCTTCTGACCGACGATCCGGCACTCCCGACGACCCGTATGAAAAAAGTCTCGTACGGAATTCATATCCCCAAAATGCTCTCGTTTCTGGGATATCACAAAGGAGATGCCTACATCCCCGGAATTCAAGATATTCTGGACGGATATACTTCCGAAGAAGGTAAAACCTATCCTTCCATCGAACAACGTATGGCTAACGGTCGTACGGCCATAGAGGCATTGAAGGACTACAAACAAGCCGTCAAAGAAAACAATCAGATTGCAGCGGACAGCACCTTAAAGATATTCAGGGCGAACTACGCGGATTTCGGGTATGGTTATCTTAACTCTCCATACGACACGATTCCCTCTGTCCCTCTCGTATTCTATAGCTTCCGTATCATGGTCGGGTTAGGTATGTTATTCGTTCTTTTATTCATCCTTTCGCTTTGGTATGCCCAAAAAAGGAAATTCGATAAATTCAAAGTCATACCCTATCTGGCCCTCGCCTGCGTTCCGTTAGCTTACGTGGCCTCCCAATGCGGGTGGATCGTTGCCGAAGTCGGACGCCAACCCTGGGTCGTACAAAATCTTTTACCCACCAATGTGGCCGTAACGAAAATTACGTCCAACTGGGTGATAACGACTTTTTGGATGTTTGCCGTACTCTTCACGATACTGCTTATCGCTGAACTGAGAATCATGGGGAAACAGATTAAAAAAGGACCGGAAACAGATTAAATGATTTAGTGATTTACGATTTAGCGATTCAATTATCACGAAATCTTTAATCACAGAATCACCCAATTATTAAATCTAAAATTGTAAATGAATATGGAATTTTTACAACATTACTGGTGGATATTAATATCGTTACTTGGAGGATTGCTGGTGTTCCTGTTATTCGTCCAGGGAGGACAAACCCTGTTATACACGATAGCCAAAACGGAAGACGAAAGAAATCTACTCGTCAATAGTCTTGGCCGGAAATGGGAATTTACGTTCACGACATTAGTTGTATTCGGAGGAGCCTTTTTTGCCAGCTTCCCTCTCTTCTATTCTACAAGTTTCGGAGGAGCTTACCTGGCCTGGATGATCGTACTTTTCTGCTTTGTCATGCAAGCCGTCTCTTATGAATATCGTCGGAAAGCGGGTAATTTACTGGGAGAAAAAACGTATAATGTCTTTTTGATCATCAATGGAGTTATCGGAACCATCTGTATCGGGGCGGTAGTGGGCTCCTTCTTCACGGGTAATCCTTTTTCATTGGGAACCATGAACGACGTAACCTGGATGAGTCCCTGGCGAGGCATAGAAGTATTGTTCAATATCGCCAACCTTTGCTTGGGATTCGCTATTTTCTTCCTGGCCAGAACCTTGGCCGCCCTCTATTTTATCAATAATATCGATAACCAAACCATCTTCAACAGGAGTCGGAAACAGGTTCTTTACAATGCCATTCCGTTTGTCATGCTTTTGTTAATCTTCCTGACCATTATTTTATTCAGTAAAGGTTACGCCATCGCGGAAAACGGAGAGATTGTTCTCGTACAATACAAATACTTCTATAACCTGATCGAGATGCCTGTCAACACGATCATTCTCTTGATAGGAGTTGCAGGAGTCCTTTTCGGTATCATCAAAACGCTGTTCTCCGAGAAATGGAATAAAGGAATTTGGTTCTCCGGCATAGGGATCGTTTTGGCTGTAATAGCCCTGTTCGTCGTGGCAGGCTTTAACAATACGGCTTTCTATCCGTCGTATACCGACCTGAACTCTTCCCTGACCATATACAATGCCTCCTCCTCCTATTACACGCTAAAAGCCATGTCATACGTTTCTCTTATATCACCCCTTGTGATCGCGTATATTTTCTACGCCTGGAGAGCGTTGAACAAAAAACAGATCAATCTCCAGGACATTGAGGAGGATCATCACGCCTACTAAGTTCCATACAAGCACAGGAATCAATATAAAACGAGAGCCGGAAATATTTCCGGCTCTCGTTTTATATTGATATTCCAATCATTGAATCCAAAATCGTAAATCCTTTTAATCTCTTAATCCCCAATCACTCAATCACAAAATCCTTTAATCCCTTGTCTCTTCAAATCATAAATCGTAAATCTTTTCAATCCCCGTCCCCGTAGGTTATTTTTTACAATTACATATAACTGGAATTATCCCAGCAATGCGTACAAAGCTCCTCTTTGGGAAGACCGATGGCTTTGACCAAATCATCCAAACGCTGAAATTTCAAGGAATCCAAACCTAAATGCTGTGCCATCACCCCTAACATCTTTTTGTATTGCAACGAGTCAGGATCAGTATAAGGTTTCAGTATCTTTTCCGTCAAATCGGATGTTCCCTCCAAATCACGAATTACCCGACGAGTAAACAAATCGAAGTTAGAGCGGGAAGATGAAAAATTCAAAAAGATACAAGGATAAACCAACGGAGGACAAGCGATCCGCATATGTACCTCTTTCACCCCGCATTCCCGCAGTTTTACCACATTATCCTTTAACTGGGTACCGCGAACAATAGAATCATCCAAAAACAAAATCTTGGCCCCCTTTGTAAAAGCCTCATTCGGCAATAACTTCATTTTAGCGACCAAATCCCGCATACTTTGATTCTGCGGCATAAAACTACGCGGCCACGTGGGTGTATACTTCACGAAAGGACGTTTATACGGAATTTTTCTGGCATTGGAATAACCAATCGCATGTCCCACTCCGGAATCAGGAATACCCGCCGCAAAATCGACGTCCACATCATCATGTGCGGCAATAGCCGCCCCGCAACGATAACGGGCATCCTCCACATTAATACCCTCGTAATAAGAAGAGGGATAACCGTAGTACACCCAAAGAAAAGAACATATCTGTTTCTTGCATCCCGGTGTCGTTACCCGGGTAATGCCGTCCCTGCTAATCTGTATCGCTTCCTTGGGTTCCAAGTCCCGTACAATCGTGTAGCCTAAATTGGTAAAAGAAGAACTTTCACTCGCCACCACATAACCGTTATCATTTTTTCCCAAAACGATCGGAGTACGGCCATACTTATCCCGTGCGGCATAAATTCCGGTTTCCGTCAAAATCAAAAAGGAACAGGAACCCTTCACCCGGTTATACACGTTTTCAATTCCTTCTTTAAAGGTATTTCCCGTATTAATGAGCATAGCCACAGCCTCCGTCTGGTTGACAGTAGAACTCGAAAGCTCTGCAAAATGTTTCTTTTCATCCAAAAAACATTTTTCGATCTCATCCAGGTTATCTATCCTCCCCACGACTACGACAGAAAAACGCCCCAAATGAGAAATTACCGTAATCGGTTGAGATTCCATATCACTGATCACTCCGATACCCAGTGACGAACCCTTGAACTTATCCAACTCCGGTTCAAATTTATTCCGGAAATAGGCACTTTCCAAACTATGTATAGAACGGGTAAACTCCTGTCCGTTATAAAAAGCCATTCCGGCTCTTTTCGTTCCTAAATGAGAATGATAGTCCGTGCCGTAAAAAACATCAGCAACACACTCTTTGCGAGATACACACCCAAAAAATCCACTCATAAAATTATCGTCATAAATTAATTCTACACAAAATTATAATAATTTTCGAAGAGAGAGTAAGATTGTGATAAAAGAAAAAGCCGTTCGAGATTAAAAATCGGAACGGCTTTTCTATTATTTTGTCTCAACCCTATCAAGGGCAGCTTTCAAAGCCAAATCAAACTTAGAATAAATTTGTTCTTCTCCGATCTGCCGTCCGATACCGTTTTTAAGCAAATCTTTTCTCACCTGATCATTCACTCCGGATAGAATAATCCGTGTTCCTTCTTTTGTCAATTGAGATATCGTTTCCGTCAAATTTTTCAATGCTGTCGTGTCCACAAAAGGCACATGCCTCATCCGGATAATCAATACCTGATAACGAACCCCCATCATCCGGATCGTCTCGCAATAGGTCTTGGCAGAGCCAAAAAAGAAAGGACCGCTAATCTCATAGATTCCCACGGCAGAAGGAATATCCTTATAATTTTCCAACACATCCTGATCCATATTTCCCGTTCCGGTAATATCCTTCGGGGCATTATCAGCCATACGCTTCATAAACAACAGGGCTGCCAAAACCACACCGATCTCAATGGCAACGGTCAGATCGACCAAAACAGTTAAAAAGAACGTTACCAAAAGAATGACTATATCAAAGTAAGAAGCTCTCAACACGGAACGGAAAGAACGCCACTCACTCATATTATAAGAAACAACAATTAATATTCCGGCCAAACAGGACATCGGGATCAAAGATGCCCACTTCCCAAAGAAAAGCATGATCAATAGTAAGACCACGGCATGTACCATCCCTGCCACCGGAGTCCGTCCCCCGTTCTTCACGTTGGTAGCCGTACGGGCAATAGCACCTGTTGCCGGAATTCCCCCGAACAAAGGAGCCACAATATTAGCCGCCCCTTGTGCAATCAATTCCGTATTCGATCGATGATGTCCCCCGATCATACCGTCGGCAACCACAGCCGAAAGCAATGATTCTATGGCTCCCAAAATAGCAATCGTAAAAGCCGGTTGCACGTATCGGGCCAAATTACCGAAATCGAAAGAGGGGATTGTCGGAGCCAGATTACAAGATATCTCTCCATACAAGGTCCCGATTGTCGTCACCGGAAGGGAAAAAACAGCAACCACGGGGGTAACAAGCAGTATCGCCACAAAGGAACCCGGAATCTTAGTGGTCAACTTCGGCATGTATACCGCTATTAAAACCGTCACGACGGTTATGATAACAGCATACCAGTTGATCGTATGTATATGATTGATATAACAAGCCCATTTCCCGATAAAACCACTCGGCACATCCGCTATGGTAAGTCCCAATGCATTGGATATCTGGGTTGAAAAAATGACCACCGCGATACCGGAAGTAAAACCGACAATCAACGGATGAGGTATAAATTTAAGCAACGTTCCCAACCGTAACATACCAAACCCGATCATGATAATTCCGGCCAACATGGTGGCAATGATCATCCCGTCAATACCGTAATCGTTCACGATGCCGTAAACAATCACAATAAAAGCTCCCGTCGGTCCCCCGATTTGTACCCGGCTACCTCCCAAGAACGAGATAATAAATCCAGCAATAATAGCCGTCATCACCCCTTTCTCCGGAGAAACACCGGAAGCCACGGCAAAGGCGATGGCTAACGGCAAAGCCACAATTCCGACAACGATACCCGCTAAAATATCTTTCGACAAGTTCTTTTTTACAGAACCATCCTTAATTAATCCAAACAATTTCGGATCAAACACTTTTTCCATATCAAACACCCTTTAATAAAAACGCACAAAGGTAAAAAAATAAATACATCTGCAGGTATTTGAAATAAAGAATCATAAAAATATGAAGAGAAGCCTTTTAAAACAGCTTCTCTTCGGGATCTTCAATATAATGTAATAAATAAATACTTCGAAGTTATCTATAGATTAAAAACTTTCTGAAACAACTCTTTAAACTGAGCCTTTGACATCGCCCCGCTTGCAACTTGAGGTTGACCCGCCATCGGAACAAACATCAATGTCGGAATACTACGAATATCAAAAGTAGCGGCCAATTCATTTTCAATATCGCTATCTACCTTATAAAAATCGATCTTTCCCTTATATTCTTCCTGTAATTCGTCCAGTATCGGGGCTATCGCCTTACAGGGTCCGCACCAGGTAGCATAAAAATCAACCAGAACAGGATGCTGTCCTTTAAATTTGTATTCCTCTTTATTTTGATAATCAAACACTTTCTGTTTAAAACTATCCTTTGTCAAATGTTCTATCATATCCCTCTGTTTTTAAATACATGATCTATTCTCTACAAATGATACGTTTCCTTACCAAAATTGTTACCTTTATTTTATTTTTGTCTCTTTAAGAACACCCTCAAAAAACAAACGTTATGAAAATCCTGGGAAATATTATTTGGATCGTTTTCGGCGGATTGGCTGTCGCATTGGAGTACTTCACCTCAAGCGTAATACTTTTCATTACCATTATAGGAATCCCATTCGGATTACAAACCCTTAAATTAGGTATATTAGCCCTCTGGCCATTCGGCAGCCAAGTGGTCGATATTCCTCAGAGTAACGGATGTCTATCCCTCCTCATGAATATCATTTGGTTCTTCATCGGCGGTATATGGATATGCCTTTCACATCTTTTTTTGGGGATCGTTTTTTGCCTAACGATTATCGGTATTCCTTTCGGGATACAACATTTCAAATTGGCAGGCTTAGCCCTCGCCCCCTTCGGTCATGAGATTGTAAACAATTAAAAAAAGGGATTGCCCTACAAGCAATCCCTCCATAAAAACAAAGCCCGTTTTGATACATCCCAAAGGCTTCTTTCTATTTTATTCCTTTTAATGCCTCCAATGTCTTTAACGTTGCCGGATCAGAAGGACGAGTCATATCCAGATTCAATATTTTCCCCTCTTTATCCAATAAGATAAAACGAGGAATAGTCCGTACACGATAAGCATCCATAAAAGCCCGGTCTCCGCCTATATGCAATTGAACACCACCTAATTTCTGATCTTTCACCATCTTTTCCCAATCCGCCTTATTCTGGTCACAAGAGATACTCACGAAAACAATATTCTTGTCATGCATCTTTTTCTCCAACTCTTTCAGATGCGGTAACTCCTGTCGACAAGGGGGACACCAGGTTGCCCAAATATCGATATAAACATACTTACCTTTCAAATCGCTTAAAGATACCTCTTTTCCATTTATATCCTTGTATTTAAAAACCGGTGAAGGATCTCCTGCTTTCAACTCTTTTTTCTCCTGTGCTCCAACCGTAGTGAAGAACAAACAGGCACATATACATGCCAATACGTATTTCAATTTCATAGCTTTTCTCTTTTTATAGTTTTAATAGACAACCAAATTTAAATCATTCAGAGCAATAATCGATCATATAAAGCGGATTTAAGATAGATTTAATATTTCATGCATCAAACGGCAGGCATCTGTTGATCGACATAGATGAACTTTCCCGTATCATAACCTCGGGCCTCGGCTCTCTTCAACAAATCTTTCAGCCTATCATCAGGCATCTGCGGAGTACGGCTCAAAATCCATAAATATTCATCGGAAGAACTTCCGACAAGGACATAAGAGTATTGTTCGTCTAACTCTAAAACAAAATAATCGGAATAAAAAAACCAGAAGAAAGAGACCTTTAGCTTGCCGGGTTCGTCCGGATTCGGAATTTTGGCTTTTCCCTTGGCCTTATGCAACCGCCCCTCTTTATAACCGCTGTTTATAACTTCGATTTTTCCGTTATCCCCCAAAGAGTAAACCGCTGTTACCCGTTCCAATCCCCGTTCGAAGCGATGGTCAAAACGGGCGATTTCATACCACTTACCCATATAACGAGTTAATTCCAACTCTTTTACTACACGGGTATCCACTTTAGGATGTTTTTCATTGTTCTGTGTACGATCCGTCATCATCCGTTCCATTTAATAAATACGAATTATAACGTAAGACATCATCCCTCGGTTACCAAATTATTTTTTATCGATCACTATTTTATAAGATTCATCCAAACGAAGAGTCCCGCTGAACACGTTACCGTCAGCATCTTTAAAACCGGACAATGTCCCGGTCTTGCCTTTTAACACCAAGGCCTCCACCTGCTTTTGGGTTATTTTTTTCCCCTGTACCTCCATCGGTATCAAGAAATCACAGGATTTTTTATAAAGAGTGCATCCCCAAGCCGTACGTCCCTTTACAACCTCACCATTACCACATTTGGGACATTTCAAAGCAGCAGCAACCTGTTCCTTTACAGGCTTCTCTGCCATTTTTTCTCCTTCTGTTTCCACGGTAATCGCCTTTCGACGGGCACACTTCACCTCGTGGATCACCTCGTTGACCATCACTTTTAACTCTTCCATAAAATCCGTCACACGATAAGATCCATCTTCAATCATCCGGAGTTTTCTTTCCCATTGTCCGGTCAATTCGGCAGATTTCAACAACCCGTTCTGGATCGTATCGATCAATTCGACCCCGGTAATCGTAGCCACCAATCGCTTTTTATCTTTCCGGATATAACGACGTTTCAATAAGGTCTCGATAATACCCGCCCGCGTAGAAGGACGCCCGATGCCGTTTTCTTTCATCAAATCTCTCAACTCCTCGTCTTCTACCTGCTTCCCGGCCGTCTCCATTGCCCGCAGCAGATCCGCTTCGGTATAATACTTCGGCGGCTGCGTTTCCTTCTCCTGTAACTCCGGCCGATGAGGCCCCCGCTCTCCGACTTCATACACGGGCAAAACATTTTCATCGCTTTGCTTGCTGGAAGCCGTCGGAAAAAGAACCCTCCACGCAGAAACGACAATTTGTTTACCCGTGGCTTTAAACTCATGATCACCCACAACAGCCATCACCGTTGTATTAGCCACTTCGCAATCCGGATAAAAAACGGCAATAAAACGACGGGCAACCAGATCGTATACCCGCTTTTCATCCGGAGTCATATCGTAACTGAATACCCCGGTAGGGATAATAGCATGGTGATCCGTGATTTTTTTATCATTAAAAACTTTCCCCGATTTTCGAATCTTCCCTCCGTTCAATACCGGTTGTACCACGGCCTCATAAGGCTTCAATCCCTTCAATATAGTAGGAACCTTAGGGTATATATCGTTAGGTAAAAAGTTCGTATCCACGCGAGGATAAGTCGTTAACTTCTTCTCGTAAAGCGATTGAATAATTTTTAACGTGGTATCCGCAGAGAAGGCAAATTTACGGTTACACTCCACCTGCAACAAGGTAAGATCGAACAATTTCGGCGGATGTTCCATCGCCTTTTTCCGTTCTACACTCGTGATTTCCAACTCCAACGGCTCTATCTCCCTTAAAAAAGTTTCAGCCTGGGATTTATCCGTAAATCGTCCTTTCGTGTTGGCAAACCATCCACCCCTGTAATCCGTACGTACCTCCCAATAGGTTTCGGGCTTGAATTGCTCTATCGCTTTCTGACGCTCCACGATCAAAGCCAAGGTCGGAGTCTGCACGCGACCGATCGAAAATACCCCCTTACCGTCTCCATATTTTAACGTGTAGGCCCGGGTGGCATTCATCCCCAACAACCAATCCCCGATTGCTCTTGCCGATCCGGCAGCATACAACGTATCGAAATCGGCGGCATCCATCAATTTTTCAAACCCTTCCCGAATTGCCTCCTCCGTCAAGGAAGAGATCCACAATCGTTTCATCGGGACCCCGCATTTGGCTTTTGTCAATACCCAACGTTGAATCAACTCTCCTTCCTGTCCGGCATCCCCGCAATTGATCACCATATCGGCCTTTCCTACCAACTCCTCAATGACGGCAAATTGCCTCTTTATCCCCTCGTCTTCTATCAACTTAATCCGGAACGTTGAAGGAATCATCGGCAGATAAGTCATATTCCATTGTTTCCATTTATCCGTATATTCATGCGGTTCCTGCAAAGAGCAAAGGTGACCGAACGTCCAAGTCACGCAATAGCCATTTCCTTCGAAATAACCATTCCGGCGAACCTTTGCTCCCAATACGGCAGCGATCTCCTTTGCGACACTGGGTTTTTCCGCTATACAAAGCTTCATGAAATAAGGTTATACAATTAAAAACTCACCTGAACACGTCCCTGAATCATATTGAACGTCTGCTTACCGTCAATTCGGGCATATTTATCCAAACTAACCAGACTATAACTCATTTTGGCCGCGATATATTTATTGAAATAATAGATAGCTCCCAAAGAGAGATCGTTTTGTTTTCCACCCATAATCCCCGCTCCTCGATCGTTCAGATTAGTCACATTATATCGACAAAGCACCTCCAGGCTTTTCGCCCCCGGACTCTTCGCCATTCCGGTCATCTTACTGTAACCGTATTTCCCGCTTAACAAAGCGTATCCCATTTGCACATACCAACCGTCACCGTTATAATCAGAAAAGGCATGCCTCCGGTTTACATGTCCGAGCATATACTCGCTTTGCATATAAAACTTATCATACACCAAAACAATCTCGGCTCCCAGTTTCCATTGATTGATGGCATCCGTTACATCCGCTTTTAAGAACTTTTCCGAAAGTAATTCGGAAGGAGCCCCGGCAGCATAAGTTATCGTGTTCTCTTCCGCTTCCCCGTGAGTGCTAAAACGAGAAGAAAGCCCGATGTGAATAGCATTATCCCCGTCCACATAAGGACGATAGAGATACCGACCGGCCAAAGTAAAACCTTCATCTCCTTTTTCCTTATTGTCCACATCCTTATCACTAAAAATACCGGTCCACAAGTTTAAAGCGTCCACATTATAAATATAACTGATCCCCAGTTTACGGCGATCACCAAACGCTTTTCCCGTAACGGATACCCCGTTAAACTTCATATCCGACGTCCCGATCCGGTAATCCAAACCAAAAGCCTCGTAATAATGTCCCACCCGGATTACATGGCGTTCTTGCTGGTATTCAATATATATATCCTTCAAAGAAACCTCACTATTAGCAAAACCGATTTCGATTTTTCCAAACCAATGATCCAGGAAACGCATAGTAGTCCCCAAACGCACATCATAAATTTCAACGGCATTTCCCAACGGGGTCTTATCACTAAAAAATACCCCCCCGTCAAACAACGCCCGACCGATCAACCGACACTCGAACTCTCCCTTTTCAGACTTCAATACTAACTGAGCCGAAGCAACATGCACGAAAAAAAGAAGAAAAAGAGAAGAAAAAAAGATTCTCATAAAAATAACATTTTCAAATAAATACTATACTTCCTATTCAAAAGGCAAAAATACAAAAAAATCCGTTATCCCTTGTCGATAAAATAATACAAACAGAAACAGACCGGTATTATCATACCCCATTACGCTAAGATCTATAGCATAAAATTCGATTATGAATACGGTAATCACAGGGAGTGGTTAGGAATCCGGCTTAGGCTTCCCTTTTTGAGTCTTTCAGTTTTTATCCTATCTTTGTTTCATATAAAAATCATTCCGTCATGGAAAACGAAATCATAAATCACACGATAAAAGCGCTGGAAAAGAATCATTTTGAAGTCTATTTTGCCCAAACGACGGCCGAGGCCCAAGAAATTTTCTTTACGGAGATTTTCGAGCGCCTTCAACCTACAACCGTCTCCTGGGGCGATTCCGAGACGATGAAAGCAACCGGAGTATTGAGCAAATTAGAAAGCAATTCCGAGTGCGTATTGATCCGAACCTTTCAAGAGGGATACAGTCGAACTCAAAAAACATATTGGAGACGACAAGCCCTGCAAGCCGATCTGTTTCTTACCGGAACAAACGCTTTGACCCGACAGGGACAACTCGTCAATGTGGATATGGTCGGAAACCGGGTGGCAGGCATCACGTTCGGCCCCAAAAATGTCGTTTTATTCATCGGCGTAAACAAAATCGTCGAAAACCTGGAAAAAGCCATGGAACGTATCCGTACCGTCGCCGCACCCCGGAATGCGATTCGCCATCCCCATTTACACACGCCATGCCAAACGACCAACACCTGTATGAATTGCCAAAGTAGCGATCGTCTTTGCAACACCTGGACCATCACCGAAAAGTCCTTTCCGCAAAAACGAATTAAAATTATCCTGATCAACGAATCCTTAGGTTTATAAAATATGCATAAATATATATTCGAACTGGAAATGAAAGTACGCGACTACGAATGTGACATTCAGGGAGTAGTCAATAACGCCAATTATCAACATTACTTAGAGCACGCCAGGCATGAATTCCTGGAAACCACGGGAAAAAGCTTTTCTGACCTTCATGCCCAGGGCATCGACGCCATGGTCTCCCGGGTGGATATTTCCTACAAATACTCTCTGAAAGGAAGCGATCGCTTTTTAGTAAAAATTGCGTTGAAGCGGGAAGGAATCAAACTGCTCTTTTTTGAAGACATTTACAAAATCCCTGATCACCAACTCTGTGCAAAAGGATGCGTCGAAATCATATGCTTACAAAACGGGAAACTCACCCGCGGAGATCTCTTCGATACGCTTTTCAGTAAAGAACTGAAAGAATCGGAAAATTAATTTTCTGATAAAAATTTCTTCATTTCTTTTGACAAATTAAAAATATAAATTAGATTTGCACCGCAATTCAGCACCCGGGCGCTTAGCTCAGTTGGTTCAGAGCATCTGGTTTACACCCAGAGGGTCGGGG